>JADJYG010000003.1 GCA_016719895.1 Saprospirales bacterium | reverse complement strand
ACGCGGCCTCTTTGCGTTCATTGAAAATTTCATTCAGGAACGGACGGCCTCCCCAAAGTTTAAAGAGGGTTCAATAAAACAGTACAGGAACCTATTCAACAAACTCAAAGAATTTGCCCAATCCAAACACAAACAGCGGTTGGACTTTCGCGACATAACCCCGGAATTTTGGGAACAATACAGGGATTTTCTGTATGCTCAGAACCTTGCCGAAAATACCGTTCACAAACAATTGCGTATCCTTAAAACTATCCTTGCCGATGCAACCGAAAAAGGGGCAACCGGGGAGGTTGAGGTTTACCGCAATACCAAACGGTTAGGGGTTAAGGCCGAACCAGTCCAAAAAATTTACCTTTCAATGGCCGAATTGGAAACCCTTTTCCACCTGGAACTAACAGGCAATTTCCGGCTGGCCCGGGTCCGTGACTTGTTTTTAATTGGAGCATTTACCGGGTTGCGATTTTCAGACTTTACCCAAATACGGCCCGAACATTTCAATGTTATTGACGGGGTTGAGGTAATCGAAATTGATACTGAAAAAACCGGGGAGCGGGTAGTTATTCCGGTTCACCCATACGTTCGGGCCATACTGAAACGCAACGGCGGCCAACCGCCCCGGGGTATATCCAACCAAAAAATGAACAACTACCTGAAAGAGTTGGGGGAGTTGGCCGGGTTCACTGAACCGTTTATCATTACTAAAAAAATAGGTGGGGAAAAGGTTACTCACACCTTTCGAAAATTCGAACTCCTTTCCACCCATACAGCCCGGCGCTCCTTTGCTACCAACGCCTTTAAATCGGGGGTTCAGGCTCTTTCCATAATGAAGATTACCGGCCACAAAACAGAGGCGGCATTTATGCGGTATATCCAAATTACCAAAGAGGAAAACGCCCTCCTTTTGTCCCGGAACAAATTTTTCACCCTTTCCCTTTAAAAGTTGCTGTAACAAAATGAAATTTACCCTTAAATTTTGGAGGTGGGAAAAGTACCCTGTTGATCGTTCAATCCATGCAATAAATAAAATCCAATCTCACTTCGACAAAAAGGAGCATGAGGCGCTAAGGATTTTGAAGAATCAATGGTTCTCCCCGGCAAAGCAGTGACGATTTGGCCTTGCTGAACTCATGCAAAATGATCGTTGAAATTCCGTTCCCTGTATCTACCGGGGCAGCGGATGTTAAAGAGCGGTTGAAAGAGCAAGGGGATAAACGAATTTTCCAGATTCTTTCAACTTTAGACAATGCAGAATTAAGAATCTTTGATTCTGGCAATGCTGCCCCTAATCTAATTGCCCGGATCAAAACATTCAGAGATGAACTAAAAGATTGGAGAAAACAGATTAGTTCAGGCGATTTTGAAATTAAAGAGATTATGCCATTTGAGGGGTTTGAAAACAGGTTTCCAAGTGGTCGTAGGGCGGAACCATTTTCCAACAAAGAGCCGGAATATTTCCGCCAAATTTTTCTCAACCCTGAGCAGGATATACCTTTTCTATTGGAGGCCTTACATCGGTTAGAGTTCATTGATGAGGAACAACAATGGCGGGTTACTCAATATCCTAATCCATTAGGGCCGATTGTCGCTCTAATTGAATTTACTAAACATACTTTTCTACATAATCTAGATCGTGCCCAATATGAACGAGCATTTTGTGAGCGGTTTATAATCAAACGCCCGGCAAAGGGTTTTGAGCCTAAAAACCGTCCGTTTAAAATATCTAAAACTAAGATGATCAAGTATTTAGAACAACATTTCTAAATTCCCGACAACCCCGACAAGTTACCGACAGAACCCCGACAATGCCCGCCTCAACTTTGCAGCGTACTAAAAACATACGCACCATGCAGAGTTTTTCAATTATTGAACCTGGCGAACTCCGGGCCATTTTCCGGGATGAACTCCGGGCCTTTCGGGATGAACTTAAACAGGCTGAACCTTTCACCGAATTTCCCGAACTCCTTTCCCGGCGTCAAGTTGCCGAATTGTTAGGCGTATCCCTGGCAACTGTGGACAACTGGACAAAATTGGAGCGGTTGCTCAAACATCGAATTGGGCCGGTTGTCCGGTTCCGAAAGGATGAGGTATTGGCAGCCCTAACCTCCCTGCAAAAATTCCAGCGGGCCGGATCACTTATTCAAACTCAAAATTAAAGTTTATGAGAATGCAAGGCAAAGGTACGCCCGATGTTCGGGTATGCCATTTCGAACTGAACCCTGAAACGGGCTGGTATGTGCAAACACATTGCCCCATTGGATTCACTAAAATACCGTCAGAACTAAAGGTTGAAGAAACCCGGCGGCCCGATAAAATCAACTCCGAATTTGTCATTCACAGCAGGATAAAAGGCGGAAAATATCTGTTTTTTACTGGTCTCCTGGCTACCCAATTCCCGGGTCTGTACTTTGGAGATTATTACGAGTTCCTTAACGGAAAAAAGAAAAACAGTTTCTGCCTTTTCGCCTTTTCGGAGGCCAACCGGCGGTTAGTTGTTCACTTTTTCAACGGCTATAAAATCTACCCGAACCGGCGGGAATGGTTCATTGCTGACTATTGGCGGAAGGTAGTTAAATGAAAAACGCCCCGCGATTACCCGGCGGCGGCGTTGTCGGTGAGAACGTCAAGGCGTGTGCCTTTTCTGTGTACAAAAGTACGCCAAACTAATTGAATTTCAAAGAGATGAAAAAAAACAGGATACGGAAATATTACCTCGTTCCTTTTGGGCTGGCATTGCGTGTGTTTGAGGAACGATCCTTTCGGGAATTTCAGGTTTGGCTACTATTGAAACATTGGACAAATGGCCATGTGCAACTAACCCCGGCTATTATTGCCCGCCTTGCCGTTCATCTCAACACCTCGAGCCGTACCGTTGAACGGGCTGTTAATCGGTTGAGGCAAAAAAATTGGTTAGGGTACAATTCTAACAATGACTTAACGCACATCCGGGGGTTTGATACTTTGCGGATTGTTGAAAAGTTGCCGGGCCGGTTAGCCGTCTGGTTCGACATTGACAGAATGCCCGATGTTGAGGCATTCACAACGGCCTGTGCGTTCGGCTCTTTCGTTCGGGCGCAAAAGGTGAGGTATTGGCGGGAACGTTTGGGAGGCAAAGAAAAAGGGTGCCAATTCAACCCAAACGGCCCGCCAACCTCCCTAAATTCTTTCCGGTTGCCTTGTCATTGATTGAACGGCAATACGGCGTTCCTCGCTCAACTGTATGCCGGTATCGCAAGGCAGCAACCCGGGCGGGGTTCATGTTAACCAAAAAAAAGAAACCCGAACCGCTAAACATTGACACCCCCCGGACATACCTCAAAGGATTCCCCGAAATGAAAGGCCGGATTTTCAAAAGAGGCGGTGAATGGTTCCTTCGCCAAACCGATGAGGTACAAACCAATCTAAACTACAAACGGCGGCCACGCCTTGAATAACGTATTTTTGTAAACATTGGTTTTCAATGGTTTGCGTTGACAAAAATGGAACAATAATAAAAGGGGATAGTAAGGGGGGAACGAGCGGCGAAGGGTAGGAACAAGTCGTGTAAGGAGGGGTAAGGGGTAGGGGTACTTGCAATCCTTAAAAAGAAAGTTCGGTACATCGCCGTCCTAGCCACACGCACATACAGGCAATAATGAGATTTTTTAAGTTTTGCTAAGGGGGTATTCCTTTTCCCTGAAACCGTCCGATAAATTGTAACTCTAACTAAAGTGATATGGCACAAAAGAAAAAAGATACCCCTTCGCCGTTTGGGAATTTGCTCAAAACGTTACCGCCCCCGCCTTTCGAGTTGTCCGAAATGGCGGCCCGGATTTACTCCGATGAGGGGGAGAAACTCATTGCCCTGGTGATGTTAAAGGCATCCGACATTCACGCGCTGGCACAATTTGCAAATGAGGCATCAACCTATATCCGCTGCACCCTGGAAACGGAAAAAGAACCCCTAGTCGTGGAACTCCATAACAAGGTTACTGCCCCGAACCATTACCGGAAATTGGCTGAAACCGCCTTTAAAAATATGCTATCACTTTCGGATCGGCTGGGCCTTTCCCCGGCGTCACGGCATAAGTTAAAAGGGTACAAGGCCTTTACAGATTTGGACGAAAAAGAAACGAGTTGGTACCAATAGGGCAAACGGCGTTTTTTAAAAATGTTACCTCACCACTTGAATGTAAAATTTGGTAGGTATGCTCCCCCTTTTTCAAACTCCAAAACCCCTTCGAGTTTATCCATTGCATAATCCGGCGCAAAGTGGACAGCCGCCAACGGTGAACGTTCAACGGTGAACGTTAAAGACAAAACCAAAACGTGCCAGCATTGCGGCCAACCGTTCGAAAAGAAACATTGGAACGCCCGCTATTGCTCCGATACTTGCCGGGTTGAGGCATGGGAGAAACGGACGGGGGGAAAGGTGCGGATGAAACAAATTTCAAATAACCCTAAATAAGTAGTAAGAGAATCCAATGCTGGTTGTAATGACACAGAATATCGGAATCCATAGCGCCCGAATATGGAGGGTTTTCTTTTTGGCGAGCCAGTTAAAATACTCTGTCTCTTTATTGAGCATGGGTAAAACGTGTTTTTCATCTACGTGATAAAGGATTCGAATTACTAAGTCCCACCTTTTATAAACCCGGTAAATTGCAAATAATAAGATCAACTGCAATAAGGTTCCAGCACCCAAAACATACATTCGTTCAACCTCGCATCCTACTTGAACCTTGCTGCTGCTATAAATGTTGCGTATGCCGCCACAACAAAATTCACTTGCTGGGTAACAGCATTTTCTAACAATTCCCTTTCGGAATAAAATGTCCAACCAAATTTGGATTGAAATTCAAGTCCATTCTCAATTTCTTCTCTGGTAAGTTTATTTAACTTGTTCCCTTTGGATTTTTTCATTTTCATTTTCATTTTAGAAAAGCGAATTTAAAGATAACTTTAGCTTCTTTTTTCATATTGAACTAAATCTTAAAAAAATGGAAACAATTCAAAACCCAAACAACCTTTTCAAGAATAAAGGGTGTCTCATTTTTTTTGCTGCAATGGTCATAGGTATAGGCTACCTTTTTAGAAATTCCTGTAATTGTAGCCAACCAACCTCCTATTCAAACGGCAATGATTCCTCGATTCAAGAATCGGCTAACGTCACGATCATTAACAAAGACTCATTAGAAAAGGCTAAGTGGAATAATTTTGAAGAGAGTTTAGGCGGTTTCGTTTTAGGTAAGTACCTAAACGGCGAATACACTCCAATGAACGGAGTTGGACAACTGCAAGAATTTGCAGAAATGGTTAATGTCGCTCTAAACTCGAATGACTCAACATTAGTGGAAAGAGCTGCTAAATGGAGATCGGAATTGTCAAGTATTCAAAGAACTGCATTTCCCCTACTTAGAAAGGCATGGGGAAAAGAGGCTGGGGAAAAACTTTGGCGCGAGGATATTGATGTGAGAGTCTTTGGCACTGGTAATACCAAGATTGAGTTTATTGGAGGAACCTTTGCTGCCAACAGAAATATTGAGGTCTTTCAAAACGAATTGCAATTGGCGTTTAAAGACATGCGGTTCCAGAGAATCCAGTATAAATGGTACAAAGGGGCTGATGAGTACACCTACTTCACAATCAGTACAAAATCTGATTCCGAATTGTAAAATCAACCTCAAAACTGTACCCCGAGCCGTACCCCAAAAACAAAAACCCGTTGTAAGTTTTTCGCTTACAACGGGTTATTTTTATTATTTGTTGGCCCGCAAGGATTTGAACCCTGACAAACAGAACCAAAATCTGCTGTGCTACCGTTACACCACGGGCCAAAACAGGTGGTTTTTCTAAAGCGGGGCAAAGATAGACCGACTATTTTTACCGTGCAACCCTGTAGAATATTTTTTTGCGGTACGAGCGCTCAATTCACCCTGTACCAGTACTGCGTCCGGTAAAAAGGGCCCAGGTATCCGCGAACAACCAATACATTCGGATCGCCTTCTTTCAGCCAAAGCTTGCAGGTATACCATTTGCCTTTTTCCGGATCGAGGATACGGCCCGATTGCCAGTACCCCCTTGGGCTGTATGTTTTCCAGGATAACCATTTGCAGCACCGGTTGGTTCCGGCGTTCGCCGGGGCACTTGTCGCATTTCCGGTCAGGGGAGGATTTGAGCAATTTGACCACTTTGCCAAACAGCTGGCCATCCTGGATATATAGCTGCACATGGCTTTTCGCCTCGCCGGTGTCGTCGTCAATGGTCTTCCAGGTGCCGGCCGGCGATTGCGCCTGGAGCATGGCGGCCATGGCGGTCAACAACAACCAACAAGCGAGTTTGTACATGGCGATATCAGGCTTTTTGCGCTTTTTTGGCGGCGCGCAGTTTGGACGGTTTGGGGCGGTTGTTGCCATGCGAGCCGCGCCGGATTTTACCGCGCTTCGATTTAAAATCTCCTTTACCCATTTGTTCGGTGTTGTTGTATGTTGTTAAAAAATAGGTGATTGACTATCGGAGGCGCAAAAATAAATACATTTTAAAAATAGATTTGCTGCGACGGGGGCTTTTTTGCCGTCGCCCCCCTCCGGTTGCAATAAATAATAAAAAACGGCCCGGGACAATATTGCCCGGGCCGTTGCAAAATTATTTGTTCAGGAATGGATATCGTTCAGGCGGCGTTTATCCCTTGTCAAACCGGATCTCCTGAATGGTGGCGCTGTTGCCGCTCATTTTCAGGTAGATATAAACCCGGTACGAACCGGTGGAAGCCGACATATTGCCTATGCAATATTGGTCGCTATTTTCCCGGCTGGTGCCCTGGTGCACCTGGCTGAAGGACTTCGGTTTGTTGGCGTCGAAAAACGCGCGAACAACCTCTTTGGCTTTGGCTTTCGGATAAAGTTGCTCCTTATCCAGGATAGACACCTCCACATTGTCGGCGAAATATTGCGATAACGCCTCGACGTCGCCGCTGCTCAGGGCTTTTGCAATGGCTTCCAGGCTGGGATTGCCCTGGTCTGCAAAAAGAGCAAGGGGAGCAAATAACAGCAGAAAAAGCAATTTTTTCATTTTTAGCAATTTTGTTTGAGAACACCCTTTCGGGCATTGTATCCTTAATACGCAGATACCATACCAATGAAACTGCAAAGGCGGCCTTTTTAGTGTTAACGCAAAGTTAAGTCCGCTATTTCCTGGCAGCGCAGGCTGTTTAGTTAAGGTTTCAGGACTTTAACAATTTTACCAGATGCGAACATTCGATTCATCCTGATTGCCGTTGGAAACCACAATACAAGAAATGCTGAATCGACTTTGCCGGCGTTGTATGCGCTTCTTCCTGGCATTTAAGTCGACGGAAAAATGGTCCGAATACAGCACGCATTGCCGCACGGGAGTATTGCCGGACTTCCAGGCCGCTGCACTTTTGGGGGCCCTTGGTGGAAAAAGTGCCGAGCACCAGGTATCCGCCGGGGCGAACGGCCCGCTGGGCAATATCGGCGTACTGTTGGATAAGCGGCCCGGTCGTCAGGAAATGGAAGGCTGCGCGGTCGTGCCAAAAGTCGTATTGACCGTCAGCCGGGCCGAATTCCGCGATATCGCAGACTGTCCACTTGACTTGTCGGGCCCGGGCGCCGAGGCGTTGTTTTGCCTTTTCTATCGCTTTTTCGGAGATATCCAAGACCGTAATGTCTGTGTAGCCAAGTTGGAGCAAAGCATCCGCCAGGTGGCTGTCGCCGCCGCCGATATCAATGATCCGGGCGTTTTTCGGCAATTTAAAATATTCGATAAATTCGATGCTGGTACGCGGGTAGGGCTGAAACCAGCTGTATTCAGATTCGGCTTTACTTTTATAAATACTTTCCCAATGAATCTTACTCATAAATTTACTATATCCTTTAACAGATTATTTCACGGATATCATGCGATTATTTGCCGTCTTCTTTCTGTTTACCTGTTTTCAACAATAAAAATCCGGTCAGCAGGAAAAAGATTGAAAACCCCCAACGCACGGGCACGTAAAGGTCGGTGCGGGAATCAAAGATCATCATGATAGTGATGCCGCCAATCCCCAGTGCCAGCGCATATATGCCCAGCCACTTGGGAAATAAGGTATCGCGGAGCAGCCCCCAACCCACGGCAGTCAGACCTAAGCAGAAAAACATATAGCCTGTTCTCGTCAGGCAAATAACCCATTCCCTGGTGACTTCCAGCGTTTGCAAAAACGGGTTTTGAAGCGATGTTTCGAGCGTGGAAACTTTCCAGCCGCCCCATGCCCCCATGTGCATGTAATACGCTTCGCAAATTGCGGAGACCAATAAGGCAAATGTGCACACCAGAATGCCGGGACTTATAACCGTATCTGCTTCCGATTGCCGGAAAAGTGTTTTCAAAGCAGCCAGGCCCATGATCTGAATGAACAGGCCGAAAACAAGTATCCGGAACGACCATATCCAAAAATCCTGGTGCTCATGGGCTTCGAGGAAAGCCGGGAGATCGAAAGCATCCTGTAACTGCACAGGGCGATGCCCAAATCCGAGGTTGACCATGACGGCGCCCATGATCAGGAGGATACCTGTAAAGCGAAGATTGAAAATTGGTTGTTTCATTTATAGATGGTTTGTTTATGTTTCACTTATTTCCGGATGCTTCTGGATGACCCACTTTTGGCGCGCCCATGCCCAAAACGTCGGATTGCCTGTACGGCAGTGCATCCGGTAATTTGCGCCAAGACCAGCCGCAAGCGTCAACCCACCAACTGCTATGATACTTACCGAAACCCCAAAGGCGTCAGCCAGTACCCCCGTCAGCAGCGCGCCGATGGCATAGCCCATGTCGCGCCAAAAGCGAAACACCCCCAAGCTTTTGGCCCGGTCGAAGGGATGCGTGTTTTCCGCAACTGAAGCCAGGAAGGTTGGATAAACCATTGCGGTGCCCCAACCGAGCAAAGCCAGTAAGGTGGCAAAGGCCCAAAAATGGCCTGTAAAGGCTAGTGCAATCAAAGTTATGCCTTGCAATAGCATCCCCCACAGCAGCAGGTCTTTTTTGCAAATAAAATCGGACAAGCGGCCGGAGAACAACTGCCCCAGGCCCCAAACTGCAGGATAAACGGCTGCCAGGATGCCCGTTTCCGCTAATGTCATCCCTTTTTGCGTGAGAAAAACGGGTAGCAATCCCCACACCATACCGTCGTTCAGATTGTTGACCAGACCGGTCATGGTGACGGAGCCGAGATTTCGATTTCGCCAGCTGGTGTCCATAAAAATATGGCGGAGCCGCCGGACCTTGCTTTGCACGGCTTCTGCCGCCACGTGCGCGTGCGTGTCGTGCAGCAGAAACAGCGTAGATAAAATTCCTGCCACGGAAAGCCCCACACCCAGGTAGAATGGATAAGGCCGGAGCCCATAAGCGCTGGCAAGCCACGCACTGACGAAGGCGGCCGCCGCTACGGCAAGATACCCCGCGAATTCGTTCAGGCCCATCGCCAGGCCCCGGTCGCGCTCGCCGGCCAGGTCGATCTTCATGACCACTGTGGCCGACCAGGAAAAGCCCTGGTGTACGCCCAGGAGCAGGTTGGCGGCCACGATCCAGCCCCACGATGGGGCGTACATCAGCAAAAAAGGCGCCGGCAACCCCAATACCCAACCCAGCAACAACAGGTTTTTGCGGCCGAGCCGGCTAGCCAAAATACCCGTAGACAAATTGGCCAGGGCTTTGGAAATCCCGAAAGCAATGATAAACGATAATATAGCTGTTTTAGCGGCTATGCCAAATTCCACTTCGGCCAGCCGGGGCAAGATGGAGCGCTCCATACCGACCATGCCGCCTACAAAGGCATTGACCACCACTAGCAAGGTGAATTGCCGCCAGTTTTTGCGCAAGCCCAATTCGGCGGCGGAGGTTTTTAGTGTGTCCATCAATTATGGTCTATTTTCAGGTCGAGATAACTTTCCTCCAGACGCAGCGCCTGAAAACCATTGGCCCGGAGCAGTTGCACGGCCTCGTCGGCGTAGGTACAGAACGGGCCCCGGCAATAAGCGATGATCGTTTTATCACGAGGTAGCTCGGTCAGGCGTTCTGACAATTCGCCGACAGGGATGGAGCGCGCGTCGGGCAGATGTCCGGCGGCAAATTCATCCGTCGGACGTACATCGAGGAACAAAATCTGTTCATTGGCAGGGTGGTTGTTATAATGCACGCTTCCCGGACTACCCATCTCCTGCCGGAATTGCCGGAGCGTCGCCTGTACGGCCGGTTCCAGCTCCAGCGCCAGGTCGCGCAGGGCTTTCCAGGCGGCAAATGCATTAACACCGTTCAGGGAATACCAAATGAAGGTACCCTCCCGACGGCTTTTCACCAGGCGGGAGGTTTTGAGTACCTGCAAATGCTGCGAGGCATTGGCAACGGTGATAGCCGTTTGTACGGCAATTTGCTCCACCGTTTTTTCACCATTTGCCAACAAGTCGATAATCTCCAGCCGGTTCGGGCTGGAAAATGCCTTCGTCATGCCGGCGATGCCGGAATAAATGTTATCTTTAAAGGTTCGTTTTTTCACGGCACAAATCTAATTCAATTATTCAAACAAATACTTTAATTACGGGTTTAGATGAAAAAAGTATGGCGGCAGACCGGCAAAAGGTGCGGAATTGCTGCGAGAATTGGGATTTAACGCGATGTGATTGTGCGGCGGGGCATTCGGAGGATTGGAAGAATCGAAATTAAACCAACAGTATGCCTGAATTTCAAAAGCAAGCGGTCGATTATGACGAGTGGTTCGACCGCCATCCGGTGCTCTTCGAATCGGAGTTGACTGCTATCCGGTCCGTGCTGCCGCCATTTCAGAGGGGTGTGGAGATCGGCGTGGGTACGGGAAGATTTGCCGCTGCACTGGGCATACAATTTGGGTTAGAGCCTTTGGACGATTTTGCCGCCATAGCCCGAAGCCGGGGAATTGAAGTTGAAACCGGCGTTGCTGAAAAGATGCCATATCCCGGCGGACACTTCGATCTGGCGCTTATGGTTACCGTGGATTGTTTTTTGGACGATGTGCCCGGGGCCTTTGCCGAGGCCTTCCGGGTTTTATCGCCCGGCGGCAGTTTTGTCGTCGCTTTTTTGGATAAAAACGGCGCAATTGCCAGGAAATATAAACGGCGGGGCTCATCATCCTACCGGAATGCCCGTTTTCACAGCCCCGATGAAATCATGACCTGGATGAATAGGGCGGGTTTTGGCTGTTTCAAATTGGCACAAACGCTTTTCGATGGAAAGGAGACCGAGCCTCAAAGGCCGGAGTCAAGAGTGGGAAGAGGGAGTTTTGCGGTCATTGCCGGGAAAAAGCCAGTATAATCGAACCTGGCATCGGCACTGTTTTGTGCGCTCCGGGCTGAGCCCTTGCGCGGAGGACGCGCTATTTTGCCGCTATTTTTAAAATACACAGCCAAGCAGTAACCCACCCGGCGACACCCGAACTGGCTTTGCTCCGTTTCCTGATCTCCATAATTACCCGCAATGTGTTGGGGCACCTCGGCATAGCGTTTCTTCCGAATTGGTTTATCAAAAATCGCTGGATAAATTGGCACACCACCACGCACCATGACCTTGCACCACAAGCATTTCAATAGCAACTACGCTCTGCTCAGTGTGCGTGCCCTTCTTCTCCCTGGGCTGCCGCTTTGGAGGCAGACAGCAGATAAAATGCGCCTTTTGTCACTACGCGACTGTTCACCGGGTCAAGATCCTTCGGCAACAACACTTCCACCCAGCCGCTGTCCACAACACCGCGCCTTACTTCCACCATTCGGAAATGATGCTCTCCGTGCTTTTCTTTTTCCGCTTCGTGGCCGGCTTCTCCTTTTTCGTGTTCGTGGGCTTCCGACTTGGCCTCGCCCTCCGCTTCTTCCACAAAAATGTAATTCTTGCCCTCGCTGCTCACGAGCGCCGTTTCGGGCAAGGCCGGCACGGGAGCAGCGCCTGTTTCCACCGTGGCTTTGAAGTACATCCCGGGTAGCAAATCGGTATCTTCTTTGTCCAAATGGCAGTGTACCCGGATACTGCGGTCGGTGCTTATTTCGCGTCCGAAAAGATAAATGGTGGCCGTACGCTCCCGTGTTTCGTTGGCGAGCATAAAGCGTACCTTTTGTCCGACTTTTAGTTTCAGGATGTCTTTTTCAAACACCGTCAGTTCTGCGTGCAAGTGTTCCGTGTCTGCTATTTTGAACATGACTTCCGTACTCCCCACGTACTTGCCCGCATTCACGTTCACTTCTGTCACATAGCCGTTGGCAGGAGCATAAAGGCTGATTTCGCTCTGAAAATTATCGGGTGAAAGGCGGTCCGGATCAATGCCCAGCAATTTGAGCCGGGCCCGTTGGCCGCCTGTTTTAGCTTCCAGGCCGGCAACCCTGGCCTTCAGCGAGGTGTACTCGGCTTTGGCCGCTTGCAGGGTCTTGCCTGCGTTCACGTTTTCACGAGCGAGTTCCTCCTGCCGTTTGTACTCAGCCTCGGCATATTCCAATTGGCTGCGCGCGGCGGCGAGTTCCTGCCGGGCTTCGAGGTAAGCCTGTTGCTCGATGATGAATTCCAGGTTGTGCAATATCGCAATAACTTCGCCCTTGCGGACGCGTGTGCCCTGCAACAGGTCAGATTTTTTCAAAAACCCCGGCGCGGGCGCGCTGATGCTCACGAGGTTTTGCGGCGGCACGTCCAGTACGCCGTTCACTTTTACCGTTCCGGAGAGTGGGCGGGTCTCCACCTTGCCGGTCTCAATGCCCGCTATCTTGTATTGATCGCTTGTGAGCGCCACTTCCTGTTCCTCGCCTTCCTGGTGTTCAGGTACTTCCAATCCGGCCCCTGATTCGGTTTTTTTGCCCCCACAGCCGGCCGGCAACAGGACGGCGCCGAGTGTCATGGCGAAGAATATATGATGCAGAAATTTCATTGTCTTTTATTTTTAAGATGATGTTGAAAGAATGAAAAACAAACTCGCCGGCGCGTTATTTCCCGGCCAGCCACTCGATGTCAATGACCGCCTGATTGAAGGCGTCCAGCGCGTCTAAGTAGCCGAGCCGGATGTCGTTGGCGCGCGTGAGCGCCTGGGCATATTCGAGGTAACCCACGTCGCCCGCGCGAAATGCCTTTTGGGCGTTGATCAGCAACATATCGGCAGCAGGCAACGCGGTTTTTTCGTAGTAGTCCAATACGACGCGCTGTTTTTCGTATTCCTGGATGGCTTGACGGAACTGTCCTTCGAGTTGGCGCGTCCTCGCTTCCAGGTTCGTCTGTGCGATTTGCTCCGCGATCTTTGCCGCCGCGACGCGACTTTTTTGCGCCTTGCGAAAAATGGGGACGGCGATGCCTGCCTGCACGGCGTGAAAACGGTCGCCCGAGGCGTAACGAGGGTCGGCGTCTGGTTCGACGGAATTAAGCGACTGGTTGAGGTAGCCGATGCTGAAATCCGGCGCCAACCGCGCCTTTTCCACACCGGTCGAAGCCTGGCTAAGCGCAACTTGCTGGCGAAACCAAGCCAGAGAAGGGTTGTCGGTCACACCGGTCGCAAAATCGGGCAAAGTCCTTTTGCCCAAGCGGGTATCGGCAGGAATGCCGACAGGCTGGGCAGCGTTAAGCAATGTTTGCAACTGCACCTGGGCGATTTGAATATCGGAAATAACCTGGGCCAATTGGTTGCGGACTTCCCCCAGCTGCGCTTCGGCGGTTGCTTTTTCCAGGCTGTTCGTCTCCCCGGTACGCACACGCGCGTCCGCTGCCTTGACAAATCCAGCCAAAAGCGTATCCTGACTTTGCAGAAGCCGCCGTTTTTCAGACAGATAGGCGAGCTCGTACCAAGCTGAATGCACCTCGTTGGCCAGGTCGTTGGTCGAGACGGTCAGCGACAGTTCGGCAGCGCGCGTGTTGGCATCGGCGTAAGCCAGCCCGGCGCGGCGGTTGCGCGGATTAGGAATTTCTTGTATAATGCCGAAGCCCTGGTCAAACCGGTTGGAATTGTACTGCCCCAGTTGCGCGCTGAAATTTGTTTTCGGCAGGTCGTATGCCGCCCCGCGCAAGGTTTGTTGCAATTGAATCTGGTACGTCCCGGCCTTGATTTGAAGGTTGTCTGATTTCGCCCGGGCGACGGCTTCATCCAGCGTCAGCGCCGTTTGCGCCGTTCCCGTTTTCGGGAAAAGCGCCAGGGCAAGAATGGCCAGCGACGCCACTACGGGCTTCATTCCTTTGCCGAACCATTTTTCGAAATAAACATATAGGCAGGGCAGTACCAACAGCGTGAGCAGCGTGGCAGAAATAAGTCCTCCGATAACTACCGTTGCCAACGGACGCTGTACCTCTGCGCCGTCGCCCGCGGAGAGCGCCATCGGCAGGAAGCCGAGCGAGGCCACGGCGGCTGTCATGATGACCGGGCGAAGGCGGACATAGGTTCCTTGCCGCACTCTTTCGAGTACATTGGTCACGCCTTCCGATTTCAGTTGATTGAAATAACCGATCAGGACAATGCCGTTCAACACCGCCACGCCGAAAAGCGCGATGAAACCAACGCCTGCCGAAATCGAAAACGGCATGCCCCGCAGCGCCAGCGCCGCCACGCCGCCAATGGCCGACAGCGGCACGGCGGTGAAAATCAAAAAAGCCTGACTGACGGACCGGAACGTGAAAAACAACAAGGCAAAAATCAGGGCCAGGGCAACCGGAACGGCTACCGAAAGCCGCTCCTCAGCCTCGCGCAGGTTTTGAAACTGCCCTCCGAAGGTGTAATAGTAACCGCTTGGCAATTGGAACTTTTTCTGCAAAATGCCTTCGATTTCTTCCACCACGCTTTCTACGTCGCGCCCGCGCACGTTGAACCCCACGAATATGCGCCGCTGCCCGTTCTCGCGGCTCACCTGGGCGGGGGCTTCCTTGTATTCAATAGCGGCTACCTGGCTGAGCGGTACTTTTTGCCCGTCGGGAGTGGGAATGTAAAGATTTTCGAGGTTGGCCAGGTCGGTGCGCAATCCGCGTTCGAGCCGCACCACAAGGTCGAAGCGCTTTTCGCCTTCATATACCACGCCGGCCGTACTGCCTGCATAAGCCGTTTTGACGATCATGTTGATGTCGGCTATGTTTAGTCCGAATTGGGCCAGGCGGTCCCGGTCATACGTGACCTGCACCTGCGGCAGGCCGCGCACTTTTTCCACCGTCGGCTCGGTCACGCCTTCAACAGGGGCAATAAGCCGCGCGACTTTTGCGGCTTCATCGGCCAGCACGCCGAGATCGTCTCCGAAGATTTTAATGGCCACGTCCTGCCGGATGCCGGTCATCAGTTCGTTGAAGCGCATTTGCATCGGCTGCGTCAGTTCGATATTTACCCCCGGAAGCACCGAAAGCGCCTCCTCCATCGCTTCCTGCATTTTTTCCCGGTCGCACACTTCCTCGCGCCAGGTCTCTTTCGGCTGCATAGCCACCATGATGTCCGCGCGTTCCACGGGCATCGGATCGGTAGGAATTTCGGCCGAGCCGATGCGGCTCACCACCTGTTTCACTTCCGGGAAGTTTTTTATCAAAATTTCTTCGGCCTTGGTGGTGCTTTCCACCATTTGCGTCAGCGACGTGCCTTGCATCATACTGAATTCCACTGTCATGTCGCCTTCTTCCAGGGTGGGGATAAACTCGCCGCCCATGCGCGAAAATCCCCACAACGCCAACGCAAACAACAGAGCGGAAATACTAGCGGTCAATTTTTTCCACCGCAAAACACTTTCCAATGCCGGGCTGTAAAGTTTTTGGAAAAACGACATGATACGATCCGACACGTTGGCTTTATGTGTCGTTTCCTTATTCAAAAATAAGGCGGCAGCCATCGGCACCCAGGTCAGGGAAAGAATGAACGCGCCCAATATGGCAAAACCGACCGTTTGGGCCATCGGCCGGAACATTTTGCCTTCGATGCCGACCAACGAAAGAATCGGAAGATAGACGATGAGAATGATGATTTCCCCGAACGCCGCGCTGTTTCTGATTTTGGACGCGGCGGCGTAAACTTCTTTGTCCATTTGCCGTTGGGTCAACCGCGCGACTCCGGGGAACAAATGGCTGCCCGTGATTCGATACACGATGGACTCCACGATGATAACCGCCCCGTCCACCAGCAAACCGAAGTCGATGGCGCCGAGCGACATGAGGTTGCCCGACACGCCGAAGAGGTTCATCATGGAAAATGCAAACAGCATGGCGAGCGGGATAACCGAGGCCACCACCAGGCCCGCACGGAGGTTGCCGAGCAACAATACCAACATGAACACCACGATCAGGCCGCCTTCCAGGAGGTTTTTCTCCACCGTGCCGATGGTACGCCCGACCAATTCCGTGCGGTCGATAAAAGGCTCGATCACCACGCCTTCGGGCAAGGATCGCTGAACGACGGCGATCCGTTCTTTCACCCGCCGGCTAACCTCCACGAAGTTGTCGCCTTTGAGCATTAGGGTGATGCCGGCAACCACTTCACCCCCGCCGTTGCGGGTCACCGCACCCAGGCGGTTGACACTACCGAACTGAACTGTACCCACGTCGCGCACTAATACCGGGATGCCGTTGCGGGTAGTGACGACAATGCGCTCGATGTCCTGCAAGGCACTGACCAGGCCGATGCCCCGGATGAAATAAAGGTTGCTGCCTTTTTCGATATACGATCCGCCGGTATTCTCGTTGTTCCGCTCTAATGCTTCGAATATGGCAGGCATGGTGAGGTTCAGTGCATTGAGCTTGTCGGGATCGACGGCCAGTTCGTATTGTTTCACAAAGCCGCCCCAGCCGCTCACCTCGGCTACGCCGGGCGTCCCGGCAAGTTGGCGCTTGACCACCCAGTCCTGCAAGGTGCGCAGGTCTGTTGCCGTGTATTTGTTTTCGAAACCCTTTTTCGGATGAATGGTGTAGTGATAAATTTCGCCCAATCCCGTGGTGATCGGCGCCAGGAATGGCTTTGCTAGCCCGGGCGGGATAGATTCTTCGGCTTCTTTGAGCGCCTCCGACACTTGCTGCCGCGCCCAATAAATATCCGCATCGTCCTTGAAAACGATGGTGATCACCGATAATCCGGAACGGGAAATAGAACGGCGCTCAACAACCTTGGGTATATTAGCCAAGGTAAGTTCGATGGGCGCGGTGATAAACTGTTCAACCTCCTGGGCGCCCAATGTAGAGGCTTGGGTAATAACCTGAACCTGGTTGTTGGTAATGTCGGGCACGGCGTCGAGGGGCAGGCGAATGAAAGAAATCACACCCCAAATCACCAGTGCCAGTGTAAAAAGTCCGACGATAAGTTTATTGTGAATGGAAAAATGAATGATCCTGTCTAACATGGACACGGTTGGGTTGATGGATGGAAAAATGCCGAAGCCCACACCCGGCATCGTGCCAAATGTGGAAAGCCCGGAAAGCCCGGTCAGCGTGAAAAACTTAACCCAACTTGTTTATCGGAGGACGAAACAACACCACGAGATGCGCGGCGGAATGGGGGGCTTGATAAAAAAAACCTGCTTGTCTTCTCTCAACCGGAGGGATGCTCGGAGACAATTCGAACAAGGGCGCTTTGACAGAGATGGTCACACACCCACAACACGCGCAGGTGCACAAAGGGGAGCAAGGGTCGGCGCAGCTATGGCGGTGCCCATAGGCTTGCGAATCGTCCGCTTTAAATACCGCTTGCCCTGAATACTTATCATGCTCAACGTCTGCACATGGCAGCGAACCGAGAACCAACAAATACAGGGCAAACAAACGGACGAACGAGGGCATGACGCAAAGGTAATGGAAATAAAACAACCTTTCCCGGGCTACGAGCATGTCGGGGATTTTAATCCTTTCCGGCTACGAACATTGAATTGATCAACGGCGCCGTTGGCGCGGGTAAGGCTGAAACCAGCTGTATTCCTCTTCGTTTTTCCGGGAATAAATATTTTCCCAATGGGATTTGTCGGTGAGGTTCATCTTAATTAATTTTTTGTTGCTTCACGACCCAATAAGCGCCGCCGGCAAAGAAGAGCGTTACGGCAATCCTGAACAGCAATGCGTAAACTGTTTTGGCTTCATATAATCCGCCCGATCCGATATGTATCTGCAATCCGACGAACGCTAGGGCCAGCAAGGTTGCCGCCGCGAGCAATAGCTCGCGGTCCAATGCTTTTGAGTAAACAATCCGTATGCTGCCAGGAGATAGGTGATGCTACAGGCAAAGTTGGCCCATACGACAAACGGGACATAATTTCCTTCCCGGGCCCGAATACCGAATAAATCGAAAATTACCGCGCTACTCAGGAATAGGGTAAGCAAAGCAAACCCCGTTAGCAGGAAGGCAAGAATTATAGGAAGGTGCTTTTTCATATAGCATGTTATTTTTGAAATAAAAAGGAGATAGCCGACGTGTTATTGCCCGGCTCGTTCTGAGTCGAATCCGAAATCTGACATGCGCCAGCGCAGATTCGGCAAGCCCCACGCATCTCACCAGATTTTTGGCCCTCACACCGCTGATTCCTTGTTTAGTCAGAATGGCTCCGGCGGTTTCCAGGATTTCCAACTGGCGGTCTTTAACTTGCATGCGTCGTTTTCATTTTATAAAATGCGATACCTGCCCATACTACGGCGATTGTCATAGAAGCCGCACCGAGCAGCACGAATACGGGTGGAGCGCCGAAATAAACTTCTGCCAGAATACCGAGTGGCATCAGCATGCCACCGAGTGCAAGCCAGGATATACTTTTTGCACTGCTCAAGCGCCCGCTAAAATATAAGAGCAGAAAGCCGATGACTACGTTGAGAAAAGCGAACAGGTTCCCATGTACGTGCGCTAACCTCGACTCAAAATGCTTGCCCGCAGCGTATTGCGCGATCCATGCTTCCTTATCCGGAGCAAAGTCCCGCATATAGATCAACAAGAAACCATAAGCCATAAAAAAGCCCATAAATATAAACCCGGCGGAAAGATTGTTTTTTCCTGTCATGGTGTTCGATATATAAAATTAAAAAGTTAGTGAATATTCACTCGCAAAAAAAGGGTAATGAGTTTTACAAATCAATGATAGTAATCAGAGTCGGGCATGATTTTTACGAGAATGAAAGGGCGCATGCCGAACATGCCTTGCCGATATAGGGGGGGGGCCGTGGATAAAGCGCCGGTTTATTTCAAAACTTTCACCAGCCTACGCGCCGTGCCGGTTGTTGCTTCTAAAAAGTATATGCCGGGCGTCCAGCCGGCAACCGGTACATCCAGCATGAAACGCCCGGGGGGGAGTTGGCGGGCAGATTGCCACACCACCCGTCCGGCGCAGTCGAATACCCTGAAACGGTACTCCTCCGCTTGTTCTGCCACTATTTCCATACGCGCAGTCTGCGCGACCGGATTGGGCCAGACGTTCAGCCGGACCGGGTGCTCCTCCGCCTGGGTGGTGGCAGAGGCCAGGCCTTCCTGAATCTGTAGCATTCCGCTCGAAGCGCCATCGCCCGAGGTAGTGCCGTTGCGGTTCACGGCATTGCCGGCAGCAAAAAAGGTGACGGAGCCGGCGCCGGCCTGCGGGGCGGTCCACACTACGTTGAACTGCGTGCTTGCCGACACATTATCGTGTTCGGCGTAGGTGCGGCCGTTGGCGATGGTGGCCAGTTTGTAATTGTTCACCGTGTTGTTGCCAGGGTCGGAAAAGCCATGCAGATCAGTGCTGTCAGCAGCGCGCAGGGCGATCATTTGAAAGCCATAACCGGTGAGGTTGGAATTGGAATTTTGAATAGATACCCGGGCGGTATATTGTTGGCCGGGCAAATACTGCGTCACCGTGTCGCCGATCGCATTGAGGAGGTGGATAAAGACAACCGGGCCAGCAGCGCCAAAATGGCAATAGGTGCAGGTGCGGGGCGAGCCATTAGCGTTTGTTTCATCCCCCGGAGCGCCTGTATTCCCTTTTTTGGCTTCCGATGCCCGCCCATTTTTATTAGCGGCCAGCACGACGGTGAGCAGGGCGCCAAAAAAGAGCAAATAAACGAGGCGGAGTTTCATGTTTGCTGATTTGTTTTGTTGAATGGGACAAGCCCCCCTTCGACAACGGCAAACGGAAAAAGTTGAATAATCGCGCCTCGCAAAATCCATTGCACGCCGAATTCTCCGCCAAATACGGATTTGTAGAAATGAAAGGCTTCTTCGGTGTTGCCCGGGAAGTTGAGGTAGGGATGAAAGGTTGCCATTTTTCAAGTTGTTAATACTGGTTAAAAATTTGTTGACGAGGGTTGCAGTCTTGCCGTTTAATCCAGTTCAAACAGCCGGTATGCCTCGATGACTTTTACTAATTCGGCTTCAAAGTCTTCCACATCCGACGCCCGGTGCGTTGCAAGGCCTTTGGCCCAGGCCCGCCAATCCGCTCCTGCCGATTTTTTCAGTTTATTAAACCAATTGCGCTGTTGAAGATACAGATTAAAGTCCCGGATACTTTCCCAAGCGGTTTCGTATTTGCGAAAGCAGGCGCCGGAGAGTGTAGCCACGGGGCCGCCCCATTCCGCCGTGCAGCGCACCGCCTGAAAATTGTTGGCTTCCAGGGCGCAGTTGCGCTGCCCTGCAAAGCTGTTTACGTATGCGCTGGCAAGCATGACGGAGGCCGGGATGCCGAATTTTTGTTGTTCGGCCACGGCTACCCGGCTGAAGCGCCGCAAAAAGGCGACGGCAGTCGCATCACTGATCTCGGGAAGCCGGGCGGGTGCTGCGGCGCCGTCATTGCCGAGATGGAGCAACGCTGCACTTTGGCTGGCGGGCGTTTCCCGGGTGTATTTCTCTTGTTTTTCCGGAATAGCCGGCGCCTTTGGCTGTTTTATATCGAAATGCAAGTTTTTTCGAGCCAGGGCAATACCGAAAATCAGGAGTAGTGCAAGGGTAAACCAGCGTTTTTTTATAAATTCCAGCATCATGGCGGGTGCAGTTTAAGTTAATAATCTTTAATTCACCGGGTTTTGGGAGCATACCCTGCCATTGGTATCTGATCGTGCAAATATAAAACAAAATGTTTTTATTTTAAAACAATTTTTTTGTTTTATATTTGCCCAGCTCCCTGTACCGGCCTGGCTAAACCGAATTGCCTGTATTAATACTGCGAACCGTGACACTTGATCATGCGAAAATTGCCTTAAAAAAAGTATTTGGGTACGATACCTTCCGGCCACTGCAGGCCGAGATCATTCAGGCGGTGTACGATCGCCGCGACGTGCTCGTGCTGATGCCTACAGGTGGTGGGAAGAGCATTTGTTTTCAGGTGCCTGCACTCACCCAGGAGGGGACCGCCGTTGTGGTCAGTCCGCTCCTGGCCCTGATGAAAGACCAGGTGGAAGGGCTGCTCGCCAACGGCGCACCGGCGGCGTTTATCAACAGTATGCAAACCCCCAATCAAACCCGGGATGTGGAGGACGACTTGCTGGCCGGGCGTATAAAACTCCTGTACGTAAGCCCCGAGAAACTGGTGTCTCAAGGTTTTCAACCCTTATTGCGGCGCCTGAAGATCAGCCTTTTCGCCATTGACGAAGCCCATTGTATCTCTGCCTGGGGGCACGATTTCCGGCCCGAATACACCCAGTTGAAATTCCTGAAGGAACAATTCCCGGATGTGCCGGTGCTGGCGCTCACGGCTACGGCCGACAAACTCACCCGCAAGGACATTGCCGCGCAGCTGCAACTGCAGGACCCTGCCGTTTTTATAGCCTCTTTCGACCGGCCCAATATCTCCATGGCGGTTCGGCCCGGCCAGAAACGCTTCGAACAAATTGCGGATTTTCTGAAAAAACACCCCGGCCAGTCGGGGATTATCTTTTGCCTGGGGCGTCGAACCTGCGCCGACCTGTCGGAAAAACTGAACGCCCGGGGCTTCAAAACGGCATTTTATCACGCAGAAATGGGCTCGCAGGAGCGCAATCGCGTGCAGGAAGATTTCATTAATGACCGGGTGCCGGTCATTTGCGCCACGATCGCTTTCGGCATGGGGATCGATAAAAGTAATGTGCGTTTTATTATTCACTACAACCTGCCGCGTAACCTCGAAGGGTACTACCAGGAGCTTGGGCGTGCCGGCAGAGACGGCCTCCCGGCAAAAGCCCTGTTGTTTTTCAGCTACCAGGACGTGATGAACTACCGGCAAATGATTGAGGATGGCGACGCTGCGCAGGAGCAGAAAGACCTTAAAATAGCCAAGCTCAACCGGATGTATCAATTTGCCGAAGCCCCGGTGTGCCGGCGAAAAACGGTGTTGCATTATTTTGGTGAAGTATATGACCGAAACTGCGGCAATTGCGACGTGTGCCTGAATCCGCCCCGCCAGTTCGATGGCACCACTGCTGCCCAAAAGGCGCTTTCTGCGCTGGTCCGGATGGAGGAAAAGGCCGGTATGCATATGCTGATCGATGTGCTTCGCGGCAGCCAGCGCCGCGAGGTTCTCCAACAGGGCTTTCATCAGATCAAAACCTATGGCGCCGGGCGGGAATACAGTTTTGAGGAATGGCAATTCCTGTTGTCGCAAATGCTCCATCACGGCCTCATCGAAATCGCCTACGACGAGGATAGCTGTCTGAAGCTGACCGAGGCAGGGCAGGCCGTCCTGTATAACAAACAGGCGGTACGGCTGGCACTGCCCCCAAAACCGGAAGAAAAGGCAGCGGAAAAAGCCGCAACCCTGCGGCCGCCCAGCCGCACCCAAACGCTGCGCGACGCGCTCTTTGAGCGCCTGGCCGCCCTGCGCCGAAAAACCGGCCAACAACAAGGTATCCCGCCATATCTCGTATTCAGCGATGCCACACTCGAGGAAATGGCGCAAAAACGCCCGCTTACCGATGCCGACATGTTGTACATCAGTGGTGTTGGCGAACGCAAACTTCAACTTTATGGCAACGCCTTTATCGAAGAAATTCGCCGATTTGTGCGCGAAAAGACCTCGGAAGGGCATAGTATTCCGGGCAATACATATTTACTCACCTGGGACCTGTTTCGGGAGGGCCGCCCCCTGGAAGAAATTGCCCGCATGCGGGCGATAAGTCCAGTGACCGTATTGAGCCACCTGGCCGCCATGTATGAGCGGGGCGAACAGGTCGACATCAGCCGCTGGGCGTCGCCTGAAGCAATTGACCTGGTACAAGGAGCATTGCCGCTTTTTGAAGAGCCTTACCAGTTGAAAGACATTTATGAGCATTTTGAACAGCGCTTGTCCTACGAATCTATTCGGTTCGCCATAGCCGATGCCCAACGAAAAAAGTGGCTTCGTCAGCGCTAAGCAAGGGGGGGCTGATCTGGGCTATTTCAAAAAAAGAGCGGAGGCCAGGGCGCTCT
This sequence comes from Saprospirales bacterium, assembly GCA_016719895.1. Classification (GTDB taxonomy): domain Bacteria; phylum Bacteroidota; class Bacteroidia; order Chitinophagales; family Saprospiraceae; genus M3007. The sequence continues at coordinate 390,324 of JADJYG010000003.1, read as the reverse complement.
TTCGCACCCTGGCCTCCGCTTCAAGCCAAGTCTAGCGGTAATCTCATGAAATACGCTAACCGTACAAGGCCCCAATGTGGAGTTACTTTTCAAGGACCCTTGTCCTCACAAAGATGCAAAACATATTTTATGAATTAAAGGATATTTCCGCATTATTTGTTATTATTCAATTTTTGATTTAGCAAATAAATTAAAATAACCTGCTTATTTTTAGTTTATTATATCCTTAAAAAAGGATATAATTTGTCCGCTTCAAATTCTATTTTTTAGCGCTAATCCAGTAAAGAAAACGGGCCGCAGCGCTCATTTGCGCCGCGGCCCATATTCTAGTCTATAATAATCTCATGAAAAGTGCAAAACAGGTGGTCAATGCGGCTTTCCGCTTGTTTGCGTTCTGCCTTACTACTCTACTGCTCTTTCGCATTGACAGTACAAAGATGCAGTGGAACGAATCGGGTGTATAGGACAAAAAAGTGCTAAGAAAAGATTGTGTTTTCTCATATAAAAACGCAATAAAAATTAAATTTATATTGATTATCAAGTACTTAATAATCGTAAATTTTTTCAAAAAATATGGACTCACCGGCAAAAACGGAGCGATAGATTGGAACAGGGCGCCCGGTTTTGAAAATAAAATCGCGCGGTAGTCCAATTAAACCGGGAACGCAGGCACCAGGGGTAGGGGCAAAAAAAAACCGCGGCACTCGTTTGTGCCGCGGCGGTTTCCCGTATATAATCTCATGAAAAGTCTCGAATTTGTTGGTCAATGTTTGCCGCTTCTTTTCAGTTCAGCGCCGTTGTCTTTCATTGACGTTACAAAAGTGCAGCACATCCGACCAGTGGCAAAGTACAAAAAAAAGCGTTTGTTGACAGGGTTGTTTTGGTGCTTACAGACAATATTTTTGTGCTAATTAGATATAATATTCAGATAATCAGGATAATATAAAATTAAATTGTGTTTAAAAAAAGGGATCTATTTTTTGATTTGTTGATAAAAATTTATTTTTTGGAGTGTATTTTTTTTCAAATTTTCATTCCGGAAATGCACAAGTAGAAAAATGCCTGCCGACAGGCCCCAAAAAATGTCGGCCATACGGTCATTTTAGAAATTTATAAATTCAAAAATGATCAATGTTCAATGACCAATTTGCAATGTTCAAGTCCGAAAGCAGAATGGACCGGGCCCTGCCCCGATTGCGTAGGGGCAAAAAAAAAACCGCGGCGCTCGTTTGCGCCGCGGCGGTTTCCCGTATAATCTCATGAAAAGTCTCAAAGTTGTGGTTAATGAGGTACCGCTTCATCATCAATCGCCGCCGTTGCCTTTCATTAACGATACAAAAGTGCAAGACATTGTTTCGCAAACAAAGGACAAAAAAAGGCGTTTGTTGAGGCATTTGTTAGACTTTTTTTTCACAAATCCATATAACCAATAATATTAAATATCTGATTATCAATGTTATATTTTTTATAATGTCGGATTTGCGACATAAAAAACAAGCGATTTGTTGAAAAAAAACTAATTTTTTAAGCCTGTTTTTTTTAAAAAAAAATTCCGAAGCGGAAAAAAAGATAAAAAAAACCGTCCGAGCGGCGCTCATTTGCCAAAATTAGCGAATCACGGCCACCGGCATCACCGGGTCATAACTGCCTTTGATCACGGGACTTTGGCGGTTGCCGGTGTAGGCGCGTACGTTCTCGTAGATGAATTCGTAAATTTCCTGCACCGATACGATCTTGTCTTTATTCTTGTCGGCCTCTCCTTTCAAACCGCGGATGAGGAAATGGCTGAATACACCCTGGCGCAAGCCGGCCGATTCCAGCGAGGTTTCATCCGCTTTCGACGACATGATCAGAGCGGTGCCGGAAACGGATTTCGACAGGGTTTGGTAATACTGCGCCAGCACCGGCTCCGTGTCGCCCGAACGCATAGCGAAGATGCTGCCGGAATGGCAGGCATCGGCCAGGCAGAGTTTGTATTTTGCGTTGCACTTGTTGAACAGCGCGGCGATTTCTTCGTGGTTGATTTTGTTGTTGTAGCCATCGAAATCGATGGGCAGGAAAGAACCGTTGAGGCCATGCCCGGAAAAATAAAACATAACCAGGTCATTGGGCCCGGCCTTGCCAAAAACCTCCCGGATGTTGGTAATCATGTTTTCGCGGGTGGCCTCTTCGTCGATCAGGATACGCACCTGTTCATCTGGCAGGGCGCCCCCTTCCAGGCTTTTGAGAAAAGCGTAGAACCGGTAGGCATCGTCGTCGGTGTAGCGGAGCACGGGCATGTGGTCGTAAGACGCCACGCCAACAACGACGGCCCAAACTTTGGTTTCGATTTCCACGGGAGCAGCCGGGGCCGGCTCCGTGAACGTCGGCTGGTAGTCGGTCGGTTGTTCTTTGCCAACGAATTCGCCGGCGCGCCAGAAGCCGGTGACATTGGTGCCGTCGTGGAGGTAAAGCGTGCCTTTACCCATGAAGGCGCCTTCGGCCCACTCCCCGCGGTAGCGGTCGCCGTTGGCATAGGTGCAAATGCCGAAGCCTTGTGCCTGCCCATCCTGAAAATCACCGACATACTTAGCCGATCCTTCCTTGAATATATAGGCGCCGTTGCCGTTTTGACAATCGCCCTGTATGCAGCCGGTTTGGCCGCTTTCAATGAGGCTGGACCCGATAAATTCCCCTTCCCGCCAGTCGCCGGTTTCCACCGTACCGTCGGCGTGGTGGCGGATGCCGGTACCATGGGGGAAATTATCTTTGAACGCGCCTACATATTTATCGCCATTGGCGAAGTAAAACGTGCCGTCGCCATCAAATTCACCCTGCAGAAAGTTTCCTTCATATTTACTGCCGTCGGGGTATGCAAAAATACCGGCGCCGTTTTTGCAGTCGCCGCTCAGGCAGCCCGACTGAATATTAGTGCCGTCGTCCTGTTGTTCTTCTTTCTTCCCGGCGATGTACTCCTCCTGGATATTCCCGTGCTCATCCACCGGTTTGCCCTTTTTCCACAATCCAGTGCGTTTGGTGCCGTCGGAGTAGGTTTTGGTGCCCTTGCCGTCGGGGTAGCGATGCATCCATTCGCCGCTGTATTTGCTGCCGTCGGTGTAATAGCATACACCGATGCCGTGGATTTCACCGTTTATAAAATTGCCGATGTATTTGGCGCCGGAGGGATACACAAAGGTGCCTTGCCCGTTGACGCAGTTGCCGGCAATACATTGGGCCGTTGCCGTTGCCGGTACGGTAGCAGCCATCAGCCAAAAAAGCAGTATTCGTTTCATAAATTGAAAAGCGGAGCAAGAAAGAAAACAATCCGGCTTTGAGGTGCGCAAGGTAAACCGGTTTGTGCGGGAAATATTGTAAAAGTAACCGCCACAGGGCCGTTTTTTAGAAAATTTTACCTCCGGATGGTTTTATTCCTCCTCCTCTTTGCTCCATGCCGGTACCCCAAAAATATCGTGTACCGCCCGGTTTTTAGCCGGCCGGCGGCTTCGATTCGGGAGGTGGCTGGGGCAAAAAACCGGGCGGCACACAGCGATGCCCGGATAAGCATTGCTATATTGCGGGCTATTTCGTTTCATCCGAACTCTTTTCACTTTTCGATGCGCCTGAAAACAATTCTTTTGCTTTGCCTTTTTGCCTGCGCGGCCATACCGGTTTTTGCCCAGCAAAAACCCGCTTACGTCCTGTTCAACGCGCAGGGAAGAAAAGTGTCGTATGCCAAAATGCTCCGCACCCTGCAGGGGAAAGACATCGTCCTTTTCGGTGAATACCACAACAACGCTATCGCCCACTGGCTCCAGTTGGAACTAAGCAAGGACCTGCAGCAAAAACGCCAATTGGTGCTGGGCGCCGAAATGTTTGAAGCCGACAACCAGGGAGCGCTCAACCGCTATCTGAATGGCGAGATTGACGCCAAAGGGCTGGACACCCTGGCGCGCCTGTGGAAAAACTACCGGACCGATTACGCTCCCCTGGTCGATTTTGCAAAAGCCCACCGCCTGCCCTTTGCAGCCACCAACATCCCGCGCCGCTATGCCTCGATAGTGTCGCACGAGGGGTTTAGCGCGCTTGACTCGCTTTCCGATATCGAAAAAGCCTGGATCGCGCCGCTGCCCATGCCGTACGACTCCGAACTGCCGGGGTATAAAAACATGCTGGCCATGATGGGTGGCCACGGCGGCGAAAATTTCCCCAAGGCGCAGGCCAGCAAAGACGCTACCATGGCCCATTTTATCCTGCAGTACTTCCGCCCCGGAAGCCTGCTGCTGCACTTCAACGGCGCCTACCATTCGGACAACTACGAAGGCATACTTTGGTACCTCAAACGCCAGCAGCCAACACTCCAATACGGCACGATCAGCACCGTGACGCAGGAAGACCTGAGCAAGTTGCAGGAGGAACACAAAGGCCGGGCGGATTTTATCCTGTGTGTGGATGCGGATATGACCCCGACGTATTGATTTGTTCGTAAAAATAACTCCCTCTCCTATCTTTGCCGAATTAAACCAATCGTACATGGCGCGATCGCAACGTTCGCAGGCACTCCTGCAATTCGGCTTGTTTTGCGGGATTATCCTGTTTGTCAATATCCTGGCCAATAGTTTTTACACACACTTCGACCTCACGGAGGAGAAGCGTTTTACCCTGACCAAACCTACCCGCAAGCTGCTCGAAGCGCTCGACGACCGCATTTATGTGCAGGTGCTGCTTGAAGGCTCGTTTCCCGCCGGCTTCAAGCGCCTGCAAACGGCCACGCGCGAAATGCTCGACGATTTCCGTTCGGTGACCGGTTATATCGACTATCAGTTTGAAGACCCCCTGCAGGGCAGTACCGAAGAAATAAAGTCGCGCCAGAAGGCTTTGCTGGAAGATGGCATTGCGCCGGTCAATTTGCGCGTCAACGAGCAGGGAGAAAGCTCGCAGCAGCTCATTTATCCCGTAGCTGTTTTTCACTTCGGAAACCGCGAAGTCGCTGTCAACCTGCTGGAAAACCAATCGCCTACGCTGATGCCCGACGAAGTGGTGAACAACTCCGTGAGCCTGCTGGAGTATAAATTTGCCAATGCCATCAAAAAACTCCAGGCCCAGGCCCGGCCGGCCATCCTGTTCACCCGCGGCCATGGCGAGCTTGCCGCTTTGCAAACCACCGATCTGGAGCGCAGCCTGCACCAGTTTTATGATACCGACCGGATAACCCTTGATTCGGTGCTGCGCCTCGAGCCGGAAAAATGCGCCCTCCTGATCATCGCCAAACCCCAGGGCGGGTTCTCCGAACGCGACAAGTTTAAGGTGGATCAGTTTATCATGCAGGGCGGAAAGGTCCTTTGGCTCATCGACCGGCTGAATGCCGACCTCGACAGCCTGCGTCGCGCCGGCCGGTTTGTTCCTTCCGACTACCCGCTCAACCTGGAGGACATGCTGTTCAAATATGGGGTCCGCATCCAGCCCGACCTGGTGCTGGATATGGAAAGCAGCAAAATTCCGTTGCAAGTCGGAGTAGTGGGCAACGCCCCGCAGTTTCAGCTGTTCGACTGGCCGTACCACCCCACGGTGCTGCCTGTCGGCCGGCATCCGGTGGTCAAAAACCTGGACCGCGTGGAGATGAAATTCTGCTCTTCCATCGACACCATCCGCACCAAAACGCCGGTAACCAAAACGGCCTTGCTGCAAAGCAGCCGCTACAGCCGCCTGCAATTCAGTCCGGTTGATTTGAATTTTGAAATCCTGCGCGCCGCACCCCGGCCGGAGCATTTCAGCAAAGGGCCACAAACGGTGGGCGTGCTGCTGGAGGGAATTTTTTCCTCGAATTTTGAAAACCGCGTGTCGGAAGCGATGCTGGAGGGGCTGAAACAAGCCGGGTTGAATTTTCGCAACACCAGTGCGCCTACCCGGATGATGGTAATCAGCGACGGGGATGTGGCGGCCAATTTCATACGCGACAGTGAAAAAAAAGAATGGTTACCCCTGGGCTTCAACCGTTTTGAAAATATCACCTATGCCAATAAGGAGCTTATGCTCAATGTCGTGGAATACCTGATTGACGCCACGGGTGTGATCGAGGCCCGGACCAAGGAGGTGAAGCTCCGGCTGTTGGATACCGTGCGTGCCCGGGAGGAGAAGACCTTCTGGCAGGCGCTGAATCTTGGGTTGCCGCTGCTTTTTTTGGGTATTTTCGGAGCCGTGTTTATGTGGCGGCGCAAGCGGCGTTATGCCGGGTGACCGTTCACAAAAGCTTCCTGCACAATCGCCAGCGCCTCGTCGAAAACGCCGTCGCTGCAAGCCAGTATTTCGCCGCCGTCTATATGGCCGTGCCCGCCGCTGAAATCAGACACCCGCCCGCCGGCTTCGTGTACGAGCAAGGCGCCGCCCGCTACATCCCAGGCGTTGAGTCCGTATTCAAAAAAGATATCGAAGCGGCCGCAGGCCACATAAGCCAGGTCGAGTGCGGCCGATCCATAGCGCCGAACGGCGCGGCCTTCGGCCAAAAACGTCCGCAACACCTTCATCCAGGCATCAGCCCGGCTGAAGTTATGGTACGGGAACCCGGTGGCGACCAGTGCCTGGCGCAGTGTTTGGCGGCGGCTGACCCGGATGGGGCGATCGTTGCACCAGGCGCCGCCGCCGCGCCAGGCAAAAAACAACTCGTTGTTAGGCACGTGCAGGACGATGCCCGCGAGCATTTCGTTGCTTTCGCGCAGCCCTACGCTGATGGAATAATGGGGCAGGCCATACAGGTAATTGGTAGTGCCGTCGAGCGGGTCGATGATCCATTGCAGGCTGGCGGTGCGGCCTTGTTCCACGGTTTCTTCTTCCGTGATAAACGCCGCTTCGGGCAGCAAGCGTTGCAAGCGTTCTACCAGCATTTGTTCTGCCGTTCGATCCACGTAGCTAACCAGGCCGTTGAGGTGCTTTTCCTCCACTTGCCCGGGTTGCACCCGGCTGGCTTCTTCGCGCAAAAATACCGCCACCTCCAGCACCGCCAGATTGGCTTGCCGGGTGAGTTGCTTCAGGTCGTGTTGTGGCATGCGAATGGTAATTTTAGGGTAAAAGTACGCAAGCCCCGGCCTCCGGGTCAAGCGCCTTCAATATTATTCGGGTTGTGTGCCCAAATCCTGCACCCAATAAGCGCCGGCTTTGCCGATACCCATGTCGCGGAAGTATGGGTTCATCAGGTTGGGGCAATGGTCTTTACTCGTGCGCCAGGCATCCACGACGGCTTTGGCGGAAGGGTAACCTTTGGCAATGTTTTCGCCGACGAATTGCCAGGGGTAGCCGGTTCGGCTGATGCGTTCGGAGAAACTGCTGCCGTCGAGGCTCGTATGGCTGAAATAGCGCTCGCGGCTCATATCGGCGGCGTGCTCCTGGGCAGCCTTTTCCAGGCGGGTATCCCAAATCAGCGCCGGAGCCGGGCGGAAACGTTTGCCATCCGGGCACTTGCAGCCGCTGGCGCGCAAGGCATTCACCTCATCCAGTACGGCCCTGGCTTCCAGGGCATCCTTCGAAGATGGCGGCGCGGCCTCTTTACCGGGCCACCAGGTAAAAACAAACGTAAAAGACAAAAGCGCGACGAGCAGTTTCATAGGACCTCCGTATTGGAATATTATAGGTTAGGAAACGAAAATATTACTATATTTCGTAAGTTCAAATATTAAAAAACGTGAGGTTCAGACAGCATCAATGCATAAATAATTGAAAATCAAATATTAACCGCATTAAATCGCCTCAGAGAGGCAAAATGTTTGAAGAATTATTCCATGTTTTTACGCGCGTTGTTTGCTTTTTTAGCGCTACCTGGCGTGGTAGCCGGGTTGGTGCCGGCGTTGATCCTGCATTTCAGTCCGCCCGCCACCGCGGGCACGGAGCTGGGTTGGCCGGTTATGGCGCTTGGTATCCTGATCCTGCCGGGCTGCGTGCGGGCGTTTTATTTCACCGGCAAGGGTACGCTGGCGCCCTGGAGCCCGCCACGGCATTTGGTGACCGGCGGCTGGTATCGCTTTAGCCGAAACCCTATGTATATCGCTGTGTTGCTTACCGTTGGGGGGCTGGCGCTGGCAAAGGGGTCGGCCTGGCTGGCAGGCTATGCCCTTGTGCTGGCCATGGTTTTTCACCTGCGGGTATTGTGCTACGAGGAACCCATACTTTCCCGGTTGTTTGGAACAGAATGGGCGCAGTACAGGAAGCGCACAAGGCGGTGGCTTTGAGTTGGGCAACCAGGCCGCCGGTATCCTGGCATACGGCGCCTGCCATTCGCGAAGCGCGGCGGAAAAGCATTGGATATCCGCATCGGTAAATCAATTATTTTAAAATAATTTTGTTTGCATGACAGCTGTATTCGTTTCAGGCGCAACAGGATATATCGGGGAGCAATTGAGTAAAAAATTGGCGGAACACGGCCACACGGTCCGGGCGTTGGTGCGAAACCCACACAAAACAGGCCGGCTTCAACATCCCAATATCCGGGCGGTGGAAGGTTCCCTGGACGACCCGATCAGCCTGGCCGCCGGCATGGAAGGTTGTACCGTGGCGTATCATATTGCCGCCCTGGCGGGAGTGTGGCACCCCGATCCGGAGGCGTTCCGGAAGGTCAATGTACAGGGCACGCTCCAGGTGCTGCGCGCCGCACATGCCGCCGGTGTGCGGCGCGTGGTGGTCACGTCCACTGCGGGCGTTATGGGCGCTACGCCGGATGGTCGCGAAGTCGACGAGCACACCAACCCCATACCAGACCTGACAACCGCCTATGAACAGTCGAAACTGGAAGCCGAAGGGCAGATATGGGAATTCGGCGCCAGCACCGGCCTGGAAGTGGTGGTGGTGAACCCCAGCCGCGTGTATGGCCCGGGGCAATGGAGTGTGAGCAATGGCGTCACCAAAATGATCCGGGGTTATGCGGCAGGCACTTGGCGGCTGATCCCCGGCGACGGGCGCAGCATCGGCAATTATGTATTTATCGACGATGTGGTGACCGGCCATATCCTGGCGATGGAAAAAGGCCGGCCGGGCGAGCGGTATATTTTAGGCGGGGAGAACTACAGTTACAACGACTTCTTCGCCCTTCTGGCCTGCATCACCGGCCGCCGGCACACCATGCTCCGGTTGCCACTGCCGGCCATGATGGCATTTGCCCATACCCAACAGTTTTTAGCCGACCGCTTCGGGCGACCACCGATGATCACACCGCCGTTTGTCCGGAAATTTGTGCGCAACTGGCCGCTCAGCAGCCGGAAGGCGGAAGCGGAATTGGGATACCACATCACGCCGTTGGAGGAAGGCATGCGGAAGACGCTGGAGTGGTTGGGAAAAGTATAACCTACATATTCCGCCGGTACTGCCCACCTACCTCATACAGCGCGTGTGTGATTTGCCCCAGCGAGCATACTTTAACCGCTTCCATCAGTCCAGCAAAGATATTTTCGTTGCGGACGGCTGTCTGCTGCAAGCGGCGCAGGGCTTCCTGCGCAGGGCCGGCGTTGGCGGCATGCAGGTTTTGCAGGGTGCGGATCTGGCCTTCCTTTTCATCTTCCGTAGCCCGGATCACTTCGCGGGGCAGGATGGTGGGAGAGCCTTCCTGGCTCAAAAACGTATTCACGCCCACCAGCGGCAGTTCGCCGGTGTGTTTGAGGGTTTCGTAGTACAAGCTTTCCTCCTGAATTTTGCCGCGTTGGTACATCGTTTCCATGGCGCCCAGCACGCCGCCGCGTTCGGTGATGCGGTCGAATTCGGCCAGTACGGCCTCCTCCACCAGGTCGGTCAGCTCTTCGATGATAAAGGAGCCCTGCACGGGGTTTTCGTTTTTCGCCAACCCGAGTTCCTTGTTGATAATCAATTGAATGGCCATGGCGCGGCGCACCGACTCTTCGGTAGGCGTGGTGATAGCCTCGTCGTAGGCGTTGGTGTGCAGCGAGTTGCAGTTGTCGTAAATGGCATATAAGGCTTGCAAGGTCGTGCGGATATCGTTGAAGGCGATTTCCTGCGCGTGCAGGGAGCGGCCCGAGGTTTGAATGTGGTATTTGAGCATCTGGCTGCGCTGGTTGGCGCCGTACTTGAAGCGCATGGCCTTGGCCCAAATGCGGCGCGCCACGCGGCCGATAACGGCATACTCGGGGTCCACGCCGTTGGAAAAAAAGAACGACAGGTTGGGGGCAAAATCGTTGACGTCCATCCCGCGCGAGGCGTAGTATTCCACAAAGGTGAAGCCGTTGGCCAGCGTAAAGGCCAATTGGGTGATGGGGTTGGCGCCCGCCTCGGCGATATGGTAACCGGAAATGGAAACGGAGTAAAAATTCCGAACCTTGTTCCGGATAAAATACGCCTGCACGTCGCCCATGACCCGCAGGCTGAATTCGGTGCTGAAAATACAGGTGTTTTGCGCCTGGTCTTCCTTCAAAATATCGGCCTGCACGGTGCCGCGCACGGCGGAAAGGGCGTAGGCTTTTATTTTTTCATAAACTTCCTTGTCCAGTACTTCTGCGCCCGTCAGGCCCAGGAGCAACAGGCCCAAAGCGTCGTTGCCTTCCGGCAGTTCGCCCAGGTATGCCGGCCGCGGCAGGCCTTTATCATCGTATTTTGCTTTTAGTTTTGCGTCCACCAGGTGCTCCAGCCGGTGTTCGCGGATGTGTTTTTCACATTGCTGATCGATCGCCGCATTCATAAAAAAGGCCGCGACAGTGGCGGCAGGGCCATTGATGGTCATGGACACCGACGTCTTCGGATCGCAAAGGTCGAAGCCGGAGTATAGTTTCTTGGCATCGTCGAGGCAACACACCGAAACGCCCGAGTTGCCGATTTTACCGTAAATGTCGGGCCGGTAGTCGGGGTCTTCCCCGTACAGGGTGACGGAGTCGAAAGCAGTGCTCAGGCGCGCTGCGGGCAAGCCCTGAGAGACGTAGTGAAAGCGTTTGTTGGTGCGCTCGGGGCCGCCCTCCCCGGCAAACATGCGCGTGGGGTCCTCGCCTTCGCGCTTGAACGGGAAAACGCCGGCGGTATAGGGGAATTCGCCGGGTACGTTTTCCTGGAGCCGCCAGCGCAGAATGTCGCCCCATTCCTGGTAGCGCGGGAAGGCCACCCGGGGGATGCGCGTGTGCGCCAAGCTTTCGGTGTATGTTTTCACCCGCACCTCCTTGTCGCGCACGAGGTACACATACTCACCGGCGGCATAGCGGGCTTTTTTCTCCGCATGCCCCTCCAAAATGCGCTTGCAGCGCCAGTCGATCTGCGTTTCCAACTCCTGGTACCGCTGCCGGAGCGCTTCCAGCACCTGCGCGTCCGTTGCGGCCCGTCCGCCGTGCACTGTTTCCATCGTGTTTTTCAGGCACCACATTTGCCGGGCAATAGCCACTTGCTCTTCCACCTGTTTGTCGTAGTGCCGGTTGGATTCTGCAATTTCCGACAGGTAGCGCGTGCGCTGGGGCGGAATGATGAATATCTTTTCCGACATCTCATCGGAAGCGGCAAAGACGGAATGAAATGCCGCCCCGCATTTTTCCACCAACAGTTCCGTCAGTTTCCGGTAGAGCTGATTCACGCCGGGGTCGTTGAACTGGCTGGCGATACAACCGAAAACGGGCATGCCGTCTGCCGGCACCGTCCAGGCGTTGCGGTTCCGTTGTACTTGTTTGCGCACGTCGCGCAAGGCATCCAGGGCGCCGCGCTTGTCAAATTTGTTGATGGCCACTACGTCGGCAAAATCGAGCATGTCGATTTTTTCCAGTTGGGAGGCCGCTCCGAATTCCGGCGTCATGACGTACAGCGAAAGGTCGCTGTGGTCAACGATTTCGGTGTCGCTTTGGCCGATGCCGCTGGTTTCGAGGATGATCAGGTCATATTGGGCAGCCTTCAGGATTTCTACCGCGGATTGCACGTATTTGGACAGGGCCAAATTGCTTTGGCGCGTGGCCAGCGAGCGCATGTAGACGTTCGGGTGGTTGATGGCGTTCATCCGGATACGGTCGCCGAGCAAGGCGCCGCCGGTCTTGCGTTTGGAGGGGTCGACCGACAGGATGCCAATGGTTTTGGCGGGAAAGTCGAGCAGAAAACGGCGCACCAATTCGTCCACCAACGACGATTTGCCGGCGCCGCCCGTTCCCGTAATACCGAGTACCGGCGGGCGCCCGGCGGAGGGGTCCGGCTGTAGAGCCGGCAGGATTTCGTTTTCGAAAAGATCCGGGGCATTCTCCGCAATCGTGATCAGGCGGGCAATGGCGCCGGCGTCTTTTTCGCGAAAGCGCTTCATCTCGCCGTTCACCCGGCCGCCGGGAGCGGTCAGGGCAACGTCGCATTGCCGGAGCACATCGTTGATCATGCCTTGCAGGCCCATTGCCCGGCCATCATCGGGGTGATAGATGCGGGCGATCCCGTACGCCTGCAGTTCCCCGATTTCAGACGGCAAAATAGTGCCGCCGCCGCCGCCGAAAATTTTGATATGGCCCGCGCCGCGTTCGTTCAGCAAATCGTACATGTACTGAAAAAACTCGATGTGCCCGCCCTGGTACGACGTGATGGCGATCCCCTGCACATCTTCCTGAATGGCACAATTCACAATTTCCTGAACCGACCGGTTGTGGCCTAAATGGATGATCTCCGCCCCGCTGCTTTGCATGATGCGGCGCATGATATTGATGGCGGCATCATGGCCGTCGAACAAACTGGCGGCCGTAACCAGGCGGATTTTGTTGGTGGGCTGATATACTTGCGGATTTTGCATGGTGTGGCGGTTAGGTCATGGTTTCGGGGTTTCAGGTTCGTGCTGAAGGAAGTCCCCTGTATGGTAAGCAAAGTCTTTTTTGCTGATGGACCCTGAAACGGTGAAACTCCTGAAATCAGCAAAAATGATTCGGAAACAGCATCGCAAAGGTATAGCGAATGCCCGGAACGGGGAAAAGAAAAACAAGTCACTGCCGGCGGCGCTATCGCACCAGGGCCACATCGCCGGCTATTCGGATACGGTTCCCGTCATCCATTTCCAACTCCAGCGTGTAAACGTACACGCCGGGGCTACAGTCCCGGCCCTTCCATCTGCCGTCCCAACCGGTAAGGCCGTCGGCGGCAAATCGCTCGCGCCGGAAAACCAGGCCGCCCCAGCGGTCATAAATTTCCAGGTAAAGCACCTGCCGGACACCGCGGGCTGCCCAAATCCCGAACACGTTGTTAAGCCCCGGGCTGCCCGGATCAAATACATTAGGCACATAAACTGCCGGCCCCGTCACCCGCACGGTCGTCCGGTCGGTAGCCGAACATCCGGAAGCATTGTAAACCACCAAAGTGTAGGTCGTCGTTTCCAATGGCGTGGCCTTCGGCGCGGTGCAGGTACTGCAATCGAGATAGTCCGGCGGCATCCAGGCGTACAAGGCGACCGGCCCGCTTGTGGTAGGTTCAAGCAGCACAGACTGGCCGGGTACGATGGTCGTATCGGCTGGCAAATCGAGTGTCAACGCTGTAGCCGCTTCCAGCAGGATATTTGCCGATTGCGTACAACCCTCCTGGTTTCGGGCCACCAGTGTGTACGGACCCGCCTTGATCCCTTCGAAAACCGCTTCTGGTTGAAACGGCCCGCCATTCAAACTGTATTCCAATCCCAAGGGCGCAACCGGGAGAAAAATGCTGCCATCCGCCGCGTCCGCACAAGACGGGCGGTTCCAGTCGGGGGATATCACCGGGGCAGGTAAAATATCAAGCGCCACCTCGTGCGTCGAATCGCAACCGTTTTGCCCCGTGAATACCTGACTGTACGCCCCCGCCGTATTTTGCCACGCGCGAAAACGCGCCGCGCCCCCGGCACACCTGCAAGGTACGGGTGGAATCGAACCGTTTTGGGCTGCGTCGAATCGCAACCGTTTTGCGCGCTGAAGGTTTGGGCGTACACGCCCGCCGTACTGCGCCATTGGTTGAAAATCAGGGTCGAATCGCCCGCGCAAACGCTGCGGCTCTCCTGCGTTTGCAACACTGGCAACACCTGCAAGGCCACGGAGTGCGTCGAATCGCAACCGTTTTGCGCGCTGAAAGTTTGGGCGTACACGCCCGCCGTACTGCGCCATTGGTTGAAAATCAGCACTGAATCGCCCGCGCAAATGCTGCGGCTCTCCTGCGTTTGCAACACTGGCAACACCTGCAAGGCCACGGAGTGCGTCGAATCGCAACCGTTTTGCGCGCTGAAAGTTTGGGCGTACACGCCCGCCGCACTGCGCCATTGGTTGAAAATCAGGGTCGAATCGCCCGCGCAAATGCTGCGGCTCTCCTGCGTTTGCAACACTGGCAACACCTGCAAGGCCACGGAGTGCGTCGAATCGCAACCGTTTTGCGCGCTGAAGGTTTGGGCGTATACGCCCGCCGCACTGCGCCATTGGTTGAAAATCAGGGTCGAATCGCCCGCGCAAATGCTGCGGCTCTCCTGCGTTTGCAACACTGGCAACACCTGCAAGGCCACGGAGTGCGTCGAATCGCAACCGTTTTGCGCGCTAAAGGTTTGGGCGTACACGCCCGCCGTACTGCGCCATTGGTTGAAAATCAGGGTCGAATCGCCCGCGCAAACGCTGCGGCTCTCCTGTGTTTGCAGCACTGGCAACACCTGCAAGGCTACGGCGTGCGTCGAATCGCAACCGTTTTGCGCGCTGAAAGTTTGGGCGTACACGCCCGCCGCACTGCGCCATTGGTTGAAAATCAGGGTCGAATCGCCCGCGCAAATGCTGCGGCTCTCCTGCGTTTGCAACACTGGCAACACCTGCAAGGGCCACGGAGTGCGTCGAATCGCAACCGTTTTGCGCGCTGAAGGTTTGGGCGTATACGCCCGCCGCACTGCGCCATTGGTTGAAAATCAGCACCGAATCGCCCGCGCAAATGCTGCGGCTCTCCTGCGTTTGTTGGGTAGGAAGCGCACTCGAATGCACGGTAAAGGTGGAATCGCAGCCGTTTTGGAGGGAAAAAGTGAAGACATGCGAGCTGCCCGCCGGAATTTCCACACCGTTCCACGTCAGGGAAGTATTGGCGCAAAGCGCCGTATCCAGCGAAGCCGCCGCCAAGCCGGCGACCGTGATCCGGATAGAATCCACACTGTAGCATCCGTGTGCCGTTTTAGCCAAAACCGTGTAGGTGATCGAGTTAGCGACAGTAGCCGCGGGGTTCGGACAGGCAGCACAAGACAACCCCGTCTCCGGAACCCATTGATACTGCTCAAACCCCGGCACGTCAAATTGCAGGGCGCCGCCGCCGCAAAAGCTAGTATCCGGTCCCAGGTCGATAATAGTAGCCTGGCTAACGCTCACCACCACAGTATCGGTGTACACCTGTCCGCATTGGTCGCGTGCTTCTACCCAATAGGTACCGGGCGCGTACACGGTGATCATGGAATCGGTAGATAATGTGGACCATTTGTAGGTAGCAAAGTTATTGCTCGCATGAAACGTCCATACCCCGTTTTGACACACTTGAACGTCAGGTCCCAGGTCAATCGGCGGCAGCGCGGCCGGCAGCGGGAACGAATCGATGTTGTTAGCATAATTGCATTCGACCACGCCGCTGGAGGGAAAGTCGGCACTCAAACTAAACGGCGTGGGCAGGGAGCCGTTATCGTTGACGACTACAAAAACCATGTTGTCCCAAGCGGTTGGAAAACGGATTTCTATTTCCAGGCAGCTATCTGCCGGGATAGGCCGGGATAGGGCAGGTTGAAGGAGGATCAGGGTGGCGGAAATGGCGGTTGGGTCGCCGCGATACAAGCGCAGCGGCGTACCCGCCGGCAAGGCGGCGCTACCCCCGTTGCAAATAGTCAGCGGTATGCAGATCGAGTCGTTCGAACAACGGAGCGGCCCGGCCGTTACCACGGCATCGGGGAGCGGCAGGTAGGGGTCGTAAGACGTATTGAGTAGCGGTAACTGGCTCAGAAACCGGTTGAACGGGCGTTTACCCGAGCCAATGCCGGGGAGTTCGAGGTGGTGCGGCTGTTGTGTTTTGGGGATGCTTAGGTCGTCATTTACCGGAACGATGAAATAACTGTACTGATTCCAGAAAGAGCGGGCAGAAAGCCAGGGGCTGCCGGTGAGGGGGTCGGATTCGAATACCCACAAGCGGCCGGTGGCGGCGCCGGCCGGCGGAACTCCCGGCATTTCATGGCCGGTAATAGTAATCTCGGCCTGGCCGTCGTGATCGAGGTCGGCCACTACCGGGTATTCATCGATAGTGCCGGAGCCCATTGGGAAGGCCATCCAATTGCGGTCGGGAGCCACCCCGGTGGGAAATGGCGCCCTGCCGCCGTACAGCACCCGCAAGCCGTTTTGGTCGCGCAGCAGGATTTCCGGCCAGCCGTCGTTGTTAAAATCAAAGGTCGAAATGCCCAAACTTCCCGAGAGATCGGCTGTGCTCCCTTCCCACCACCAGGGCGTTGCAGGGGTTTGGTTGGCCCGGTTGAGGTTGAAACAAACCAGGCGGTTTTCGGCAGCAGCCAGGAGTTCCGGAAAGTCCTGTGCGCCGCCGCTGGCCTTGTCGTTCCAAACATTGGCCACTGCTACGATACCGCCACCCCGCGTAGTAAAACCGGGGTAATTGAAAAAGCGCAGCAACCCCGTCTTATTCCAGGCATACACGCCGAGTTGGTTGCCTTGCCGGCCGGCTACCAATACGTCGGGAATACCGTCCAGATCGATATCCGCCACCGTGGTATAACCGTCGGAATAAGCGCCGCCCGTTACAGCGTTGAGATTGCGTTGCGGTTTTATTTCAACCGGGTCGCCGTCCAGTGGATTGAGGTCTACGGAATAAATGACAGGGCCAGCGGCGATTTCCAGTCCAGCACAATCCGGGTCGCCGCCGCAATCGACCGGCGTTAGCAAATCGGCCGCCACCGGGTTGCAGCTGAATTTAGTGGTCACCGTTGTATTCAGCTTGCCCGAAGGCGTTTGGTTGGGCCCGCTGACCCGGTTTAATGCAGCATTGGAAAAGTCGAATTGAAAAACCTCCGTGCCCACATAAACTTCCGGTTTGCCGTTCTGATCGAAATCGGCCAGAAACGGCCGGTGTGCATGGTCGCTCACGGGATCGGCGGAGCTCAGCCAGAGGGCCATCGGCGGCGAGCCGCCGGCCTGGTAGTGCGCAAATACGCGGATATAGCGATCGGCACACACGACGATCAGCTCCGGCGAGCCGTCGCCGTCCACATCGCCGACGACAGGGAAATTCGCCGGCCGGTTCAGCACGCTGCCAGGGATCGCCAGAATATCCGGCGCGGCAGCGTTGGCGCCGTCGCCGCGAAAAATCAGGAAAGCGCTGCTCAGGTCGTTGTTGGTGCCGGGCTCCCCTTGCAACACAATGATCTCCGGGATGGAATCGGCGCCTGGATTGAGGTTGGCTGCGATGGGCGTGGAAATGGCGTTCACGTTCAGCGGGTCGCTCTTCCAGGCCAGGCGGCCGCTAAAACCCAGGCCCAGGGTATCCGCCGTGTAGCAGTCGGGTATTTCGGATTGGCAGGGACAGTCGGCGGTGTCGAAACAGTCCACATAGCCGTCGCCATCGTCGTCGAGGCCGTTATCGCAGGTTTCCGGGCAGGGGCTGGGCGGGCATATTTCGGATAATTCCAATGCAGTGGGATACTCCTCCACCGGAACGCTTAAGCTGGTCCACCCCTGATCGGTCAATTGAACCGGTCCGTTGGTTGGCGTTACAGAAATATCAAATGCGGTGGCAGCGGTCCCTTCCAGGTAGGTACATGGACCGTCGATGAGCTTCTCAGGATCAATCCGGAACAAGAATGCCTTTCCGCCGAACACATAGCCGATGCCGGCAATCTTGTTTCCATCAGCATAAATGTTGTTGAGGTAACAATTGCCTGGAAGGTTCAAAATTTTACTCCAAACCAGATTGCCCGCAGTATCGAATTTGTACAGAAACGAATGTAAAACCGCCGGATGGTTGATATGAATGATGACGCCGTCGTTTACCGCAATGATCATTTTTCCATCCACCATAGACGTATTGACGGGCAGATTAATACGTTTTGACCAAATGACCTGGCCGGCCAGATCGGTTTTAAGGACAACTGCATAAGTGTTGTTGCCGGCGCCGTCTGCCAATATATACAGTGCGTTGTCCAGGTGGGTAATACTGCTGGCGTACAACTGGAAAAAGGAGTTGGTATAATACCGGCTCGATTGGACTTGACCGTTGCCGGAATAAATCACCAGGTGTGCGCCCTGGTCAGTGGCTGAGCTGATATACCGGCCGGAAACATATATCTGGTCGCTGATTCGTTTCATGTCATAGGGAGAAACCAGGGCAATTTGCCCCTTCAGATATGGGGCGCTCAGTATATCGCCGGTGTTTTTGTCAATGATCAACCGAAGGCCCCGGTATGCATTTTTTTCGTCGGCACTTGCAAGCAAGTAGTTCCCGTCGGCAGGTAGCTCGGCAAGCTTGGACCATTCGATCCAAGGCTGAAAAGCATTGGACCGGTAACTGCGCACCCAGGCAAGCGTTCTGCTGGGGTAGTGGTATTTAAAAATAAAAAAACGGCGATTGGCGGAGGGCGTGGTATACCCGGAGGCCCCAAACCCGACCACATAAGCGCCACTCACCCATTCCAGGGTCTGAATACTTTCTTTTTCACCGGGAATGATATCAAAAATGCGGCTGCCGTTTATGTTCCAGTTTGGCGACAAATGAAAAAGCAGGGAGCTGTCGCCAGCGTGCGACGCGCCGCCAGCCAACCAGGATCCATCGGGCAATTTGACAATTTCCTCCAGGCCTGTCGAATCGGGCAAGGATAAAAACAAACTGCCCTTACACGCCGAGGTATCGTCGATCTCTACCGGTTGGCACCGGGTTTGGGCACAATAATCGTTCGATTCCGTCAGGCAAATGGAATAAATACCGGGGTATGGCATCTGCACAGCGGCTGTGGCAGCCGAACCGATGCCGATACCGTTGACCGTCCATTCCCACTGGGCGGCGTTGGAGTTGGTTGCCGTGAGGGCGATGGTTTCGCCGGCCTTTGGGGTCGTGGTACTGATGTTGAAACCGGCCGTGAGCGGGCAAATGACCGTCAGGGTGTCGCTAAAGCTATCCGCGCAAGTGGAGTCGGCGTTTGTTATGTTCAGTGTGACCACCACGGCGCCCAATGTGGCCATCAGGTTCGAGAACTGGGCCGTAGAGGCTACGGGTATACCGTTGAGCAACCATTGATATATGTCGCCGTTCACGGAGCCGTTGATAAAATCCACCGTTGTGCCAACGGGCACTACCGGGCCGGCAGAAGCGGTGAAGGTTGCCGCGATCGGGTTGGCGCAGGGGTTCAGGCAGCCATCCGACGCGAGCAGACTTTTCCGGGCGGTGTTGAGAAAAAACTCCATGCGGTCGCTTTGCCCTTTAGTGAACGCGTTGTAACAGTCTACTGTGGCATAATCCATATAATTAATGGTCATGTCGTTCTGATCGGCGACAAAACCCGAATTGGTATCGGTCGTGCAGGAGTTTTGGATGGCGGCGCAGGGTTGCCAGGCGGTGGACTGGTCGGGCGGCGTGTCGCACACCCGGTCGCCGTCGGTATTGCAGTTGTCGTTGGTGCAGCCGCCCTGAAACGTATGGAGCAGGCCGAGGTAGTGGCCCATCTCGTGGATCAACACGCCGGTTTTTGCCGGCGATGCGCCAAACCAGCGGGCCTCCATGACGATGCCGTCAATATCATCGCCGTGGGCGCCGGGCAGGTAGGCATATCCGGCTACGCCCGGCCCGGAGCCGGCGCTGATAATTTCCCGAACCACCCAAATATTGATGTACTTCAGCGGATCCCAACGGCTAAGATCCTTCAAAGACTCGTCGTCATATTCCATAGTTTCCATGGTCAGGGTCGATACCACCCGGTTGATGCCGGTGGTGGGGGCGCCGTCGGGGGTTCGCAGGGCCAGGCAGAACTGGAATGGCGTTGGCACGCCATCGCCCTTATCGTAATAGCCGCTGTTGGCAAAGGCGTCGTTTATCTGCTGGATACCCGCCAGCACCTGGGCGTCGGATATGTTTTCAGCGCCGTTTTGATGGACAATATGCACAACTACCGGCAGGGCGTACGTCGCTGCCAGTCCATCCGCCTGGGCCAGACCGGCGTCGAGCGCGTCGGAGCGCTGTTTTTCGACGGCATCCAAACGTTTTCGAAATCCAGTGTCCCGTAAGAGGCGCTCCTGCCACAGGATGTCCATACCGCAGGAAAAGGATTGGGCGTGCAAGGCGCAGGAGCAGATTAAAAAAAGTACAACGGAAAGCAGGGTTAAAAAACGCATACGCGGTAAGTTTCCAAAAAAGATGCAAGCCGGGCGGTATTTGCTGCCGGCAAGCCCGGCAAGAAAGAACAAAAAAGAGTATTATATTTTTTCGGCGTGTTGTTCCTTTGCTTTGGAATGCCTTTCTGTCTTACCTGCACACCGTACTACCTATGCGCTATCTTTCCATTGATTTCTACCGCGGCCTGACGATTGCCCTGATGTTGATTGTGAATACGCCGGGCACCTGGGAGTTTGTTTACGCCCCGCTGCGGCACGCCGACTGGCATGGCTGCACTCCCACCGACCTGGTCTTTCCCTCGTTTATGTTCATCATCGGGGTTTCGATGTGGTTTTCGTTTGAAAAATACGGGCGAGCGTTGAATGCAGCGATCCTGCGCAAGATCGCGCGCCGGACGGCCGTGCTGTTTGCGCTGGGGTTGCTGCTGGCCGCTTTTCCGTTTTTTGGCAAGAGCCTCGAAAACCTTCGGATCATGGGCGTCCTCCAACGCCTGGCACTCGGGTATGGGTTGGCTGCAGTGCTGGCGCTGACCTTGCCGGCGCGCTGGCTGATCGGTGTGGCGCTGGCTATTCTTTTTGGCTACTGGGGTATTTTGTATTGGATGGGCATACCCGGCGCGGACCCGTATTCGCTGGAGTTTAGCGCCGTGCGTATGATGGACCTGGCAATCCTTGGCCCCGGGCACTTATGGAAAGGCAAAGGCATCGCGTTTGACCCGGAAGGCCTATTGAGCACCTTGCCGGCTATTGTCACGGTACTTTTGGGCTGGTGGAGCGGCCAGATGATGCAAAAACGGCAGGAACAAAAAATGCTCGCCGTGCGCGACCTTTTGATGTGGGGCGTTGTACTTGCCGCAGCCGGCTTGGTTTGGGATCTGGCGTTCCCGATCAATAAAAGCCTTTGGACGAGCACTTTTGTACTGTATACCGGCGGCATTTCCATGATTCTGCTGGCCGTCAGCGTATGGGCGCTCGACATTGCCAACGGCCAGCGCTATATCCGCTTTTTCCTGGTTTTCGGCGCCAATCCGCTTTTCGCCTATGTGCTGGCCGGGCTGCTGACCAAAATTATGCTCATCAGCAAGTGGACCACCGCCGGTGGTGAAACGGAGTCGGCCTACGGCTGGATTTACAGCCACGTATTTAAACCCATAGAAGGCGGAGCATTCGGCTCGCTGTTGTTTGCGCTCAGTTTTTTACTGGTATGCTGGTTGGTGTGCCTGTACTTGTATCGCCGGAAGATTTATGTGAAAATTTGAAACCGAAATAAGGAACGTGTCCGAAATAAGTTGCCGTTTTCGGCGAGTGTATTCTTGGCGCTGGCAAGGCGGTGAAACAGGCGCATAGCATCGCTACGCAACTGTTTTACCAACGAAGTCAGCGTCAAGAAGACGCCGCCCAAAATGGTAAGTTATTTCGGACACGTTCCTAATCTGTCTGGATTTCACTTATGTTTGCTGTCTGGTTTGGACGAACGCCGTATAAACCAACATTTATTTTAATCCGGGAAATTACATCCGTATTTGTCACTAACTTATTATTCGTATGAAGCAACTACCTACCCTGTCAGGGCGGCTAGCCGCCTGGCTCCTGGTATTATTACCAACCCTATTGTCTGCACAATCCGTTAATTATTCCGTCAAAGGGACTGTAACGGACGACTCCGGCGCTCCGTTGGCGAGCGTGTCCGTAGTATTGGTGGAGGCGCGTCAGGCAACATTTACCGACGAGCGCGGCTTTTACGACCTGAGCGGCGCCGTTGCGGAAGGGGTCTACACCCTTGAATTTCGCTATTTCGGTTTCCAAACCGAACGCCGCAGCCTTACTATTGCCCTCGGGAAGGCTAACTTCACCGAAGATGCCATCCTGGGAAGCGATATTCTCAACCTCGACGAGGTGGTGATCACCGGCAACTCGCCGACGTCCACCCGCCGCCAGTTGGGCAACTCGATCGGCGTGGTGGACGGCCGCAGCCTTGAAAAATCAGGCTCTGCCAACCCCTTGGGAGCCTTGGCCGGCAAGGTAGCCGGGGCGCAAATCAGCCAAAACCAGGGCGACCCCTCCGGGGGCTTTTCCATTCAGCTCCGCGGCGCCAATTCGATCAAAGGTTCTTCCGACCCGTTGTACATCGTCGACGGCGTTATTGTGGACAACTCCTCCCAAAACGTCATCAACCTCAGCGGCGACGCCATGACCACCAGCTTCCAGGCCGGCCAGAACCGCCTGGTCGATATCAACCCCAACGATATCGAACGCGTGGAGGTGCTCAACGGGGCATCAGCCGCCGCCCTGTACGGTTCCCGCGCCTCGAACGGTGTGGTACAAATCTTCACCAAGCGCGGGCGCACCAGCAAGCCTACCATCGAATTCAGCACCAGCGCCGGTATCAGTCAGTTGCGGAAGAAAATCTTCTTCACCACCTACGGCAAACGCTTCGGCGTAAAAGGCAACGACCGCCTCGAAACGGCCCAAGACCGCCTCACCATCCTGCTGCACCTCGGCCCCAACGAAGCCACGCTGCAAAGCCAGGGTGTCAACTATACCAAGGTAGGTTCGGTCAACCGCCTGCTCATCACCGACCAGTACGACGTGACGCGCTACGACTACCAGGACGAGGTGTTCCAAACCGCCTTCGGCACGGAAAGCTTCCTGTCTGTCACCGGCGGCAGCGAAAAATCAAACTACTACGCCTCGCTGGGCTACACCAACAACGACGGTATCGTTAAAAACACGAACTTCACAAAATACACCGGCCGCCTGCGCTTCAACCAGACGCTGAGCAGATGGGCGACCCTGACGGCCGGCCTCAGCTACACCAACAGCCGCAGCCGCGACATGCCCAACGGCAACAACTTTTTCAGCCCGGTGAGCACGATCTTCATCATCGACAACGTGTGGGATATCACCGAGCGCAATGCCGACGGCACGCTCAAACAAGTGGAACTGGTGCGCCTCAACCCGCTTACGGTGGTCGAAACCTTCGATATCACCCAGCGCACCAACCGCAATATCGCCGACATCGGCCTGAAGTTATTCCCCTTCAAAGGCTTCCGGGTCGACTACACTTTCGGGATCGACAACTACTCGCTGCAAGGCAACGAATACCACCCCCGTGTGCCGTATGCCGGCGTAGCCGCCACCTTTTTCCCCGACGGCTACGTGGCTGTGGCCAATTCGGATGTGACGCAGTACAACAGCGACTTGTTGGCTACCTACGAAACCACCCTGGGCGCCAAACTCACGTCCACTACTACCGCCGGCTATCAGTACCAGTACCTGCGCAGCGATTTTGCCGCACAGGAAGGCCGCGACCTCACGCCGTTGATCCGCAATATCTCGGCGGCTTCCAACCTGTTTACGCTTCCGGTACAATCCATCTCCCAACTTTCCGTCAACGGCTATTTCCTGCAGGAAACTTTCGGATGGGATGAAATGCTGTACCTGACCCTCGCCGGCCGGGTGGATGGCTCTTCGGCGTTTTCGGAGGACAACCAATCCAATTTTTACCCCAAGGCCAGCTTGGCCTGGGTAGCCTCGCGGCTGTTCCAATCGACGGCGGTCAGCACTCTAAAGCTGCGCGCCTCTTATGGACAGGCGGGCAACCTCACCGGCCTGGGCGCTTACGACCGCTTCAACAACTTTGCCGGCACCCTGCTCACGGGCCTGCCGGCTGTGACGCCGCCCCGCGCACTGAACAACCCCGACGTGAAACCGGAGGTGATGACGGAAACCGAAGCCGGCGCCGACCTGGCGTTCCTGCGCAACCGGATCGGCCTGAGCGTCACCTATTACAATCAGGATGTCGACAACCTGCTATTCAACCGCCCCCTGCCGCCTTCCATCGGTGGCACCTCGATCGTGACCAACGTGGGCAAAATGAACAACAAGGGCATCGAAGTGCTCGTGCAGGCGCAAGCCGTGCGGGGCAGCAATTTCTCCTGGGACATCGGCCTGAACTTCTCCTCCAACCGCAACGAAGTGTCTGGCCTCGACGGCGTTCTTTCCCTGCGCGGCAGCGA
This sequence comes from Saprospirales bacterium, assembly GCA_016719895.1. GTDB lineage: Bacteria > Bacteroidota > Bacteroidia > Chitinophagales > Saprospiraceae > M3007. The sequence goes on along the minus strand of JADJYG010000003.1, from coordinate 366,056 downwards.
CGGCGCCCAGTCAGCCCTCAACGGCGAGCCCTTCGGCGTCTTCTTCGGCCGCTATTACGCCCGCACCGACGACGGCTCCCTGCTGCTCACGTCGCAAGGCCTGGCACAGCCGGAGCGCGGACTGGTCATCCTGGAATCGAAATACGACGAAGCCACGTTGCCCACCGGCGCCATCAAGGAGCGCATCTACCGCTACGCCGGCAGCGTATACGTACCCGTACGCGACGCCAACGGCCAGCCGCTGACCACCGGTACCCAGGAACTCCGCAAAGTTCTGGGCAATCCCTATCCCGACTGGATCGGTTCGTTCACCTCGGCGCTGACCTGGAAACGCCTGACCTTCAACTTCCAGTTCGATGCCTTCATGGGCGCTGAAATTTACAACTGGAACCGGATCACCGGCAACAACGTCGGGTTCGGCGAAACGGCAGAGAAAGAACTTAAAGGCGAGTTGCCACGCGGATATGTGGGATCGATTGCCGGCGGCGTTACCGGCTCCCGCATTCAGGAAGAGCACATTGAAGATGCATCGTACATTAAATTGCGCGAACTGGGCCTTACCTACAGCTTTGGCCGTGTCGGCCGGGCGTTCGAAAACCTCAGCGTCAGCTTCCTGGGCCGCAACCTGTTTTCGTTTGACGACTACCTGGGCTTCGACCCTGAAACCAACTCGGCTGGCCAAAACGACCGGGTGCGCGGCGACGATTTCGGCAACGTGCCCATTCCACGTACGCTGATGCTTCGCCTGAACGCGCGCTTCTAGCGCTGCCCGCGCTCAAACCGCCCAACCCCGAGCCGTATTTTTAACCATTATCAACCTTCGCATAAAATGAAGAAACTGAACATATATCTCCTGGTACCCGTGCTGCTCCTGGTGGCGGGTTGCAAAAAGGAGTTCATCAATCCGAACGCTGCCGACGGCGGCGAAGTGATCAAAAACGCCGAGGGCCTCACCGCGCTCATCGTCGGTTTGAAAAAAGAGTTCTCTGTGGGCGCCACCAGCGCCTTGTACAACGCCGTTTCGGCCAATGGCCTGACGACGAAAGAACTGTACGTCATCAATACCGGCAACGGCGAGCTGGCGGCCCTGGAAGCCGGCAAAGGCACCGTCGGCGGCAGCAATGCCTTTTTAAACAACATCTGGTCGAGCTGCAACATCGTCAAGACCAATGCCCAACTCCTGATCAACAACTACGAAAACGTGCGGGAAACCGGCACCAAAGAGATGATCCTGGTGTACGGCCACGTGTTTAAAGCGCTGTCGATCGGTACTATGGCGCAATTCTGGGAAAACGTACCGACCGAGGTCGTTCGCTCCGATGATTTCCTTGCCGGCCAGCGCCCCGCATTCAAAACGCGCGCCGATGCCTTGCAGGAAGCAGTCGATCTGCTGGACGCCGCCGTTCCGATTGTGGAAGGCACGGCTCCATCGGTGTTCTTCAACACCAAAGTAGGCACGGATATCGATATCAAAAATACCGTGTATGCCCTGCTGGCCCGGTACAACCTGATGCTGGGCAACTATGCCGATGCCCTGGCCGCCGCCAACAAAGTAGACCTGTCGAAAAAATCGGTGTTTAAATTCGACGCAGTAAGTCCCAACCCGGTGTACCGCACTTCGCTGGTAACCAACAACACCTACAACGGCCTGCCCAATTTTGGCCTTCCGGCAGCCCTGCAGCCCGACGCCGGCGATGGCCGCATCGCGTTCTACCTCGGCGCCAACACAACGCCCGTCAAAGTGCAAGGGTTCTTCAAATCGGATGCGGACCCAATCCCGGTGTACCTGCCCGGCGAGATGACGCTGATCATTGCCGAGTGTCAGGCCCGCCTGGATAAGCTGCCGGAAGCCATCGCAGCGCTCGACGCCGTGCGCGCCAAAACCACCGATGCCTTCGGCGTGACGGCAAAAGGAACGGCTTACGCCGGCGACCCGATGGATAAAAACGCCATCCTGCTCGATATTTACCGCCAGCGCTGCATCGAACTCTACATGTCTGGCCTTAAACTCGAAGACTGCCGCCGCTTCGGTCGCCCGGACCCAAACGACCCCGCCGCCGAACGCAGCCGCAATTTCTACCCGTACCCGACCGTAGAGCGCGATAACAACCCGAATACGCCGGCTGATCCGCCAATTTAGTAGCCTGCCCCGGCCGACGGCCGTAAACCATAATATGCAAAGAGGGCCGTCTCGCAAGTCAATGACCAATGTTCAGCGACTTATGGGACGGCCCTTTTTTTACTATTTAGGAACCTTGTCGGCAGAACAAAAGCAAGATCAGCCTTTCATCGGCAACAAGCCCGTAATTTCGCGCACTTCGCGCAGCGTCTGTTGCGCCCGCTTGCGAATCGCCGCGCTGTTGTCCTGCACCTGGGCTTTCACGGCGCGTTTGTCGGCGTTGAGCGTATGCAGCCGTTCGCGGAAGGCGGTGGTCAGCGCCGCCAGGGCATCGGCGACGCATTCCTTCAGATCGCTGTAGCGCAAGGCGCCGGCGTGGTGGTCGGTCATGAGCGCGTTGTAAGCATCCACCTGGCCGCAGGCGCGCAGGATTTCGAACAGGTTGGCTACGCCCGGACTCAGCTGGCCGGCCGGTGTATCGCCCGTATCGGTGACGGCTGATTTTACCTGCTTGCGGACGCGCTCTTCCTCGCCAAACAGGTTGACGTAGTGCTTTTCCCCCAAGCTTTTGCTCATCTTTTTGGAGGGATCGGCCAGGGAGAGAATCTTGGGCGTTTCGGTAAACAGCGGTTCCGGAGGGGTGAAATACTCCTTTCCAAACTGAAAATTGAACCGTTGGGCAATAGTACGCGAAAGCTCCAGGTGCTGTTCCTGGTCTTTACCCACCGGCACGTAATGCGCGTGGTAAATCAGAATATCGGCGGCCTGCAACACGGGATACACAAACAAGCCGGTGCTGACGAAAGCTTCCTTATCCGACTCTTTCAGCTGGTCGGCCTTGTCTTTAAACTGCGTCATCCGGTTCAGCTCGCCGTACGAAGTGACGCAGCCCAATATCCACGACAATTCCACGTGTTCCGGCACCAGGCTTTGTACAAACATGGTTTCCGGTTTGACGCCGCAGGCCAGCAGGTAAAACACCATTTTCCAGGTGTTCTCGCGCAGCTGTTCGGGCTTATACGGCATGGTCATGGAATGATAGTCCACCACGCCGAAAAAGCAATTGTACGCTTCCTGCAGGCGTGTCCAGTTCTGGACGGCGCCGAAGTAATTGCCGATGTGGAGGTCGCCCGTAGGCTGAACGCAGGACAGGATATTTTTCATGACAGGGAAGCGATCACGGAAATTTCAATGTTGACAAACTTGGGCAGTTCCGTCACCTGTACCAATTCGCGGGCCGGCGCGAATTCGGGTTTGAAGTATTCCCCGTACACGGCGTTGATGCGGCTGAATTGATTCATGTCTTTTACAAAAACCGTGGCTTTCAGCACATTTTCCAGGCTGGAGCCGGCCGCTTCGAGAATTGCCTTCAGGTTTTTCAGCACCTGGTGCGTTTCGGCTTCGATGTTGTCGAGCGCCAGCTGGCCCGTCGGCGGATCAATGGCGATCTGACCCGACACAAAGAGCAGGCCGTTGAAAGCGACCGACTGGTTATAGGGTCCGATGGGCGCCGGTGCGGCAGGGGTGTTGATGATCTGTTTCATGCGTGGCTATGGTTTGCTACCAGGTTAAAATAGAAAAAGCCCCACGACATCCCGGCGATAAACGACCGGGACTGGAGCCTCCTCAACAAGCGCAGGCAAAACGGGGCTTAGCCGCCGACTTCTTCGCCGGAGAACTTACCCGGCACCAACACCTGGCCGCGGTAATACAAGTCGCCGTTCACCATGTAGGCGTGGTGGAACAGGTGCGGCTCGCCGGTGGTCGGGCAGGTCGCGATTTGCGGGACGTCAGTCGTGAAGTGCGTGCGGCGGGCGCGTTTGCGGCGCTTGGAATGCCGCCATTTAGGATTTGGCATGACGTATGGTCAAATTGTGTGTTAACAAGTTTGCGGTTACGGGCACTTTTCCCCCCATTCCCGCGGTTATTTCAAGCCTTTGAGTGCATCCCAAACGGGGTTGGATTTGCCCTCATCCGCATTGTTTTCCAGGTATTTCAAAACGTCGAAGTTGCAGGGCGGCTCCGGGTCGTTCTGGCAGTCGTACGTGTTCGTAATCGGCAGGGCCAATATCGTGAACTCATACAGATAGGGCGCCAGATTGAACACCGATGCCTCCCGCGATATAAAAACCACCTCGTCTTCTTCTTCCCCTTCGGCATCGCCGTATTTCACAACCAACTGCCGCTCATCCTGCAAGGGCAGATGTATGGCAGCCGTGCACCGGTCGCACTCGGCGTTGCTGTAGCCGTCTATTTTAAAATCGAACAACAGCATGTCCGGGCGTTTGTCCAGTTCCACCCCGACCTCCACGTTACCGTCCTCGACCGGCGAATCGTCAAAGTGGCGAAAAAACGCGCGATCCAGCGTGTATTTTAACCGGTGTATTCCTGTTTTTAATCCCTGGATGGGAATGGAATACGCTAAAAACGGGTCCATCGCCGCGGCATTTTGAAAAATTGGGCTGCAAAGGTAAGCCGCAATGCGGAAATGACCAAGTGCGCACATAAATTTTATCGGACGGCGGGGTGCGACATGATATTTTAATTATGTTAGCAGCTTAATACGTATTCCGTCCTTTATAAATAGCACACCATGAAACAACTCCTCCCGCTTTTTTGCCTTTTCGCTTACCTGCCTGCCAGCGCCCAACTGTTTGTCGATTCCGTGGAATACAGCGCCGAAACGCTGGTCATGGACTTTTTCAACGGCAGCTGCGTTGATGTGCTTCATGTGGATTACGTCGGCCAACCGGCACAAAAAACATTTTTCGAAGGCTCGCAAAGCGGCCTTGGCGTCAATGCCGGCATTATTCTGACCACCGGCGATGCGAGTGTTGCGGTTGGCCCCAATAATCAGGCCGGCGCCAGTGGGGGGTACGGGTTGGGTTTTCCCGTCTTCAATGAGCCCTTCAACCTGTTTTTGCAATCGGCCGTCAACGGCGCCAGTTTCGACCAGTCGGTCCTGCACATTACCTTGGTGCCGCATATCGATTCCATCGGTTTTAAATACGTTTTTGCCTCGGAAGAATATTGCGAATACGTCAACACGCAATTCAACGACGTATTCGGGTTTCTGATCTCCGGCCCTGGCATCAACGGCGTACAAAACATCGCCCTGGTGCCCGGCGCCAATATCCCAGTGGCCATCAACAACGTCAACCACCTGCAATACACCGGGTTCTATCGCCACAATATTGCCAGCGACAGCAACCAGACCACCTGTGGCATACCGCTCTCCACCGACCCCATGCACCAATGGGTGCAATACGACGGCATGACAACCGTGCTCACCGCCAGCGCTTCGGTCATCCCCGATTCAACCTACGAGGTGTGGATTGGCATCTCGGATATCGGCGACGGCGTGTGGGATTCCGGGATTTTTCTGAGCATTGAAAGCCTTTGCGGCGACAGCCTGCTCAGCCCCACCGTAGCCTTCAGCACCACCACAACCGGCAATACCGTGACCTTTGCCAACACCACCAAATACGCCACGGCCTGGCATTGGGACTTCGGCGACGGCGCCAGCTCCGACGAGCGTTTCCCCAAACACACCTACGACAACCTGAACCAGCAGTATCAGGTCCGGCTCATCGCCACCAACTACTGCTGCGCCGATACGCTGTACAGCACCGTGGGCGCCACCACGCCGGCGCCGGCCCCGGCGCCACTGCCCTGCCGGGTATTTCCCACCCGGTTCACCAACCAGATCACGATCGAACCGCCGGCCGGCGTATCCGCAGGGCAAATCGTGCTGACCGATCTGACCGGCCGCGTGGCCCTGCGTCAAAACCTGGCGGGCCGCACGGTATTGCATACCGGGCAGCTCTCTTCCGGAGCTTATATGCTTGAAGTTTCGGCCGATACAGGACAGCGCTGGGTTTACCGGATGGTCAAGTGAACAGAATAGTTACCTAGGGGACGAAAAATTCACCAACTTTGTGGTTTAGTTTAAAAAACACACGATTGGAGTTTACTGAATTTGATTTGCACCCCGACCTGCTGGCCGGCATCGAAAGCCTGAATTTTAAATCGGCAACACCCATACAGGAACAAGCGATCCCATTGATCCTGGAAGGTAAAGACCTCATCGGCATTGCCCAAACCGGCACCGGAAAAACCGCAGCGTTTATCCTGCCGATCCTGAACCGTATCCTGGAACTGCCGGACGAGCACTACATCAAAGCGCTGGTGGTGGTTCCCACCCGTGAGCTGGCCGTTCAGATCGACCAGGCGGTGGAAGCCTACGCCTATTTTACGGGCCTCTCCTGCATTGCCGTGTACGGCGGCAGCGGCGGCAACGAATTCAGCCAGGAACGCAACGCGATCACCCGGGGCGTGGACCTCATCATCGCCACGCCGGGCCGGCTCATCGCTCACATGAACATGGGGTATGTTGATTTCTCCCGCCTACATTTCCTGGTGCTCGACGAAGCCGACCGGATGCTGGATATGGGCTTTCAGCCCGACCTGATGCGCATCATCGACAAAACAAACCCCAAACGCCAAAATCTGCTGTTCTCCGCCACCATGCCGCATGGCGTCATGAAACTGGCGCGCACACTTATGCAAAACCCGGTGACCGTCAGTATCGCCTTGTCCAAACCCGCCGAAGGCGTGCGCCAGGGCGCTTATGTCATCCATGACGAACAAAAAATACCGCTCCTCCAGGAACTGCTGCAAGACCGGGCCGGCCAACGCATCCTGGTGTTCAGCTCCACCAAACAAGGCGTAAGCAAATTATTCCAAAAACTTAAATCCCGAAACCTCAACGTCGGTCAGATCAGTAGCGACCTGGAACAAACCGAACGCGAAAAAGTCATGCTCGCCTTCCGCAACCGGCAAATCGACGTGTTGGTGGCGACCGACGTCCTCAGCCGGGGCATCGATATCGATGGTATCGACCTGGTAGTCAACTATGACGTGCCGCAGGATGCCGAAGATTATGTGCACCGGGTGGGCCGCACCGCCCGGGCCGCGCGCGAAGGCGTGGCCCTCACCCTGATCAACCCAACCGACCAAAGGCGCTTTCAACGGATCGAAGCGCTGATCGGCAACGAAGTGGAAAAATTGCCCGTGCCGGCGCAGCTCGGCGCCACGCCGGCCTACGCCCCCAAAAGTCAGCGCCCGCCGCACAGCGGGAAAGGCCCGGGCAACAGCACAGGGGGTAAAAAACCGCCGTTCCGCGGCCGCAACCGTTCCGGGAAACGCCGCGAAACACCGCCCGGCCATAAAGAGCCCCGTCGATAAACCGCGGCGCCGCAACCGGCCAATTTGCGACATTTATTGCCAGGGCAAGCGGGTGTTTTTTCCCGGCAAAGTGCGAATCTTTGCCAACATTAAACATTTGCCCAACACCCAGCCTCGTTTCCACAAACTGATTACACCCACTATGAACATGTCCTTTCCTGGCAGGATACCCTGCTTTACACTGCTTTTACTACTGGCTGCCAACCGCGCCCTGGCCCAGGCGCCCGGGACGCTGGACGCCGCGTTCGGGACCGCCGGCATCGCGCGCATTACGTTTCTCACCTACCAGTCCGATTGCAAAGCGGCGACGCTGCAAACCGATGGCAAGATTATTCTCGCCGGCCAATACCTCGCCGGTGGGCTGGGCAATATGGCTTTCGTACGGCTCCATACCAACGGAAGCCCCGACAACAGTTTCGGCAGCGCCGGCCAGGCCATCATTGCGTTTAATAACGCCAACGTGACGGTATCGGCCGTGTGCATGGCTGCCGGCGGAAAAATTGTCGTCGGCGGCAACTCCAACAACCTGTCCACTATCGTGCGGCTGACCAGCAACGGCGCCGCCGACAACACCTTCGGTACCAGCGGCATGGTGAGCTTCGACGGCGACGTTACGGCGCTGACCGACCTGGTCGTCTTGCCCGACGGTAAAATGGTAGGCTGCGGCACTGCCGACCAGGGCAGCGGAAAACTCTTTTGCGCTTTCCGCCGCAATGCCGACGGCAGCGCCGACAATACCTTCGGCGTCAATGGTTTTGCCTACGCCAATGTCGGTTCGCAGCCCACCGTGACGCGCCTGGCCGTGCAACCCGACGGCAAAGTATTGCTCACCGGCACCGTGTATTCCAACATGACCACGTTTTACGACCTGGTACTTTTCCGGTTTAATGCGAACGGAACGCCCGATAATACGTTTGGCGCCAACGGCAAGGTTGTGTCGGTACTGTCTACCAACAGTGCATACGAACTGGGCAATGCCATTGCACTCCAACAGGATGGAAAAATCGTCGCCGCCGGCCGTATTGCCAATACGACGCCAGCTGAATTTGTGGTGGCGCGCTACAACGCCAACGGCGTTCTCGACAATACCTTCGGAACCAATGGCGCGGCGAAAATAGACTTTTATGCCGGCGCCAGCGCCCTTGACGAGGCCAAGGCTGTGGCAATACAAAGCGACGGTAAAATCATTGTCGGCGGTACGGCACTCAACGGCAGCACCCGCGAAATGGCCCTTGCCCGCCTCACGAAAACCGGCGCCCTCGACGCCGGTTTCGGCACCGGAGGCAAAACCACCACCGCCATCGGTACCAAGGTATTCGGTGATGCGATGGTACTTCAACCGGACGGAAAAATTGTTTTGGCCGGAACAGCCACTGTGAGCAGCCAAAACCAGTTTGCCGCTGCGCGCTACCATGTCGGCGCCGTGCTCGGCACATCTGAAAAAAATGCGGGTCTGAAAGGCCTGCGGGTATATCCCAATCCGGCCCGGCCCGGCGAAACCATCGCGCTCGAATTTGGGCTCGCCCAGCCCGGCAACTGCCGGTGCGCGCTTATAAGCCTCGACGGCCGCCTGCTGCTGCAGTATCCGGCCCAACTACTGCACGGCGGAAATCAATTGGTGGAATTGAAAATTCCGGAAGGTATGCCCAGCGGGCAAGTGGTCCTTCGGATCGAAACGGAGGCCGGGACAACGGCAGTACCGCTTCAGTTGAGGTGATCGGGCCACTGCCGCAGGATGGGGCAGGATTTTTTTTCCGTAGAGCGATGGGACAGGATGGGCACGGTGTTGTGCTGACGCGTTAAGCGAAGCCGGTTTCTAAAACTCCCGTTCCAGCAAGTCGGCTACCGTTTGCTGCAGAACCGCTTTGCGTGCTTCCGGCGCCTGTACTGCCGCCAAATGCCCGAACGCTTCTTTCTGAAAACGCTGTTTTTCGGCGGCGGCCAGTGCTGGAATGCGGTTGCGGTCGAACAGGGCGCGCACGGCGTCCACCTTGCCCGGGGCATCTGCGCCGGTTTGCAGCCACTGTGCGAGTGCCTGGCGGTCGGGGGGCGGGGCTGTTTCGAGTGTTTTCAGTACCAGGTACGTTTTTTTATTTTGCATAATATCGCCACCCACCTGTTTACCGAATTTAGCGGGGTTGCCGTAGGTATCGAGCAGGTCGTCTTGAATCTGAAACGCAATGCCCGCCATGCGGCCGAAGTGGTACAGATGGTCTGCATCGGGGCGGGGCGCGCAGGCGCAAAGCGCGCCCATTTCGAGCGCGCCGCCCAGCAGCACAGCCGTTTTTAGTTCGATCATGTGCAGGTATTCCTCCAGGGACACGGCATCCCGGGTTTCAAAATCCATATCGTATTGCTGGCCTTCGCACACTTCGGTGGCTACCCGGTTGAAGGTTTGCAACAAGGAAGCTACCACACCGGGGTCTCCGGCAGCGGCCAGGTGCCGGTAGGCGTAAATGAGCATGGCATCGCCGCTGAGGATGCCTGCAGTGGTATTCCAGCGCGTGTGCACAGTGGGCTGTCCGCGGCGCAGGGGGGCCGCATCCATGATGTCGTCGTGCATCAGGGAAAAATTATGAAACAGCTCCACGGCCCATGCGGCGGGAAGCGCCCGTTCTACATCTTCGGCAAAAAGCTCGTACGCCATCAGCACCAGCGCCGGGCGCAGGCGCTTACCGCCGAGAGCGAGGATATAATCGCACGGCTCGTATAGCGCCTGGGGCCTGGCAGGGAAGGGGTTTGACGCAGCGTAGGAGGCGATTTTGGAGAGGAGCGTGGGGAGGGTATGCATGGGAAATAGCGGCTGACTCTTTTGCACTTAAGGCTCAATTCCTGGTTTCAATAAAGGCACGGGAGGATTGTTCCGACCTTGCCACAGCACATTGTAAACCTCTCCCCTCAACAAAGTAAGCAATTCCACTTTATAGTTACCCACCTGGCAGGTTGCACGGCGCGGCGAGCCTTTCCACTACCTTATTGGTGATACGCCGCATTATGCGCCAAATCGCCGCCGCAGGTAGCGCATTTGCCTGCACTTGCAGCTCCGCCGGCACAGCCTTTGGCGCAGGTATAGTGGTACACGCCGGCGGCGTTTTTAGCCGGCGACGGTGTCGGTTGGGCCGGATTGGGTATAGCGCCGGCCGGCGTAGCCGTGCCAGGGGCCGGGGCAGCCTGGCCGTGAAAGGCAGCATTGTGCACATAAGCCGTGCCGCAGACCGGGCAATTGCCGGCAGTCGGGCCGCCGCTGCCTTTGCAGTTTTTCGGGCATGTGTAGTGTTGAACGCCGCCGGCGGGGGCCGCAGCGGGGGTGCTTGCTCCGGGCGCCGGAGCGGCCTGTGCTTCTGGAAGCGCCGGCGCATCAGCGGGCAAGGGCGCGACGCCGGCGCCTGAAGCATCCGTCGCGGCAGCGTCGCCGGCCGTTTCAGCAGTGGTGGATTGGCTGCTGTCGCTGCCGCAGGAACAAAACGGCAGAATGGCGCAGAAAAGCAGGACTATACGAAGCGATTTAAAATTTGTCATGTTCAAAATGGACGTTTACAACAAGTAAAAAACAGAATAAAACGAGCGGCAAAGGTACGAAGATACCTGGCGCATTTAAAAAGCCTTTCAAAAAATACCTGCCGGGCGGAAAAAGGGGCCTGGGCGCGCCGGCTTCTATTTCCCATCGCACAGATCCCGCAGGTCGGAATCCTTGCCAAACAACACCAGCACATCGCCGTTTTGTATGACCGAATCGCTGCGTATAATGCCGGCCGATTTTCTGGACACCGTGGTTTTTCCCAAAAAATTGGTTTTTTCCTCGCGCCGTAATATAGTGACCAGGACCAGGTCGCCAAAGTCCGGCAAATTCAGATCGGCCACCTTTTTCCCCACAAACGCAGCCGGGGTATCCAACTCGACAATCTCGTAATTATCGTCCAGCGGAATCGCCTTCAAGCTGCCTTTCAGCGAAAAACGCTCGGCCAGCTGATCGGCATACGACGCTTCCGGATTGATGATTTCGTGGACGTTCATCGTTTCCAAAATGGCATTGTGGACATAAGAAATGCCCCGGGCTATAATCCGCACCTTGGGGTAATGGCGTTTGATGAGCGCCACGGTGGTCAGCGAAGCCCCCACGTCCTCGCCGATGCTCACCACGGCATAATCCGCTTCGTCTATCGGCAATTGCGCGATATTTTGTTCCTCGGTGGTATCGGTGCTGATCACATAGGTCAGGCTGTCCTGCAACTGCGTAGTGTGGTTGGCATTGTTATCCACGCCAATCACTTCATGGCCTTCCTCGATGAGGCGCTTGCCTAAACTGGCGCCAAAATTTCCCAAGCCGATAATAACGAATTTCATAGGTCGAAGTTCAAATAAAAAGCGGTCGCCCGAAGGCCTCCGCAATCAGTTTACAATAATATTGTTCTCCGGGAAAATCATTCGGCCGGCGCCGGAACGTTTGTTGATGGTGGCCAACAGGGCGATCAGGAACGTCAGAAAACTAACCCGGCCTAAAAACATGAGTATGATAACAATTACCTTGCTGGCGGTGCACAACTTTGCCGTCAGCCCGATCGAAAGCCCCACGGTGGCATAGGCCGAGAAACACTCGAACGCTACCGACAATACCGGTAATTCGGGTTGCAGCGAAATAATGAGTGTAGTACCGAGGCCAAGGGCAATAAGCGACAGGCTAATGACCGTGGTGACCCGCGCGATGACGGATGCCGGCACCGTCTGCCATTTGAATACCAGCTGGTCGCGCCCGCGGACCTGGTTGATCAGGTTGAGGGTGGCCAGGGCAAATACCGTAGTTTTTATGCCGCCGCCGGTGGAGCCCGGCGAAGCGCCGACCCACATCAGCAACAAATAGACCATGATGGTCGGGTGGAGCAAAGCCGTCATATCCACGGCGTTGAACCCGGCCGTCCGGGGCGTTACCGAGCCGAAAAAGGCGCCCGCGATTTTACCCCAGGTACCGTGCTCCGCCAGGGTATTGTGGTACTCCAGGACATAAAAAAGCGCCCAACCGCCTGCCAGCAGGATCAGCGTGGTGCGCCACACCAGGGTTGTGTTGATATCCCATTTCACCAGCAGGCTGCTCGGTTTTTCAACCCAGGAAATATATTGACTCAAGAATTTGCGGAGGCGAAAACGGAACACGGAAAATACATTAAAAAAAACGTTGTACCCTATCCCGCCGGTAATGATCAGCCAGGCTATAATGAGTTGCAAGGCATAATTAAACCGGAAATCGGGTTCGTACAGGGAGTTGGTCAAGGTAGAAAAACCGGCGTTGCAAAACGCCGAAACGGCGTGGAAAATGGCGAAAAAAAGGTCGGTTTGAGGCGATGCCAGGTAGATCATCAGGGCGCCTGCAGCTTCCACGCCAAAAACGAAGACTATGATTTTCACCAGGTTGCGAAAAGTGGTTCGCAGGTTGCCGGCGCTGATCAGATCGGTGAGAAAAATAATGTCTTTAAACGACTTTTCCCCCCTAAACAACAAGCCGAACAGGTTGGTGAACGTCAGAATACCTATGCCCCCGGCCTGTATCAGAAACAAAATAATGACTTGCCCTAAAAAGGTAAAATCCTTGCCGGTATCCAGCACCGCCAAGCCGGTGACGCACACGGCACTAGTGGCGGTAAACAACGCATCGATAAACGCAATGCCGCGCACCGTTGCAGCGGGCAGCATCAGCAGCGCCGAGCCGAATATGATAATGCCAAAAAAAGTGATCACGAACGCCAGCGCCGGGTGCATGTTTTGATAAAACTTCAGAAACGTATGTTCCGAAATATCCACGATCAGCGTGAAAGCAGCCAACAGATGAAAAGCCCCTGTCGGCAAAAATGACCAGCCCAGCAAACCGCCCACGCTGTGTATGGCCAGCATAGCAATGGTCAGCAGCAGAAAAAGGGCAAAAACTTTTGTGGTGGGTGGCCGGAACGAACGGGCCCGCTCGATGCTCTTGCGGATGAGCAAGGGCGCGTAGAGCAATACGCCAATCCAGAGCACCCATTCCCGCAGCCAGGCCATGGCGTCGATCCGGATCAGGAGGACTAGCAGCAATGCGGCTTGCAACAGCCAGCCGTTGGCCAGTTTGTTCAGCACTGGCTCAAATTTCACGGTTGGGGTCGAACTGCTCGAGGTAATCGGCTACACGCCGGATAAACGAGCCGCCCAGCATGCCGTCTACCACCCGGTGGTCGTACGACATCGACAGGAACATCATTTGTCGTACAGCGATCACGTCGCCGTATTCCGTTTCGAGCACTGCCGGCTTCTTGCGGATGGCGCCCGTAGCCATGATGGCCACCTGAGGCTGGTTGATGATAGGAGTGCCCATTACGTTGCCAAAGGTGCCGACGTTAGTGAGCGTAAAAGTGCCGCCCTGTATCTCGTCGGGCTTCAACTGGTTTTGCCGCGCCCGCGCCGCCAGGTCGTTCACTTGTTTGGTGAGGCCGACGAGGTTGAGATAATCGGCATTTTTGATCACCGGAACGATCAGATTGCCGCTGGGCAAGGCGGCAGCCATGCCGATATTGATGTCTTTTTTTACGATGATCCGGGCGCCGTCCACCGAAATGTTGATCAGCGGAAAGTCGCGGATAGCGCGGGCGACGGCTTCCACAAAAATGGGTGTAAACGTAATATTCTCTCCGTATTTCTTCCTGAAGGCGTCTTTGACCTGGTTGCGCCAGTTGACCAGGTTGGTCACGTCGGCTTCTACAAAGGAGGTGACGTGCGCGCTGGTATGCTTGCTCATCACCATGTGATCGGCGATAAGCCGTCGCATACGGTCCATTTCAACGATTTCCACATTGCCCGTCAGGGATGCAGCCGGCGCCGCGGCCGCCGGGGGCGATACGGGAGCGGTTGCAGCCGGTTGGACCGGCGCTGCGGTACGCTGGCTTACATAGGCCAGCATGTCCTTTTTCGTCACCCGGCCTTCCATACCGGAGCCGGCAATGGTTTCGAGCTCGGTCTGGCTTATGCCTTCTTCTTTCGCGATGGTCCGTACCAGCGGGGAATAAAACCGGTTGCCAGAAATGGACGGAGGGGCAGCCGGCACGGGTATATAGGGCACCTCGGCGGCCACTGCCGGCTCGGGGGATTTCGGCGCGCCATTGCCGTTGGAAGCGCTTTGGCTGAGCGCCGGTGAAGCGGCCGGTTGTACCCCGGCAGCTTCGGTTTCGATGATGGCAATCGTTTTATTGATCGGCACCACGTCGTTTTCCTGAAACAACAATTCCACTACGACGCCTTCCACGGGCGATGGCACTTCGCTGTCCACTTTATCGGTAGCTATATCCAGTACCGGCTCATCGAGCGCTACCCGCTCGCCGGGCTTTTTGCGCCACTTTAAAATGGTGGCCTCCATGATGCTTTCGCCCATTTTGGGCATCACGAGTTCTACACGCGCCATAACAATTGTGTGTTTCAGGAGCAGGAAGCCGGACCGGCCGTCAAGGCCCGCGTCGCTTCAAACCCCGCTGTAAGGTTGAAATAATCTGGTTAAAGCGCCGCGAAGATACGATAGAAGCTACACCAAGGCGCATCGGCCCGGCAGTTTTAAGGCGGATTTTTTTAGAAAATCCGCACTTTTGCCCGCCTGAAACCTTACAACCCTTCCCGCATGCCCACCATCCAAAACATTATTTTTGATTTTGGCAATGTCCTGTTCGATCTCGACCTGGGCGCCGTCGACCGCTCGCTGGAGCGGCTTTGGGGCGACCGCTACCCTTCCGTGCGCGACCGTCTTTTGAATTCCGGTATTTTTCAACTGTACGAAACAGGCGGCATGACCACCGGCGAGTTTACCGATGCGCTGCGCAAGGCCGGCCAACCGCCCCTTAGCGCGCGGCAAGTGACCGAGGCCTGGAATTCTATTTTTACGGGCATGCCCGCCGAGCGTTTTGACGTGTTGCTCCGCCTGCGCCAGCGCTACCAGGTTTTTTTACTTAGCAATATCAACCCGCTGCACGCCGCCTGGATTGACGATTATATGATCCGCGAGCACGGTATCCATGACTTTCAAAGCCGGTATTTCGATGCCGTGTACTATTCACACCTCATCCGCCTGCGCAAACCCGACCGGGGTATTTACGAATATGTGCTGGCCGACGCCGAACTGACGCCCGAACAATCGGTGTTTATCGACGACCTGGAGGCCAATGTACTCGCCGCGCAGGCCACCGGCATCCGGGGCGTTTTGAAAACTCCCGAACTGGATATTATGGCGTGGATGGAAGATTTATTGCGGTAGCGAATTTGGTGCAGGGCTGCTACAGGCAATCCCAGTCGTACAGCACCCGGCTAAAATCGCGGGCGAGCAGGTCTTTTTCGCGGACAAAAAAGTGTCCCACACCCATGTCGCCCCACATCAGGTCCATCTGTTCATCGGAATCAAGTTGGAACAACAGCAACATCGGGTCTTCGGGGCGCCGGGGATCGTCCTGGGTAAAGTACGCATAGCCGCCTACCTTATGTCCCTGGCTGCGCACCATACGGCCGTAGGCATCCTGTACGTCCCATTCCGCTTCACCGAACTGCTGAAAAAATCCGGCGCCGAAGGTCTGCCAGAACCGGTAGTCCGTGGCCGGCGCCACTTCGGTGGCCGCTTCGAACGCCAGGGGATGCGATACTCCGGGGTGGTGGGGGAGCAGGTCAACGCCAAGGGGTTGAGGCAGATCGGTTTGCAACGCCGCTGCCGCAGTCAGGGGCTCCGGGAAGAAAAGCACCCGGAAGGTATCGGCGTTTTCGCCATCGTCAAAATCCATGCCGTACAGGTCGTCGTCATGGATATAAAATTGCAGGATACCGCGCTCCGGAAAGGGCTGGAGCGGTGGCATATCGGCGAAATTGAGTTGAGCCAGGAAAAACAGCGGCCGGCCGTCAGGGGCCACCGGAAAAAGGGCGCCAGGAGGCAGGTAAGGCATTCCGCCCACTTTGCTTTCCCAGGGGGTGGTGGGCCGGGCCGGGCCGGCGATGACCCGGACATACTGTTGGCTGGTAGCCAGCAGTTGGTCGCGAAACGGTTCGAGGGCGGCAGGCAGGTCGAGTGGCATGGGCGGGCAGGGCTGGACGCAGGGGCGAATTAGTTAAAAACCAAATTTTTACCCAGGTAAAAGTCTTCTTTTGCTCGCATGATTTGGACTTCTTCGGGCGTTTTATCCGCATATCCGGCGAGGTGCAGCACGCCGTGGGCCATGACGCGGCAAAGTTCGTGTAAAAAGGGCACGCCGAGGCCGCGGGCGTTGTCGGCCACCCGGTCCGAACTAATAAAAATATCCCCGTGAACAGCTCCCTGGGTGTACGGAAAGGTGATCACGTCGGTGTAATAATCGTGCTGCAGGTGTTCGATATTGATTTGCCGGAGGTACTCGTCGGAACAAAATATGAAACAGATCTCGTACGCCGGCTTTTGCTCGGCTTCGGCGATGGACAAAAGCCAGTTTACCAGCGTTTGTTGATCGGGGAGATCAAACTCGACATCTTCGAAAAAAAGTGAAACCAGGGTTTCTGGTTCTTCCTCGAGGGGGAAATCCGTTGATTGCATGAAAGGGGTCAGTCCAGCTTAAAGCGCATTTCCACGGTACGGCCACCGCGGATAAAACGGCAGCCATCGCTCAGGTGGTGCATGAGAAAGAGGCCGCGGCCACCGCATTTCTCCAGCAAATCCGGACAGGTCGGGTCGGGCACACAACAGGGATCGAACCCCGGCCCTTCATCGGATACACGGATGGAAAGGGCGTCTTTTTGGCGGCGCAGGGAAATAGAAACGTGTTTGGAACAATCGCCCCGGTTGCCGTGCAAAATGGCATTGGTGACGGCTTCCGTCAAACTGATCAGGATGTTGCCATGCAAGCCGGGGGAAAGGTTATAACGTTGGGCTAAATCATGTACGAAAGGTTCAACTTGACAAACATTATCGGGGTTGGAAGGAAGGGTTAAGTTTGTGTGTAAATCGCTCATTCGCAAGATGTAAAGTTAGAATCTGGCTGCTCAGTGTGTAGGTATTCAAACAGGTTCCGTATGGAATAATTCGGTTTGGAATAAAAACGAGTTTGAAGATTCTGCGAGCCATGGTGGACGGACCCCAAGCGGACGGATTAATAAACCAAGATTATGGGTGCTTGCGAAAGTTCATGGAACGGATTACGCTAAAAAACGCTGCAATTTAAGATTCTCTTAACGCGTCGCGCAAGGGGGTGTGCCAAAAAAAAATGTTTTTTTCAGAAAAAGGGCTGTTTTAGACACTTTTTTGGCGATTTAGTCACAATAAATTTACAGTCCAAGGGAATAGTCCGATAACAAATAAGC
Organism: Saprospirales bacterium; assembly: GCA_016719895.1. Lineage (GTDB taxonomy): Bacteria > Bacteroidota > Bacteroidia > Chitinophagales > Saprospiraceae > M3007. The sequence goes on along the minus strand of JADJYG010000003.1, from coordinate 348,376 downwards.
AATTATCAGCCGAAAACCGTAAACTGCACTTCTTGTCGGCAGGGCAAACGGATCAACACCCGAATCGGTTTCGGAGCGATCGAATTCTGGCAGTACGGATTGACCACCTGGAATAGAGGTATAAATATCAGGACGAAAATACTTCCTGTTACTCCCGCATACCAGGCACACTACTAAGTTTTATTTGCTCTGCCACATGCTTGAGGTCGGAAATTGGAATACCGTAACCTTCAATTTCGGCAATAATTCCAGCAGGATGAAATAATTTCAGCGCGATAAACCCGTCGGAATTGCGGCCGGTTTCATACGCTTTAAAAGAACCCCAATCGTAGGTTTTTTCATAACCTTTATCGCTTTCCTTATCAATCTCCAGGGTGCTCCATGCTGCCATTGCTGTGGTAGCGACGCCAATGCCGCCGGCATCCATAATTTTTACATTCAGGCGTTTGGCTCCGTCGCGGTACGACGCATCCGCAGTAGAAAACCGCATACCCATAGTTCCCGCGCTTTCTCCGGTATGTCGGGTACGCTCCAAGCCTAACAACTGCCCGGGCAATAGTTCTTTCAACTTACGAAAATTTACAGGAACTATCTTGGCATTTTCCCCCTGCAGATCTTTGACTGTTTGTTCAGCTTGTTTCATAGCATCCTGGATATCGCCCGGACCGGGTTGTTCAGGCGCTCGGGCAGCGTCCGACATTTCGGTTGCCGTCTCTTGCGCTGCTTTGTTTTCGGCGCGTTGACCACAGCTGGCTATATACAGGCTGCCGCAAATAAGCAGGATCAAAAAAGAGCGAAGTGCCTTCATTGTTTATGGTTTAAGTGTTAAGAAGTAGATTTGAGCGTCCAAACGACGCACTAAGTTAGTACTTCACAATGGCTTCAGAAAAAAAAATCGCCCGGCCTGAATGCGGTAAGACAGTTCGCGGCATATCCGTTGGCTTATGTGCCTTATGGACTGAAAACCGCCCCATGGGCATACGACCCTATCCGTTTCGCCGGTCAAAATTCGGCGCTGCCGGGGTACCGGGGGAAAGCGATGACATCGCGGATATTCCCCATGCCGGTCACAAACTGCACCAGCCGTTCAAAGCCCAGGCCGAAGCCGGCGTGCGGGCAGCTGCCGAAACGGCGGGTGTCGAGGTACCAGGAGAGCTCGTCCTCCGGAATGTGCATATCGCGCATTTTTTGCCGCAAAACCTCCAGGCGTTCTTCGCGCTGTGAGCCGCCGACAATCTCGCCGATTCCCGGAAACAGGATATCCATGGCCGACACGGTGGGGCCGGGTACGCCGTCGCGGGGTTCGTCAAGGCGCATGTAAAACGCTTTGATCGCCGCCGGATAGTTGGTGAGAATCACCGGTTTTTTGAAGTGTTTTTCCACCAGATAGCGCTCGTGTTCGCTTTGCAGGTCGGCGCCCCAGCCTTCGATCGGGTATTGAAACTTGCCCTTTTTATTCGGGTTTGAATTTTTGAGAATATCGATGGCTTCGGTGTAGGTCAGGCGCTCAAAGCGGTTATCCACTACGAAGCGGAGTTTTTCGGTCAGCGTCAGCCCGGAACGTTGATCCTGGGGTTTGGATTTTTCCTCTTCGATCAGGCGGTCTTCGAGTATCTTCAGGTCGTCGGTGCAGTGTTCCAGGGCATAAGCCGCCACGTACCGGAGCATGGCTTCGGCCAGGTCCATGTTGTCGGTCAGGTCGGCGAAGGCCACCTCGGGTTCGATCATCCAGAATTCGGCCAGGTGGCGCGTGGTGTTGGAGTTTTCGGCGCGAAACGTGGGGCCGAAGGTATATACTTCGCCCAGGGCCAGGGCGGCCAGTTCGGCTTCGAGCTGGCCCGACACGGTGAGGTTGGTGGGGCGCTCGAAAAAATCCAGGCTGAAATCGATTTCGCCGGTTTCCGTGCGCGGCACGCGCTCGAGCGGCAGTGTGGTTACGCGGAACATCTCGCCGGCGCCTTCGGCGTCGCTGGCGGTGATGACCGGCGTATGGAGGTAGCAGAAGCCGCGGTCGTTGAAAAATTGGTGGATGGCAAACGCCAGGGCATGCCGCACCCGGAAAACGGCGGCAAACGTGTTGGTCCGGAAGCGCAGGTGTGCGTGTTCGCGCAGGTATTCCAGGGAGTGCCGCTTGGGCTGAAGGGGATACTGTTCGGGGTTGCAATCGCCGTAAACCACCACTTCTTCGGCCTTCAACTCCACCCGTTGTCCTTTGCCCTGGCTTTCGATCAGCTGCCCGCTGGCGCCGATGGCGGCGCCGAATTTGATGCGGTCCAGCAAGGCCGGGTCGGTATTTTCAAAATCGACCACTATCTGCAGGTTGGCGGCGCAGGACCCGTCGTTGAGGGCGATGAACTGATTGTTGCGAAAGGCTTTTACCCAGCCTTTGACCTGCACCCGGGTTTGAACCGGTTCGGTGCGGAGGATTTCGGCGATCTTTATACGTTTCATCGGAAACAGTTCTGAAATCAAGATTGGATGACCGGAAGGGGCAGCCGGAGTGTTTTTAAAAAGAAGCGCAAAAGTACGGCAAAATTGAATTTCCGGGCGGCCAAAAAAAGAAAACACCGCCCGGTTTCCAAATGTGATCGCCTACTTTTGCAACCGGAATTGTGCTTCCGCTGTTTATAAAAGCCGATCGTTTTGCGGCAAAACGTACTATGCTCATTCAAGTTTTCAAAAGCAAGATCCACCGGGTGCGCGTCACACAGGCCGACCTGAACTATATCGGCAGCATCACCATCGATGAAGCCCTGATGGAAGCCGCCAACATCGTGGAAGGCGAAAAGGTTCAGATCGTGAACAACAATAACGGGGCACGGCTGGAAACCTATACGATCCGGGGCGAGCGCGGCAGCGGGGTTATTTGCCTCAACGGCGCCGCCGCCCGGCTGGTGCAGGTGGGCGATGTGGTCATCATCATTTCCTATGCGCTCCTGACGCCGGAAGAAGCGCGAAACTTTCAGCCTGTAGCCGTTTTTCCGGATGAAAATAACCGCCTGGTTTCTGCCTGATAGCGGAAGCCGGAACGAAGCCCTGCAGAATTCACCGTTTTCTGTTCCGCAGGTAAACGACGCCCAGCGCAAGAATCAACAGCCCGATAGCCAGTCCCAGCCGCAGAGAGCGGTCCTTTTTTTCAGCAAGCACTTTCGACCAATAAAGCGGATTGGGAGCTCCGGGCGATCCGGGGCCGGCGTGCACCGCCCAACTGGCCGCGTCGGCATTATCCAGGCCGGGCATGAGCAAATCCAGGGTGAATGCCCCCTCGGGCGGGTCCAGGTGGTAGGCAATACTGTCCACCGCACCGCCATCCGAAGCATACAAGGCCAGGCGGTCGGCATTTTTATCCAGCCCGAACCGGAAATCGCCTGCCACGAGGGCTACGCGGGGATATTTTCGCCGGAAGGCCGCCGTGTCCTGGCAAACCACGAGATACCCCTTTGGCGGAATATGCACATCCGGAAACGTCCATTCGCGGCGGTGGTCGGTGAGCGTCCAGCCAGCCAGCCGGAGCGGTTTTTTCGAGGTGTTGTACAACTCGATCCAATCGCCGGTTTTTGACCCGGACATAGCGATTTCATTAAAAATGACCTGGTCGCTCAGCGGATGCATATGTTGTTCAAAGCGTGCGCGCAAGCGCAGGATATTGCCGCCGGGCAGGTAGGTTTGAATATGGCGGCCCTGCCGGTCGATGCCCTCCCAACCCGCAAACCGGTATCCGAAGGCAGGAATCGCCGTCAGGGTGATCGGAATTTTTTCGAAATACATGCCGCGAAAAGTGCCTAGACCGATAGAGGCGGTGTGGTTGAGCAGCACGGCGCCGCCGGCGCCGACCTCCAGTTCCAGCCCTGCCGGGGCGCCGGTATTGAAATAATGGGGCAGGCTGGCCCGCAGAAAACCGGGGCGTTTTTCGGCGAATTCGCGCAAAACGGCCAGTTGGCGCTGCCATACGGCCTCCGATCTCCGCCAGCGCTGCAAATGCCGGGGCATGTCCGGTCCCAGGGTGCGTTCAAACCAATCAATTTCGGCCAGCACCCGCCCGGTCGAAAAAGACGTATTGAGCCGGTCGCACAGCCGGTTGATAAATTGCTGGCGAAAATCGGCATTTTGCAGCAGGCTGCGCAGCAGAAAGGTACTCCAGGGCGGGTTGGGCCAGCGCGGGCCGTCGGGTTCGGTAAAAAATCCAATGGCGTCGTGTTGCCAGGCTACGGGGTTATACAACCCGAAGCCCCAGTCGGTATCGAACAGGACCCAACGCCAGCGCCCGCCCGGGCGCCGGGGCCGCCAATAGCGGATATTGCCGCCCGCGTCGGTATTGTCGCAGTAGATTTGGGCAACCTGGTAGTCGATATAATTATTCACATCCATCTGGCTTTGAACCCACGCATAGTGGGCAGGCTCGGCCAGGTTGTGCTCGCGGATGTATTTCAACAGCCGGTGATAATGGCGACCGCTGCCGTGGCGAACGTTGCGCTGGTGCTCCAGGAGGTCGAGTGAATCGCGGTCCACATCGGCGTGATCCTCCAAAAAGCGGGCGTTGATCTTTTCCCGGATGTGGTAGATGCCCCAGTAGCGGCCGTTCAGATACAACAGGGCCGGCCGGAAGGCTTGTTTTTCGATATCCCAGCCTTCGGTAAGGCGGTTCATCAGCTCGTCGCGGAAATGCGCGCCGTCGAAGTCGCTTCCACCGTTGCGCAACACGAGGTATTTGTATTTTTTAGGCTGCCCCGCGCCGAAAATACGGTGGCGGAAGAATTTTTTGCCATAGCGGTCGCGGGCTACCAGCACCAGGCTTTTTTGGGGGTAAATCCGGCTGTACCCGCCGAACAGGCGCATTCCGGAGCCGCTGTTGTGCACGCAGGTTTTGTCCGATTCGAAAATTTCCACGTGGCAGGCAAACTCCCGGCGGGTCCAGAAATTGGCGCCCGGCTTGTGCACGGCGGCCGAATCGGCGGCCGGCCCATCCATCATAATGCCGTATTGGGGATGAAATAAAATACCGGGGTTAACGGCCAAGGAAATGACGGGCAGCCCGGTATGGGGTTCGCGGATAAAATAGCTTTGGGCAAATGCTCTTCCTGAAATTTTACCCCGCCGGGCAATAGCCCGCAATACGGTGCTGCGCTCCAGGGCTATGGGGCGGCTGTAGCGGGCCGAGCGGGCGGTTGGGTAAGAACCGTCGGTGGTGTAATAAATGGCCGCATTGCCGGCATCGAGCGCTACTTGCAGATCCTGATCATAAAACCCGCCAGCCAGCGAAAAACGGACTACCAGCGGTTGCTCGTCGGGCAACGGCGCTTGGGCATGGGCAATCCGGGCAATGCCCAGGAGCAACAACAAAACGCAAAACGTTTTCGACACGGTTAAATGGTCGCTTTAGCGCTATGCACCGGGTGGCCTGTACGCCGCCCGCGTGATGGCGTTGCAAAGATAGCAAATTTTAACACATTATTGATTATCAAGTGAATGCCGCAATTGCGACACCGGGTTTCGAATAAATCAAGAATGATACCATTTTTCAATATCGATTCGGGTCGAATGCTTCCACCGGCACACTCGCCGGCTTTCCGCCGGCCAGCTCGGCCACCAGCTTGCCGGTGCCGGCGCCCAGGCTCAGGCCGAGCATGGCGTGGCCGGTGGCGATGATCAGGTTTTTGTTCTGGCGGGCAAACCCGATATAGGGCAGGCCGTCGGCCGATACGGGCCGGAAACCGAACCACACTTTCCGGCGCAGCTGTGCTTTCAACTTTTCCAGGTCAGCCAGCTCCCGGAATACCGGATCGTCGAGATAACCCGGTAAAAACCGCGGTACCGCCTCGAGGATGCCCTGTACGCGCGGAAACAAGATGCGGTCATTAATGGGCCCGATCTCCATGGTGCTGCCGATGCGCAGCCGGTCGGGCCAGGGCGTAAGCGCCACTTTGGCTTCGAGTAATATGCAGGGATAATGCAGCTTTTTGCCGGGTTTTTCCAAGGTCATCGAATATCCTTTGCCCGGCATGAGGGGTATCGATTCGGCTGCCAGGCGGGCCAGGCGGGGCGACCAGGAGCCGGCAGCCAGCACGACCAGCTCGGGCTGTAGCGCCTGACAGTCAGTGGAGCCGGTTTGTTGATACTGTACGGCGCCTATCCGGCCATTTTGGCGCTCAAAACCGGTCACTTCGCTGTTGCGCAGGATCCGTACGCCGCGTTTTTCCAGCAACGCCGGCAATTGTTGCATCAGGGCATTGGGGTAAAGGTGGGCATCGTCTTTGAACAAAACCCCGCCCCGGACATCCGGCTTCAATTCCGGCTCGATCGTTTGCACTTGTTCGCGACCCAGCACTTCAACCTGGAGCCCCAGGTCTTCGGCCTTGCGGGCATTCTCCAGTTCTTCCTTTTCCGCTTTTTCCGTTTGGTAATACATGATGCATCCGCGCTCCGCAAGATTGAAATCGAGCTCGCCGCCGGCGGCCCAACCCTGAAACAACCGTTTGGAAAACAGCAGCAGGTCCACCAACGGCCGGGCGCTCCGGTTGGCGTGCGCGCGGTTGGAAGCGCGCATGAATTTCAAACCCCAGTCGATCAGGTCCAGGCTTGGCAGCGGGCGGACGTAAAACGGGCTTTTTTGGTTAAACATCCACAAAACACCCTTTTCTACCATGCCCGGCGCCGCCAGGGGCACGAAGTGCGAGGGCGAGAGGTAGCCCATGTTGCCGAAAGAGCAGTTGTCAGACAGGTCGCCTTTTTCCACTACTGTGACCTCCCAGCCGTCTTCCTGAAGATAGTATGCGGTACTCAGGCCGATGATGCCACCGCCAATAACAAGTGCATGCATAAGGTGACGGTCGCGCAGGTTTGTGCAGAAGCCGTTGTTCTGTCAGCTTCCGGCAGGCGCCGGGGTCAAACATCGGAAACTCCCGGGAATTGTACCAACCGGGACGCCAAAGATTTCAATCCGCCGCACTGTTCAGGCAAAAGCAATCATGCGCTGACCGTCCAACGCGCTCAGCGCCAGCAGAGAATGGCCGTTCCATTCGCCGAACACCGTGACTGGCCGGCCGCCGCTGAAGGCCAGCAGCCCCCAGGCGGCCGCAGTGGTATTGTCTAGGGGCAAGCTGCCGCCACTGCAGCCGGCCAGTCCGAAATGTGCTTGGTGGTAATACGGGATAACCCCGTTCAGCGCTACCGGGAACGGATCGAGCCAGGGTTGTTTCCCCAGCGCTTCGGCATATGCCGTGGCCATGGCTTCAATATCTTCAAAGCCGGGCAGGTTTTCCACATTTTGGGCCAAAGGGCGCAGTTCGGCGGGCGCCAGCGCCCGGAGGGGCCAGGCGGAAGGATAAAAGGTCAGCCGGCCTTCCCAAATGGTGCCGGGGACAAAACCGGGAGGGAATTCCGGTTCGCCGAAAGCATAATCGAGCAGCAGGGCGAACCGGCGGCTACCGGCGCCCGACAACCAGGTGCGGCGAACGCGCAACTGTTCTTCCACGGGCTCTTCCACGACGCCGGCCACCGCCCAGGCGTCGGACAGGGTTTCCCCGCTTTCAAGCACCTGGTCTTTTTTTGCTGCGATACCGATAAAGGCTTCCAGGTCGTGGAGCAGGGCCCCGGGCAGCCGTTCGCGTACGCGGAAGGCATGCAAGGCCAGCGCAGCCGCGGCCAGCACGGCGGTCACGCGTTCGGGCCAGTCGGCCTGGTTGACCGGCAGCGCTTCCAGTGTGCGGAAATTGCGGCTCAAGCCGCGCAGGGAGGCGTCGGCCAGGCGTGCGGCGATATTTTTATAAAAACCGGGGTCTTCCGAAAGCGCGGTGGCGATGCCGCGGCGCAGGGTGTCGAGCAGCCAGTTTTCCAGGTCGTCGAAGCCGTTGGCCGCCCGTTCGAGGCGTTCGAGATGCCGCTGGGTTTGGGCGGCGGTGCGTTGCTCGGCGCCGGTGTGGCTGCGTAGCGCCGGACGGCCGCTTTGAAGCGCGCCCACCCAGTCGGGCAGCTCGCCGGCAGGCACGAAGCTCGCGGGACCTTCGCGTTCGAACAACAGGGCCAGGGCCCGGGCATGCACGCAGGGTTTGGGCCGGAAAGGGCAGCTACAATACAGCGCGTGTTTTTCCACCTCTACTGCAACGCCATACGCTTTGCCGGCCGACACGGGAAGTTCGGCGAAAACGAATTGCCCGCAAACAAACCGCTGCGGGAAAAACAACGGCCGGGCCAGCAGTTCAAACCGCTCCGGTTTCGTAATGCGAATTGCGTTTATCGTTTATCCGTTTATTTCTTCTTCTTCCAGTTCATCCGGCTGGTAGTCGCTGGCCGACGATTTGCCATTTCGGCTGATGATGCGCAGGGCGAGCATGGCGCGTTCGCTGGCCAGTTGTTCGGCGCTTTTTTTGTTAAAATCGTCGGCGGTGCCGAGTTTTTTACCATCGACGTAAACGGCGACCTTAAACTTGTCGCGTTTGTCGCTTTTGTATTTGGCCAGCACCCGGTAGTCGATCTGGTGGCCATTCTTCTGACACCACTCGAGCAACTGGCTTTTGTAGTTATCGTCGAATTGTTCGAGTTCGTGGATATCGAGGTACCGGCGCAGGATGCGGCGGATGACGTAGTGTTTGGTTTTTTCGTAGCCGACCTCGATATAGAGCGCGCCGACCAGTGCCTCCAGGGCGTTGCCGAGCATGGATTTGGAAAGGCGGGTTTGGTTGTAGTTGGCCAGGAAAAGGTCGAGCCCCATGCGGTCGGCAATATCGTCGAGGGAATTGCGCTTCACGATTTTGGAGCGCATTTTCGTCAGGAAACCCTCGTCGCTGTTGGGGTATTTTTTAAACAAATACTCGGCTACGATGGTGCTGAGTACGGCGTCGCCCAAAAACTCCAGCCGTTCGTTATTGGCAATAGCATAATCGCGTGAAGTAAACGTGCTTTTGTGGTAAAACGCCAGTTTGAACAAAGAGAGGTATGCCGGAGTGAATCCCAGCATGGTAGTGAGGCGACGCGCCAGTTCTTTTTCCGGGTGGAAATAGTAATTGTAAAAGCGTCGGATAAATCGCACAACGATTCGCATGGTCAGTGATTAGATGCGCCAACCAGCCGGAGCCGGGAGCCGGAATATGCGGTTTTTTGTATTTATAAAAAGGCAGTTGTTACCGGCTGCTCACCACTAACAATAGCCTGCGGGACTTCACATTTTCCGAAAAATGACCGAGGCGTTGTGCCCGCCAAAGCCAAAGGTATTGCTCATGGCGGCATTGACCTGGCGTTGTTGCGCCTGGTTGAACGTCAGGTTCAGCTTCGGGTCGATCTCCGGATCGTCGGTAAAGTGGTTGATCGTTGGCGGCACGAAGTTATGTACAATTGACAAGATACTGGCAATGGCTTCAACAGCGCCGGCGGCGCCGAGCAGGTGCCCGGTCATACTTTTGGTAGACGAGATATGGAGTGCCTCGGCATGGTCGCCAAATACCTTCCGGATAGCAATGAGTTCGGCAACGTCGCCCAAGGGTGTGGACGTGCCGTGCACGTTGATATAATCCACATCGGTGGTACGTATCCCGGCATCGCGGAGGGCCAGGTTCATGACGTTGATCACGCCGATCCCTTCGGGGTGCGGCGCGGTGATATGATAGGCGTCGGCGGTGGCGGCGGCGCCAATTACCTCGGCATAAATCCGGGCGCCGCGTTTTTTGGCGTGTTCGTATTCTTCCAGGATCAGCGCACCCGAGCCTTCGCCCAGCACAAAGCCATCGCGGTCTTTATCGAAGGGCCGGGAGGCGGTGGCAAAATCGTCGTTGCGTTCGCTCAGGGCCTTCATCGAGTTGAAGCCGCCGACGGCTGTTTTGGTGATGGTGGCTTCGGAGCCGCCGGTGACCATGATGTCGGCGCGGCCCATGCGGATGTAATCGAAGGCATTCATGAGGGCATGCGAGGAGGAAGCGCAGGCCGATACGGTGGCGTAGTTAATCCCCATAAAGCCGTATTGAATGGAAATCTGGCCGGCGGCAATATCCGATATCATTTTCGGGATCAGGAACGGGTTGTGTTTGGGAACGCCGTTGCCGAGGATAAATTCTTCGATTTCTTTTTCCAAAGTAGCCAGGCCGCCAATGCCCGAGGCCCAAATGACGCCTACCCGTTGTTTGTCAATGGCGTCGAGATCGAGCCCCGAATCGGCCAGCGCCTCTGCGGAGGTAACGATGGCAAACTGGGTGAAGCGGTCGATCCGGCGGGCTTCCCGACGGTCGATATAGTTTTCAACTTCGAAGCCTTTGACTTCGCAGGCAAACCGCGTTTTAAACAGGCTGGCATCGAACTGGGTGATCAGATTAGCCCCGCTGGCGCCTTTTTGCAGCCCTTCGAGGTAAGCGGACAGTGTATTGCCGATGGGTGTAATGGCCCCCAGGCCAGTGACAACGACTCGTTTCATGCAGCGAATTCGGTTGGATTTGGTGGATAAAAGCCATAGCGGCAAATCCAAATAAAAAACAAAGGTACAAGGTTCGGGCAGAACACAAAAGGTTCAAAGCACGACTGCTTTGAACCTTTTAGTTCACTATTCCGGGTTTCAGGTGCTCAAGGGCCTGGTTTAGGCAGCGGTTTGCGCTTCGAGGTATTCGATGGCCTGACCAACGGTTTGAATTTTTTCCGCCTGCTCATCCGGGATGGACACGTCAAATTCTTTTTCAAACTCCATAATCAACTCCACGGTGTCGAGCGAGTCGGCGCCCAAATCCTGGATAAAATTGGATTCCGGCGTCACCTCATTCTCGTCCACACCCAGCTTGTCAACGATGATTTTTTTTACACGTTCGGCTACGTTTGCCATGTTTTTTTGACTTTAGGTGAAAAAGATACATTTTTCGAGGGGCAAAGAAACGGCTATCCCCGTTTTTAAAAAAATTTTTATCCCTTAAATTTTACCGTACCTTTCTAGGGTTCAAAGTTATATTTGCGTAAAAGTTACACTTAGTGTCCCTAAAATTTACCCTGCCGTATTTGCCGCATTTCAGACAAATTGACTCAAAATATTGGAAGTTAATTCCTTTTCTGTTGTTTTCTTGCCCGGGTCATACTACTTTTGTGGTCTTTTCTTATTGTATTTTTTACACTTAAAAGAATTGCCTGGCAATGGTACTCGCGGAAACAAACAACCTGTTGGTAAAAAATAATTCGACTATGCGCAAAGACGGTGCACAGAACACCAAAATCGTGGCTACGGTCGGCCCCGCCTGTAATACGTATGAAAAATTGTTGGAATTGGTGAAAGCCGGGGTCGACGTGTTCCGCCTCAATTTCAGCCATGGCACGCACGCCGATCATTTGCAGGTCATCGAGCATATTCAAACTATCAACGAAACCTACAACCTGCATATCGGTATCCTGGCCGATTTACAGGGCCCCAAGCTGCGCGTCGGCAAAATCAAAGACAACGCCCTGCCGCTGGACGCCGGCGATATCATTACCCTGGTCAACGAAGAGGTGCTGGGTACCCGCGAAAAAATTTATATGTCGTACGAGTCGTTTGCTGAAGACTGCGAAGTTGGCGAACGCATTCTCATGGACGACGGAAAACTGGTGTTTGATGTAGCCGAAACCAACAAAAAAGATACGGTCAAACTCCGGTGCCTGCACGGCGGCCTGCTCAGCAGCAACAAAGGCGTGAACCTGCCGGACACTAATATCAAACAACCCTCGCTCACGGAAAAAGACCTCGACGACCTCGATTTCATCCTCACCCAGCCGGTCAACTGGATCGCCCTGTCTTTCGTGCGTACCCGCGATGACGTGGAAGACCTGAAACGCCGCGTCGAAGAGCGCGGGCACCCCGCCAAGGTCATGGCCAAGATCGAAAAACCGGAAGCCGTCAAAAACATCCGCAAGATCGTAAAAGCCGCCAACGGCATCATGATCGCCCGCGGCGACCTCGGCGTGGAAATGCCCATGGAACGCCTGCCCATCACCCAAAAAGAGATCGTTCAGATCTGTATGCAATTCTCCCGCCCGGTGATCGTAGCCACACAGATGATGGACAGCATGATCAAAAACCCATCGCCTACCCGCGCGGAGATTACGGATGTGGCCAATGCTGTGCTCGACGGCGCCGACGCCGTGATGCTCAGCGGCGAAACCTCCGTAGGCGACCACCCGCCGCTCGTCGTGCAGGCAATGACCCGTATTATCGATGAAGCAGAAAAACACTACTGGCCGCATATCGAAACCAAGCGCCCCCGCGCCGCCAACAGCGCCCGTACCTTCCAAAACGACGTCATCTGTTTTAATGCCTGCCGCGTAGCCGAAGAAATCGGCGCCAAAGGCATCGTCGGTATGACCGTCTCCGGCTACACCGCCTTCAAAGTGAGCAGCTTCCGGCCCAAAGCCCGTATCTTTATTTTCAGCGACCAAATGCACATCCTCAATACCATGAACCTCCTGTGGGGGGTACAGTGCTTCTTTTACGACCGCTTCACGTCCACCGACGAAACGATTCAGGATTGTACTGATATCCTAAAAAACAGCGGATTCGTAAAAGTCGACGATATTCTCATTAATACCGCCTCCATGCCCATGCACAAACGGTTCCGCACCAACATGCTGAAGGTGACCGTGGTGGAGTAGTAGCTCGGGTAAACCGGCGCGTGCGATCAACTTTTCGGGCTTTTTTACTGTTTAACCGCTGAATCCGATTAATTTTGCCCGGAGCACAACGCGCTTGCCCGTTCTATCACCATGCCGATCCAGCGAAACAAACAAGATGTTATCCAGGAGGTCCTGAATATTTTTTCCACACACCTGGAAAAGAGTGGATTGCGCAAAACGCCCGAGCGCTTTGCCATCCTGGAAGAAATATACAAACGCACGGATCACTTTGACGCCGAGGCCTTGTATATCCACATGAAAAACCGGAATTATCGCGTCAGCCGCGCCACGGTGTACAATACCCTGGAACTCCTGACCTCCTGCGACCTGGTAAAAAAACACCAGTTTGGTAAAAACCTCGCCCAGTACGAAAAATCGTACGGTTACAAACAACACGACCATGCGATCTGCGTCAACTGTGGCAAAGTGGTCGAATTCTGCGATCCCCGCGTCCAACAAATCAAAGACATGATGGGCGAATTGCTCCACTTTCAAATTGCCCATCATTCGCTCAACCTGTACGGCATCTGCAGCGCCTGCCAAAAAGAAATTGAATCCGGCATCGTGCGCAAACAACCCAAATTGGTGGAAGACGAACCCGGGTGGGGCGATTAAAGCATGGTGAAGCGGCAGCTAGCTGTACCACCGGAGTCCGGTCATACGCTCTTGACCCCGCCATAAGCCGTTTTCCGTCGAATCCAGACGCGCTCCGTGCGGCTTTCCTGCCCCCCCTATCGTACCTTTAGGCGTTTTTCAACCATATCAATACCAGGTATATGAAAATAGCGCTACGCCTTCTCTTCCTCTCGCTTGCCGCCCCCCTGTTTCTTGCCGCACAAAAAACCATTTCCATGTCCGACGCCATACTCAAAGGCCGCACAGCCCTGGCGCCTGAAAACCTGCGCCAACTACAGTGGATACCAGACGCCAGCCGGTTTTCTTATGCGGACGCCAGCCGGCTGCTGCGCATGGACCCCCTCAGCCTGGCCACCGATACGGTGGACCTCCTCAGCAGCATCAACATTGCCCTGGAAAACACCGGCGCCAAGCCCCTGCAAGCCCTGCCCACCCTCAGCTGGCTGGACAATAACTCCCTGTGGTTCCAGGCGGAAGGCCACATCTTTACCTATAGCCTGGACGGTACGCTGAGCCGCAAAAACTGGTTTCCGGCCGATGCCAAAAACACCGACATCCACGAAAAAACGTTTAAAGCCGCCTACACCAGGGATGAAGGCCTGTGGGTCAACATCGGCGGCAAGGAACTCGGCGTGGCGCAAAGTGAAAAAGACGGAATCGTGTACGGCGAAAGCGTGCACCGCCAGGAATTCGGCATTTACAAAGGCACCTTCTGGAGCCCTTCCGGGCGCTACCTGGCGTTTTACCGCATGGACGAAAGTATGGTCACCCAGTACCCGGTGTACATCCTCGACTCGATGCCGGCACAGGCCCGCCAGCTGCGCTATCCGTACGCCGGCGCCACAAGCCACCACGTTACCCTGGGCGTGTACGATACGCAAACGGGCGCCAAATGGTACCTCGACACCGGCGAACCGGCCGAACAATACCTGACCAATATCGCCTGGACGCCCGACGACAAATATATCCTCGTCGCGGTGGTCAACCGCGGCCAGAACCACCTGTGGCTCCGGCAATACGATGCCGCCACCGGCGCCCCGCTGCGCACTCTTTTTGAAGAAAGCAGCGAAAAATGGGTGGAGCCAGAGCACCCCGCCGAGTTTGTGCCGGGGCAAAACAACCTGTTCGTGTGGCAAAGCGAACGCGACGGCTTCAACCACCTCTACCTCTACGAGCTGTCGGGCAAACTGATTCGCCCGCTCAGCAGCGGAAACAGCCCGGTGACGGAATTTTACGGCTTTTCCGCCGACGGCCAAACCTGTTTTTACCAAATGGCCGACGCCAGCGGCCTGAACCGGCACCTCTGGGCAGCCAACCTCAAAACCGGCGCAGCCACGCGCCTGAGCCAGGACGACGGCCTGCACACCGGCCTGTTCAGCAAAGCCGGCGACTGGGTGCTCGACGCCCACACCAGCCAGCAAACGCCGAACAATATTTACGCCTACCCGGCGCGCAAACCGGCCGACCGCAAGATCGTTTTCATCTCCAAAAACCCCGTGGCCGAATACGCCCTGGGCCAAACGAAGCTGCTCGCCATCCCTTCGCCCGGCGGCCCCACGCTCAATGCCCGCCTGATCCTGCCGCCCGATTTTGACGCTGCCCGCAAATACCCCGTGCTGGTGTACCTGTACAACGGCCCGCACGTGCAACTGGTCGCCAACGCCTGGCTCGGCAACGCCGAACTCTGGATGCACCGCATGGCCCAGCAGGGCTGCATCGTGTTTTCGATCGACGGGCGCGGGTCGGCCCACCGCGGCTATGCGTTCGAAAGCGCCATCCACCGCCGTTTGGGCGACGCCGAAATGGAGGACCAACTGGCCGGCGTGCGGTATTTGAAAAACCAGCCTTTCATCGATTCAACGCGCCTGGGCGTGTTTGGCTGGAGCTACGGCGGCTTCATGGCCACCTCGCTGATGACCCGCCCCGAAGCGGCCGGCACGTTCAAGTGCGCCGTGGCCGGCGGGCCCGTCATCGACTGGCGGATGTACGAAATCATGTACACCGAGCGCTACATGGACACGCCGCAGGAAAACCCCGAAGGGTACGAAAGCAGCAGCCTGTTCAACTACGTCGATAAGCTCCAGGGACGCCTGCTGATGATTCACGGCTCTTCCGACGACGTAGTGCTCTGGCAGCACTCGCTGCGCTACATCCGCGAATGCGTGAAAAAAGGCAAGCAAATTGACTATTTCGTGTACCCCGAGCATTTGCACAACGTGCGGGGCAAGGACCGGGTGCATTTGTTTGAAAAAATCGAGCAGTTTTTTCAGGAAAATTTGCTGCGCAGCAATGGGGTAAAAACGCCGTAGCAGATGCCTGGAACATCCGCTTGAAAACCAGTCCTGGAAAAATTAGGGCCCAGTCCCAACGCATCATAATCGGCGAAGACAGATCAACGCCCAAGCGCGCGCAGCAGTTCCTGCGCCTGCTGGTAATGCTCCTGCCCCGCTTGCAAGCGCAGGAGGGTTTCGCGGCAGCGGGTCGGGTCGTTTTCCCGCAAATAGCTGATGGCCAGGTACCAAAGCGCGTCGGCCTGCAAGGCGCTCGTCCCTTCGGCGATGGGCGCGAATGCCGCGCGGGCTTCGGCGGGCCGCCCCAGTTCCAGCAGGCAAATACCTTCGTACAAACGGGCGGTCAAGTGACCGGGCTTGTCCGTCAGCACTGTGCGCAGAGCTGCCAAGGCTTCTTCGTAACGGCCCTCCCGGAACGCGCGCTCGGCCCGGGTTTCCGGCGAATCGCCTGCGCCGCGTTCGGTGAATTGCAGGGGAGCGTGCTGCGCGTAGCGGTGGTATAGAGAGGGTTGGCGCAGCGCAAAAAACCAGACAGCGAAAGCAAAAACGGCAAAAGAGGCCGCCAGCAAGGCCCAGCGTTTCCACGAAACCCGCCAGGGCCGCGCTGCGTTTGCCGTAAAATAGTCCGGTCCGATTTCCGCCAGGTTTTTCGCCACGGCCTGCCGGACCGGTTCGCGGTGCAGCCAGCGTTGCATGCGTTCGCGCAGGGCGAATTCCCGCGCAAAATCCGGGTCGGCGGCTGCCCGTTCGCGCAGCGCCTGTTCCGATTCCGGCGGCAGCAGGCCGTTGAAATAGTCGTCCAGCAGGTCAAAGTCTTGTTGTTGCATGTTCCGGGCAATTAGGATTCAAAATAAAGCGCGCGCCAGCGCTGGATGCAGGCGTTTTTGCGGCGGTAAAGGGTTTCGACGCTGTTCAGCTGGAGTTCGCGCGCAAGCTCCGCGGGCGTCAGCCCGTCCGAGAGCAGGCGCAGCAGTTGGCGGCACAAATCGCTCAGGCGTTCGAAAGCGGCCGCCAAGCGGGCGTTTTCCGCCGCTTGCTCCAGGGCCGCGTCGGCGGCCTCCGCCGCGTCGGGCGCCGCTTCGCCCGTATATCGCCTTTCCTCCGCTTTTCTTACCGCTTCGTCCCGTCCTTTTTGCCGGAGCCGGTCGATCCACCGGCGCGAATATATGCGGTGCAGCAGCGCGCCCAAGGGGCATTGCAGCACGAAGTCCGGATCGGCGGCCAGTTCGAAAAGCGCCATCAGGGCTTCCTGAAACACATCGCGCGCGTCGTCCGCCGTGCCGTTGTTGCGCAGCACCCACAGGCGGGCCTGCGCGGCAAAACGCTCGTAGAGCTGCCGGATGACGGGCGCGTCGTTCCGGCGGAGGGCTTCGATGTACCGATGGTCGGGATGCATAGGCGCGGCACCAAGGTAGGAAATTTTGTGTTCCGGTACGCCCGGAAGGCGCGCGGAAAAGCGGCCCGGGCTTTTTTGAAAAAAATTTCATTGGGGAGGGTAAGCTTTTGGGGAAACGGCGATGTAAGGGGAAAGTCACCTTAGTTTTTCACTTCCAAAAGCAAAAAATCATGGCATGCGTCAAATTTTTCACCAGCGCTAACATTGCCGGTGTTTCGCTTCCCCTAGACAAGAGCGCCGATGTTTGGTTGTCCATTTTTTCCGGGCCGGTTTCCATCGTTGTGGAAGGCCAATGCGAGGAAAGATGTGAAAAAGCGAAAGTACACCTTATCGATTATGATGCGACTTTTCTTAACAAGGATGACCTTTTGGATGAACAGGAAGTCCCGTGCAAAGAAGGTAAATTCAAAGCCACTTTTAGTATTTGGGCCGGTACAGGAGGCATATTTTCTTTTACCCAAATTAAGGGGCCGCTTGGAAGCAGCGACGAGGACGACCCCGCCATATATGTCAAAAATGGGAATCAGCAAATTCCAACAGGCGATCATTACTGGCATTTCCATGTAGCTAATGAAATGGTTGTGGGTTCCGGAGCAAAGCCTAAGGTCAGGGTCAGGGATTAATCTGAGCCGGAAATTCAAAGCCAATTAGCTCTTAATCACAATCGTCTTACGCTTAAAACCGCCTTATATTTTTCAATAAAAAAATTAAACCGATTATGAAAAACGCTCTGCCACTGTTGCTCCATAAAATTCCGATTACGCCAGTTTTATTCGTATTGGGAGGTATTCTGGCCATCCAGGCTAACCATTGCCAGGATGCTAAGCAGGATCCGCCGCCGTTGCCTGCTAAAACTTGCGAAGGAAAAGGCACCATCATCATTGATCCAACGGGCAGGCGAACTGCAGGTCCCCTGGCTTGCGCCGGTATTTGCCCCGACGGCAAACCCTGCCGGCCCGTTCAAAATGCGGCCGGGACGCGGGAGTGGTGCGGGTGTCCCGGACAGGCAGAGCCCGAGGAATGCCATTTGGTAAAGGTGAAGTACCCGGACGGCCATTGGGGCTTTGATTGCGACGACCCCTGTCCGCAGCCGCAAGACATGTGTACGCCCCAATCGGTAAGGCAATCCGAAACAAAAATCGTGGTATCCTGCGAGTGTTTGACGCCGAAATAAAGGCTTGGCTTGATAAGGCCATAATGCCGTGCCTAAATCACATTCCCATCGATCTTAAAACGCTATACCTATGTTCAACGAATGCAGAAAACTCACCCTGTTTTTCCTTTTTGCCGCTTCGGCCTTTTTCCCAACCGGATTGAGCGGGCAAGCCGGGATTCCGGCCTGCAAAAAACCGCAATGCCACTCTGTCATGTTTACTTGTGCCACTTATGAAACGGGTGGTTATAAATGTTTTACTATAGCGAACAATGCATGTTCTCAAAAAAAGGAAAAAGTCGGCGACCCAACATACGACCCACCCACAGGATATGTAGTACTTGATACAATAATCAATAAGATGAACGACGAATGGTGGGTGACGCAGCCGCGGTACCGGGATTGCACTCAAAATTACAGGACACAAGATGTGCTATATTCCCACTGCGACTGTATCAATCAATTTCCAACATACACGTTGAGCAAAAGTTATTATATCACCCACTGGAAGGGGCCCGTAGTCCATTGCAGCGAAACGCGGATAGATATCAAGATGCGCGATCGGATTATCGAATGCCCGACAGATATGGAAGGCAATGTGCCCAACTGTCCGCCCAAGGACTCCATTCCGGTATTTGGCATAGACGGCGAGTTGTTCATCGATTTTCACACGGCAGATACTACCCCGGGCGTAATTGCGCATAAAAACTTCTTGAATGGAACGCCGTATGGAGATGGCACTCTAATCCCGCTGGCTCAATTGGGGCCGGGAAAATATGTCCAGGAATTGAGAAAGATTTTTGAACACGGGGAAATGACTTTCACTTATCCGTTCCGGGTGTATCCGTTTTGCAGCATCGGCGCCCGGCTGGACACAGTTGAAATGAACCCCGGGGAAAGCATTCAGATTGACCTGATCGTTCAAAACGGCACGGACGATACCTCATCCGTATTTCTGAGCACCAATCTCGACACTTTCCGCTGGAAAACTTCCTGGGAGGTTTTTGGAAACAATTTTGTAAACGCCTTACCGCTTTGCCCGGCACAAACCGCTTTATTCGTATCGGCCGACAGTACAACCGCAGCTGGTTATTACCCGTTCAAAATCCGGGGGATAATTCTTCCCAGCGATGAAACATGCGAATTGCCTTTGGTAATTAAAATTAAAGAGCAAACCGTAGGCATTCATGAAGCGGGAGGCGAGGCGGACCATTTTATCTTGAGCGAGCCCTATCCCAATCCGTCTACTTCGACCACAACGATTGAACTCAGCTTGTTCAAAACGGAACAAGTGCTGTTGAGGATTTTTAACTTCCTGGGACAAGACGCAGGCACGCTGGTGTCCGGTTCCCTGCCCGCCGGGGAAACACCAGGTGGAATGGCAGCCGGGCAACCTGCCCAAGGGGGTCTACTTCTTCATCTTACAAGCCGGCGCCCAGGTGCAAACACGGGCGGTAGCGCTGCATTAGATATCGCGCGGGCGTCAAACGCAAAATGGCGGACCCGCCTTGTAATCATTTTGCCTCGAAAAAGATTGGCTTATTATATTGATCAAAAAGATAATAAGTTTCAAAATTTTATTGTAGGTTTATGGCGTTTTTCAGTAAGATCGAAACCAAGCCTTCTCTAAATCTGCAAAAAATGAAAACACCGCTCTTGGGGCTGGCGCTGCTGGTCGCCGCCCCGCTGTGGGCCCAGCAGCGCGTCCACAGCGCCCAACTCAATTTCACTTCCCAGGCCGACGGCAGTGTGCGCTTCGCAACGGCAAACATGACGCCCCTGCAAACCATACCCGGCGCAACGGCGCCGTATTGGCAATACTACTGGGAATTCGGCGACGGCGATTTCAGCTTCTCCGCCAACCCGGCGCACCGCTACAAGGCCGCCGGCAACCACCGGGTACGGCTCTACGCCACCAACATCTACGACGACGGTATCCCGCCGGCGCTGGTGGAAAACACCGTTGCCCTCAGCGCCGTAACAGCCGCTGCCGATACCTTTTCGCACGTGCTGGCTACCCCCGCGGCGGCCGTCGGCATGCACGCCAACCGCAACGCCCGCGCCGAGGAAGACCTGGTCTGCATCCTCAGTTACCGCAACCCCGGCACAGCAGCCACCGCCGGGCGTTTGCACTTGTTTGTCAACGAAAAAAACGCCCGCGCACCCCATTTTATCTTCGAAAATGCCCGCGCACACCACAGCGAGGCACAGCTGGCTGTGCCCCCGGCGTCGGCGCAAACGCTCATCAACGAAACCCGGAGCCTGTACCACAACGAATACATCTGGGACTTCCCGGCGCTTGGTCCCGGACAAATCCGCAACCTCTTCGTCACACTGAAAGGCACGCCGGCCATACTCCAGGACACGGGTAAACTCATCCGCCTGCGCGGCGTCTTCGCGCCTTCCGACCCGGGTATCCCCGCCGAAGGCTACACCCTGGAACTCCGGATCGTGCGTTCGCACGACCCCAACGACATGAGCGTGTCCCACAGCTGGGTGGACTGCCGCGCCGCGGAAGACCTGGAATTGGAGTACCTGATCCGTTTTCAAAACGAAGGCGATGGCCCGGCACAGAAAATTGCGCTGGACGTGGAGTTGCCCAACAGTCTGAACGCCGCCACCCTGAGCCGCCAGGGCTGGTACCCTTCTTGCGACACCTGCCTGGAAACCCGCTTCACCAAAACCGGCGTGCGGTTTACGCTCGATAATATTCACCTGCCGGGCAGGAAAGAAACGCGGCGGCCCAATCCTGATTCCACCCAGGGGTTTCTGCGGTTCCGCATAAAACCGGCGGAAGACAAGCCCAGGGAACCCATAAAAGTGCGCGCCCACATCACCTTCGACCAAAACGGCCCCATCGCTACCAACTACGCGACTACCCGTTTCGAAACCTGCCCGCCGCTCTGCTGTTGTTGTCCGCCCGCCCCGGTGGAAAAGCCGCCGTTGTGTATGCCCGGAACCTCGGCCGGCGCCAAAGGCGGGTATGCCTTCGCCTCGGGGGATTACCCCGGCGAATACCCGTTTTTCGGCCTGAGTACGCCCTGGCCGCACAAACCCGAACGGATTTACCTGCAAAGCGAATTGCTGCTGGGGCTGAAAGGCGATACCCCGCTGCCTGACCTGCTGAGCGTGAAGATCGACACCTTGGCCAGCCCGCATTCCGCGCTTCCGGACACCCTCATCACGCGGGTGGAAAAAGAAACGCGCCGGCGCTTTGTGGCCTTTGAGTTTCCCATGCTCTTGCGCAAGGACTTTTCGCGCTATTTCGGCCTGGGCCTTGGCGCTTCCGCCCGGCTGTTTTTTGAAAAAAGCAAAGACGAAAGCACAACCACGGTCACGACGATCACCCACAGCGCGACCGGCGCGGTGAGCACGAGCATTTCACCGCCGGCTCTGAGCAGCACGGAAACCGGCAAAACACGCTTGTGGGTGCAGGTATTCGTCGACTTCAGCTTCGGCGACGGCTGCCGGGGCCCGGTGCTGGGACTTCGCCCGGGGGTAGTGCTGAATGAAGGATATAAACTCTTCGTGCAGGCTTCGCTCGAAGTGAAGTTTTAACCAATTGCTACCAAACCATGTTTGCCAAAGGAAAAATTTGCTGCTTCCTGCTTTTGGCCGGGTTGAGTTTGGCGTGCCCGCAATCCCCACCGCTCCCGGCGCAGGCTCAAAGGGCAGACAAGGGGGTTTTGGAATCGGATATCGTCCGCTTGCTGGGCCCAAACCGCTCCGACCGCCTGCTGCAATCTCAAGAAAAAAACCTCTACCAGGCGCTGCAGTCCGATGACCTGGCCTTATGGTTCAAAACCTGTCTGACCGTCCGGCAATATTTCAAAGGCGACCCAACCAAAGAGCTGGCGTGCATGGATTTTGCCCTGAAACACAAATGGCGCCATCCAAACGGACGGGCAGAATGGTTGGTATTCGACAAGGTTCAAATCATCCGCGGCTGGCGCCTGTTTGACCTGGGCCGGGTATGGGAATCGGTACAAGCCTTGGAAACGGCCGAAACCGTGTACAGGAGGCATGCTTTGGCAGACTCCATACCTGTCGTCGATCAGATTTACAAGTTGCTCGGCAATAACTACACCCGCCTGGGCGACAACGAAAAAGCCCTGGCGGTTTTTCAAAAAGCGCTGGCGGTCTTTCAAAAAGCGTTGAGCACCCCCCAAAAAAACGAATCGCTGGCCGGCATGTACGTCAATATCGCCATTGCCTGTTGGAATCAGGGCAACCTGGCCGAATCGGAAGAAAATTGCCGCCGGGGTTTGGCTTTGCCCAACGTATCGGCTGAACAACGCGCACTTTTATTCGGCGCCCTGGCGCGCGCGCAATTGGACGGCGGCCAGGCGCACGCCGCCCTGCCCAACGCACTCGAAGCCCTCCGCTTATTGCGCGCGCCCGATCCCGCCGCCCGGCAGTATTTGTTGCATATCGGAAACCGCGCCCGTTTGCACCTGCTGGCCGCCGACATTTTTATGCAAAAGCGGCAATTTTCCCAAGCTGAGCACGCCTTAGCCGAAGCCCGGGCGGACGCCGCGGAGGCATTTGGCGACGCCCCGCACCGCGACGCAGGCAAGATCGAAGTGGCATTCAGCCGCCTGAATCAACTGCGCGGGCGCCCCATAGCCGCGCTGGAGGCCGCCAACCGGGCCCTGACGCGGGTGATCCCCTCTTTCCGGCCCGGGCAGCCCGGGGACAACCCCGATCCCGCCGCATTTTACCCGGAAAACACCATCGTCGAAGCGCTGGAGAGCAAGGCCGCCGTTGCAACCGATTATTTCCGGCAAAACCAGGACGCACGCTGGCTGGCGCTGGCCCTGGAGTGCCACGAACTGGCCTGGCGCGCCGAAAAGCGGCTGCGCGACGTGTACCTGTACCAAACTTCCCGCTTAGCGGCGCAGGAGCAGGCCCGCGACCGGGAAGAAGCCGCCATGCGCATCGCCCGTATGCTTTACGATAAAACCGGCGACCGCGCCTATATCGAAAAAGGGTTTGCCATTGCCGAACGCAGCAAAGCGAGCGTCTTGCTGCGCGCGGTGCAGGAAAACCTGATTTTCCAGGGTCCGGCTTCCGGGGACATGCGTTTGCAAGAACTCATTGGCCTGAAACAAAACCTGGCTTTCCTTGAACCGGGACTAATCGCTGGCCCTTCCGATAAGGCTGCGGCAGCCGATTCCATGCGCACCCGGATCGCCGCGCTGGAACGCGCCCTGTTCAGCAAACACGCTTCCCGCATCGCCTGCCTCCTCGAAGAACCGGCCCCTGCCGGCGCACCCGATCCGGAGGAAACCCTCGTGGAATATTTCGTTTCCGATACCGCTGTGGAAATTTTTGCCTGGAACAAGGCCGGCGCTTCGGCCTGGCGCCGCCTGGCGCTGACGGATACCTTCTACCGGCAGATCAGCGCGTTTCAGGCCTTTTTCGCCCATGCCGAAGCCATTAACCAGAACCCCGGCGGATACGCAGAAACGGCGTTCTATCTTTTTAAAAGCCTGATTCCCAAGGAAGTTGCCGGCGCCCGGCGGCTCCTGATCATCCCCGACGGGTTTTTGTGCCGCCTGCCCTTCGAAGCGCTCCTGACCCAGGCGTATCCCGCGGGCGGTTCCTTGCGCCAGGCGCCCTACCTGCTCCGCAGCGCCCGGGTGCGCTACGCCTGGTCGCTGGCGACGCTGCGCTGCCAGGACGCGCTGCAGTCCCATGCGGAGGCCTACTTTTTAGGCGTGGCGCCGCTTTTCGAAAACGCCGAACGGGGGCTTGCACCGCTGACGGCCTGCCGCGGCGAATGGAAAAACGCCGGCTCCCGGGGCATAAAGGCTTTATACGGCCGGGAGGCGAATTGGGCTGGTGTTTCCGCCGAAGCCGAGCGGCGCCGCGTTTTGCATTTCTGCACCCATGCTGTCGGCGACGACCATCCGCGCATCGAACTGAACGACCGGCCCTGGTTGCTGCCCCACATCTATTCCCGCATGTTTCAGGCTGATTTGGTGGTGCTGAGCGCTTGCGAAACCGGCGCGGGCGATTGGCGCAAGGGCGAAGGCGTGATGAGCCTGTCGCGGGCATTCGCCCAGTCCGGCGCGGCGTGTATCGTTTCCAGCCTCTGGAAAGCCAATGACCAGGGCGCCGCTCAGCTATTCGGAAATTTTTACAAAAACCTGCGTTCCGGCAGCCGCACCGCCGCCGCCCTGCACCAGGCCAAATTAGACTACCTCGACGACCCCAAAGTGGGAGCGGCCTTTCAATCGCCTTACTTTTGGGCTTGTTTTACCCTGCTCGGCTCCGACCGTCCGGTTCTGCCGCCCGCCGGGTTGTGGGGAATATCGGCCTGGGCGCTGCTGGCCGGAGGCATCCTGTTGCTGGCGCTGCTTTTCAAATCGAGGTTTTCCAATTGGATTTCACTTGCGCATTTATCGGCCGGGCGACTCCGGGTCTTCGGTTTTTAAGTTAACGTAAATTTCGGATAGGCCATGGCCTTGGTACCGACGAGTGTTGCCTGCACATAAATAAAAACCGCGAAGCGGTTGAATGTGAATAGCCCCGGATGCAATCCGGGAAGTGAAGGAATGCTTTTCCCCCCCCCGGGGGGGGAAAAAGCGCCACAAAATGTTCCCCCCCCCCCCCCCCCCCCCCCCCCCCCCCCGCTCCCCAAAAACGGCCCGCGAGTCGACCCCACCCCCGCCCTGCCCAGTTGGGGAGGGGCGGGGGTGGGGTCGACTCGCGGCCGGCAATATGCACAGCACACGCTCGGCGGTATCGCGGTTAAAAAACAATCTTTTTCTCATTCCCCGGATTGCATCCGGGGCTATTCATGTTCAACCGCTTCGCGGTTAAAAAATATGCGCAGCCGACGCTCGGCAGTAGAGAGGCCCAACGTTTGTAGAATTGATTGATCTTCGAGAGATATGGCCTCGGAGAGGCTCAACCGGGGGTAGATGGGAGTGAGGCGGCGCCCCGGTTCGCTTTTAAGTTTGAACACAAGCGTAGCGATGCCGTGGCACTTTAATAAACCCTTCCGGCACAATACTTGTTTTGCTAAGGAACGTGTCCGAAATAAGTTGCCGTTTTCGGCGAGTGTATTCTTGGCGCTGGCAAGGCGGTGAAACAGGCGCATAGCATCGCTACGCAACTGTTTTACCAACGAAGTCAGCGTCAAGAAGACGCCGCCCAAAATGGTAAGTTATTTCGGACACGTTCCTAAGCGCAAAACCTGCGCAGCCCTATACGCCATAACGACCTTTTTGCTGATGTTTGCGTCCGCTGCGGCCCGCGCCGCTTCTCCCTTTATGCAGCATAGTATGCTCACGCTGGAACTGATCACACCCACCGACGACACGCGCCCGGTCTTTTTGACCGGTAACTTCAACGGCTGGGTCACCAAGGACGAGCGATTCCGTATGAACAAAATTAAACCCGGACACTACCAATACACCTTCAGCGAGCCGCTGCCTGCCGGCGAGCCGCTCGAATACAAATACATCAAAGGCGGCTGGGAAAGCGAAGAACTCGACGCCGAGGGCCACCCCCCCGTCAACCGGCGCATGGAAGTACCCCGGGGCAAGGTGACCGACGTAGTGCCCCGCTGGAAAATACACGGCGACTGGTACGACCCGAAATTCTTTCCCGAAATTCAGGTGCTCTCCAAACGCTTCAACCTGCCCCAACTGCGCCGCCGCCGCCGTATATCGGTGTTGCTGCCCTGGAACTATGACAAAACCGGCAAGCGCTACCCCGTGCTTTACCTGCAAGATGGGCAAAACCTGTTCGAAGACGACGCACCTTTCGGCACCTGGGGCGTAGACAAGCAGCTGGCAGCCCTGTCGCAACGCGGAAAAGGCGATTTCATCGTCGTCGCCATCGACCACGGCGGCAAAGAGCGCATCAACGAATACCTGCCCTACGACTCCCAAAAATGGGGCGAAGGCCTCGGCCGCGACTATGCGCGCTTCCTCGCCGAAACGCTCAAACCCTACGTCGACGAAAAATTTCGCACCCTCCCCGGCCGTACCCACACCGGTATCGGGGGCAGCAGCATGGGCGGCCTCATCAGCATCTATGCGGGTATCATGTTTCCGCAGACCTACTCCAAGTTCATGATCTTTTCCCCCTCGCTTTGGGTGACCCCCAATGTCTATTTCGAGCCGCTCCGGTTTACCGCCTATACGTCCACCAAAATATACCTCTACGCCGGCGGTAAAGAAGGCGCCGGCATGCTGACCAACGCCAGCCGGTTCAAAGAAACCATGGAAAAACGCAGCCGGGAACGCGTCCAGCTCCGGCTGGAAATTGATCCGGAAGGCCGCCATAATGAAGCCCGCTGGGGGGCAGAGTTTCCAAAGGCAGTGGAGTGGTTGTTTTAGTATGTTGGTTCGGGCTTTGGTCTTCTTTGGTTTGATGCCGGCATTGGCGACCCTGAACGGATGTCAAAATCGACCTATCCATCCCCAACTACTTGCGTTGAATTACTCCCTGCCCTTCGCCGTATGCATGGGCATCGCTTCGTTGTTCAGATTAGCCAATCTCTTCCTTTTAGCCTTTCCTTAAGAAAATTTAGCCCTTGGCGAGCCAACAAAACCCCCTTTTTTTGCGTCTTGTGAAAGACTGACCCTAAGGGGCGTTCCGGAAGTACCCACACCAAACAACATGACATGAGAAAACCGATACTTGTTGCGCTGGGCCTGTTGTTGGCCAGTTTGGCCGCGCTGGCGCAGCCGTCCAACGACGATTGTACCAATCCTATCCCCATCACCGACGTCACCAACTACTGCAGCGCCGCCAATGCGTTCACTTCGGCGGGCGCTACGGTTTCCGGCTACGGAGCGGCCAACTGCTTCGGCACGGCCGGCAACGACGTGTGGTTTTCGTTTGTACCGCAGTTCACCGACGTCACGGTCATCATCCGCGGCGCCACCACCCAGGGCCCCGGCGGTACACTGCAAGACCCCCTGGTAGCCCTTTACTACGGCAGCTGCGGGGGCGTGCTCAACGAGGTACAGTGCCAGAGCGCCGTCGGCAACTCCAATATCGTCGAAGCCAGCGAAAGCGGCCTGCTCGTGGGCTCCACCTACCTGATTCGCGTACAGGGCGCCGCCAATGGCACGGGCAGCTTTCAACTCTGCCTCAACAACTACAACCCGCCCGTGGAGCCCACCTCCGACTGCCCCACCGCTTCGGTGCTTTGCGACAAGTCGCCTTTCGTGGTGCAAAGCGTCACCGGCGCCGGCAGCAATATCTCCGAACTGAACGACGCTACCTGTTTTTCGAATGGCGCCCCCGGCAACTTCGAATCCAACTCCACCTGGTTCACCTGGATCTGCGCCCAGTCGGGCACCCTGGAGTTCACCCTCACGCCGCTGAATATCGCCGACGACCTCGACTTCGTGCTCTACCGCCTGCCCAACGGCCCCGGCAACTGCCAGGGCAAACAAGTGGTGCGCTGCATGGCCTCCGGCGAATTCAACTACCTCAGCCCCTGCATGGGCCCCACGGGCCTGCGCCCCGGCGATTCCGACACCAGCGAAGACGCCGGCTGCACCGACAACGGCGACAACGCCTGGCTTTCGCCCTTCGACATGGTGGCCGGCGAAACGTACGCCCTCTGCGTCAATAACTTCACTACCAGCGGCAACGGATTCTCGATTCAGTTTGGCGGTACAGGTACTTTCCTCGGCCCCGAAGCCAGGTTTACTACTGTGCCCGCAGCCGTCTGCCTGGGCACGGCAGTGCAGGTGCAGGATGCCTCCACTTTCGCCCTGGGCAACGTGACAGCCTGGAACTGGAGCTTCGGCGCCGACTCGAACCCCGGCACAGCCACCGGCCAGGGCCCGCACACCGTCACCTTCAACACCTCCGGCCAACACCCGGTAGTGCTGCAGGTGGAAACCAACCTCGGCTGCCGCGTGACGGCCATCCAAAACGTGCTCGTGTACCCCGACGTGGAAGTGGATACCCTCATCGCTGCGCCCGAATGCAACGGCGGCGACAACGGCGCCATCACCATCAACAACATCAAAATGGGTACGCCGCCCTACCTGTTCAGCTGGGAAGGCGGCCCCTTCACCCCGACGAGCTCCCTGACCGGCCTCACCGTCGGCACGTACAACCTCGTCATCCGCGATGCCAACAACTGCGAAACAGAACTCGATATCGAGGTGCGCGAACTCGAACTGACCGTCGCCCCCGTGGTGACCAAGCCGCTGTGCACGGGTGATGCCAACGGCGTTATCACGCTCAACGTCACCAATGGCACCGGGCCTTACCAGTTCGACTGGGGCGCCGGTTTTATCCCTCAAAATACCCAGGGAGGTTTTGCCGCCGGCGCCTACACGATCTACGGCGTGGATGCCGAACTGTGTAAAGGCACCTTCACGGTGCAAGTGCCCGACAACCCGCCGGTCACCCTGCAAATGGACACCGTTGATATTTCCTGTTTCGGCGCCAACGATGGCATCGGTATCGCCCTTGCGGGAGGGGGTGTGGGCAATTTTACCTACCTGTGGAGCGACAGCCAGGCCAACGAGGAGGCCAGCAGTCTGGGACCCGGCCAGTACGCCGTCACGGTGAGCGACGGCAACGGCTGCACGATTACCGGCGCGGTATTCATCACCGAACCGCCGGATGTAGGCATCAACCTGCTGCGGGTGCTCAACCTCCTGTGCAACGGCGTGCCCGAGGGCTCGGTGGAAGTGGAAGGCGTGGGTGGCAGGCCACCCTTTACCTTTAGCGCCGACGGAGTCAACTTCACGCCGGCCGGTACGCTCACCGGCCTAGCGGCCGGTGACTATTGGATAAAGATCCGCGATGCCGCCGGCTGTGTCGATTCGGTGCAGGCCACCCTCACCGAGCCGCCGCCATTGGTGGTGGTAGCCGAACCGGCCGATACCGCCCTCGACCTGGGGTACTCCGTCCGCATCACGACCAATACCTTTCCCTTCGGCCGCCCGGTCAGTTTTGCCTGGACGCCACCGCTGGGGCTGAGCTGCGAAGGCTGTCCGGAACCGACGGTCACGGCCATCAACGATGGGTTTTATATCGTCAAAATTACCGACGAGGACGGTTGCATGGCCTTTGATACGGTGCGTATCCTCGTGCGGCGCAACCGGCCCATTTACGTGCCCAACGTGTTTGCGCCCGACAAGCCGTTTCCGAACGATCACTTCACCCTGTTTGGTGGGCCGGCAGCGGTGAGCATCCAACTCCTGCGAATATACGACCGCTGGGGCAGCCTGGTATTCGAAACCCGGGATATTCCGTTGGGCGAGCCCAACTACGGTTGGGACGGCACGTACAAAGGCGAGCTGATGTCCGGCGTGTTTGCCTTTTACGCCACGGTGCTGTTTGTCGATCAGCAGGAGCTGACGTATGAAGGAAACGTGACGGTGGTGCGTTGAGTGATAAATGCTCCATTTTGATGCGGTTGCCTTAAAGCATTGGTTGTTCCCAACCAGCGCCGGCAGAGCATGATTATCTTGTCAACTTGACATGATTTTTGTATTTCGGAGGGGCTTGAAGTAATTTGGTAATAGCCCCCGTCGCAACAAGTCTTAGTATCTTTCGCAGTATGTTCGAACGTTACATTCCTCCGCCCGTTATCCAGCCGGACATTTGGCTGGGTGTTTTGCGCATTGCCGAGCCCGTCACATCGCTGACGGCGCTGCTGATTGCCTTGGTTTGCTGGTACGCGTGGCGGCGGCTGGGACGCAGTGTGGCGGACAATTCAGTTGCGCGCTTCATCCGGCTCTTTTTCCTGCTGATGATGCTGGCTACGATCAGTGGCGGCATTATCGGCCATGCGTTTTTGTATGCGTTCAGTTTCGAATGGAAAGTGCCGGGATGGGTATTGAGTATGGTGAGTATTGCGGCGCTCGAACGGGCGGCTATTTTGCACGCGCGTCCGCTGATGCCGCAGTTCTGGGGGCGTTTTTTTTCGGTATTGAATATCGTGGAACTGGCTGTTTTCTTGTTACTGGCCTTGTCTACCCTCAATTTTCACTTCGTGGAGGTGCATGCCGGCTACGGTCTGGTGGTCGTCACTGGTCTTTTTGAAGGCTATGTGTGGTGCCGCAAACGCGACCGGGGCAGCGCGCTTATCCTGTCGGCCATCCCCATGGCCACAGTGGCCGTTTCCTTTCACGTGGCGCACTTTTCGCCGAGTGTGTGGTTCACGTATTTCGACGTGGGGCACGTCATCATGTGCGTGTGCGCCCTGGTGATGATGTTCGGCGTGGAGCGGATGCGGTTTTATGAGAAACAACGAGTGGTGTGAGTATTTTTATTGCTTGGGCAACAACACCCACAAACGGCCGTAGCCATTGATCTTGCGCGCTTCCTGGAGGCCTTTTTTGCCAATACCGCTATACAGGTCCAGGCGTTTGGTGGTCAGGATAGCGCCGCCGCGGTCCTGTGCAAACAGGATGCGGTAGGTGTAGCCTTTCAGGTTGCCGGCGGGGTCCATATCGGGCAATTCGGCCAGCAAGGTGGCGCCGATCGGGATAAAACGCGGGTCGACGGCCACAGAATAGCCGGCGGTCAGCGGGAAGTAGCCGGCGCCGATCACGTCTTCATCGCCCATTTTCTGGAAAAAAACATACTTGCCGCCGTTGCCTTTCACAGAGCCGCCGAAGCCGAAGTGTTCGCGTTTGCCGTCGGGATATTCGACCCAGCAGGAGCCTTGTAGCTGGGCGTTTTCCACTTCGCGTTTGGTGCGCACCCAGGCCAGTTCGAGGCCTTTCCCTTCCAGGGCGTCGGCAGCGATGGCGGCAGGCGGCGGCACATGGTCGTCGGGGCGGCGCAGGATCGGCACGGCATACTCGGCTGTGCGTACCCGGCTGGCGGAAATGATCGGCGTGTAATACCCGGTGATGCGCACCCGGTCCTTTTTTAGATCGGTTTTGACCTTGTAAAAGTCGAACCGGTCGAGCAGCGCTTCCGGTTGCAGAATCTGGCAATCCT
Organism: Saprospirales bacterium; assembly: GCA_016719895.1. GTDB lineage: Bacteria > Bacteroidota > Bacteroidia > Chitinophagales > Saprospiraceae > M3007. The sequence continues at coordinate 317,349 of JADJYG010000003.1, read as the reverse complement.
GGAGCAGCTCCACCGTGTGCAACATCTCGGATTTACTGATGCCCCGCACGGGGTAGCCTTTTACGTCGGGGCGGCGCAGGTAACTGGCCTGTTCGTACAACGCTTCCAGCATAGGCGGGTCAAACGGCAGGTAGGGCAAGGTATCGGGCGTGGTGAAATGCAGGATGGACGAGCGCACCTGCCGCTTCAGAATCAGCGGTTTGATGCGGACCGGGGGCGCCATGGCTGCCAACCGGGCGGGCGCCGAAGCGCCTGTTTCTGCGGAAGATACAACGGCGGAAACGGCGGAAATACCGGGGGTGACGGAGGTGTTGCCGCAATCCAGGGTAAGTACGAAGGGCGCCAGCAACAGGCAGATAAAAAGGGAAATTTTGTTTACCATAAAGTTGGTCGGGCTTTCCGTTGTGCCGAGCCGTTTTTCCGGCTCCTTTTCCTTGTCAGCTCCTGGTCTTTGCCAGCACTGCGGCGCCCGTTTCGTGAAAAAGTGAACAAATGTATGCCGGTTTTTCGGAGAATTGCTTAATTAATATTTGGCTTTTGAAATTCATTAACACCCAAGCTATTATTAATCAATCTATTGTATCTTAGTCGTTGGGCTGGAATCTTGCTCAACTGTTTAGACGTTCACTTGTCCCCGGCGTAACCATTCATTTGCTTTCAGCAGGGCCGCAACAGACAAGGCATCCGTGATCTGGCCATCCAGCGCCATGTTGACGGCCGCTTCAAACGGTAGCCGGCGCACGAGCAATTGTTCGGTTTCTTCCGGTTGTGCCTGGCCGAACTCGAGCTGGCGGGCCAGGTACGCCACAGCATATTCATCCGTTACCGAGTTGGACAAATGCATTTCGAGCAGCATGGTCCATTCTTTTGCCCGGATGCCGGTCTCTTCCAGCAGTTCGCGTTGCGCCGAGGCCAAGGCCGGCTGATTCAAGGGGCCTCCGCCCTCCGGAATTTCCCAGCTGTAGCGCCCCAGCGTATACCTGAACTGCCCGACCAACCAGGTAAATCCCGCTTCGTCCAGCGGGATAATTCCAATGGCAGTATGCTTAAAATGCACGACGCCATAAATGCCGTCTTTGCCAGCGGGATTGATTACTTCGCGATGGGTCACCTCGATCCAGGGATTGTCATATACCGGACAAATACTCCGGGTGGCCCAGGGATTGGTTGTCGTTTGGGGGTGTTCCGTTTGGAATTCAGTGCCCATAACCGTACTTTTGTCGAAAATCTTACGCGTTTTCACTATTAGCTTGACATTAGCATGACAATTCGGATCGGTTTTACGCCAGACCGGCATATCGCGCTCCTGAGACACCTGCTAATCCTTTCCTGCCTCCCACATTTCCCCCTCTTTTCAACATAACCATGCAGCGGTTCCACTGCGTTTTTTATCCGCCTGCTCATCAAAGGTCTTTCTGCGCCGCCGGCTGTTTTTTTACGGGCATGGAGGAAATACCTTGATTTTGCTACCACGCTAAACGTTAAAATGGATGATTATCAGCGCGTGTCCGGGTCATTTTCAGGTTCGCATCGCGCCGAGGTTGCTGTGGAGTATATAGGCCGGCGCGGGCGCCGTTCACAGCAGGATTAGAACAACCGGCTTTAAAAGAAGAGGTGCTGCGCTGCCGGTTGGAGATTAGGTGATATGAGTAATAATTTATATACTACTAAAACCGGGCCATTTTTTTCAACACCCGGTAAATTGCGCAAACATTCTATCTTCGAATAATCCGGAATATTTTCCAAAGACGCCAGCATACCCCCTTTTTTCCGGCACGACACACGTATTACAGAGAAAACGAAAAATCCTCCGGCTTATGTTCAACACGTACCCTCTACGTGCACTATGCTGGGTTCTGGCGTTCCTGCCAGGCCTGCTCCCGGCCCAATTAACCATTAAAGTGACGGCACTGCCGGCAAATACGCCAGCCAGCGCTAAAATTTACATCACGGGTGCGTTCAACAACTGGAACCCGGCCGATGCCAATATGATCATGGCCACATTACCCGACGGGCAGTGCGCCATTACCCTGAACCCGCCCGTCGGACCGGTGCGGTTCAAATTCACCCGAGGCAGCTGGGATACGGTGGAAGGAAACGCCAGCGGCGCCTACCAACCCGATCATGTGGTGAATTATTCGGGGTTGCCACAGACGGCAGAGCTTTCTATTCTTACCTGGGAGGACCTCGCCAAAACCGGCGCTACGACCGGCGTGACGATTTTGGACAATAGTTTTTATCTCCCGCAACTGAGCCGGACCCGCCGGATTTGGATCTACCTGCCGCCGGACTACCAGGCTACCACAAAAAAATACCCGGTGCTGTATATGCACGACGGCCAAAACCTGTTCGATCCCATGACCAGTTTCGCGGGCGAGTGGGGTATCGACGAATCCCTGACCGAACTTTCCCGGCAGGGCGACCACGGCTGTATCGTAGTCGGAATCGACAATGGCGGTGTGTACCGCTTCGACGAATATTCTCCCTGGGCCAACCAGTTGTACGGCGGCGGCCAGGGCGACGAGTATATCAGTTTTATCGTCAAAACACTCAAACCATATATTGACGAGCATTTCCGCACCCTGCCCGACCGGCAGCACACGGGCATCATGGGAAGTAGCATGGGCGGGCTGGTATCAATGTACGCCGTTATGGAATACCAGCACATCTTCTCCAAAGCCGGTATCTTTTCTCCGGCGTTTTGGTTTGCCGGCGACAATCCGGCTAACCAGGTGCTGGCGACCGGCAAGCGCAATCCCCTGAAGGTGTATTTCCTGGCCGGCGGGAAAGAACCCGCCTACGTGGCGCAGGATATGCAGGAAGTGGCTGACGCCATGTTCGAAGTGGGTTTTGAAACCCCGGAGGTTTCCATCCATGTGCCGGCCGACGGGCAGCATGCCGAGTGGTTCTGGAAACGCGAATTCCCGGAAGCGTACAAATGGCTGTTTGCCGGCGCCGTAACCCCCACCGGCGAAGCAGTCTCCGACGATACGCCTGCCGTCGGCGTTTATCCCAACCCGGCAAGTGAGTGGATACGGATAGACGGCCTGGAAACAGAAGACCCCATCCGGGTGCAGCTCATCGGCGCCGATGGCTCGCTTCGCCGCGACGTGCAGGCCCGGCCCGGCGCCTCTATCTCCACTGCCGGACTTCCGGCCGGTTTTTATGCCGTAAGGGTGCGCGCAGAAGGCCAAAACTGGCAGGTAGCAAAGGTGATGCTGCATTGAAGGTAACCCAACTCCAGGCGCCCCGGTTTCCTTGCATCATGCGCCAGGCTTTGGCTTTGGCCAGGTCCTGGCCTTGGATCAAGCGGATTTCGATTTTTATGGCCCCCAGGTTGTTCCAGGTCATCGCTTCCAGATCGAACGTAAAGACGCCGAAATTCCTCCAGACCAGGCGTTTGATACAGGGGCGGCGCTCCATGTCGAGCAAAAGAGCCTGAAACAGCAGCTCCGCTTCGTCGAGTTTTCGCGCCCGGAAGGCCCGCATAGATTTATAGAATGATCGCAGCGGCAGGTTGATGATCCTGCCCAATGCCAACAGACCCAGGCCAATTTGGCCAAGCGGCTGTATAAAGTACTAAAAATCAGCCCCGAATTTATTTTGGAAACGGCCTGAATCATCACCATATCCCGGTTCTGAAAACAAAAAACGGCGCGGAAAGCAACCCTGCTCTCCACGCCGCTTTTATTTCCGGAGGATCATAAAACCTACGCCTTACAGCATCCCCCGCACCATTTCCGCAAACGCCCCCACGCTGACCGCGCCCTGGTCGCCTTCGCCCTGCTTGCGCACGCTGACGCTGCCGGCCTCCTGTTCTTTTTCGCCCACAATGAGCAGGAACGGAATGCGCTTGAGTCCGTTGTCGCGGGCATACGTAAAAAACAATTAGCGGAATAAATGTATAAAAAGTGGAATTTTATTCCGATAATTGTACGCTAAAAACCACCCTGCTTGGTCATCATCAGCAAAGCCATTCTGCGCGAATTCGGGATGCTCCACCCGGACGCTATCGAAGCCCTGAATACATGGTATGCAATAGTCAAAGCGGCCGATTGGAGTAATTTTTCTGATATCCGTCAGGGTTTTAATTCCGTTGACTACGTTGGTAACGACCGCTTTGTGTTCAATATCCGGGGAAATCGTTACCGACTGGTCGTGATGATTTTCTTTGATATTCGCACGGTTTATATCCGGTTTATCGGTACCCATAATGAATACGGCGGGGTGGATGTTTCAATCGTATAAAACTGACATCTGATGACTTATAAAATAAATTCAGAGGAGGAATACCGGCAGGTTATGGAAAAGATCGAAACCTACCTGCAAAAAGCGACTAAAGCCGGCGGTTTTCAATGCCTCTCGCCCGAGGAGCGCGACAATCTTCAACACCTTTCCCGGTTAGCAGAAGGCTGGGAGGATGATATTCCGCTGATGCCCGTTCGCCAGCCGAAGACTTTGGTGGAAATGATCGAATTAAAAATGTACGAACGCAAGATGAAACAAAAGGATATTGCCGCGCTGCTGGAAATCTCCCCCAGCCGTCTTTCAGAAATCATGCAAGGCAAACGAAAAGTGAACCTCGATTTGGCCAAGCGGCTGTATAAAGTACTAAAAATCAGCCCCGAATTTATTTTGGAAACGGCCTGAATCATCACCATATCCCGGTCCTGAAAACAAAAAACGGCGCAGAAAGCAATCCTGCTCTCCACGCCGTTTTTATTTCCGGAGGACCATAAAACCTACGCCTTACAGCATCCCCTGCACCATTTCCGCAAACGCCCCCACGCTTACCGCCCCCTGGTCGCCTTCACCCTGCTTGCGCACGCTGACGGCGCCGCTCTCCTGTTCTTTTTCGCCCACAATGAGCAGGAACGGAATGCGCTTGAGTTCGTTGTCGCGGATTTTGCGGCCGATGGTTTCGTTGCGGTCGTCCACTGCGCCACGCAGCTCGGCGGCTTCCAGTAGTTGTTTGACCTGGTAGGCGTATTCCGTAAACTTGTCGGACACCGGCAGCACCACAAACTGCTCGGGCGTGAGCCAGAGCGGGAATTTGCCCGCGCAGTGCTCGATGAGCACGGCCGTGAAGCGCTCCATGGAGCCGAATGGCGCCCGGTGGATCATCACGGGGCGGTGCTCCTGGTTGTCGGCGCCGACGTAGGTGAGGTTGAAGCGCTCGGGCAGGTTGTAATCCACCTGGATGGTGCCGAGCTGCCAGGAGCGCCCGAGGGCATCTTTCACCATGAAGTCGAGCTTGGGTCCGTAGAAAGCCGCCTCGCCGAGTGCGGTGACGGTGGACAGGCCCACCTGGGCTGCAGCGTCGATAATGGCCTGTTCGGCTTTTTGCCAGCCTTCTTCCGAGCCGATGTATTTGGACTTGTTCTCCGGGTCGCGCAGGCTGATCTGGGCGGTGAACTTGTCGAAGCCCATTTTGGCCAGCACATAGCGCGTAAGGTCGAGCACGGCGAGAAACTCGTCTTTGACCTGGTCTTCGGTGCAAAAAATATGGGCGTCGTCCTGCGTGAAGCCGCGCACGCGCGTCAGGCCGTGCAGTTCGCCCGATTGTTCGTATCGATAGACGGTACCGAATTCGGCGATCCGGATCGGCAACTCGCGGTACGAGCGGGGCCGGTAGCCGAAAATTTCGCAGTGGTGCGGGCAGTTCATCGGCTTGAGCATAAACACCTCGTCCCGGGCCGGGGTTAGAATGGGCTGGAACGAGTCCTCGCCGTATTTTTCCCAGTGGCCAGAGGTGACGTACAGCTGTTTGGAGCCGATATGCGGCGTAATGACCGGCGTGTAGCCGCGCTTGATTTGCTCTTTTTTCAGAAAATCCTCCAGGCGCGTGCGCAGGGCGGTGCCTTTGGGCAGCCACAGGGGCAAGCCCTGGCCGACTTTTTCGGAAAACATGAACAATTCCAGTTCCTGACCGAGTTTGCGGTGATCGCGTTTTTTGGCCTCTTCCAGCAGGTGCAGGTAGTCGTCCAGCTCTTTCTGTTTGGGAAAGGTGATGGCGTACACCCGCGTCAGTTGCTTGCGTTTTTCGTCGCCCCGCCAGTATGCGCCGGCGAGGTTGAGGATTTTGGCCGCTTTGACCGGTTCGGTGTTCGGCAGGTGCGGGCCTTTGCACAGATCGACGAAATTTCCTTGCTGGTAGAAGGTGATCTGCCCGTCTTCGAGTCCGTCAATGAGTTCGAGTTTGTACTCATCGCCTTTTTCGGTAAAATACCGGATAGCCTCGGCTTTGGGCACTTCGCGGCGCTGGTATTCCGATTTGCTGCGGGCCAGTTCGAGCATTTTTTGTTCGATGGCCGGGATGTCGGCCGCCGTGAGGGCCCGGTCGCCGGTATCGACATCATAGTAAAAGCCGTTCTCGATGGGCGGCCCGATACCGAATTTGATGCCGGGGAACAGGGCTTCGAGGGCTTCGGCCAGCAGGTGCGCCGAGGAGTGCCAGAACGTGCTTTTGCCAGCCGCGTCCTCCCACTTGTAAAAAAGGATGGAGGCGTCTTCATTGATCGGGCGCAGGAGGTCGCGCACGTCGCCGTTGACGCCGGCAGCCAGCACGTTGCGGGCCAGGCCCTCGCTGATGGATTTGGCAATGTCCATTGCGGTGGTCCCGGCGGCATACTGACGAACGTTGCCGTCGGGGAAGGTGATGTTTATCATAAAAAAATATGTTTTAGCCCACCCATACAACAGGCGGGTGTCCCGAATCCCGAGGTCTCGGGAGGGACGGTTTAAGATTGAGGCGCAAAGGTAGGGGGAAAAAAGTTTTGTTTTTTGTACATGAAATCCGTCTTTGTGTTCGTGCGGGGATTCAGGCAACAAAGCCAGTCTGACTACGTACTCCCGTAAATATCCCGCAAGACCACCAATTGCCCTTCCACCCGAAACGAGTCATCCAGGCTGCGCAAACTGGTTTCCAGCCATTGCCCGGTCTCTTCCAGCCGTTCGAAGACGGTCACTTCCGGGCGTTCGGTTTCGAGGTAGAGGATATACCGGAGCGCGGGAATTTTTTTATAACAGGGCAGTTTGTCGCCGAAATCGTAGGAGCGGGTGTTTTTCGAGAGCACCTCAAACAAGAGCACGGGTGTCAGTTCGGCATTCATGCCCGGGCGGTATTCATACAGGCGGGCAGGCTGCGCCACCACCGAGCCGTCGGGGTTGAACACGGCATAGTCGCAACCGGGAATGCAGACGGGGCGGTTGCTGTTGTGGACTTTGAAGCCCGGGTGGTTCCAAAACAGGTTTTGAAGCAAGTGGCTCAGGCGGGTAGCCAGGGTGGAGTGGTCTTCCGATTCGTAACTCATGGCGGCGATAATTTCCTGGTTGAAATAGTCCGCCCGGTATTCGGCAGCCTCCAGCACATCCCAATATTCTTCCCGGCTGGCCGGAAAGCGCAGCAGTTCGCCTTTGGAAAGGTCGAACAATTCCTGGTTGGTCAGTGGAAGGTTGGTCGATGCCGTCATACGCGTTGGACAAAATCAATATGAGTCACATGGTTGTGCAAGAATACGGAAAAAAGGGCCAATCCCCATGGCCCGGCTCAAAATTATTTACCCTAATCGGAGCGAATAGGGCACGCTGTGTATCTTACCCTTGCGTTTCTCGCTCAAAGCCCCCGTCGCAACAAGTCTATTTATTACCACAAAAATCTGTATACCGATGAAACAGCTGTACCGCTTGTTTTTCCCCTCCTTTTTCCTGTTGCTTTGTGCCCGCCCCTCCCATGCCGAAAACAGCCCGCCATTTGGGGCTATCGGCGATGATTCGCAATTTGCATTCACGGTTGTCCTGAGCCCCACGCATGTCATTTGCCAGAACCTGGGCAGCATCACAGCGAATGCCTACGGCGGGGTGCCGCCCTATTTATACAACTGGGGCAACGGCTCGAACACGAACACCATTTACGACCTGCAACCCGGCATCTACGCCGTGACGGTTACGGATGCCACCGGGGTGACGGCCACCGCCAGCACGGCGATCGAGCAGCTCGTCACTTCGCAGATCAATGCGGACGACGTAGCCAAGGATGTGTCGGCCTACGGTGGCCAGGACGGCAGCATTGTGCTCACGCCGGTGTGCGGCGGCGTGCCGCCGTACACTTTTCTGTGGTCCAACGGCAACACGACGCAAAACCTGACGGGCCTTTCCGCCGGGATTTACACCGTCACGATTATCGACAGCTGGGGATGCGAAATGCAGCTGGCCTGTCCGGTGTCCCAGCCCGGCCCGACCGGAATGACCATCGAGGTGCTGTCGGCGCCCGATATCGGTTGCGATTCGTCGTGCACCACCATCCTGGTCAAACATCACCAGGGCTTCAGCTACCAATGGTCGGGCCCTTCCGGCGGCGCCGGCTTCACGACTACCAACCCGACTGTTTGCAACCCGGGCCTCTACACCGTGGTTGTCACCGATCCGGTCAACGGTAACACAGCTGCAAAAACCATCCGGGTCGATAAAAAAAGTAATTCCTCCGGAGGCATCCTGATCCTGTCTTCCAACCCGGCTTTTTGCGCCGGTACGAGTTCCGCTTCCTGCGAACAGGTTTGCCCCGGCACGACCGTCACCTACACGGCCGACCCCATCGCCAACACCTGCGGCCAGGTAAAATTTCAATGGACCGTCGTCGGGGCAAAAGAATATCTGGTAAGCCCCGACGGGCAATCCGTCACGGTCACCTGGGGCGAGCCGGGCGCCGGCAGGCTGACGATTGAAGCCGAGGACCATTTTTACTGTTATTTTTCCAACAACCAGTGCGTCACCATACAAAAACAGCCCCAGGCCCGGTTTGCCAGCAACCCCGCGCCCGGCGCCGACGGGGTGTTGCGCGTGTGCAAGGGACAGGCGGTTTGGTTTGAAAATCAGAGCCAGGATGCGACGCATTTCGACTGGTTGTTTACCGACGATCAATCGACGGCCGGTTCCGAACAGGTGCAACACATTTTTTCCACACCGGGAACATTTCAGGTCCTCCACGTAGCGCGAAGCCAGTGCTTTTGCGCCGATTCGACCTGGCTCAATGTGGAAGTTCAGGATGCCGAAACGCCGCTCGTCGAATGTGTGAGCACGATATGCCCCGGTGAAACGGTGACATACTCCACCCCGGGCAATTGTCCGCCGTACGACTGGTCGGTATCGCCCAACGGGACCGTGGTGGCCGGCGGCGGCGCCACCGACAACGCCATCACCGTTCAGTGGCTCAGCGGCCCCGAAGCCACCATCGGCCTTTCGGCCCCCAATTGCGGAGCAGCCTGCCCGGAGCCGGCTTTCTTGCGGGTGCCGGTGCTCAGCGATGCGGCTAAAATCGAAGGCCCGGCCCGGGTGTGTCCGGGCAGCGAAGCCAATTATTCCATCGCCTCCTTCGACGGCGCCCGCTACACCTGGAAACTGGCCGGCAGCGGAAAAATCCTGGAAGGCCAGGGCACCAACGAAATCCGCGTGCGCTGGGAAAGCGCCGCGCTTTCCCCATACAAATTGATCGTATCCTACGAAAACTGCTATCTCGACTGCAGCGGCAGCGATACGCTGCTGGTGTTGGTGCGCGCGCCGTTCGGCCTGGCGGGTCCGCTCGAATTGTGCGCCGGCAACAGCGGCACCGTGCAGGCGGCGGTCGCCGGAGTCGGCCAGCCGCTGCCCTGCAACTGGACCCTGTATGCCCCCGGCGGCTCGATCGCCTGGACTGCCCCCGCCGCCACACCCGCCGCCACGGCGCCCTTTCTGGCCGGAGCCGGCGCCTACCGGATGGTGGCCGTGCCTACCACGGCGGCGCTCAGCCTCACCTGTTCGGACAGCCTCGAATGGAAAGTACTGGTAGCGCCTTTGCCCGCCAAACCCGCCGGCATCGACGGCCCGGCAGTGTTTTGCCCCGGCAAACCGCTCACTTTCGAGGCAACGGGCATCGCCCTCCAAAACCAGGTGCAATGGCAAATCAAAAACACCAACGGCCCGCCGCTGGAAAAATCGGGCAATCCCGTCAACGCGGATTTTACTGCCGGAACGCCGCGCTGGGTGGCAGCCTGGCAACTGAGCCCGGACGGGCTGGGATGCGCTTCCGACACGGTTCGGAAACTGCTTACTCCGGTCGCCGCCTTGCCCATACTGGGCGATCCGGAGCTTTGCGAAGGCGCCTTGCTTGCGTACAGCGCCCCGGCGTATCCAAACCTGGACTACCAGTGGAGCCTCTCGCCGGCCGATGCCGGGGTGATTCGCACCGGGCAAGGGACCAGCAAGGTGGAAGTTTACTGGCCCCGGGCCGGCTCCTTTGAACTCCGCCTGAGCATTTGCGGCCAGGTTTCCGTGTATCCGGTGACGGTCTGGCCTTCGCCCGCAGCCAAACCCTTTGCCCCGGACGGCTTGTGCCCCGGAACAACCGGGCTGGTCACCGCCGGCGCCGCGTTTTCCGCCTACCACTGGAAACACGAAACCGGCGCCGTCATCGGCGCAAATGATTCGCTTTTTGCAGGCCCCGGCGCTTATGCGCTGATCGTTACAGACGACCACGGTTGCCAGGGCACGGCAGAATTTTTTATCCAATCCTATCCCCGGCCGGAATTGACGATCACTACCGTGGACCCCACCGGATTTTGCAATAATTCGAGGTACGTTACCATTTCTGCCCTGACTACTGCGGATGCGGATTACACCTATGAATGGTTTTGGGACGGCGCCCCGCTCAGCCTCGACACCCCGGTTTACACCACCAACCAGTACGGATCGTACACAGCCCGTGTGACCAACCAATACGGTTGCACGGCTACGGACGGGCCGGTCGTGGTGTTCGAATACTGCCAGGGGGTTTGCCACAATCCCAACCACGGCCCGAAATGCCCGCCCGGAAGCGTGGGTATCGGCATCGAACCGCAGGCGCAGTGCAACCGGTTCCAGTTTCAGGTGCAGGCTGGCGCCGGTTATTCGCCGGGGAATTCAACCTGGCATTTCGGCGAATCCGGCAGCAATTATCTGGGTAGCGCCTCAACCGACAACCCGGTTTTCATCTTTCCCAATGCCGGACAATACCTCGTCGTGTTGTACGCCACGCTTCAAAACGGCGCCACCTGCGTCGTGATTGATTCGGTGGATGTGGAAGCTGTGGCGCAGTTCAGCCAGGCGCGGGCCTGCCCGGGCGATTCGACCATCCTGAACGACGAAAGCGCTTTTCTCCCGCATGCCGGCATCACTTCCTGGAACTGGGATTTCGGCGACCCGGCTTCCGGTCCGGCCAACCAATCGGCCGGCCGCGACGTAAAACACGGGTATCCGGCGCCTGGTTTGTACAACGTCCGGCTGACCGTGACGGCGGCCAGCGGCTGCACGTCCAGCGCCGTGCAAAGCGTGCTGGTTCCGGCGCCGCCCGCCCTCACGCCACTTCCGCAAGCGGCGTTTTGCGCCGGCAGCGCCACACCCTTTGGAGTGGCGGAAACCGCCGACCTGACGGATATTCAGTGGCAGTTTGGCGACCCGGCCAGCGGCATCCAAAATACCGCCGCAGGAAGCCAGGTTTTTCACAAATACGCACTTCCCGGCAATTATACCGCGCTGGTCACCGTGACCAATGTGGCCGGATGCTCCACCGCGCTCAGCCAGAGTTTTGATATTTTGCCCAATCCCCTGAGCGGTGAAATTACGCCCGCCGCAACCAGCGTTTTGTGCGCGGGCCAGTCGATCGATCTGAGCGCGCCCTCCGCATCCGGCGCTTCGTATGTGTGGTCCGACGGCACAGTCGGGCCGGTCATCACCGTTTTGGCAACCGGCGTGTATGCCGTGACGGTGTCCGATGTTTTTGGCTGCACGTATGTCCCGCCGGCAAAAACGGTCGAAGTGATCCCCGCGCCGGGCGGCGTCATCAAGGCGCTCCTGTACGACGATGCCGGCCAGGTGGCCGGTGTGCAAGCCAACGGGCTGAGCGTTTGCGCCGGCGAAACGGTACACCTGCTTACCGGCAACAATGCCGGCTATTCCTACCAGTGGTCGTCCGGAGGCAATACCACGGTACAGATTTTTTCTCCGGACCGCTTCAACAACCTTCCAGCCGGCAGCTACACGTACACGGTCACAGTCACAGACCTGACAAGCGGCTGCTCCTCCGTCACGCCCCCGTTTCCGGTAACCGTGCATCCAACACCGGAAGGTTTGTCGGTGTCCACCGATCAGCACTGCGCCGGCACGCCGGCAAATGTGCGCTACGACGGCCCGCAAGCGCCGGACTGGCAGTATTTCTGGAACAACGGCGAAACGGGTCCCGCGTTTGTGACCACGGCGCCTGGCCACTATTTCGTCCGGGTGGTCAACCAGTTCGGTTGTGTGGCAAAAAGCCCGGTTGTGACCATCCTGCCCGGCCCAAACATTGCCGCCATACCTTCGGGCTGCCACGTTCGTTGCGAACCCGATTCGCTTTGCCTGCCGCCCATGCCCGAAATCCTGAGCTGGCAATGGTTTTTCAACGGCGCACCCCTGCCCGGCGCCAGCGGCCCCGGTCTGGTTGCTACGGAAAGCGGGGTGTACTGGGCCGAACTGACCGACACCAGCGGTTGTCATGCACAAAGTGTCCCGCTCACTCTGGAATTGTACACTGGCAGCGGCGACGTTTTTGGAAAGGTCTGGTCGGATGTCAATGGAAACGGCGCTGTTGATGCAGCTGACACACTGGTCGCCGGGATTTCGGTCCAGCTCTGGCAAAACGGCGTTCTGGCCGGCTCCGGCCAGTCGGCTACTACCGGCAGTTTTACGTTCAGCAATGTTCCTTCGGTAAACGGTTTTGTAGCGTTGGACAGCACGGCGCTGCCCGCCGGCTGGGATGTCATTATTGGCCAAAGCCCGGCCGATTTGATCGGTTGTGCGGCAACTGTGCATACACAATTGCTGCTTCAGCGCCGGCAATGTTCGGCTACGTCCGGCTTGCTCCAGGCCAGCGCCTGCGCCGGCAGCAGTTTCGATTTCAACGGAACGCCTATCCCCGCCGGAAGCGCCCAGCAGTTCGTACTCCAAAACGCCGCCGGTTGCGACTCCGTGCTCACCGTGCAGGTCGGCGCCTTGCAAGCCTCCAGCCACACCCTCCAGGCCAGCGCCTGCGCCGGCAGCAGTTTCGATTTCAACGGAACGCTCATACCCGCCGGAAGCGCCCAGCAGTTCGTACTCCAAAACGCCGCCGGCTGCGACTCGGTGCTCACCGTGCAAGTGACCGCTTTGCAAGCCTCCAGCCACACCCTCCAGGCCAGCGCCTGCGCCGGCAGCAACTTCGATTTCAACGGAACGCTCATACCCGCCGGCAGCGCCCAGCAGTTCGTACTCCAAAACGCCGCCGGTTGCGACTCCGTGCTCACTGTGCAGGTCGCCGCCTTGCAAGCCTCCAGCCACACCTTCCAGGCCAGCGCCTGCGCCGGCAGCAGTTTCGATTTCAACGGAACGCTCATCCCCGCCGGAAGCGCCCAACAGTTCGTACTCCAAAACGCCGCCGGTTGCGACTCCGTGCTCACTGTGCAGGTCGCCGCCTTGCAAGCCTCCAGCCACACCTTCCAGGCCAGCGCCTGCGCCGGCAGCAGTTTCGATTTCAACGGAACGCTCATCCCCGCCGGAAGTATGCAACAGTTCGTGCTCCAAAACGCCGCCGGTTGCGACTCCGTGCTCACCGTGCAGGTCGCCGCCTTGCAAACCTCCAGCCACACCCTCCAGGCCAGCGCCTGCGCCGGCAGCAGTTTCGATTTCAACGGAACGCTCATCCCCGCCGGCAGCGCCCAGCAGTTCGTGCTCCAAAACGCCGCCGGTTGCGACTCGGTGCTCACTGTGCAGGTGGGCGCTTTGCAAGCCTCCAGCCACACCCTCCAGGCCAGCGCCTGCGCCGGCAGCAGTTTCGATTTCAACGGAACGCCCGTCCCCGCCGGCAGCGCCCAGCAGTTCGTGCTCCAAAACGCCGCCGGCTGCGACTCGGTGCTCACCGTGCAGGTGAGCGCTTTGCAAGCTTCCAGCCACACCCTCCAGGTACGTGTTTGTGCGGATTCCGTGTTTGATTACAACGGCACCCTGTTGACCGCCGGCGCCTCGCAGGATTTTATTTTGCAAAATGCACAGGGTTGCGACTCCGTCCTGACCATTGTCGTGGAAGCGGCGCCGGCCATTTTCGATACCTTGCACGTCAGCGCCTGTGCCGGGGAAAACTACGATTACTTCGGGACGCTCATCCCGGCGGGTTTTTCCCAGCAATTTAAGTTGCAGAGCCAGCTCGGCTGCGATTCCATCCTGACCATTGTTGTCAAGGAATGCCACGCTTCTACGGCCTATCTGTCGCTCAGCGCCTGTGCCGGATCGGGGCTTGATTACAACGGCACGTTTATCCCCGCCGGCTCCTCGAATCTGTTTTTATTTGAAAACGCAAACGCATACGGCTGCGACTCCACCCTGGTGATCACCGTAGCGGAAATTCCGCCGGTGCAGACTCAGCTGCAACCCGCCCATGCCTGCGCCGGCACGGCTTCGGGCAGCCTGACCATCGCTGGCGCGACCGGCGGCGCGCCGCCGCTTTTGTTTTCCCTGGACGGCCAATCGTTTCAACCCGGGCAGTATTTCGGCAATTTGGACGCAGGCGCCTACACCTTGCACGTGCTGGACAACGCCGGATGCACCACGGAGCAACCCTTCGCCATTGCGTCCATCCCGGTGCCGGACTTTGAGTTGCCCGAACGTGTCGTTTTGCCCTGCGACCAGAGCTCCGTCACCCTTCAGCCGGTGTTTTCCGCCGACCCGGCCGGCTGGAATTTTCTGTGGTGGAACGGCTCTGCGGACCAATCGGTGCAAATTTCCGAACCCGGGCAGGTATGGCTGGAAATCAGCAATGCCTGCGGGAGGGTCCGCAAAAATGCGCAGGTGTGGTGGGACACTTCCCTGAGCGAAGCGGAGCTGGTGTACGCGCCGAATGTGTTTATGCCCGAAGCGGAAAAACCCGAAAACGCCGCATTCCGGCCCATGCTCCACCCGGATATGACCGTTCTCGAATACCGGCTGGACGTGTACGACCGCTGGGGGTCCCTGCTCTTCCGCAGCCTCGATCCGGGCGCTGGCTGGGCCGGCGACATGCACGGGAAAACGATGGCCCCCGGCGTTTGCGTGTGGCTGCTGGATGCCCGGGTGTTGTATTGCGGCCGGGAAATGCAACTCTTGAAAACCGGAAACGTGACTATTGCCCGGTAGTAAATCCGGGACAAAAACGCGACAAACGCCCGGCATTTAGCTCGACTTTAGCCTGCCGGGCGTTTGTTTTCGTCCAAAATTGCCGGGCTAAGCCTGTTGTTGTTTTACTTTCGCCCGATTTTTAAACCAAAGTAAAACAAGTTATGAAGCTACCCATTTTATGCAGCACGCTGCTGCTCGTTGCCGTGTCCTGCGGCGAAAAGAAACCGGCGGCGCCCAAAACCATCCAACAGTATTCGATCGAACAGTTTTACAAAACCAAACGCATCGGCTCCGGTATGTGGTCGGCCGACGAACAGCGTTTGCTGGTGCATAGCGACGTGTCGGGAATTTTCAACCTCCATGAAATCACCGTAGCGGACGGCAGCATGAAGCCGCTCACCCAGTCGGCTACCGAGTCGTTTTTTGCGGTGGACTATGTGCCGGGTACGGCCGATGTGCTCTACACGGCCGACAAAGGCGGCGATGAAAACGACCACCTCTACCTGCTGAAACCCGACGGATCGAGCCAGGACCTTACGCCGGGCGCCAAGGAAAAGGCATCTTTTCTGACCTGGAGCCTGGATAAAAAAGCCTTTTACTACACGTCCAATGTGCGCGACCCGCGCTATTTCGATGTGTACCGGATGGTCATCGGGGAGTGGAAACCGGTACTGGTGTACCAGAACGATGGCGGCTATAACGTTGGGAGTATCGCCCGCGACGGCAGTTTCCTCGAATTGGCCGTGTCCATTACCACCAGCGAGAACCAGTTGTTTTTGTATGACTTGCAGAAAAAAACATTGACCGAAATTTCCGAAGCCGGAAAACCCGGCGAATACAGCGGCACGGGCTTCAGCGCCGACCTGAAATCGTTTTTCTTCACCACCAATGCCGACAAGGAATTCGCCTACCTGGTGCGCTACGACCTGGCTTCCGGCGCCCGCGAAACAGCTTTCGAAACGAACTGGGACGTCATGTACAGCTACCAGTCCGAAAACGGCAAATACCAGGTTATTGGCATCAACGCCGACGGCAAAAACAAACTGCTCATCCGCGACGCCGCCGGCAAGGAAGTGGCGTTCCCGAGCATCCCCGACGGCGACATCGTTGCCGTGAACATTTCGCCCGGCGAAAAATGGATGCGCCTCACCGTCGGCACCTCCAAATCGCCGAATGACCTGTATGTGTATAACTTTGAAACAAAAGCCCTGCAGCGCCTCACCAACTCCCTCAACCCGGAAATCGACCCCGAGGACCTGGCAGCGGCCGAAGTCGTGCGCTACAAATCGTTCGACGGGCTGGAAATCCCGGCCATTTATTACAAACCGCTCACGGCTACAGCCGGTCAAAAAACGCCGGCCCTGGTATGGGTGCATGGTGGTCCGGGCGGACAATCGCGGGTGGGGTATTTCGCTTTTATCCAATATCTGGTCAACCACGGCTATGCCGTGCTGGCGGTGAACAACCGCGGCAGCAGCGGCTATGGAAAAACCTTCTACAAAATGGACGACCGGAACCACGGCGACAAGGACTTGCAGGATTGCATTTACGGCAAAAAATACCTGCAATCGCTCGACTATATCGACGGCGAACGCATCGGCATCATCGGCGGCTCCTACGGCGGATACATGACGATGGCTGCGATGACCTTTCAACCCGACGCATTCAAAGTAGGCGTAGACATCTTCGGCGTCACCAACTGGCTGCGCACGCTCAAATCCGTGCCGCCGTATTGGGAGTCGTTCCGCAAAGCCTTGTATGCCGAATTAGGCGATCCGACTACCGCCGATTCCGTCCGTTTGCACAATATTTCGCCCCTGTTTCACGCCAGCCGGATCAAAAACCCGGTGATCGTGCTTCAGGGCGCCAACGACCCGCGTGTTTTGCAAGCGGAGAGCGATGAAATTGTGGCGGCGATGAAGCAAAACGGCGTGCCCGTGGAGTACATTGTTTTTCCCGACGAGGGTCATGGGTTCGTGAAAAAAGAAAATGAAATGAAGGGCTACGGCGGGGTGTTGACGTTTTTAGATAAATATCTGAAAAATTCGGAAGCCGTGAAGCAATAGGGTGCGGGAGCAAACTACCGGGCTTTGCAAATCGGGCATTGCACAAAAATTTAAAAAATGTTCAATGCCCGATTTACAAGGCCCAATTTTTAATAAACGATGCACCGTCCGCAGTTTGCCATTGTTGTTTCAGACAATTCCACCAGGCCCGGCGTCCGGCAATTTTTACAGGTTATCAGTTGAATCCGTTTTTCAGCGCACGATCGTCACATCGCCCTGGCGGATAAGGCGCCGTATTCGCCCGCAATAGTCGATATCGGCCCGCATGTACCACACGTACACGCCCGGTTGCATATCCTCGTCGCGGAACGGTCCGGCCCAGCCATCCTCCGTGTCATGGGTTCGGAACATCAGGTTCCCCCAGCGGTCAAAAACCGCCAATTCGTAATCGAGCAGCCGCAGCCCGGGTGCAAAATAGGGCTTGAACCGGGAGTTGTCCGGGTCGAACGACAAAGGGGCAAACACGTTGG
The DNA here is from genome assembly GCA_016719895.1 of Saprospirales bacterium. Taxonomy (GTDB): domain Bacteria; phylum Bacteroidota; class Bacteroidia; order Chitinophagales; family Saprospiraceae; genus M3007. The sequence continues at coordinate 299,642 of JADJYG010000003.1, read as the reverse complement.
GCAAGTACACAAACGAATGGTCGGCGCCCACATCCGCCCAGCTGACGGCTACTTCACGCCGCAAGGTTTCGCAGTTGTTCCGTACCTCTACCCATAAGACGCCCGGGTCAAAAACGTCGATCGAGGGTGTTCGTTCCCCCGTGCTCCAAACATACTCCAACCCGCCAAGGTCGCCGCCAACGACAGGCTCCAGGCGAACCCCGACGCCATCGCAGGGCAAGCGCCCTGCCGTCAGTTCGACTGCCAGCGCCGCCAGGGCCGGCACAGCAACCATTTCCTGGAACAAGCAGCCATTACTGTCTTCCAGCCATACTGTATAGGCGCCGGGCAACAAGCCTTCAAACAAAGGCGGGTCCTGGAAAGCGACCCCATCCAGGGAGAACCGGTGGGGCGGCAAGCCGCCGGCGGTATTTACCACGGCAATACTGCCGGTGCCGGTTTGCAGGCAGGATACCGCAGGCGTCAGATCGAAGGTGGCTGCCGGAAAGGCGGAAACGACCACGATAATGATGGAGTCGCAACCCTCCGAATTGGTGAATTGGAATACCTGCGTGTCGCCCGGCTGCAATTCAACACCGTTGAAGGTGTAGGTTTCATTTGGGCAAATGGTCACCTGGCGGGTCTCCGAAGAAGTGCTCAGGGCGCTGACGCTGACCGTTACGATGGAATCGCAACCGGCCGCGTTTTGCAAAGTAAAGGCCTGTATGGCGCCGATTTGTAGTGGGATGCCCTCATAAATAAAGGTCCCGCCCGGACAAAGCCGTGCCTGCAATGTGCTGGTGGAAGTGGGTGAAATCGCGACATTGACGGTGAGCAGCGAGTCGCAGCCCAGATAATTTTGCAACAAAAACTGCTGCGACGTGCCCGCCGCCACCGGCGTGCCGTTGTAGTCAAAACTCTCCCCCGCGCAGGCGCTCGCCTGCAGCGTTGCCAAACTGGGCGGCAGCGCCGAAACGTTCACCGTCAGCACCGAGTCGCAGCCCAGATAATTTTGCAACAAGAACTGCTGCGACGTGCCCGCCGCCACCGGCGTGCCGTTGTAGTCAAAACTCTCCCCCGCGCAGGCGCTCGCCTGCAGCGTTGCCAAACTGGGCGGCAGCGCCGAAACGTTCACCGTCAGCAGCGAGTCGCAGCCCAGATAATTTTGCAACAAAAACTGCTGCGACGTGCCCGCCGCCACCGGCGTGCCGTTGTAGTCAAAACTCTCCCCCGCGCAGGCGCTCGCCTGCAGCGTTGCCAAACTGGGCGGCAGCGCCGAAACGTTCACCGTCAGCAGCGAGTCGCAGCCCAGATAATTTTGCAACAAAAACTGCTGCGACGTGCCCGCCGCCACCGGCGTGCCGTTGTAGTCAAAACTCTCCCCCGCGCAGGCGCTCGCCTGCAGCGTTGCCGAACTGGGCGGCAGCGCCGAAACGTTCACCGTCAGCAGCGAGTCGCAGCCCAGATAATTTTGCAACAAAAACTGCTGCGACGTGCCCGCCGCCACCGGCGTGCCGTTGTAGTCGAAACTGCTGCCCGCGCAGGCGCTCGCCTGGAGCGCTGCCGAACTGGGCGGTAACACAGCAACGTTCACCGTCACCAGCGAGTCGCAGCCTTCGGCGGTAGTCAGCAAGAACGTCTGGCTGGAGCCGGCTGCAACCGGCGTGCCGTTGTACAAAACCGTTTCATTCGGACAGGCGCTCAATTGGACATTGGACGTGACGGGATTGGTGCAGGCCGCTTTGAGCAACAGTCCCACCTGCGACTCTCCCCCGCAACCGGTCAGGGTAGCCGGATTTTGACCGATGACGATTTGCCAGCCGGTTGGCAGGCCGGCTGCGTTTATTTCTACGGTATAATTGTTGGATAATATATTGGTGAAGGCAAACCCGCCGCTTACATTGGATTGCGCAGCGCTGACAGCTATATTGTTTTGGGTAAGGGTTACCGGAATTCCACTCACCAGGGTGTCCGGCCCGTCGATGAAGCCGTTGCCGTTGACATCCGCCCACACCTGGCCGAGGATATTGCCGTAGCCGTCGAACAAATTCAGCGAAAGGGGCTCGCTTTGACTGCTGCAACCGAAAATATCGCGCAATTCCGCGTAGTAGGTGCCGCTCTGTTGCGCTACAAAAGCCGGTCCTGTGGCGCCGGGCAAAGGGCTGCCATTGAAATACCATTGCCAACTGACGATATTGGGCAGAGCAGGCAGGCACAATGTGTCGGGTTTGCACCGGCTATGGCAACCCGCCGGTATGGCGCCCACATTCGGGCCCGGCAGGATGGTCAGCGGATTGCTGCGCGCTTCACAGCCAAATTCATTAACCACACGGAGGGCATAAATGCCGGGGTTTTCAGTGACCAGGGGGAGATCAGTTTGACCGGTATTCCAAAAAAATTGCCAGTTTCCCGGATTCGGGCCGGAATAACTTAACGTGTTTGTACTGCCGGCACACGCCGGAAAAACGCTGTTGGCGATGGAAAACCCCGAGGGGACGGGGTTTACGGTGACCAGGAACGGGTCGGTCACGGCGGTGCAGCCGCTGGTCGCCTCCGTCACGGTGACGGTGAACACATGTGGCCCGACAGTCAACAGGTTGCCCCGGTACTCCGAAAACTCCAGGCTTGGCCCGGTAGTGGTAGTCGACCACGTATAGGTATTGCCGGGCTGGCCGGCAGCGATCAAAAATACATCTTCGCCCTGGCAAACGCTCAGCGTGGGGTAGGATGTTCCGATGATTTGCCCCAGGCTGTTTGTTAGCAGCGCCTTAATGAGCGCATCGGGAGCGGGTATAACGTTGACGGAAACCGGCGGCGGCGTGTAGGTGCAGCCGTTGGCATCGGTAAGCGTCACGCTGTACACGCCTTCTTTACCAACGGTCAGGGTGTTCCCGCTACTATTGTCCGACCACAAATAACTTTGCCCGCCGGAGGGGGCGGTCAGTACCAGGGTATTCCCTTCGCAAATGGGCGCCGGGGTGTTCGGGGTGATTTGCCCGTTCAGCGCATTGGGCGCAATCGATACCAGCAACGAAGCGGCGGCCATGCAGCCGTAGCGGTCTTCAGCGGTCGCCGTAACGGTGTAATTGCCTGCGCTGAAAAGGTGGTACACGGGTTGGCCGCTGGCGCTGTTCAGTGCGCCGGCGCCGGGGTCGCCGAAATCCCAGTTCAGGCTGGCGCCGGTGGCCGAAAATTCCAGGGCGTTGTTGGCGCAAGCGCCGGCCGGCGCCGCAAGGAGCGGCGGGGCGGCCTGCGGGATCAGGGCCGTTTGGGTGGCCACGGCGGTGCAGCCGCTGTTGGCCGTGATCGTCAGGCTGACCGGATAGCTGCCGCTCGCCGCATACGGGTGAGCCGGCGTCTGGATGGACGCGGTGTTATTGGCGCCGGAACCGGGGTCGCCGAAATCCCAGATCCAGGCCGTAATGCTGCTGGCGGGCATAAAGGCGCTGTTTTCATCAAAGCCCGTGGCCAGGCCTGCACATTCCGGCAGGATATTGAATTGCGCAACCGCTTCCACGATCACAGAGTCGATGATCCGGCACAGTTGCCCGTTGGTCAGCTCGGCATAAGCGGCCACAATAAAATATCCCGGTTCCGGGAAGTTAAATCCCACCTGGTCGCCCGTGAACGTGCCGAAAGCGCTGCCGCCGGATTGGACAAACGCCCAGCTACCCGAGCCAGACAGGTAGTCGGGCCCGGACAAGCTGAAATGCATCGAATCGCAGCGCGCCGAGGGGTCGATCGTCAGGGTTACACTGCCGGGCGGACAAGGCGGTCGCGGCGTGCAGGGGAAACCGCCGCCGCTGCCGCCGGTGCAATCTTCCACGATGGCCACCGGGCCGGCAGTTGCCGTGCAGCCCTCGGCGTTTGTTGCCAGCACGGTATACAAGCCGTATTGATTTGTCGTGTACACGGCCGCATTGATACCCAATGGGGCGCCGTCTTTAATCCATTCGTACGTAAGGGCGCTTCCGGCGCTCACCAGGGCCCGCATACTCACCAAAAAAGCGTTGGCGCAAAAAGCCGTCGGGTCGGCGGTCGAAACCGTCAGAACGGGTTGCGGAAGCGTGGCGATGCTGAAGTTTTCGTTGCCTGTACAGCCGTTGGTATCGGTAACGGAAAGGACATAGTCGCCGGGGCCGATATCCACAGCGGTGGCGCTGCTGATCGTGCCGCCGCCGGCATTCGCCCAGGTATAGGCAGCGTAGGGCGATGCTGTTTGCACGGTGGCCGTGGCGCCGGGGCAGAGGCCTGCCGGCGCATTGACTGCCGGCGCCGGCAGGCCGTTCACGGTCACTGCACGGGCAGCCGTCTGGCTGCACACTTGCACCTGTACCTGGTGATTGCCCGGGGTTTGCCAGAACACCTGCACCTGGTTGGTACCCTGGCCCTGGGCGATCGTGCCCGCGGTAGCCGGTACCAGGCTCCATTGGTAATTCAGGCCGGGGATCAGAGCGGTGGTATAAGTGGCCTTGCTGTCGGCGCAGCGGGCTGCGGGCCCGTTGACAAGAAGCGTATTAAGCACCTGGAGGTTCAATTGGACCGGCGCCGAAGGGCATTCCAGGCCATCGGTAGAGCGTTGAACGGCTGTCAGTTGGTACGGGCCGGTGGCGTTCCAGGTCACGTTCAGAGGGTTGCCTGTGGCCGTAACCGGCGCCGCCGGGCCATTCTGAATTTGCCAATGAATACTGGCGCCCGGCGTCACGCCGGTGGCTTCATAGGTAAAGGTATTTCCAGGACAGATCAGCGTAGCGCCGGCAATGCCCGAAGGCGCTGCCGGCAGGTCAGGTACCCGGATCGTCCATTCAGCCTGGTCCGTACAACTCAGCAAGGGATTGGCGGGCTCGGCAAAAAGGCGGTATATGCCCGGGCCGTTGGCAAATGGCGCCGTTACGGCAGCGCCGGGCGTGGCCGAGACCCAGGCCACCGTTCCGTCGTGCGCGAGCAGGGTCCAGTTGCAGGCCAGGTTGGCGTTATTGAACCGAAGGCGCGAAACGAAATTGGCGCCCGAATTCTGGCAGGCCTCCACCGGCCCTTCCACGTAAAAAGACGACACGATGCGCACCGGAATGGAGTCCACGCCGCCACAACCCAGGTAGCAATTGTCGTAGCGGACAATCAGCCAGTAGGTCGTGTTGGGATTTGGAAACCCAGCCCAACGAACCGAGACACTGTTGGCGCCTTGCCCGTCCAGGATGGTACCGCCGCCGCTGAGCGTCCACACAAAGCCGGTACCGCCGTACGGATCGATCGTGTACACCTCCTCCGCATCGGGGCATACGCGTTCGGCGCCGCGGATTTCGGCATAGTCGTCGATGATGGGCACCTGCACCTGTGTCGGGTAGGGGCAGCTAACGCCGCTGCAGGTATAATTGCCGAGGGTGATGGTTCCGGCCGGGCCGGCGCCCCATTGGATGGTGATACTGTCGGCGCCGGGTGCGCCGCCGGCCAGTACGGCGCCGTTGGGACTGACACTCCAGCTGATATCCGAACAATTGGCCGACGCCGTATAGGTAACTGTGGCGCCTGCACAAACATCGCCCACGCAGTCCAGCAAAGGCGCATCCGCATCCAATACCCGGACTACCCGCGCCGTGGTATCTGAACACAGGCAAGCGCTGCGCGCAATGAGATGTACGGTAAACAAGCCCGGCGTGTTGAAGGTGTGCTGCGGATGAACGGCGTCGGTGTTGGAATAATCGTCGCCAAAATACCATTCGTAGGTATCGGCGTGCTGGCTGAGGTTGTTAAACCACACCGTTTGGCCCTTGCAGATTTCCAGGGTATCGGACGGGGGCGGGGCCGGGTCGGAATCGAACTGCGCGCGGGGTTCTTCCACGATGGTAACGCACAGGGCGTCTTCGCCGACGCAGTTGTTGGCAGTGCCCCCCTGGCTGCTGGTGGAAAACACCACCGATACCGACCCGGCGCCGGATGGCCCCCAGGTGACGGTCACCGAACTTTTGAACAGGGGATCAATAGTATAACTCTGCGCACCTGCCACATTCCAGGAAATAGAGGCATTGTTGATCCCACCGGATAGAATGGGGTCGTTCAGCAGGGAATACGTCACGGTGCTGTAGGGGCATACCTTTTCACAATATTGGTCGTTGGGGTCGGCGCCGCTGCTATCCGGATTACAAGTGGCGGGATTATCGGATATAATTTCTACGGGAAAGTACTGTGTGGCAAATATGGTCAGAGTATCCCAGCTGATATTTCCGTTGTTCAGAAAAGCCTGCACCTGCAGGGAGTAGGCGCCCGGGATGCTGAAACAATGATAAAAAATTATCTGATCCTGCGAAACGGACAGGCCGTTCGGGCCGGAAAGCGTCCAGTTACTTCCCACGGATCCAATGGGCGGCATGGTGGGGTTGCTTGTCGTAAAGGTGTAAGTATTGCAGCTGCCGACACAAACGAGCGACGGGCCGACGATGGTCACTGTATTGTTTTGGGCGGTCAGGGCAGTGCAGCCGGTCAGGGCAACCCAACAGGCAAGGGCAGGAATAAGCCGGTTTTTCATAACAGGATGATTTTTGTTCACGGATCGGATTATGTATGGATAATAGTCTCCTTCGCCTGAGCGATGTTTTATCGTTGCTCAAGATACAGTATTGCCCCGTTTTGCTGCTGCAATTTTGGAAAAGGCTTTTTAGTGTTGAAATCCGGCGCTGATGATGCAGTCCCTCTTCCGCGCGCCGTTCAGGCCTTTGCTATCGCCGCATCCAGGTCGTCGATCAGGTCCGAAACATCTTCCACTCCGACGCTAAGCCGGATAAGGGAATCGGTGAGCCCGACTTTCAGCCGTTCTTCCCGCGGTATACTGGCGTGCGTCATACTGGCCGGGTGGCCAATCAACGATTCGACGCCGCCCAGCGATTCGGCCAATGCAAACAGCCGGGTGCCACTAAGTACCGTGCGGGCGGCCTCCGGTGTGTTGTTTTTTAAATCAAAGGACACCATCGCCCCGAACATACGCATTTGTTTCCGGGCAACCCCATGATTGGGATGGTGCTCGAAGCCCGGCCAATACACTTTTTCCACTTTGGGATGGGCGGCCAGATGGCGGGCTATTGCTGCTGCGTTTTCGCAGGCGCGCTGCACGCGCAGGTGCAGGGTTTTGATGCCGCGCAGGATCAAAAAACAATCCTGCGGGCCGGGCACGGCGCCCGAGGCATTTTGAATAAAATGCAGGCCCTCGGCCAATGCGCTATCCTTCACGATGAGGCAACCATGCACCACATCGGAGTGTCCGCCGATATACTTGGTAGCAGAATGCAGCACAATGTCGGCCCCTAAATCGAGCGGATTCTGGAGATACGGCGAGGCGAATGTGTTGTCGACCACCGTCAGGATGCCTTTTTCGCGGGCTATGGCGCATACTGCCGCTATATCCACAATATTCAACATCGGATTGGTGGGGGTTTCGATCCACAGCATCCTGGTTTCCGGACGGATAGCGGCCTCCACCGAGGTGGCGTCCGCCATGTCGATATAACGGCTTTTCAAGCCCCAGGGTCCATATACCCGCACCATTTGCCGGTAAGAGCCGCCGTACAGGTCATTAACGGAGAGTACTTCGTCGCCCGGCCGGAGCAGTTTGATTACGGCATCCTGGGCGGCCAGCCCGGAGCTGAAACAAACAGCGTCGGCGCCATTTTCCAGAGCAGCCAGGTTCTTTTCCAGTACTGCGCGGGTCGGGTTCTGCGTGCGGGCATACTCGAAGCCTTTGTGGGCGCCCGGCGCTTCCTGCACATAGGTGGACGTTTGGAATACCGGCGTCATAATAGCGCCGGTAGAGGGGTCCGGCTCAATACCGGCATGGATGACTTTGGTAGCGAATTTCATTAGACGGTGGACCCCGAGACCTCGGGGGTGGACGGTGGACGGTGGATGGTGTATCCCGAGACCTCGGGGGTGAACAGGGTTATTTTCGTTCAAGGACGTCTTTTACGGCCCAGACGAGGTCTTTTTTGCCCAGGCCGTATTTTTCGAGTAGTTCAGCGGGTTTGCCGCTTTCGCCAAAGGTGTCCTTGACGCCGACATATTCCATTGCCGTTGGCAGGCGATGTGCCAGCAGGTTGGCAATAGCATCGCCGAGGCCGCCGGTGCGCTGGTGTTCTTCAGCCACCACCACCGCGCGTGTTTTTTGTACCGAATCGAGTACGGCCTCTTCATCGAGCGGCTTGATCGTGTGGATATTGATCACTTCGCAGGAGATGCCTTCCCCAGCCAGTTGCCGGGCCGCCTCGATGCTCGTCCAGACCAGGTGGCCGGTAGCAAAAATGGTCACGTCTTTTCCGGAAGCCAGCAGTTGGGCTTTGCCGATTCGGAATTTTTTGTTTTCGGGGGTAAAAACCGGCCACGAGGGCCGGCCAAAGCGCAAGTATACCGGGCCGTTGTACTCGGCGATCGCCATGGTGGCGGCCTTGGTCTGGTTGTAATCGCAGGGGCAGATGACCGTCATACCCGGCAACATGCGCATCATACCGATATCTTCCAGGACCTGGTGCGTGGCGCCGTCTTCACCCAGGGTAAGGCCGGCATGGGAGGCGCAGATTTTGACGTTTTTATGCGAGTATGCAATGCTTTGCCGGATCTGATCGTACACGCGGCCCGTGCTGAAGTTGGCAAAAGTACCGGTGTAGGGTATTTTTCCTGCGGTGGCGAGCCCGGCGGCGATGCCCATCATGTTGGCCTCAGAAATGCCGCACTGGAAAAAGCGTTCGGGGAATTCCTTTTGAAAAAACTGCATCTGCAGCGATCCCATGAGGTCGGCAGTCAACCCGACGATATCCGGGTTTTGCCGGCCAATTTCGAGAAATCCGGCGCCGAAGCCTTCCCGGGTGGCCTTGTTGCCGGTACTGATGATGTCGTCCAGTTTCATTTTTTATTTTTTAAAGGCCATCGCAGCAATGGCCCGGGTGCTGAAAGTAGGCAATTAAATAGGGGTGCGATGCTGCTTAATAGTCTCCAAATGCCGTTTCCGGCAGTTGCGCCATAGCCCGCTGGAACAATTCCTCGTTCGGCGCTTTGCCGTGCCAGTCGTGGCTGCCCTGCATATAATCCACTCCATAGCCCATTTCGGTTTTCATCAGGATGACCACGGGCTTGCCTTTTCCGGTGCGGCGTTTGGCGCGGCGGAGTCCGGAGACTACTTTTCCCAGGTCGTTGCCCTGTTCGAGCAGGAGCACGTCCCAGCCGAAAGATTTCCACTTGGCCGGCAGGTTACCCAGGCTGATGACCTTGTCGTTGGGGCCGTCAATTTGCTGGCCGTTCCAGTCGACGGTCACCACCAGGTTGTCTACCCGGTGGTGTGCGGCAAAAAGGATGGCCTCCCAGCACTGGCCTTCCTGGAGTTCGCCATCGCCGCAGAGGCAAAAGACCAGGCGCTTGTCGGCGTTGAGGCGTTTGGCCAACGCAGCGCCGATGGCGACGGAGATCCCCTGGCCCAGCGAACCGGAAGCCACGCGCACACCTGGCAGGCCTTCATGGGTGGCCGGATGGCCTTGCAGGCGGGAACTGATCTTGCGGAACGTATTCAGTTCAGACACCGTAAAATAGCCATTGCGTGCCAGCACGCTGTACCAAACCGGCGAAATATGGCCATTGGAAAGGAAAAACATATCCTGGTTTTTGCCTTCCATACGAAACGGGCGGGGCGAATGTTTGAGCACGGCGCCGTAAAGCGCCACCATAAATTCCGTACAACCCAGGGAACCGCCCGGATGCCCGCTTTGGACGTTGTACACCATACGCACAATGTCGCGACGGACTTGTGCGCACAACTCTTTTAATTTGGAAAGATCGGCCATGTAGAAAAATGAAATGAAAACGGGTGCACAGGCGAGGGACGCCCCCGGTTGGCCGCAAAGGTAGGCATACGGTTTAATTCCACCGCTATTTTATCCACTGCGCTGTATTTTTTACGCCCGCGTTAGGCGCCAAAAAAATACCCGGCTGTGACGTTTCACAACCGGGGTTCTCGCCTATGAAGCATAAGACATCTGAATGGGAAAAGCGGCGCTCCAATAAAACCACTGCGACCGGGCATTATCTATGCAAAAAGACAGGATGCCACGCCAATGCGCCGCTTCCGGGGTTAATCCCGGATATGTTTTAAACGCTTACGGGTGTTTAACGACAAAAGCCCCACAGCGCGCCGCTGTTGGTGGCTAATCAAATAGCAATATAGTATCGTTGAAAATAAGCCGGATATGGCAACGGGCAGAATACGCCCCGGAAAGGCAATACCAAATCTGCTCATGGGATGTAGTGTTTGTTACGTGTAAATCGGAAAAGCAAAATGCGATTAAAAGCAAATGAACAGATGCAAATATAATGGAGAAGGGGGCATCGGGTCAAGTGCCGGCGTATTTTTTCTCAAAAGTGTCTGCCAACCATCAAAAATCCGAAAACCCGGCCCAACGGTCGCCAAATTGTTCCCAGAACGCCAGCACTTTGCTGCGTGCAGGGAATTCGGAGTAAATTTCACCGCTCCGTATCCGCTGTAAAACATGGCGGGTAGCCTTGGAGACCTCCTCCGGCAAGTTATCCACCGGAAGCCACTGCGCATCTTTAAACTTTTTAGGTTCCAACGATGCCGGTTCGCCGTGAAAACGCTGTGCGCGGAAATACAATACCAACAGGGTTTCGTCTTTTTTCAATTTATGGCGATGTAACACATGCACCATCTGAAGATCGACCGGTTCGACGTGAATTCCGGCCTCTTCCTGTGCTTCCCGGGCCAGGGCCTCCCGGGCAAATTCATTTTCTTCCACATTTCCCCCAATCAGGGAAAACCGGCCGCCGTTCTTTTTTGTCTGACGCAGGAAAAGCATTTTACCCTTTTCCTCCACGATAAGCCTTACGGCAAAAATGAGCATAAACAGAACCGGTGGGAATCGTCAACGATTTGCGTTTCAACATGGGTTTTAAAAGGCGGCAATTTACAATGCCGGCCCCAAACTTCATGTAACGTTTTTATTAAGTGGTGTGAAATTGACAGCTACGAGCATGTTGGGGATTTTCCCGCCGGGCCCAAAACGGTTCTTTTTCCGCTATTTTTCGCCTTTTTTCAGTCACAGAGTCCCCACTATGCTCCTTCAAAAACGCAAAAACTGACGCAAAAAGTCCTCGTTTTTGGCTCCGGCAGAAAATCCCCAACATGCTCGAAGCGGCAAAAGGGAACGTTGTTTATGACACGATGCTTAGTTCGGCGTAGAGGGCCCTTCGCCCTGAACAATCTCCACTTTCCAGCCAGTGCTTTCGGCCATAAACCGGATAATATCGAACACCTTATCCGCCTGCTCGCGGGCGGCGGGCAGCAGATTGCTTTTGAGCGCCTGCTCCCGGATGATCGCTTTGGCGTTCTTATTGATGAAATTATAGTCTTCCGGGGAAAAATCCATAAATATTCCGGTCGAAATATCGTAATAATCCAACGTGTGATCGATACTCAGTATCTGCGGTGCGGGCAACGGCCCGATGCGCAATACCCGCCGCATCGAATCGGTTTGTATCTGGAGATTGCTCAGGTCATATCCGGCCGATACTACCGCCTGTACCCGCACGAGCGCCTTTTTATCGGGCAGCAACATATACCCGGAGCTTTGTTTGTAATTGTAAATTTCGGAAAACTCACCCTCCACGGTGGTTAATTTGATCACTGTCCGGATTTTTTCCAGTAAAACGGTGGCGCTTTGCTCCGGCGCCGTTTGCCCGGGCGCTAAAAAACGGTAGGCCAGCCAGGCGCCGGATAAAAAGGTTGCCAAAAGCGCAGCGATAAGCAAAATTCGTTTGGACATAGATACGTGCGGTTGAACGCCCAAAGTTCAGGATTTTTCTGTATTCCGGGCGGTTCACTTTGCCCGGCAAGGTGCAGCGCGGCCGTATTGTTTTTAAAATCCAAAATTCTTCCGTCCTTTACAAAAAGAACCTTCGCTCGACATGCACCTGCGTCATTCCGGCTTTTTTGCCTGCCTCGCTTTTTTATTCCTTCTACCGGCATTGCTGCCCGCACAGACCGACACGCTGCGCCTCCTTTTTGCCGGAGATATCATGGGGCATTTGCCTCAAATTGAAAGCGCCCGGGTTGGCGCCGGCCAATACGATTACCGGCCTTGTTTTTTGCCGATCCGGCCCGTGCTCGAACGCGCAGACCTGGCTATCGGCAACCTCGAACTCACTTTGCCCGGCAAAGGCCCTTATACCGGTTATCCCATGTTCCGGAGCCCCAATGCACTGGCTGAGGCGCTCAAAGACGCCGGCTTCGATATCCTGATGACAGCCAACAACCATTCCAACGACAGCCGCGGTGCAGGAGTGGTAAGCACGATCGAAACCCTGCGCAACCTCGGATTTCAACAAACCGGCACGTTCAAAAATGCGCGCGAGCGCGATTTGTTTTACCCCCTCATGGTGTACCGGAATGGCTTTAAACTGGCCTTCCTGAATTATACCTACGGGACAAACGGCGTGCCGACCGACCCACCCACGCTGGTCAACCTGATCGACACGGTCCAGCTGGCCCGCGACCTGGCAGAGGCCCGGGCGCGGAAACCGCACTTTATCATAGCCGTGATGCACTGGGGGCTGGAGTACCAACTCGAAGAAAATGCCGAACAACGCCACCTGGCGCGTTTTCTCCTCCGCAACGGCGCCGGCCTTGTCATCGGAGCCCACCCGCATGTGGTACAGCCGATCCGGACGGAGACCGTCACCCTACCCGATGGCTCGCTCAAATCGGCTGTCGTGGTGTACTCGTTAGGCAATTTTATCTCCAACCAGCAAAAACCAGGCACCGACGGCGGCATCCTGTTTCAGGTAGAACTGCTACACAGAAAGAATACGCCGTATGCAGAAGTTGGAACGTACGGCTTTATTCCGGTTTGGCGCTATGTGGAAAAACAAGCCGGCGGGAAAAGCGCTTTTTATTCGTTGCCCGTCAAGGAGCGAACCGACATCTACCCGGACCTGCCCCCTCCGGCAGCAGCAGCCATGCTGCAATTTGCAGCCGGAATCCGGAAACGGCTGCGCGGCTGCCGGGAACTGTAATGCCAGGAGATACCTGCCAACAAATAAAAAAACCGGACCGCAAGAGGGTAGCGATCCGGTTCAGCAGTTATTATATATAAACTGACTGAGAGAATGCAATCGGATTGATTTCCTAGAGCAGTGCTTCAATGATATTTTCCTCTGATACTCCCTCGGCTTCGGCCTTAAAGTTGCGTACGATGCGGTGCCGTAAGACCAGATTGGCAATGGCCTGCACATCTTCTATATCCGGCGAATATTTTCCGCGGATAGCGGCATGGCATTTGGCGCCTAAAGCCAGGTACTGGCTGGCCCGCGGGCCAGCCCCCCACTCGAGGTAATTATCGGCCTCTTTTGAAGCGCGTGGCGTGTTCGGGCGGGTTTTGGAAGCCAACCCCACACAGTATTCCAACACGTTGTCGGCTACCGGAACCTTGCGAATCAATTGTTGAAAATCCTGAATTTCAGGCGCATTCAGGACATGCCGCAACGTAACTTCCCGGGAAGTGGTGGTGGATTTAACCACTTCCACTTCCTCCTCGTAGGCCGGATAGGTCAAGGGTATGTTGAACATAAAGCGGTCCAGCTGGGCCTCCGGCAACGGATACGTGCCTTCCTGCTCGATGGGGTTTTGTGTGGCCAGTACAAAAAACGGCGCCGGTAAAGCATGCCGCGAGCCCCCTACCGTCACCACTCGTTCCTGCATGGCCTCGAGCAAAGCGGCCTGCGTTTTTGGAGGCGTCCGGTTGATTTCATCGGCCAAAACAATGTTGGCAAAAACCGGCCCCCGGACGAAGCGAAAGTGGCGGCTTTCATCGAGGATTTCCGAACCCGTGATGTCGGATGGCATCAGGTCGGGCGTAAATTGTATTCGCTTGAATTCCAGATCGAGCACTTCGGCTATGGTACTCACCAGCAAGGTCTTGGCCAGGCCGGGTACGCCCACCAACAAGGAGTGTCCATTGGAAAACAGGGAAATAATAACGGCCCGGACGACGTCATCCTGACCGACGATAATCTTGGCGATTTCTTTTGACAGGTCCTGGTAGGCTTGCGCTAATGCGTCAACACCCTCTACATCTGACTTGAACTGCGACATAACGTTGGCGGAACTCTTTGTGCTATAAATCCGGATGAAATGATTGGCAAACTTGCGTTGAAACGCCGGAATGCCGGCAATGTTTCGTCGAAAGCGCGCCAAAGGTAGTAAATGACGCGTTTGTCCCGACAAATTTTCCCTTTGGGCGCCTGCCGGGGTTATTTTTTTGCGCTGCAAACCCCGGATTACCTCCGGGGCAGGCTTCCCGTCCCAGTTACAATTTCTCCTTTAAATACTGCCCCGTATAGCTGTCCGCTACCCGGGCAAGTTCTTCCGGCCGTCCTTCGAATACCAGATGCCCGCCGGTTTTACCGCCCTCCGGGCCCAGGTCGATCACCCAGTCGGCGTTTTTGATTACTTCCACGTTATGCTCAACCACCAACACGCTGTGCCCTTTCCCGATCAGGGCATTGATGGCCGTGAGTAATTTCAGGATATCGTGAAAATGCAAGCCGGTGGTTGGTTCGTCGAAGATAAAAAATATGTGGCCTGCCGAATTGTCGCGGATCAGAAAGGACGCCAGCTTAACGCGTTGGGCCTCGCCGCCGGAAAGTGTGCTGCTGGATTGGCCGAGCTTGACATAGCCCAGGCCTACGTCGAACAGCGGTTTGATCCGTTCGGTAATCTCTTTCTGGCCTTTAAAAAAGTCGAGCGCTTCTTCAATGCTCAATTCCAGCACATCAAAAATATTCTTTCCCTTGAATTCCACATCGAGCACCTCCTGTTTGAAACGCCGGCCTTTGCACTCTTCGCATTCCAGGTGGACATCTGCCAGGAATTGCATTTCCACGATTTGCTCTCCCTCGCCTTTGCAGGCTTCGCAGCGGCCGGCCTCCACATTGAAACTGAAATGCTTGGGTTGAAAGCCCCGGATTTTGCTCAGTTGCTGGTTGGCAAACAGGTCGCGGATATAATCGTAAGCTTTTACATAGGTGACCGGGTTGGAGCGGCTGCTTTTGCCGATGGGGTTTTGGTTGACAAACTCTACCCGGGTTATTTTTTTTACGGCGCCTTCAATGCCGTCGAACAACCCGGGTTGTTTGGCGGCGCTATCGGGCAGGTGTTGGAGCAGTGCGGGATAGAGGATGTCGCGCACCAGGGTAGTTTTGCCAGAGCCGCTCACCCCGCTGACCACCGTGAGGCAATGTAGCGGTATGCGTACGTCTATTTTTTTGAGGTTGTGCTGGCGTGCCCCGAGCAGGCGGATAAATTCGGTGGTATTCCGGCGCCCGGCTGGTACCGGAATTTGCATTTTGCCGGTCATATATTGCGTGGTGAGGCTTTCAGGGGCCGCTGTAGCGATATCGGCGTAGTCGCCGGCAAACACAACCAGCCCGCCATGCCGCCCGGCTTCGGGGCCCATATCCACCAGGTAATCCGCATTTTTGATCACTTCTTCCTCGTGTTCGACCACCACCACGGTATTGCCCAGATCACGCAGGTCGCGCAGTACTTTCACCAGCCGGCCGGTATCCCGCGGGTGGAGCCCCACGGAAGGTTCGTCGAGCAGGTACATGGAGGCCGTAAGGTTGCTGCCCAGGGTGCGGGTCAGGTGGATACGCTGGGTTTCGCCGCCGCTCAGTGTATTGGAGATGCGATCGAGCGTGAGGTAGCCCAGGCCGAGATCGACCATAAAGCGCAGGCGGCTGTGAATTTCCAGCAGCAGGCGTTTGGCGACCTGCCGCTCGTGCCTGGTCCAGTCGATGATATTGAAAAAAGCCAGTACGTCCTCCAGGGGAACATCGGTCAGGTTGGAGATATGTTTCCCGGCAATACGCACGCAGAGGGCTTCGCTGCGCAAGCGGCCGCCGTCGCAGGTAGGGCATACCGTACGGCCCCGGTACCGGGCAAGCGTCACCCGGTTCTGAATTTTATACGTCTTGCTTTCGAGTTCCTGGAAAAAGGCGTTGATCCCGTAAAACCAGGCGTTGCCGGTCCAGAGCAGTTTTTGCTGCTCTTTACTGAGTTGCTCGAAAGCCAGGTGTACGGGAAACTCGAAATGGTGGGCGTTTTGCAGGAATTGATGCAGCCACTCCCCGTATTTTTCACCTTTCCAGGGCGCAATGGCGCCGTCGTATACCGATTTTGTCTTATCCGGCACCACCTTGTCGGGATCGATACCCAGGATACGGCCGTATCCCTCACAGGTAGGGCAGGCGCCGTAGGGGTTATTGTAATTAAACAGCTGCGGGGTCGGCTCCGGGAATTCGATCCCGTCAAGTTCAAACCGGTTATTGAATTGCCGGAGTTGGCGTACGGGGCTGATGATTTCGACCCAGCATTCGCCTTCGCTTTCATAGAAGGCGGTATTGACGGAGTCGGCCAGGCGCATCCATTCGCTGGCGTCGCTGTTTTGTACGACGAACCGGTCAATCAGCACCGTAAGCCCGATTTCGCGAAACTGGTAGGCCTTTTCCTCCAGGTCGAACCGCGTTACCGGGCCATTTTCAGCGGATATCGAAGCCTCCAGCAAGTCTTCTATCCGCAGGATTTCGCCGTCGAAATGCACCCGGGTATATCCTTTTTGCAACAAAAGGTTTAATTCTTGTTCCAGGGTACGCTCCTTATATTTCTGGCTGAAGGGGATCAGGATAAGGCCGCGGGCATCTCCGGGTTGGCTTTTCATAAAATCCACTACGTCGCTCACCTCGTGTTTTTTGACCA
Source organism: Saprospirales bacterium (assembly GCA_016719895.1). GTDB lineage: Bacteria > Bacteroidota > Bacteroidia > Chitinophagales > Saprospiraceae > M3007. The sequence goes on along the minus strand of JADJYG010000003.1, from coordinate 282,865 downwards.
CTTCGCCGCTGACCGGGGAATAAAATTGGCCGACCCGCGCAAAGAGCAACCGCAGAAAATCATACACCTCCGTCATACTGCCTACCGTAGAGCGGGTATTGCCGGTGGTAACGCGTTGTTCGATGGCGATTGCTGGGCAAATGCCCCGGATATAATCCACATCCGGCTTTTTCATGCGCCCAAGAAATTGCCGGGCATAGCTCGACAGGCTTTCCACATAACGGCGCTGGCCCTCGGCATAAAGCGTATCCATAGTAATACTGGATTTGCCGGAACCCGATACGCCGGTGACCACGACCAGTTTATTTTTGGGTATCCGCAGGTCTACATTGCGGAGATTGTTCACCCGTGCGCCTTTGATCGATATAAATCGCGGATCTACCAGATCGGTCTCCGGCAAAGCCGGCGCCGGGTTATTTTTTGCTTTTGTCATTCGCAGGGATGATAAGGTCGCAAATTTCGGCAAAACCGCGTTTTTTAAAAAATTTGTTTGAAAAGTTTTCCAAAAAATATAGCGTTCAGCCCTTACAGGTATTCAATTGCATCCAACCTCCCAGGCGCCCCAAAAAATGGCCAGCCAAGCCAGCCCTTTGATCAAAAAAAATAAAAACCCGGCTACCCCCAGCCGGCGCGCCCATGCTTTCCAGTCTTTTTTTTCCATGTTCAGACGGTATTTTGACGCTTTCAGCGCCTGTTTGCGGCATACCAACAAGATGCCGGCTAATTTTGTTGGACAAAATAAACAAGCATCCTTTTTCGCAGGATATCAAAAAAGCGAAAAACGGACAAAAAAGCCGCAACCGCAGGCAGAGATAATTCCCACATGTATCTTTGCCGCCAGTTCATATTAATATTTTGCCGCCTCTTAGAAATTATGAAAAAAATACTCGCCGCCCTGGGATTACTCGCGTGCCTTACCCTGATCGTACTGCCCCCGTCTGGCTGCTACTGGGATAATGAAGAGGAATTGTACGGAACGGATCCGGCCGACTGCGATACCACAGGCATCCGCTACAGCGTGGAAATCAAAGCGATCCTTCAAAACAACTGCAGTTCCTGCCATACCGCTGCGGGGTCTGCCTATTCCAATATCTCGTATGAAACGTATGATCAATTCCGCACGGTGGCGCTGAATGGCAAACTGCTCGACCGGATCAACAACCAATCGGCGCCAATGCCGCAAACGGGCCTGATGTCGGTGTGCAACCGGCAAAAAATAGAGGCCTGGGTAAAAGCCGGCGCCCCCAACAACTAGTGGCGGAGGCACTAAGTTTTGGACAGTTTGAGCAGGTGCTTTTGGGCTGAGACAAGGCGTGACGAGGGAGTGTAGCGGGCTCTCCATGACCGAGGAACAACGAAGTATCAGACCAAAAGAGACGTTCAAACTGTCTGAAATTTAGTGCCTCCGCCACTAGTGGCGGAGGCACTAAGTTTTGGACAGTTTGAGCAGGTGCTTTTGGGCTGAGACAAGGCGTGACGAGGGAGTGTAGCGGGCTCTCCATGACCGAGGAACAACGAAGTATCAGACCAAAAGAGACGTTCAAACTGTCTGAAATTTAGTGCCTCCGCCACTAGTGCCGCGCCCGGCTTTTTTTTCACCTGAATAAAACCTTGCGAATCATGTTGAGAAAAATCATATTCTTTCTGTTGCTGTCCGGTGTTACCGCCGGTTTAGTCGGACTTTTTTTGTACAATAAAAAAATGCCGAGCATGGCCACCGAACAATCGGAGCTGAGCGTAGGCGCATACCAGATGTTCGACGAATACAGTACCGATGAAGCGGCGGCGACAGCCAAATATTCGGGTAAAGTGGTAGCCGTGACCGGTCAGGTGCGCCAATCCTCCACACTGGAAGACGGCACCCCCAAGGTGATCCTCGAAACGGGAAAAGAGTTTGGCGTTCTGTGCGAATTCGATCCCAACACCAAACATACCCGCACCACGTTCCAACCCGGTGAAATAGTCACCATCAAAGGGGAATGCGCCGGCCTCAACTTCGACGTGCAATTGTCGCGCTGCGTGGTAGTCAAATAAATCCAGCCCTACTATCAACCCACCCATCACATTGATTATGCAAAAACGAACCATTCTCGCCGCCTTTTTGCTGGCTTTTGGCCTGACCGCGCAAGCCCAGCGCTTTTTTACCCGCGACGCCAAAGTGCAATTCAACTCAGAGACTCCACTGGAAAAAATCGAGGCCGTGAACAAAAGCGGCACGGCAGTATTCGACGCCAAAACAGGCCAAATGGAATGGAAAGTGCTCATCAAGAGCTTTCTGTTCGAAAGGGCCCTCATGCAGGAGCACTTCAATGAAAACTACATGGAATCCAACCGCTACCCCAGCGCCACGTTCAAAGGCGCGCTGATGCAGCCGGCTGATATGGATTACAAAATACCTTCCGTGAACAAAGTCCGGGTAAAAGGCGCCCTGACAATTCACGGCGTAAGCAAGGATATCGAAGTGCCCGGCACCATCACCATTGGAGAAAGCACCTTGACCTTTCAGTCGACGTTTACCCTGTCGCCCGCCGATTTCGGCATTGACATTCCGGGCGTCGTGCGCGACAAAATTGCCAAAACGATTGTGGTCAAAGTGAATGCCACGCTCAGCCCGATGAACAAATAACTTTTTTGCCTCAGCACACCGTTTCCGGTTATGAAAAAAACGCTACCGTTTTTGATTGCCCTCTTCTTTGGGCCTTTTTTGTTTGCTCAAGACGAAAATGGCGATTTACTTTCGCTCCTGGGGGAAGAAAGCACCGTCGAATACGCTACCGCCAGTTTTAAAACCAACCGGGTGGTAAACGGCCATTCCCTCGAAAATACGGCAGCCGGCGTCCTGGATTTCAAAATCTCGCACCGGTTTTCCCCCGTCCGAAACGGCATCTATGATCTTTTCGGGCTCGATGGCGCCACCATCCGGTTTGGGCTGGACTATGGTATCACCGACCGGCTGATGATCGGCGTCGGCCGCAGCACAAAGGAAAAAATCATTGACGGTTTTGCCAAATACAAGATTCTCCGCCAGTCGGCAGGCAAGCGCAATATGCCTGTCACGCTGTCCTATCTGGTGGATGCGCAGATCAAAACGGTTAAATTTCCGGAGGAGGAACGGGAAAACTACTTTTCTTCCCGCCTGTACTACACCCACCAGTTGCTCATCGGGCGCAAGTTTAATGACCAGCTCTCGCTCCAACTCATGCCGACCCTGGTACACCGCAACCTGGTACTCACCCGGGCGGAAAAAAACGACGTGTTTGCCCTGGGAGCAGCCGGCCGTATCAAACTGTCGAAACGCGTGACGCTTAATGCAGAGTACTACTTTGTTTTGCCCGACCAGATCAGTTCGGATTATACCAATGTGCTGTCGGTCGGCTTCGATATTGAAACCGGCGGACACGTCTTCCAGCTGCACTTTACCAACTCGTCAGACATGACTTATAAAGGCTTCATTACTGAAACGACGGAGGATTGGTTTTTTAAATCAGCCGAGGGCAAATCAATGAGCGGCATTCGCTTCGGGTTTAATATTTCGCGAGTGTTTACCATTGTTAAGCCGCGGGGGCTGTACTAAATTCGACTTTAGCCCCGCCGGGGAGTTCTCGCTTTTTAAGGTCTCCAATGCGCTAAAACCGGCCTAAGACGGGATTTGCCCGAGAGACAACGGATGCTGTCTTCCGGGCAAATCCCGTTCGTTTTTTCGCTGAATTTCAAACTGGGTTATAACCAGGAGGCCACGATGATTACGGCCAATATCCAGATAAAGATCACGGCGGCGCCCAGGGCGGTACCGACGATCGCCAGTATTTTATTTTCGTCCCGTTTTATTCCGATCAGGCCGAAGATCAGCGCCATGATACCGAATATCAGCCCAAGGAGGACCAAAACGTCTACCGATACCAAGGTAAATATTAACCCGAGCGCACCCAGTGCGGCAGCGGCAATCCCCATCGAGTTTTTTCCGCCGGCGCGCCCTTCCGCATCTTGTGCCCGCAGTCCCTTGGCCAGTTGTTTTTTGACGCGTTTCTGGGCAATTTTAAGGAATATCTTTTCCCCAAAGGATAGTTTTTTCCCGGTTTGGGCCGCAATGTCCCTGGGTGTCACTGCGGTGAATGCCGCGGCATCGATGGGCATTTTGCCAAATTTATTTTGCCAGGCGGCCCTCCAGGCCGGGTCGTCCGGCGCTGGTTTTACGGCATCGACGGCAAAAGCCTGTTGCGCGGCCAGGCTCAGCAGTAGCATCAAAATGGAGGTAAGGACTTTTTTCATAATCAGACAGGTGTTTTACAAGGTGCCTACTCTTTTAGCTTTTCGGCATACGCTCCCTACTTTTTCTGAACGGATATTCGGGTGTCTTCCGCAGCATCCAAAGTAGAAATAGTTTAAATTTCTAACAAGAAATAGAAAAAAAACATTCATTATCTTAAAAAAACGCCAGATAATTTTGAATTCGCCCGCATGAGCTGCGTGGACGCTCTCCGGATTCAGGCTGGCAATACGGGGTTGCCTTCGGGGCCAAGGCGTACTTTCAGCAAGGCGGCCAAGCGCTCGAAGGCCGTTTTCCAGTGGTCGTTCGCAAAAACCCAATACCCTTTCCGGTAACCTTTCGTGAGCAGGTAAAACACGTTTTGGCTGCGCCAGATATCCGGTTTGATATCCATTTGCTGAAGGGTATCGAGCACATCGCTGAGCCATTGAACGCGGGTCAGGGAGGATTCTTCCATTTCGATCAGGGCGATTTCGCGATAGATACGCGCGCCAGCGGCATGCTGGACGGCCGCTTCATCCGAAACGCGCACATTCCAGTTTTTCAAATCGCCGGCTATCCGGCGGAGGTGCTGAATGTTGGTTGCCTGGCCGTTTTGGAAAAAATGCAGCAGGTCGTCGTTGAGCACATACGCGGCAATATTGCGCCAGGCATCTGGCAGCGGCAGGCCGATTTCTTCCAGGCCAGTCATAAGTTGGTAGTTGTCGTTGAAGACATTGCGGAAATTGGCTTCCGCCAGCAGTAAACTGTTGGCAGTAATGGCGCGGATGATCTTGATTTTTTCGTCTGCAAAGAGCGAAGACAAGGTAAACTTATGCCCGCCGAAGTATTCCTGCAGGATGCCGATCACCTCGCCCAGGTTTGCTTCGCGGAAGACCCCGGCCGTGCGCAGGTGCATTTCATCGAAGGCGGAACGGTTCATGGTCCCGCTGATATTGCCGATAAAATGTTGCTGGCCGAGGTATAAAACGGCAAAACAAAAAGTCTGTTCCGCCTGCGTCAGCCGCGAACGGATACCCAGGCGCCCAATGGCCAGGCGGGGCGTACCGGCTTCAATCCGTTCGAAAGCCTCTACGGTAGCGGAATAATTGAACAGGTCGAGTTGGGCGGGGTCGTCTTCGAACAGGGATGCCACGGCAAAATGCATAGCTACGCGCTCCAGGTCGACGCGGGCGGGAAGCACGTTTTGCAGGTAGCTGGTAGCGCCATTGTCATATTTATTACTAGGTGCGGCGCCCAGGCGGCGCGTAAATTCGGCATGCAATTCCAGGCCGGCCACCTCCTGCGCATAGTCCATGGCGCGCAAGGCATATTGCAGAATTTGGTTGGTTTCGATCCCGGATATTTCGTCGAAAAACCAGCCGCAGCTCGTAAACATCAGTACCGCGTGCCGCTGCATTTCCAGCAACCGAAGTATTTCCACCTTTTCCAGTTTGCTGAGGGTGCGGCGGGTGTGCCGGTGCAAAAAGTCGCGTACGGCATCGTCGTTGCGCCGGAGCATGACCTCGATATAGTCGTTGCGGGCTTTCCAGGGATCTTTTAGAAAGCGCCCCGCTTCTTTTTCATACGCCGGGACCAGCCGGTCGCGCAGCCAGTCGAGGGTGTCGCGCAGGGGTTTTCGCCAGCGCTGGTGCCATTCCGGGTTGCCGCCGGTATTGCAGCCGCAATTGCTGCGCCAGCGCTCTACGCCGTGCAGGCAACTCCAGGAGGAATTTTCGTGTATTTGAACTTCCCACTCCGGCGGGTGCAATTCAAGAAACTGGCCGTAATTGGTCAGCGTGGCTAATTTATTGTCTTCGATATAGTTGAGCGCCGCCGCCAGTGCCATTTCGCCGAAGCGGTGGTGGTGACCATAGCTCTCCCCGTCGGTGGCAATATGCGCCAGCTGTATACCGGAGGACTCGTCGAAAATACGCAGGAGCCGCTCGGCAAACCGTTCGCCGCTGTTGAGCAAACCATTGAAGGCTACCTCCTGCGATACGGCGCCGTGGTAAAAATATATAGCGATCCGGCGCCCGCTCGGCAACAGACACCAGTACGGATGCCGGGTGTCGAGTGCGTCGCTACTCACCGGCTGCCAGGCAGTTTCACCGGTCTTGCGAACGGCTTTGGCCTGCCGGGGCGCCAAAATGGTAAATTGCAGGCCGTGTGCCGCCAGCACTTCCAGGGTTTCGGTATTCACGGCCGTTTCGGACAGCCATATTCCCTCGGGGTACCGGCCGAAGCGGTACTCGAAATCGCGCACGCCCCAATATACCTGGGTCACTTTGTCGCGGTAATTCGCCAGCGGCAAAATAAGGTGGCTGTGCACCTGCGCCAGCGCGCTGCCATGCCCGCCGTAGCGCCCGATGCTGCGTTTGTCGGCCTGGAGCAACAGCTTGTACGCTTCCGGGTCGTTTTTTTCCAGCCAGGTCAGCAGAGTAGGGCCGAAGTTGAAAGAAATGCGGTTGTAATTGTTGCGGATCTTGACTATCCAGCGCTCTTCATCCAGAATTCGCGCGGCCGCATTGGGCGCATAACATTCAAAATTTATACGTTCGTTCCAGTCGTGAAAAGGCCTGGCGCTTTCCTGTTGTTCCACTACCTCCAGCCAGGCATTCTCGCGCGGAGGCTGGTAAAAGTGGCCGTGGATGCACACATATTTATTGGGTTTGGACATAGGTGGTCGGTAGCAGTGGTGGTATTACCTGGCTGGGCGGGCCATCGGCGGGAGGGGCGGTAAAAATACGGCGTCAGTGGGAATAAAATGACACGAATATCATACCTTCACCATTCAGCCAATATAACCCAACAGCATGCATCATGTCCGCTTCCCGCTTGCGCTGGCTTTCCTGTGACAAGGCCACCGCCCAACACTTGCACGAAACCCTGCACATCGCGCCGTTGCTGTGCCGCCTGCTGGCGCAACGCGGTATCCGCAGCTTCGATGACGCCCGCCGGTTTTTTCGGCCCGCGCTTGGCGACCTGCACGACCCCTTTCTTCTGCGCGACATGGAGCGGGCCGTCGAACGGCTCCAACGCGCCCTGCAGCATGGCGAACGTATCCTTTTATACGGCGACTACGACGTGGACGGCTCCACCAGTGTGGCGCTGATGTTCGCGTTTCTCTCCGGCTTGCAGGCCAATCTCGATTATTATTTGCCCGACCGGGAAAAAGAAGGCTATGGGGTGAGTATGGCCGGCGTGGAATATGCCCGCAACAGCGGCGCCTCCCTGGTGGTGGCCATGGACTGCGGTGTAAAAGCCCATGAAGCCATTGCGCAAGCCCATCGTTTCGGAATTGACTTTATCGTCTGCGACCACCATTTGCCCGATGCGCAACTCCCCGGCGCGGTGGCCGTGCTCGACCCCAAACAGCCGGGCTGCCGTTATCCGTACAAAGACCTCAGCGGTTGCGGCGTAGCCTTCAAACTCGCCCAGGCATTGACGGTCCGGCGCGGCGGCACGCCGGACGATCTTGCCCCTTTGTTCGACCTGGTGGCGGTGAGTATTGCCTGCGATGTGGTGCCGATGACGGGCGAAAACCGGGTGTTAACCCATTTCGGCATGGAAATCATCAACCGCGAACCGCGCGTGGGACTTTGGGCCCTCATTCAGCGCAGCGGACGCCGCTATCCCCTGTCCATCAGCGATGTCGTGTTCGGCCTTGGCCCGATGATCAACGCTGCAGGCCGCCTGGGCGATGCCCGCGAAGCGGTGCGCCTGCTTTTGTCGGCCGACCGCAACAGCGCCCTGGAAGCCGCCGGCGCCCTGGCCACACGCAACCGCCAACGCCGGGAAGCCGACCAAAGCACCACGGCAGCAGCCCGGCGCCGGGTAGAAGAGGATCCGCAACAGGCCGGCCGGAAAAGTATCGTACTGTTTGATCCGGAATGGCATAAAGGTATCATCGGTATTACGGCCAGCAGGATCGCCGAATATTTTCACCGGCCAGCGGTCATGCTCACCCAAAGCGGGGGCAAAGCGGTGGGGTCGGCGCGGTCTGTTCCGGGCTTCGACCTGCACCTGGCCCTGAGCCGTTGTTCGGAACTGTTCAGTTCTTTCGGCGGTCATGCGTACGCCGCCGGCATACAGTTGCCGTTGGAGAACGTACCGGTATTTGCCGAGCAATTCGAACGCGTCGTACAGGAAACCATGCCGCCCGAAGCTGAAATTCGCGAAATAGAAATTGCCGGCCGGCTCGATTTTGCCGATATCAGCCCGGCGTTCTGGCGCACGCTGCGGCAATTCGCACCCTTCGGCCCCGGCAACATGACGCCCATTTTTGTGGCTTCCGACGTAGAGGATACCGGCCAAAGCCGCATGCTGGCCAACAATCATGTCCGGTTTTGCGTCCGGCAAGGCGGTGGCCCCGTTTTCAGCGGAATCGGGTTTGGACTAGGCCAACAGTTCCTTGCCGTTAAAGGCAAGCCTTTCGACCTGGTCTTCAGCCTGATGGAAGATACCTGGCAAGGCGAACGGATGCTTTCCCTTCAAGTACGGGATATCCGGGATTACGCCCAGCCCTGCGTATAACCGGGTGGATGCCCGCCTGCGGCAATGGGCTGTTAACAATTATAAAAGAACCTTCAGCAACCGGTCTTTTCCCGCTACTTTTCTAAATTTGCGGGCCGTTTTCAGGCATTTTTTTCAAAAACACAAAAACTGTCGTTTACCATTATGGTCAAACAGTTCCTTATCTCCACCTGCCTGCTCCTCGTACTCAGCGTTGCCGGCATTTCCCAAACCGGCGATCCGGTTCTATTTACGGTAAAAAATACACCGGTACACGTGTCGGAATTCCGGCAGATCTATGCCAAAACCAACCAGCAAAAAGCCGACTTTTCGGAAGGCTCGCTCCGGGAATACCTCGATTTATACGTCAAGTTTAAACTCAAGGTCCGCAAAGCCCGCGATATGCAACTGGATACGGCGCCCGCTTTTCAGTCCGAACTCGAAGGGTACCGGCGCCAACTGGCCGCCTCTTACCTGGTCGACAAAGAAGTGACCGACAAGCTCATCCAGGAAGCCTACGAACACCTTAAACAGGATGTAGAGATCAGCCATATCTTTATCGCCTGCGACCGGACGGCAAAAGCCGCCGACACGCTCCGGGCTTATACCCGCGCTATGAGCCTGCTTCAGATGGCACAAGGCGGCGCTACTTTCGGCCAACTGGCCCAAGACAGCTCGGAAGACAAATCGGCCAAAGAAAACCGCGGCTACCTCGGTTTCGTGACGGCCTTGCTCCCCGACGGCTATTACAACCTGGAAAAGGCCATTTACGCGGCTGCCCCCGGCGCCCTGCTCGGCCCGGTGCGCACCAACTCCGGTTACCACGTCGTGCAGGTGCTCGGGTTCCGGCCTGCCCGCGGCGAAATGGAAGTGGCCCAAATCCTGATTCGAAAGGGAAACAGCGAGGAGGACAATGTAAAAAGGCGCATGAATGCCGACAGTGTGTATGCCTGGCTGCAGCGCGGCGGCGCCTGGGAAGATGGCTGCCCCCGTTTTTCCGAAGATAAAATGAGCGCCACCAAAGGCGGCTATATCGGCTTTTTCGGTATCAACCACTACCAACGCGCGTTTGAAGACGCGGCTTTCGCCCTGGAAAAAGACGGCGATTACACCAGGCCGGTCGAAACAAGCATCGGCTGGCATATCATCAAGCGAATCAGCCACCGCGGTGTGGGCACCTTCGAAGAGTTTCGCCGCCCGCTTACCGAGCGCGTCAAACGCGACAGCCGCAGCGAAGCCGCCAAACAAAGTATGATCGCCCGGATACAAAAAGACGGACAACTCCGCGAATTTCCCGAAGCCCTGGATGCCTGGACGGCCCGGCAAACGGACTCTGTTTTCCTGACGTTCAAATGGAGACCCGACCCCGCCAAACCCCAGGCGCCGCTCCAGCAATACGGCAAGAATAAAACCTATACTATCGCCGATTTTGAAGAATACTGCGCCCGCGCCAGCCGCGACCGCATGCGCGGCATGGGCAGCCCCCTGCGCGAAGTGGCAGACAAACTGTACCGCAGCTGGTCCGACGAAGTGGCCATGCAATACGAGGAAAGCCAGCTGGAGGCGAAATATCCCGACTTCAAGTCGCTCATGCGCGAATACGAAGAAGGTATGCTCTTGTTTGACGCCGCCAAACAGGAAGTGTGGGACCGCGCCAATATCGATTCCACCGGCCTGGAACAGTTTTTCAACCAAAACCTGACCAATAAATACCTGTGGGACGAACGGGCCCGCGTGAGTTTTTATACGCTCAAATCCGACGACCCCGAACTGCTGCTCAAAGTCCGCGAATTTGCCGCCAAAAAGTCGCCGGAAGAAGTGCTCAAAAAGTTCAACAAAAAAGAAGAAGTGCTGGTCTTCCTGGAAAAAACGTATGAAAAAGGAAAAAATAAAGACCTGGTCGATATCTGGAAAGCCGGCGGTATGACCGCTGCCAAAACCGATGCCGGTACCAAAACAGCCACCTTCATAAAAGTGGAAGAACTTATCCCGCCCACCCCCAAAGCCCTCAATGAAGCCCGCGGTTATGCGGTGGCCGACTATCAGGATTTTCTGGAGAAACAATGGGTGGACAAACTGCGCGCCGAATACCCGGTGCAGGTCAATGAGGCCGTGCTGATGGCTTTGGTGCGCAAACCGTAGGGGCGTTTTTGAGTGCTTGTGGGATTTATTGTCGGAGTGACTCGCAGTCACTCCGACAATAGCACCGCCAGCTGACAATTTTCGCAAAGCACTTTCCGCCGGGTATAATATACATGCTCAAGGCCTTTCCGCTCGATATTGGACGCCCTCGCGGTGAAATAACAACCGGACCGGCGAATACTTGAACGGAGGGGCCGGATACTAGATGCCCCTGCCGCCAATGCCTGGCCTGGCTCATCTTTGACCCGTAACATCAAATCTGACCTTGCCAGCATGAAACAACTTTTCTTTTTTCTGTTGCTCCTCCCAACCACCGCGGTGAGCGCTCAAACCCAAAACTGGTCCGCCTGCGACAGCTTTTTCGCTGCATTTCATACGCTGCAATCTCCCGACAGCGCTTTTCATCTGCGCTGCCAGTGGCGACAGTTGGCCGAACCGATCTCCTACCGGCTTACCCTGGAGAGTCGCTTGCACAAAAAAATCTTGCTGGTGAGCGAAACCAGCGTGTACGACGACGGCGGCGCGGTTTTATTCTGGTCGGCCGACAGCCGCCTGCTGGTCATCGACTCAGACGATTCCACCGGCCGGCAGACCCGGGTAATTGACCTGCGCGCCTTTCGCCAGATTCAATCGGTGGCGGGCTACCTGCGGGCTTTCGACGCGCAGCGGAAAATCGCCTTCGTCAGTCAGTACCACGATGCAACAAGCGCGAATCCAAAATATGCCTTATACGCGCATGATATCGGCGCAAATCGAACGGCACTTGTCATTCAAATGCCCTGGGTTTGGGATTGGATGGAGAACCCCCAGATTCAGGCCGATCCAGAGCGGCATGTTGTGGTATTGCGATGCGCGGTGGATTGCACCAACTCCTGGGGCAGCAGAGTCGGCGAAGGTTTGTGGACGTATGAAATCGGCTATTAGCGCCCGCTATTTTCCGGCGGTTTTTCCCTTTTTTATTTTCCGGAACGCCAGTTCGTAAAAATCCTTGCGGCGATCGCGCAGGTTGCGCGCGGCGCCAAGGTGGTGCAGTTCAGAGAGCAGCTCCATATCGATATCGGCGATGAGCACCATCTCGGTGTTTGGCGTGGCTTCGGCTTTGACGCCGTCGTACGGGAACGCGAAATCGCAGGGAGACAATACCGCCGATTGCGAATACTGCAAGTCCATGTTTTCTACCTGGGGCAGGTTGCCGACCGAGCCGGTGATCGCTACGTAACACTCGTTTTCCACGGCGCGCGCCTGCGCGCAATGCCGCACCCGCATGTAGGCATTCTGGGTGTCGGTGAGGTATGGCACCACGAGGATTTGCATCTCCTGATCTGCCAGTAACCGGCCCAATTCCGGGAACTCCACGTCGTAACTGATCAGCACGCCGACCCGGCCCACGTCGGTGTCAAATACGCGGAGGTTGTTTCCGCCGGCTATGGCCCAGTATTTCACTTCATCGGGTGTGACGTGTATTTTTTCATAGCGTTCGGTTTTGCCGCTCCGGTGGCAAAAGAAACCCACGTTGTACAGCCGTTCAGCGCGTATTTCCGGCAGGCTTCCGCTTACGATGTTCACGTTGTAGCGCACAGCCAGTTCGGCAAAGCGCTCGCGAATCGCCTCGGTATGCCGCGCCAGATGCCGGATAGCCTCCGATTCGCGCAGGTGATTGTATTCCGCCATAAGCGGGGCATTGAAAAACTCGGGGAATACGGCGATATCGCTTTTGTAGGCGGAGATGATGTCGACAAAGTATTCCACCTGTACAAACAACTCATCCAGGTCATGATACGGCCGCATTTGCCACTGCACCAGCCCCATGCGGGCATAGGTTTTGCGCGGCACCGGGCGGTCGTCTTTTTGGTAGTAAATATTGTCCCATTGCAACAAAACAGCGTAATCCTGCGACTGTGCGTCGCCTGGCATATAGCGGCGAAGCACCTTTTTCACGTGAAAGTCGTTGGAGAGCTGAAAATTGAGCACCGGGTCGTGAATCTCCTTGAGGCGCACTTTGTCGATGTACTCGCGGGGGGTCATTTTTCCGGAATACTGGTGGTAATTGGGGATTCGCCCGCCAAAAACGACGGCGCGCAGGTTCAGGTGCTCGCACAGCTCCTTGCGCGCATCGTACAGCCGCCGGCCCAGGCGCAGGCCGCGGTATTCCGGTTCGACGAATACCTCTATGCCGTACAACACATCGCCGTCGGGGTCGTGCGTGGTGAAATGTTCCTGGCCGGTGATTTGCTCGTAGGTGTGATCGTCGCCGAATTTTTCGTAGTCGACGATAATCGACAAGGCGCAGCCCACCACTTTGCCGTCGACCAAAGCGACGAACTGGCCTTCGGGAAAAAGCTTGAGCAGGCGCTTGATGGCGCCCCGTTGCCAATACGACCCCTGCCAGTTGGGGTAGGCGGCCTTCATCGCCTCCAAAAGTTCCTGGTAATGTTCGGGGCGCAAGGGAGTAATCAATACGTTCATCATGGCGGCAAAAGGTATGGCCCGGCAAAAGTAGTGGCAATTTCAGGGAATTTGGATTGTAAAATTTATTGTTTTAAGTTTGTCCGGATTTTTAAACAACTTGAGTTTTGGATAAACCTGCATAGTCACCCCCCCCTAACCCCCATAGCTATCAACTTAAGGCAAACAACCAACCATGGCAAAAGCAAAAACCATTTTTTTCTGCTCCAACTGCGGGGCATCGTCGCCTAAATGGATGGGCAAGTGCCTGCATTGCGGCGAATGGAATACCTATCAGGAGGAAATTATTCAAAAAGAAACCGCAGCGGAAGAAAAACGCCGGGCCTGGTCCGGCAAAAATGAACCCCCGAAAGCTATACCGCTCAGCGCCATTCAAACCGGCGCCACCCACCGCCTGGCCACCCCCGACGGCGAGCTGAACCGCGTACTCGGCGGCGGTATCGTGCCCGGCTCGCTCGTGCTGATCGGCGGCCAGCCCGGCATCGGCAAAAGCACCTTGCTGCTGCAAGTAGCCGTTCAATTGCCCGCCAAAGTACTGTACGTCAGCGGAGAAGAAAGCGAAGAGCAGATCAAAATGCGCGCCGACCGCCTGCCCGAAGGCCGCTCCGACTGCTATATCCTGACCGAAACGAACACCGCCAAAATCCTGCAGCAGGCCCAGGACCTGCAACCCCAACTGCTCGTTGTCGATTCGATCCAGACCATGAGCACGCCCCACCTCGACAGCGCCCCCGGCGGCGTATCGCAGGTGCGCGAATGCGCCGCCGAACTGCTGCGCTTTGCCAAGGAAACCAATATCCCGGTATTTCTCATCGGGCATATCAACAAAGAGGGCGACATCGCCGGCCCGAAATTGCTGGAGCATATCGTAGATTGTGTGTTGCAGTTTGAAGGCGACCGCCACAACACCTACCGCATCCTGCGCACTTTGAAGAACCGCTTCGGCAGTACCGACGAAATGGGTATCTACGAAATGCGCGCTGCCGGCCTGCGCGAAGTAAGCAACCCTTCCGAACTCTTGCTCAGCCAGAAAGACGAAGAACTCAGCGGCTGCGCCGTGGCCGCCACCATGGAAGGGCTTCGCCCCATGCTCATCGAAACGCAGGCCCTGGTGAGCAAATCGGTGTACGGCACCCCCCAACGCTCCGCCACGGGCTTCGACATGCGCCGCCTGCAAATGCTGCTGGCCGTGCTCGAAAAACGCTGCGGCTATTATTTCAGCATGAACGACGTGTTCCTCAACCTTGCAGGCGGCATCCGGGTGGAAGACCCAGCCATCGACATGGCCATCGTGTCGGCACTGGTATCGTCCTTGCTCGACGTGAGTATTCCCTCCAACGTGTGCTTTGCCGGCGAAGTGGGGCTGAGCGGCGAAATCCGCGCCGTAAGCCGTATCGAACAACGCATCGCCGAAGCCGACCGCCTGGGCTTCAAGGAAATCTACATCTCCAAATATAACGCCAAAGGGCTGGATAATAAAAAATACGGCATCCGGGTACGCACACTGGGCAAAGTCGAAGAACTGAAAGTGGCGTTGTTTGTGTGAGCCCCGCCTCTTTGCGAAAAAACAGGAAAAATTTACCTTGCGTAAAATTTTGCGACTATGACGGCGCTGACAAAAAAGACAAAAAATTTGGTGATGCCGGTGTCGACCCGTAAAGAAATAACCGGCCGCCCCCGGCCTGTTTCCCGCCGGCTAACCATCTTTGCAGCGCCAGCCCAACGCTGGCGCTATCCACATGATCCAGGGATTTATTTTTGATATGGATGGCACGATGGTAGACAATATGATGGTGCACCATCGCGCCTGGCAACGCAAATTGGCCCGTTTGGGCCTGCATTTGAGCCTTGAAGCCGTCAAGGAAAGTATTCACGGTATTAACGAGGAGATTGTTGAACGCCTTTTCGGCAATCGTTTCAGCCCCGCCGAACGCCGGCAGGTAGCGGCCGAAAAGGAAGCCGAATACCGCGCCATTTTTCTGCCCGATCTCAAACTGGTGAACGGCCTGGGCGCCTTTCTGCGCGCCGCCCACGCGCAGGGCATCCCAATGGGAATCGGTACGGCGGCGCCACCTGAAAATGTACAGTTTGTGCTCGACCATCTGCAGCTGCACGAATTGTTTGGAGCCGTCATCGACGCCCGGATGGTGCAAAAGGGGAAGCCCGACCCCGAGGTGTTTTTATACGTGGCCCGGCAATTGGGGCTGCCGCCACAAAATTGCCTGGTGTTTGAAGACTCGCCAACGGGCGCCGAAGCCGCCCGCCGGGCTGGTATGCCCGCGGTCATCCTGACTACCACGCATCGCCCGGAGGAATTCGACCGGTTCGGCCATATTCTGCAAATGGCCCCCGATTTTTCGGCCTGGCAACCGGCCGATTTTATTTCGCTTTCACCGGCCGGAAAAACGGCAACGCCTGAATAATTTCATACCGCCAAAACACACCGGCAGCAAATGAGCCTGCAAGCGTATCTTTCACCGGCAACGGATTTTCCCGCTGAAGAAACGCATACCCGTTGCCATGCCGGCTATGAAAAAAATTATAACCACGTTACTCCTCTGTCAACTCGCCTTTGCTGCCGCTGCCCAGTGGCAATCGTTAAACGGCCCCAGCGGCGACGGCGTTACCGATTTTATCTTATCCGGGAATGACCTGCTCGTGTCGACCTACAACGGTGTGTTCCGTTCGTCGGACAACGGCGTTTCGTGGGTTTTGGCCAGCGATGATCTGCTGGGTATCCGGATAGACGGGATGATCCGGCAGAATACCGCGCTATTCGCGTTTTCGGATACGGATGACCGTCTGTTCCGGTCGGATGACGAAGGGCTGTCCTGGACAGAAATTGTATTCACCGGCATCCCATACACGATCCATAATTTTCACCAGATCGCGGCTACGAACAGCGCGTTGTTTCTTTTTACACCGAATTTGTTTCGGTCGGATGATGGCGGCAAAACCTGGGCGGCCATTGCGCCGCCGGCTGTGCTGACGTATTACTATGCCCGGTTGTTTACCGCTGGCGATGTGTTGTTTGTTTCCGCCCCCAACTACGGCATATACCGCAGCGCGGATCAGGGCGATACCTGGGAATTACTTACAGCCGCTTTGCCCAAGGCGCCTTATCGCGGATTTGTATACGGCGACCAACTGGCAGCGTCGTTGTATACCAACAGCAGCTGGAAAATATATCAGTCGCCCGATCTGGGCCAGACCTGGACGCTGGATGAAACGCCCGGGCTGAGTGGGTCGGTGGACCGGTATGGTGTGCACAACGGAAAACTCTATGGCATCTCTGGGAATACGATCTGGAGCCGTCCGCTTAACGGAAACACCTGGAATACTGTCGCCGGTTTGGCCAGTGCGCCATTTTTATCGGCCACCAATGTACCGATCACCTTCCGGATAAAGTTTTATTCGAGCGGGAGCCGGCTGTTTGCTACCTCGTACAACGGTATTTTTTATTCCGACGACAATGGTATGCAGTGGCAGGAAACGGACACGGGCTTGGCGAACGCATCGGTACGCGATCTGCTCCTCAGCCCCGGGGCAGTCTATTGCGCGGCGAGCAACAGCCTGTACCGGTTCGATCAGGCCGGCATGAAGTGGAGCGAGCACAGCGCCGACATCGCGGCGGGCACGATCGTGTTGAATCTGACGGACATAAAAGGCCGCCTGTACGCCGGCGCTAACTGGAAACTTTGGGCATCCGACAACCAGGGGCTTGCCTGGCAGCCGGCGCCCCTGCCCCTGCTGGATTTTTACACACAGGTGGTGGCAACCGGCAATACGGTACTTGCCGGTTCCAGTTGGGGCGTTTATCGTGCGGAAAATGGCGGCGCCTGGGCGCACAGCTCCGAAGGCATGCAGGCGTTCGATTTGGATGTGGTCGTTTATCCGTTTATTCGAACCCTGGTGGCTGCCGGCGATACGGTTCTGGCGGCTTCTGCAGAGGCTCTTTACCGTTCGGAAGACCTTGGCCTGCATTGGATAAAAACAGATAGCGCTGCTGGCGCCATACGCTTGCACCGTTTTGGGCAGCGCCTTTACCGGATTATGCCGCTAGCCGGCGTCCGGTACTCCGACGATGCCGGTCTCAGCTGGCAAACGCTGGACTTCAACCACCCGGACCCGGTGCGCTGCCTGGCTGCCGGCCAGGGATACCTGTTCGCTGGTACGAAGGGAGGAATATTAGTCTCCAAAGACGATGGCGCCAGCTGGATGTTCTATGGCGCCGGCATGCCTGCCAACCTGTGGCTTGCCGATCTGGAATTGGAAGGAGGCTATGTGTATGCCGGTTCGGAGAACGACGGCGTTTGGCGTTTCAGCTTGTCGGACATCGTGGCGGACGCGTCGATCCGGCTACCGCAAAAATCCGAACTCTTCTTGTACCCGAACCCGGCCACAGACGTACTTTGGCTGGATTTCCCCTTGCCCCCGGGCCAGACTGCCCGGGTATTGCTTTGGGATAACCAGCGCCGGCTGATCCGGGTGGAAATGGCGGGAAGCGTGCCTTTCCGGCTCGATTGCAGCGCGTTGCAGCCCGGCGGATATTCCGTACATGTAGGCATAGGCGACGAAACCTGGCACACCGGCAACTTTCTGCTGAAATAAAACCGGCCCGCCTGAAATGTGGAAAGAAGCCCTCCGGAGCGTAGATTCAGCATTATTCGCCGGTCTTTTTTTCCGGCGCCCGGCGTTCTTTTGGCGTTCGCCCGGCATCCGTCAGCGCCCTGGAAATGATCCACTCCAGCTGCCCGTTTACGCTTCGGAATTCATCGGACGCCCACTTTTCGAGCGCTTCGTAAGTGGCTTCATTTATGCGGAGTACAAAGTTTTTTTTACTGGCCATTTCATCGTTCGTCAAGCCGCCGCAGGGCCTGTGCAGCCAGCTGCACAGGCCCGGTGATGGCGAAAGTTTACTGATGCAAAGTGCCGGTATTCACTACCGGCTGGGCATTGCGGTCGCCGCAAAGCACCACGAGCAGGTTGCTGACCATGGCCGCTTTTTTTTCTTCGTCGAGTTCGACGATGGCTTTTTGCGACAGGTGTTCCAGGGCCATTTCGACCATGCCGACGGCTCCTTCCACGATTTTGCTACGGGCAGCCACAATGGCCGTAGCCTGTTGGCGCTGGAGCATGGCGCCGGCAATTTCAGTGGAATAGGCCAGGTGGTTGATCCGCGCTTCGATCACTTCGATACCGGCAATCTCCAGGCGCTCGCTGATCTCGCGGGCGAGTTCGTGGTTGACCTCGTCGGAGTTTGTGCGCAGCGTGACGGTGGCCTCTTCGTCTTCGAGGTTGTCGTAGCTGTACATCCCGGCGAGTTTGCGCACCGCCGCCTCGCTCTGGATTTTGACAAACTCCGGGTAATGCTCCACGGCAAAGGCGGCTTTGAAGGTGTCTGATACGCGGTACACCACTACGGCGCCAATCATGATCGGGTTGCCCTGCTTGTCGTTCACTTTTATCACCGGCACATCCAGCGTGACCGCGCGAATCGAAACCTTTTTCTTGGTATAAAACGGATTGACGTAGAAAAAACCGCTGTCTTTTGCCGAACCGATATAAGCGCCGAATAAGGTGAGTACCCGGGTGCTGTTGGGTTCGATGCCAATAAAACCAGGTGCAATTATGGTGACGGCAAGAAAAACCGAAACGGCGCCTGCCACAATTATTTTGGCCATGATTAAAGCTATTCCACCGAAAAACAGGACTAAACACAGGGCGAGCATTGACCAGCCTGAAGCTGGTTTCAAAATCTTTTCCATGATTTTTTTTGATTGTTTATTGATATTGTTTTGATATCGCAAATATAGCAACATGCAATCCAACCTGTCAAGCCCCGGCTTTAAAAAAACGGAGAATGCACCGGCCTCAACGACAAAAGCGCCGTTTTTGGGGGGGCCCGGCCCCGGGGGGGGAGGGGGGGGGCCCCCCCGGGGGGTAAGAAATTACCTTACCCCGGGCCGGGGTTTCCCCCCCCCCCCCGGGTCGGGCCCCCGGCGGGGCCCGCCCACCCCCCCCCCCCCCCCCCACCCAACCCCCCCCCCCCAACCCAACCCGGCCCCCCCCCCCCCCCCCCCGCCCCCCCCCCCGCCCCCCCCCCCCCCCCCCCCGGGGCGGGGGGCCCCCCCCGGGGGGGCCGGGCCCCCCCCCCCCGGGGGGGCCCCCCCCCCCCCCCGCCCCCCCCCCTTCCCCCCGGGCGCCCCCCCCCCCCCCCCCCCCCCCCCCGCCCCCCGAGCGGCCCCCCCCCCCGGGGAGCGGGCGCCCCCCCCGCCCCCCCCGGGGGGGGGGGGGGGGGGGGGGGGGGCCGGGGGCCCCCCCGGCGGCGGGGCGCGGAGGAGGGGGGGGGGGCCCCCGGGGGGGGGGCCCGGAAAATCCCCCCCGGACCGGTTCTGAACCATCCTTCAGATCGCCTAATCAAACTCAATCGTATCTCCTGCCTTGTACGTTTTCTTAACGTCTTCTTGCGCGGGATTGTCCGCCGTTGGGGCGGGATCTTTGGCAGCGGGCGTTTTTCCCTTGTGCGCCGGAGTGGCCGGCTCGGGCGTGCCGAACAAATCGCCCTGGAGGGGTGGTTCTTCCGTTCCGGAGGACGGCTTAATTTCCGTTTCTATTTCCCTGACGCTGCTCAGCAGGGCGTCGCTGAGTTTGTTGCCCACGGCCTTCCAGCCTTTTACGTCCATAAAATCGCCCAGGCTGATTTCGCCGGGCATGGCCTTTCCTTTTACCCGGATGGCGTATTTGATCCTTGGGTTGGGTTTTACACTGGCGAAGAGCAGCTTGGATTTGGGATGGTCGGTGAGGTAGGAGAAGCGCTCTTTCAGTTTGCTGGTTTCGATTTGGAACCGCTTGACCATCGTCCAGCCCTTGTGGCCGTCGAAGTGTACGGCATTGACGACTTGTTCGGGGTGGAATTTGCCCAGGTGCAGAATTTCTTTGGGTTCGAAGCGCTGCAGCACGTCGGTATCGGTGAGTTCGTAGCTGCCGTCTTGATACAGTACGAGGATCATATCGCCGGTATCGAATTCGCCGAGCAGGCGGCCGCGTTCCTGGGTATTAAGCCGGCCGGTGATGTCGTCGTACCAAAGTCTGAGCGCGCCGATGGTGCTTTTTCCAACTTCCTTTTGCCGGATATTTTTGACCGGGTATTTGGTCAGGATATTGCCCTGCGAGTCGCGGCCTTTGATGCCCAGTTCACCGAAATCGTAATCGAACACCTTGATTTTAGCTGTGCAGCCCGGGCTCAGGGTGACGGTGACCACTTCGCTTTCGCCGTTGGGGTTGGCGGTGAGGTAATGGATGCGCGAGCCCTTGCTATCGCCGCCGACGGGGTATTCTTTGTCGCGGGTGATGGCCGTTACGTTAAAACGTTTGACCATAGAGCGGCCGGAGGCGCCGTCCACATAGGCGAGGTTGTAGGTGGTGCGTTCGTCGTTTTTTTTCCAGACGGCGATATGGAGGATGTCTTTGCCGACGAATACTTTTTCATCGATACGCACGATTTTCATGACGCCGTCGCGGCGGAACACGATAATATCGTCGATATCGGAGCAATCTTGCACAAACTCATCCTTTTTCAAGCCGGCGCCGATAAAACCGCCGGCACGGTCAACGTAGAGCCTGGCATTGTTGGCCACGACTTCCGTGGCGCGTATTTCGTCGAATACGGCAATTTCCGTTTTGCGTTCCTGGCCTTTGCTGTATTTTTCCAGCAGCCGTTCAAAATAGCTGATTGCATATTCGGTGAGGTGTGCCAGGTGATGCAGGGTTTCAGCGAGGTGTTCGTTGAGTTTGGCGATTTCCTCGTCGGCTTTGAACGAATTGAATTTGGAAATGCGTTTGATGCGGATTTCGGTCAGGCGCGCCAGGTCGTCGGAGGTGATTTCGCGCAGCAGTTTGACTTTTTTGGGCTCTTTGGCATAACCCGGCTCTTGTGGCGTCGTCACGTATTTTTTCAGGCCGGCATCGATGGTTTCCAGGACGGCTTCCCAGGTTTCGCATTCTTCGATATCGCGGTAAATGCGTTTTTCAATAAAAATTTTCTCCAGCGATGCGAAGTGGAGTTTTTCTTCCAAGTCGTGTTGAAGGATTTCCAGTTCGAGCCGGAGCAGGTCTTTGGTATTTTCGGTGGAGATACGAAGCAGTTCATTGACGTCGGTGAACAGCGGCTTGTTGTCAACAATGACGCAGCAGTTGGGGCTGATGTTCACCTCGCAGCTGGAAAAGGCATAGAGGGCATCGACGGTGACGTCGGGGCTGACGCCGGGTTGGAGTTCAATTTCGATATCCACCTCGGCGGCGGTTTTGTCGATCACTTTTTTTATCTTGATCTGCCCTTTGTCATTGGCTTTCAGGATGGAGTCGATCAGGTCGTTGACATATACGCCGTAGGGGATTTCAGTGATTTGCAGCGTTTTTTTGTCTATTTCTCTGATGCGCGCCCGTACCCGCACTTTGCCGCCGCGGCCGCCGTAGTTGTAATTGGCCACGTCTATGAGGCCGCCGGTGGGAAAATCGGGGTACAGATCGATTTTGCGGCCTTTGAGGGCTGCGATGCTGGCTTTGATAATTTCGATAAAGTTGTGGGGCAGGATTTTGGTGCTGAGCCCCACTGCAATACCTTCGACGCCGTGTGCCAGCACGAGTGGGAATTTCATCGGCAAGGTCACGGGCTCGCGTTTGCGGCCGTCGTAGGAGAGCTGCCAGCGGGTGGTGTCGGGGTTGAAGGCTACGTCGAGGGCAAACTTGGTCAGGCGCGCTTCTATATACCGCGCTGCGGCGGCGGAATCGCCGGTGCGGTAGTCGCCCCAATTGCCCTGGCAATCGATGAGCAGGTCTTTTTGGCCCATATTTACCAGGGCATCGCCTATGGCGGCATCGCCGTGCGGGTGGTATTGCATCGTTTGGCCGATGAGGTTGGCCACCTTGTGATAACGGCCGTCATGCTGCTCGAACATCGCGTGCAGGATACGGCGCTGCACGGGTTTCAGGCCGTCTTCCACCGCCGGTACGGCCCGTTCCAGGATGACATACGAGGCGTAGTCCAGAAAATAATTCTGGTACATCCCGGAAAGCGTGATGACAGTGTCTTCACCGTTTTGGGAAACGGTGGGCGGAACGGAGGTATCTTTTTTTGAACGCGACATGGCACGGAATTAATGGCTACAGAGCAGGAAGATCGACTTTGGGGGAGCTCCTTCTCCACAGGAGCTGAAAAGCAAAAGTAGGGTAATGTTTGGGATATTAAATTATTTGTTTTAAAAAATATCGCCTTTTTTAGAGCCGTTTTAAATGAAACAAGGGTCTTGGGTTGTTTCCGGGCGTGCAAAACCGGCCGTTTCCTAAATCGCGGGCTTTTACGGATTCAGGAAACGGCAGTTTTACGACCTTTACCCGGTAATCGCTTTTTCAGCGTTCTAAAATTACGCAAGCAGAAACCGGGCACATGAGACAGAACCTCCTACTTTTCCTGTTCCTTTTATCCATTTCGCTGCAGGCCCAACGGTCCGCCGCTCCGCATTACCTGGAAGCCGGCGGTATGTTGGGCGTCGCCAGTTATTCGGGCGATATAGCGGCCAAAGGCATTGATTTGCAAGAGCTCCGCCCCGGGTTCGGCGCCTTTATCCGGTACCACCTGACCGGTCACCTGGCGATAAAAGGGCATTTGTATGCGGGCACCATTTCCGGCGATGATAAGTACTCGGAGGTAAAGGGGCCGCGCAGCTTCAAGTTCGGCACTTCCCTGATCGAAGTGGCCGGCCTCCTGGAATGGCACCTGTTCAGGCGCGATGGGGCCGGTTCGATGGGGGAGCGCCGGTTTATGGTCAATCCCTATCTGTTTGCCGGTGTGGGGATCACCTTTGCCGATGCCGATGCGCAATACTACGGGCCGGTCGACCGGCGGGAGCAGTTCCTGGTGGCGCCGCTGCCGGAGGAGGGCCTGAAAAACCGGTTCGTTCTGGTCCCCTTGGGTGGCGGTGTCCGGATTGATTTTTTCGAACGTTTTATTTTTGGCCTGGAGGGCGGTTTCCGACCGGTTTTTTCCGATGCGATCGACGGCGTTTCGCAAAATGGCAACCCCCGGCGCAACGATTGGTATTATTTCTTCGGCGCGACCGCCTCGTTCGTCCTGAACGGGCCGGATATTTGAATTCGGGGGTTTTGGAGACAAGCCGGTGAAAAGTCTACCTTTGGCCGCTTGATTTTAGAACTGCCTGGGTTTGCCGACATGCAAAACGGAATTTTGTTAGGTTTTATCGTCCTGTATCTGTTGGGCACGCTGGCTATAGGCTGGTGGGCTTCGCGGCGGGTAAAGACAACGGCCGACTTTGTGGTGGCCGGGAAGCGGCTGCCGATGTTTATCACTGCCTGCGCCTTGTTTGCCACCTGGTTTGGTTCCGAAACCGTGATGGGGGCTTCTTCGGAGTTTATTGAACACGGCGTGCTGGGCATTATCGAAGATCCTTTCGGCGCCGCCCTGTGTCTTTTTTTGGCCGGCTTGCTCATTGCCCGGCCGTTATATAACCGCAACTTGCTGACGTTCAGCGATTTTTTCCGCCAGCGCTACAACAAAGCGACGGAAGTGGTGTCGGCGGTTTTTATGGTGCCTTCTTATTTTAGCTGGATTGCCGCTCAATTGATTGCCCTGGCCATCATTTTACAGGCAGTTTGCGGGCTGGATCGAACCTGGGGGGTATTGATCTGTACGACGCTGGTGCTGGTGTACACGTATATTGGCGGCATGTGGTCGGTTACGATCACCGATTTTGTGCAAACCATCGTCATCATCGCAGGTTTGCTGGCGCTGGCGGTGGACATGGTACTGCGAGTCGGCGGTTTTGAAAATATGCTGGCAGCAGCACCGCCCGATTTTTTTCAGTTTTTGCCCGACCCCGAGCCTATCGGCATCGTGCAATGGGTGGCGGCCTGGATGACTATTGGTTTGGGGAGTATACCGCAACAGGATGTGTTTCAGCGGGTAATGGCCGCCAAAAGTGTGCGCGGCTCGGTAAACGCCTGTTATACTTCTGCCCTGATGT
The DNA here is from genome assembly GCA_016719895.1 of Saprospirales bacterium. Classification (GTDB taxonomy): domain Bacteria; phylum Bacteroidota; class Bacteroidia; order Chitinophagales; family Saprospiraceae; genus M3007. The sequence continues at coordinate 258,454 of JADJYG010000003.1, read as the reverse complement.
ATCTCAGCGTGGCGGCATTGCCCCTGATCATTGGTTTTTGCGGCCGCATGCTGTACCCGGAGTTGCTGGAAAGCGGTGATCCGCAGATGATGATCCCATACCTGGTCCTCCAGCACTCGGGCCTCGGCATCCAGATCCTGTTTTTTGGCGCCCTGTTGTCGGCCATTCTCAGCACCTGCAGCGGCGCCATGCTGGCGCCGGCCACGGTAATCGGAGAGAACCTGGTCAAACCCTTGTACCACAGCGTGACCGATGCGCAATTGCTCCAGATCATGCGCTATTCGGTAGTGGGAGTAGCCCTGGTGACGGGCGGCATGGCTATGTCGCGCAATAATATTTACGAATTGGTTGGTGAATCGTCGGCGTTCAGCCTGGTTTCCTTGTTTATGCCGCTGGTGGCCGGTTTGTACTGGAAACGCTCGTCGGCCCGGGGCGCTATCGCATCCATGATAGCGGGGTTTACCTTCTGGCTGGCGGCAATGTTCTGGACCGGTTCGACCGGCGAACCTGCGGCGGGCACATCCCAGTCCGCCCTCCAAACTCTGGCGCAAATACCGCCGATGCTCTATGGCCTTGCTGCCAGTGTTCTGGCTATGCTGATCGGCAGCTGGTGGTACCCGGAGCGGCGGGTAGATATGATCTGATAAAAAAAAGAAAACATGAACAAAAAACAGGCGCTGACGCTTTGGCTGGAGCTGATCTGGTGGGTGATTACAGCCATTGTGGTGTGGTCTATTCTGTATCCTGTTTACAAGGCGATGTATGTATGGCCGTATGAAGGGTGGAATATAGCGTTCGTCGTGGTCGCCATTACCCTGACGCGGTATATCTTTCTGCTCCGGCATACGTTTTTGGCCTGGCAGCAGGAAGTGAAAGTTGGCCTGTTGCTGCTGATGTTCCCCCTTACCTTTATTATGGTGGATGCCCTCAATGACTTCATGGTCTACATCGAGGAAAATACCTGGGATGGCCTCACCGGGCATTTGCCTCCCCCGGACAAACGGGCTATCGAAGACTACATGTGGACGGAGATGTTGTTTTTTGGCGTCGGCAGCTGCATTGCGCCTCCAGTCTTCGCCGCCCGGTTATTTATTTCCGTGTGGCGCACCCGCAACCGTGGAACGGTGTGAGGGGCAATTTTGGCGGTGCTGAAAAATGTCTTGAACGCTGCGTCGCGCAGCTGTTCTCTTGAAAGCATCAGGCAGGTGACGTTGAAGGCGGACATACAATTAAAAATCTGCCGATTTCCTGCACCTTGCAACATCTGTGCATGTTTTTGCAACATCAGGTAAAGCGTATCAGGTTCAAGCAGGCGTATTTTCGTGGCGCACAGCACACATCGTTTTTCGCACCAAAGCGCACGCCATGAAAAATATCCTTCGCCTCTGCCTCTTCGCCTTGCCCGCGCTCCTGCCCCACCCCGCCCATGCCCAGCAGGATTTTTGGGAACCCTGCGGCGGCCCGCTGTACGGCAGCACCAGCGCGTTGGCCCTCCACCCGGACGGCGATATGTTTGCCGGCTCGACCGTTTCCGGCGTTTACCGCTCCACCGACGGCGGCAACTCCTGGAAGCAAGCGTTGGATTACGGGTTCGCGCCTTGGGGGGATTTCGTTCGCGACATTGCCCTGAACACCCAGGGCCACGTATTCGCCGCTTACAACACGGCCATTTACCGCTCCATTGACAAGGGCGAAAACTGGGTGGAAAAATCGCCCGGATTGGGTACGGCACAGGTGTGGTGTTTTGCCGTCAACCTGCACGACCATCTGCTGGCCGGCGCCACCAAGGGGCTTTACCGCTCCACCGACAACGGCGATACCTGGCCGCCGGCCGATATCCGGCTCGACAGCCTGTGGATTCGCGATCTTTTCCTCCACCCTGCCGGACACGTATTCGCCGGCACAAACGCAGGCCTTTTCCGCTCCACCGACGGCGGCAACACCTGGAACGGCCCGCTCCTGAGCGCCGTCGTGCACGCCGGCGCTGCCGACGCCAGCGGCTACGTGTTCGCCGCCGCCGACAGCAGCCTGTACCGCTCCGCCGACAACGGCGATACCTGGGAACCGCTCCTCTGGAATTCCGGCCAAATCAATGTGCTGGCATTCACCGCCGGCGGCCAACTCCTCGCCGGAAGCGCGACCGGCCTGTTTGTTTCCGCCGACCAGGGCGGCTCCTGGCAAGCCGCCGGCCTGGATGGCCGGACGGTGACGGCCCTGGCCTTCAATGCCGGAAATGCGCTCGTGGCCGGTACCGATCCCGGTGTTTTTCTGTCTTCCGACAACGGCAACTCCTGGCGCCCGGCCAACAAGGGACTGGGAAACACCTACCCCAACCAGTTCGCCGAAAGCGCCGGCGGTTTTCTTTTTACCAGCACGACAGGGGGCTATTCTGGTGGCCGGGCATACATACCGGTAAACGGGCCGGCCGTTTACCGCTCGGCCGACGAGGGGAATTCCTGGGAGGCTGTTTTTTCCGGGGAACATAACTACGAGGCCGTTCACGTAACGCCTTCGGGGCATATATTGGCCCAGGAAGGCAGGTACAGTAGTTCCGGTTATTTTACTGAGATGTACCGTTCCGCCGACCAGGGCCAAAGCTGGGAATACACCGAATTTCTGGGGGTGGCGGAAGAACTTGTCAACACTGCCGACGGATACATTCTGGTTGCCGCGTCGGGTTTTGATGCTGGATCGCATGGGGGATTCGTAGGCGGCATCTACAAATCGAGTGACAACGGCTTCATCTGGGACTCCCTGTACAGGGACTTTGACCTTAACACCTTTAGCATGTCCAACCATTATTGCCTGACCATCGATGCGCAGGGCGATATTTTCGCCGGCATCAGCTACTGGCCGGAGCCGGACAGCGTAAAAATTATCCGCTCCGCGGACGGCGGCCAGACCTGGGCGCCGGCTTCCGGCGGGATACCGCCAGGCGATTTGGATACCCATGTTTTGAGCCTGGCTGCCGACAGTGGGGGCCGCTTGTTTGCCGGCCTGTCGAACGGCCTGCTTTTCCGCTCCGAAAACAAGGGCGCCAGCTGGGATTCGCTCGATTTGAATGCAGGCGGCGCCAGTGTCAACGACCTGGCCATCGACGCCTCGGACCACATTTTTGCCGCCACGGCAAACGGCGTTTTTTATTCCACCGACCACGGCGCCAGCTGGGACAGCCTGAACAGCGGGCTGAGTAACCTGGAAACGAAGACCCTTTTCATCGCCAAAAACGGACGCCTGTTTGTGGGCACGGCCGGCGGCGGCGCGTTTCGCAGCGCGGCGCCGGTGAGCGCGGTTGGGGAAGCGCCGGGCTCAACTGTGCCCGCCGACGCCCTCGGACAAATTTACCCCAATCCCCTGCGGGAGCAAGCCAGCATTCCGTTTTCGATCGCCACTCCGGGCCGGGTCCGGCTGGCGGTGTACGACATGACCGGGCGGGAAATGCTGGTTTTGTTCGACGGCGATTACACGCCCGGCAACTACGAGGCGGCGTTCCAACCCGGAGGTTTGCCGGCGGGCGTTTATTTTTACAGCCTTAGCACCCAAAGTCGGCGGCTCACCAGAAAATTGCTGATCGTCCGGTAACATGAAAATTTGCAGCATCTTCTTTCTGCTCTTTGTGGGGCTTATGCCGGCCCCTGCCCAGGATTTGGACCGCCTGGCCCGGGAAATGCTTTTCGGCGCCGACACCAGCTGTTCGCGGCAGTGCTACCAGTACTTCATGTCCTTGCTTTCTGACCAGCGGCTGGAAACCGAATCCATCCTGACCCCCAACGGCGTAGCCATTTCCCCCGAAGCGGCTGCTGGCTGCATGCTGGAACATACCCGGACGCAGGTGTTTGTGCGGGCGCTGTACCAGGCGGCAAAAAGTGTGGGAAAAGAAGACGTGAAAATTCTGTACGTGGGTTGCGGCCCGCTGGCGCCGTTTATGACGCTGACCGCGCCACTGTTGCCCAAGGCCCGGTACAGCCTGGTTGAAATTTCGGAAAACGCCGCTGCCAGCGCAGGCGTACTGATCCGGCGGCTTGGGCTGCAGCACCAGCTCGACACCCTGATCGTGGCCGACGCCACCGCCATGCAGGTGCCCGGCGCGTTGCAATACGATATCATCATTACCGAAACCATGGATGCCGGGCTGAACGGCGAAATGATGATTCCGATTTTGATCCACATCCTGCCGCAGCTGAAAAAAGACGTGGTGTTGATCCCGGAAGAGGTGACGCTGGAATTGGTTTGTTCGAAAAACACGGGCCATGAAGCATACCAGGAGCGGCGCCTCATTTTCACTGCCACGGACCTCCTGCATTGCTATTTTGAAACGGGAAAATTTCCGGAAACCGAAGTGCTGCCGCCTCCCTGCGCGAACAACGCCAAAAGTGTTATTTGCACCACGGTGCGGGCATTCCGGGATATTTATCTCTATCCGGAAGCGTCGGCCATCACCCGGCAAATCCCGATCCGCTACATACCGGGCAAAGCGCTGCATTTTGCCTATAGCATGACGCCGCCGAGGCTGCTGGTTGACGGGCGCTGGCGGTGGCGTTAGGCGCTACTGCCGCACAAACCGGCCGGCGTAAATTTGACCGCCGCATACCGCTTTCAGGGTGTACATGCCAGGGGGCAGAGCCGATACATCGATCGTTTGCCCGTCGGATACCGGGTAGTGTCCCAGATGTTTTCCGGCAATATCGTACAGGAAAACCTCCAGGCGCTCGCTGCCGCCCGCCCGGACGTACAGCATGCCGCCCGTGGGGTTGGGGAATATCTCTAAACCTGTTGTTTCGACAAGGCTCTCCTCCGTCGGCACGGCGGGGCAGGCGGCTAAAATCTCCGCCACCGTGTTGCAGGGAGCGGTATTTCCTTCGACGGTAGCGGGACTGCCGTTTGCCAGGTAAGCGCAAATACTTTGGATGTGGCAAAAGGAAAGGCCCGGGTTGTCCGCAATATTCAGATAATCCAGCAGGGTATGGTCGATGCTGTCCAGCCCGCTCAGGGTGGTCAGAGACATATTTCCATAAATACCGAGACCCAGGACGGCACGCAACTTGTCGAGGCCTGCGAAACCGGCCAGGGAATCGTTCCCTTCAACTCCCAGATATCCTATGGAATCGAGGTTTTCCGACCCGGCGAAATGGCGCAGGGCGTCGTTGTCCCAAATCTGAAATTGCCCGACGTATCGCAGCTGATCCAGGCCGGTAAAATCGCGGAGCGCGGGGTTGCCGACCAGATCAAAATATTCGGTCACCGATTGGAGGTTTTCCAGGCCGGTCAGGTTTTTCAGCGCCGGGTTATTGCTGATGGTCAACGCCTCGAGCGAATCGATTCGTTCCAGGCCATGCAGCCCACCCAGGGCGTTGTTGGACAAGATCTCAATCTGATCTACAAATTGCAGCTGGCCCAGGCCGCTCATGGAACTCAGGCTATTATTTGATGATACTTCGAGTCTCAGCCCGATGGCTTGCAGGTTTTCCAGGCCGCCAAAATCGCTTAAAAACGGATTGTCGAACACCCACATCACTCCTTCGATGGAATGCAGCGCGCTCAAGCCCTTAAATCGGGTCAGGGAAGCGTTTGACTCCACAACAAAACCCAAACATCCGCCCCGTTGACAGTATCCACCGATATACCGGAGGTTTTCCAGGCCGCTGAAATCAATCAATGCGTCATTGCTTCCAACTTCGAAATGGGTCGCAATGGAGTCCAACCGGCCCAATCCGCTGAAATTGACCAGGGAATCATTAGCAGTAAGATAAAATGCGCCGTCAATCCGCTCCAGGCTGTCCAGGCCTTGCAAAGACGCCAAGGACCCATTATTGACGATGTTGAGGCCGCCGGTGATTTTCAGCTGGTCGAGGCCGCTCAGCGATATCAGGTTTTGATTGTCGGCAATTCCCAGGTCTTGCAGCGATTGCAGGTTTCCCAGCCCTTCGAGGGTGCTGAGCGATGGATTGCTACCGAGATAGACACTGCCGCCGACGTATCGCAGATTTTTCAAGCCGTTCAGGGAGCCGAGAAGTTCATTGTATGAAATATAAATCCAGCCGCCCACGGTATCGAGGCGATCCAGCCCATTCAGGGAGGTCAGCGAATCGCAATTTAGCACCTCGAAATTCAGTCCGATGCTTTCCAGGTTTTTCAGGCTGTCGAGTGATTTCAGCCTATTATCCTGAAGTGTAAAACTGCCTCCGATGGTACGCAGATTTTCCAGCCCGGAAAGGGTTGTCAGCATGTTGTTGCCGGAGCTTCCAATCCGCAAACTGCCCCCGATGGCCTGAAGGCTATACAAACTGTCGAGGCGGGCGATGTTGGTCCCGACATTCACATTGCCGAGAATTTCCGTGCAGCCGGGGTATTTGATCGGAAAACTGTCGACTTGCGCCTGTTGGGAAAAGTTGATACCGTTGGGCAGGCAGCCTTGCGCCGCCAGGCGCGGCAACAGGGGAAGTAAAAAAAAGAGCGGGTACAGGCGGTTCATTTTCATTGGTGAAACGGTTTGGTAAATAAAAGCCGGTGGAACAAACGGGAAATCCAGAGCAAGGGGCATTTTGGCAGGTTCAAAGATAATCGCGCAGCTGGGCAGGGACATGCACAAATAGCTCAAAAACGTGTACGCATGTTGCAAAGTGGGGGTGCTTGCAACATCCGTGCATGTTTTTGCAACGTCAGGTAACGCGCGGCAAGCACCGACGGGTAGAATTTTGTGGCGTAAACATTCATCAATTAAACTAAATGTTACGCCATGAAGAAGCGACTACTACCTGCTGCTGCCTGTTTCTTTTTTATCGCCCTGTTTGTTTTCGGGCTTACCCTCTCCGCCGCTGCGCAGATCTACGTAAAGCACGACGCCACAGGCGCCAACACCGGCGCCTCCTGGGCCGACGCTTATACCGACCTGAAAACCGCGCTCGCCACCGCCACGGACGGCGCTGAAATCTGGGTGGCCGGCGGTACTTACCGGCCCGCCGGCCTCAATGGCGATCCTAAATCGTTTTTTCTGATCAACAAAAACCTCCGACTGCTCGGCGGCTTCGCCGGTACGGAAACCAGCGCCAACCAACGCGACCCCCTCGCCAACGCCACCATCATCTCCGGCGACCTGAACGGCAATGATGTACCTGACGATTTCACCACCAACAGGAGCGACAATGTGAATGTCGTGGTGAAAATACTGGCCTCCATAACAAATGCAACCGCCATAGACGGCTTTACCCTATCCGGCGGACACGCAGACGGCGCAGATCGATTTGGCGCTGCCGTGAATACGATCGGCGCCCCGGTCATCCGGAATTGTATTTTTACTCAAAACTATGCTGCAAACTCCGGAGCCGGCATTTACTTTTCCAATGCAACCGCCGGCGGCGCCACAGTTGAAAATTGCCGCTTTATACAAAACCGGGCGGAGGACTGGACCGGCGGCGGCGGTATTTATGTCCGGAATGTCCGCGGAGCGGGCGTAACCGTAAGCCAATCGGAATTTCGCTCAAACACCGGCGGTCGGGGCTGCGGCCTCAGCAGTTATGATTCCAATGTGAAGGTATCGGGCACTACGTTCACCGGCAACATCAATCAGCAACAAGGCGGCGCCCTCTGGTTCTGGTGCCAGGGATACGCCAACCTTTCCTTGCAAGTGGATCATTGCACCTTCGAAGGCAACCGCGCATCTTTTGGCGGGGCCTTGTATTTCATAGCCGCACAGGGCACGCAGGCGCCCTCCATGAAGCTGAGCAACTGTACGTTTAAAAACAATTCGGTGGTTTATAATTTACCCGGTTGGGATCAGGGCGGGGGAAGCATTTGTATGTATGTGAGTGAGTCGGTAGGCAATACGACTATTGCTATGGATAGCTGCCGCTTCGAAGGAAACAGTTCTACACAAAATGGCGGCGCTGTTGAATTTTATAACAACGGTATTTCAACTGCGATAGGCATTACGAATTGTCTCTTTTCCCAAAATATAGCGCGCTACAATGGAAGTGCGTTGATGACGACATTAGCCGGAAAAGAAGTTGCCCTGGAACTGCGAAATAGCCTGTTTTTTGAAAACCGGGCCGATTCGGCCTCCGCAGCGGTTGACTATTGGGGGACGGGAGGCGCTACGGGAACGGCGGTGATCGATAACTGTATTTTTAACGGCAACAAATCCTGGTGGAGCGGCGCCGTGGAAATTGGAAACGGCTGGAATGGCGGCGCTTCCATTGCATTTTCGCTGACCAATAGTATTTTTACCAACAATGAAGCCCAGGACGGCGGCGCCGTGGGGCTATGGTGCACGGAAAATTCTGAAGCCGGGATTATAGTGGAGCATTGTACGTTCGAAAACAACAGGGGACTATCAAGCGCCGGCGCGGTCAGTTTGTTCCCGCTCTGCGAGGGTTTCGATGTGTTGCTCCGCCGGTGTAAAATTAGGCAGAATGAAAGTCCTGAGGGCGGGGCAATTAGTTCCGGGCCCTATAATTTTTCGGATGGAAATTTTCTGGAGCTGCCGAATATTCGGATAGAAAATACCCTGATCGCCGGCAATAGCAGCGCCGGCCCGGTCCTGTATCTTGACTCGATCGCAAATCTGCATTTGATCAACTGCACCGTCGCGCAAAACACGGGCGGCGGCGTAGCGCTATCCAATCGAAGCGGCCTTACGCTCCAAAACACCATCCTCTACAACCCCGGCTACGCCGAATATGCGGCTCTCACACCCGACGTCAGCTTCAGCTCCCACGGCGGCAACCTCATCGGCGATATTAGTCTCGATGGGCAGTTGCTCGCTACCGACCGCCAAAACCTCGACCCGCTCTTCCTCGGCGCCGGCGACTACCACATCGGCCCTGGAAGTCCCTGCATCGATATGGGCGTCAACACGGGCAACCTGCCGGCGCTCGACCTGGATGGCAACGCCCGCGTTTTCGGCACGGCAGTGGACATGGGGGCTTACGAAAGCGGGTTCACGCCGGTGCGGGAAGCAGTAGCCGGCGAGGTACGCGTTTCGCCCAATCCGGCTACGGCGTTTTTGAATCTTCAACTGCCGGAGGCTGTCGCCGGACAGTTCGACGTCGAGGTGTTTGATGCGCAGGGGAAACTGGCGTTTCGCCGGACGCTTGGCGCGGGCCAGCAACTCGACGTTCAGGGCCTGAAGGCGGGCGTGTACGCGCTGAAGGTTGTGGCGGCGGAGCGGGTGTATGCGGGGTGGTTTGTGAAGCAATAAGATAGCCGTCAAAAAACAGAAAACTATGTCGCATCTCAAAATTCAGATGCGGCATAGTTTTCTGAATGCCCAAAGGCGGGTAGCATTCAATTGGTTGTTCTGTTTTGCCGCAACTGCTGGACATAATCCTCGGTCACTCCGACGAATGCGGCCACCTCGGCATTGCTCCAATCCGGGAATTTTTGCATAATTTTTAAGGTAAAGTCCCGGGTTTTTTCCTCAAGACCTTCCTGGCGGCCTTTCCTTCTTCCTGCCCGATAACCGGCTTTTTTCCATCTTTCACCGAAAATTTCCGGTATGGAATCTACCCAGCTGCGTTCTGGTTCCGGTAAATCCTTGCTCAGATTTTTGATTTCAGACTGTGCCATATCGAATAAATGTACCAAATAAAGTGTAAGTGATTGCAACAGGATTCTTTCGCGGTCATCCTGATCATAATGTATCCCAAAAGTAAAGATTTTTTTCCAGTTTCTTCGGATCATCTCCCTGTCGCGCGCCATTTTTAATGCCAGGAACAGGTTGCGCAGGAATTCGCTTTCCCGCTTGTCCTGTATGGTTTGTTGCGGCACCTGGCTCAGGTCGGTGAGCAGGTAATGAAAATTCGGGATAAATGCCTGCCATTCCTCCGGCAGGTTTTGGAAATAATCGGAAAAAGGCTTCTGTTTCCAGGTTTGTTCCCCATGGTAAACGACGATAGGGATCACAAAGGAAAGCGGGCGCTTGTTTTTCATGTCATCCTCCCAAATCTGCAGGAGGTAATCAAGTAACTGGAGATGTATGGGATGCGTAGGAATATAACTTTTGTGTTCGAACAAAAAGAGCAAGCGGGCGGGCGCCCCATTGGTCAACCTCGTTTCGTACACCACGTCGCAAAACGAAATCCCGAACCGGCCGCTGATAAACGCCGAATCACTTTTCCGGAAAAAAGAAAAATCGATGCGCCGGTGTATGGCAGGCACCGTGTAGTGCAACAGGTAGTTCCGGGCAATCTTCGCATCGCTGAAAAAGGTTTTGAATACCGCGTCGTGCGGCTGTTCTTTCCTGGCGGAGCGCGGGTGTTTTTTTGGAGGCATAGGGTTGCCGGTTTAAAGCGATAAAGATAATTTGTTTGCCATAAACAAATAAAATGTTTTATATAAATTTATTACCCTGAAGCCGTTTCTCCTGATTTTGCAACATCCGTGCACGTCTTTCAACAATAGGTAAAGCGCGGCAGTCGCCGGTAGCCGCAATTTCGCAGCGTAAACATTCATCAATTAAACTAAATGTTAGGCCATGAAGAAGCGACTACTACCGGCTGCTTGTTTCTTGTTTACCGCCTTGTTTGTTTTCGGGCATACCCTCCCTGCCGCTGCGCAGATATATGTGAAGCGCGACGCCATGGGCGCCAACACCGGCGCCTCCTGGGCCGACGCCTACACCGACCTGAAAACCGCGCTTGCCACCGCCACTGCCGGCGCTGAAATATGGGTAACCGCCGGCATTTACCGGCCCGACGGACCCAACGGCGCGGCTAACGCAAATTGCCGGGTACTCGGAAGGGGAAAAATGCAGGAAAAACCGGCAAAAAAAGAAGCGTTCAGCACTTCAACCCAGCGCTACGTCCAGCACCATCATGACGCTAAAACCCAACAGGGTAGCGAGCGTGGCCAGGTCGGTGTTGCCGCCGGCCTGCGATTCGGGGATCAGCTCCTCCACCACCACGAAGATCATAGCGCCTGCAGCAAAGGCCAGCGCAAACGGCAGCAAGGGCTGCATGTACAACACCGCCATTGCGCCCAAAACGCCAGCGACGGGCTCCACGATAGCTGAGGCCTGCCCATACCCAAAGGCTTTCCACCGGCTCATGCCTTCGCGGCGCAGGGGCACCGCCACGGCCGTGCCTTCCGGGAAATTCTGCAAGCCGATCCCGATGGCCAGCGCGATGGCGCTGCCGATGGTGGCGCCGGGCAAGCCGTGCACCACGGCGCCGAAAGCCACGCCGACGGCCAACCCCTCGGGGATGTTGTGCAGCGTGATGGCCAGCACCAGCAGCACGCTCCGCTGCCAGGAGGTGGACACACCCTCGGCTTGCCGGATGTCCTTGCTGGGGTGCAGGTGCGGCAGGATTTTATCTATGGCAAACAAGAACAAGCCCCCGGCCATAAAACCTGTGAGCGCGGGCAGCCACTTGGGCCATGACAGCACCTCGGCGCTCATCTCGATTGCCGGCGCCAGCAAGGACCAGAAGCTGGCCGCGATCATTACCCCCGCGGCGAAACCCATCATAGCGTCCAGCACGCGTTGGTTGACCGTGCGAAAAAAAAAGACCAGCGCCGCGCCAAGCGCCGTGACCGCCCAGGTGAAAAGCGTGGCCAGCAGGGCTTGAACGCCCGGGTGGAGGGTGTAAAACCAGGAAAACACATCAGCTTCCATACATACGGCGCTCCCGGGTCTGACAGCACAGGACAAGCGAACACACGCCCGCTGCGGTTTGCCGGGAAGCGTCGAAAAGATAGGGGCCAGCTGCTGAAGTTTTGGAAGAACCCGTTCGGGTTTTGCAAAAAACCAGAAAAAAAAACGCTACCTGGCCGGCGCTGCGGTGTTGTTCGGTTGACCCAGAGCGACTATATCCGCCCTTCGGCTAAAAGCCGACCGGATATCTGCAGCCGACACCATCACCAGGTTTTTTACCGACACGCACTGGTCGGGCCGGAATTCGGGCAAGACGACGTCAAATGGCACAATTTCATTGGGCAGCGTGGAGTCTTTAAACGCGCCGGAAGCTGCCGGTGCCACGAGAATGCCGCCGCCGTAAGCCGACATGCACTGGTAGGCTTCGTATTCCACCTGGTTGCGCATTTCGTCTTCCAACAATAGGCTGATGACGTTGGTCTGGATGTTCAAAACCGCCAGATCCTGTGCGATCTGGCAGATCATGTCCGGATCGGGGCAGGAGTTCAATCCGTCGCTCAGCACACAAATACCCCGGCGTTTGCCCGACATTTTCCGGCCGTCGGCAAACAGGTCGGGGGCGCTTTTCATCGCCTGGTGCAACGGCGTCAGCCCCTCGGTGCCCAGCCCGGCCACGGCTGCGCGGACTTCGGCTCTCGGCGTTTTAGTTTTTAAATAAAGCCGGGGCGTCGTAGCGCATTCGCCTCCGACGGTGATACAGCCGATGCTGGTTTGGGGCCGTATGGCGTCAGTCAGGGCGGTAGCGATGAGCCGCATCACTTCCATACGCGTTTCCGCCCGGCCTGGAAACATCCGGGCTTCCATTGAGCCGCTGATATCCAACACCAGGATGAGTTCATCATATTTGTTCAGCGTGTCCAGCATGGTCAGTTTAAGCAGGCGTAGGGGGCTGTTGGCGTCCAGGCGCAGGCGCAGATTGTCGGCGCCGGGCTCTTCGGCAAGCACGGTTGGTATTCGCACCGGCATCCGTTCGAAGGGGCGCAGGTCAGGCGCCACGGGCGCTTCACCCAGGGCAGACAAGCCGCGTTCGATCACGCCAAAATTCTGCTGGGCGGCCACATGATCGGGGTCGTAGCGCAGGGCCGTAACGACGAATCCCCGGGCCAGTATCAGCTCGCAGGGCAGCACTTTTTTATGGAGCCGGTCGGGTTTTTCCAAGGCGGGGTTGTATGCATAGGAGGAGTACAGCACGTGCAGCACGCTCAGCGCGGCGTTGCATTCGGCTTGCAGCCGGAAAGCGGGCATATAGCGCAGGCTGTCGAGGCGCATAGCCCGTTTGAGGTAGCGTTCGGCTTTTTCCAGCAAGGCGTTGGCGTTTTGCTTTTCCTGCGCGCCGTGAAAAAGCAGGAAAATACCGAGACTGTAGCAGGTTTCCGGCGCGCGCACGGTGTCGTCCTGCGCCACGCTGAACCGCTCGGCATAGTCGGCGGCTTTGGAAAATTTACGCCGCTGCACGTACACCTGTGGCAGCAGCTGCACGATGGCGGGGTTGCGGGGCGCCAGATCGTACGATTTTTCCAGACACCGCTCCGCCGCGCCGTAGCGTTTTTTCTCCATGTTTTTGCGGCCTTTCTGCTGGTACCAGAGGGCCGCCCGCTCTGTGGACAGAAACAGGCTGCAAGCGCTCAAAAAAATTACGCCGCCAAGGAAAAGGATTGCGATTAACGCATGCTTCATAGGATTCAGATTTAAATATGGGGCGAGGACGCCAACAACGGCAGAAAAAATGTTTCCCAACAAATTTACCAGAGCAGCGGCGCCGGTCGCTATACTCAGTTCTGAGTAAATTTAAAAGTGACTAACCGCATATTGTACCCCGCCGTGTGAAACCCCATCCCCTGCCCTCCAATGGGCTACCGATTACCCACAAATCAATAAGAGAATTTGTCATTTGGCTTCGGAGAGGCCTAACGTTTGTAGAATGGCCAAAATCACGTTTTCGTGTGGCCTCGGTACCGACGAGTGTTGCCTGCACATAAATAAAAACTGCGAAGCGGTTGAACTTGGATAGACGGTAACGCATTCTGCAACTGCGATACTGCCGAGCCTTGGCTATGCATACTGGGCGCCGGTTCTGTAGCGCCGAACCCCGTGCTGTGCATGTCGCAGTGGCTGTGTTCGCGCGCGCCGAACAGGGTTCGGCCTTACAACCCCTGCCCTCGGTATGCGCAGCCAAGGCTTGGCGGTAAAGCGGTTGAATATGCGCTACAAGATATTCACATTCAACCGCTTCGCGGTTAAAAAACAATCTTTGCCTCATCCCCCGGATTGCATCCGGGGCTATTCATGTTCAACCGCTTCGCGGTTAAAAAATATGCGCAGAAGACGCTCAGCAGTAGAGAGGCCTAACGCTAATCTTTTACACAGTAAGCCTGTAACGTTAGGCCTCTCTACCGCCGAGCGTCGGCTACGCATAAGCAGCTCGCGAGTCGACCCCACCCCCGCCCCTCCCCAACTGGGCAGGGTCGATCAGTTCTAAAAAATCTGCCTTAAAAGGCAAACAAATTGTATAGTTCATTGACTTTGTTGGCGAATTTTGCAAAGGTGTCTTTGATCGGTTTGTAGCCGGCTAATTGCAAGAGATTCAAGGCTGTGGTATTTAAAAAAGCCACTACAGTGGCAGAATTGGTGTTAGTGATCGTCATATCATCTTCTCCGATGAGCACATCTTTAGTCCAGTGTAAGCGATTTTCGATACCCCAGTGTCCTCGGATACCTTTGGCCAACATGGGCTGAGTCGATAGGCTTGCTCAGGATGTAATAAGCGGTATGCTCAAAGGGTTTACCTTTTTCGTTTCCCCCAACGCTTTACTCGAACGATTCGTTGGATGCCTGCCCAGCCTTGGGGCAAATCCACTTGGTTGAAAAACAATTCGACCTTTCGGTGCTCCAGCCTGCCATGTCCTTTTTCAATCGTTTCACACACCGAAAATGGGTGACATAGGGCGGTGAACAGTTGGATTTGTGCAAAGAGTTTATTGCAATTGCCTTTGACCTGAATCAAAAAATGACAACCCAGTTCGAGAATGAGCGTTAGCGTTTTTTTTCTTCATAAGCCTTGCCACTTTCAAAGTGGACCATCTGATGAACCAGGCCGCTACGCTGAGCAAACACACTGACCACATAGACAAAACTTTGTAGCGATCCATGTGGGTTTTGAACCGTAGAACCAAGGGCTTTCCCATCCAAGGCCAACCACTGTTCTTGCTCCACAGGGAAGTACTGTTCCATCCAACGAGCAAAATTTTTGTGGCCAGTTCTTCCGGACTGACACTTTGCAAAAGTGTGCGTACGGTACCGAACGAAGGAACTCCATGTTTAAGTTGGAAGATACTTACCAACTCCTCTTCGTTGTTTTTCATAAACCGGGTAAAGCCTTTCAGGCCCTGATGGCCACTAAGGATAGCCATAATCACCATGGCCAAAAATACCGACAGTCGATGCCGCTGACCTTGACCCCTCCGTGGGTCGGAGAAGTCTGTCAGAAATTCTAACAAATTGTATTGCATGATTCGCCAATTTATCTCAAAGAACGTGCTTTTTAGGCTATTTTTTTAGAACTGATCGGCCCTGCCCAGTTGGGGAGGGGCGGGGGTGGGGTCGACTCGCGGCCGGCAATATGCACAGCACACGCTCGGCAGTACCGAGGCCCCAAGGTCTTAATAACCGGCCCATTCTACTACAAACGTTGAGCCTCTCCGAGGCCTTAAGTTGATATCTATAGGGGGCGGAGAAATCCTTGACAGTTCAACCCCTTCCAGCGTCCAGACTCCGAGGCCTTAAGTTGATATCTATAGGGGGCGGAGAAATCCTTGACAGTTCAACCCCTTCCAGCGTCCAGACTCCGAGGCCTTAAGTTGATATCTATAGGGGGCGGAGAAATCCTTGACAGTTCAACCCCTTCCAGCGTCCAGACTCCGAGGCCTTAAGTTGATATCTATAGGGGGCGGAGAAATCCTTCACAGTTCAACCCCTTCCAGCGTCCGGACTCCGAGGCCTTAAGTTGATAGCTATAGGGGGCGGAGAAATCCTTCACAGTTCAACCCCTTCCAGCGTCCGGACTCCGAGGCCTTAAGTTGATAGCTATAGGGGGCGGAGAAATCCTTCACAGTTCAACCCCTTCCAGCGTCCGGACTCCGAGGCCTTAAGTTGATAAGCTTAGGGGCGGAGAAATCCTTCACAGTTCAACCCTTCCAGCGTCCGGACTCCGAGGCCTTAAGTTGATAGCTATAGGGGGCGGAGAAATCCTTCACAGTTCAACCCCTTCCAGCGTCCGGACTCCGAGGCCTTAAGTTGATAGCTATAGGGGGCGGAGTGGGGTTAATTCGCTCCGGGGAGTCTCCCCCAAAACTTAAGTGGGCATCCCCCCCAATCCTCAATTTTCAAAAAACGCCAGCGGCCGAAACAGGATCCCGAACGGCGTGAGCAATTCGCAGAACAACAAGCCGGGGGAGGTGTTTCTTCAAGCCGCAGCAGTTCGGCCGAATAGCCCGCCGGGTAGTCTTTTTCCAGCCGCCACCACTCGCGGCCGGCGTCGTCGAACATGCGCAGGCGCGCCGTGCAGGCTTCGGGCAGCACAAAGCCCAGGGTGGTTGTCCCGCTAAAGGGGTTGGGCCGGTTGGCCAACAAAGCAAACCCATCGGCAGGCGATGCCGCCTCCGCGCCGGTGTACGCCTCGAAAACCAGATCGACAGGCGTCTCGGCCAGAGACGACCGGTAAGCCAGGGCCGGCAGCGTCGCCGCGTCGAGCCAGAGCGCTTCGCTCAGCAAGGCGCCCGATTCCAGCGCGGTGAAGTGCAGTCGAAAAACGGGCGCCATTTCGGCCAGCGCCAGGCCCTGGGCCGCGCTCCAGGCCAGTCGGATTCCCCCCGCATCGGCGCGAAAAAGGCCGGGAATACGGCAGGGCGGCGAGCGCTTCCACGCTGTCCAGGCGCAGCTGCGCGAGGTCGAACGCAATGGCGCACTGCAAGGCAGCAAGGTCGGCAAACAGCTCGGCCCGAACATCCGCCATTCCCCCCCGCGCCGGCCTGCAAGGGCTGGTCCTGCACCCGCAAAACCAACGACCCTCCCCCGCCAAAGGTCGCCGGGTCGGCGTGCCCCGCCGTCACGTCGCCGACCTTCACGCCGTAAAAATCCAGTCCGCTTTGGTCGGCGCTGATGATGCTGTTGCTGCGGTTGACGTCGGCGGCGATCATTTTGTAGGCATCGGCGATCGGGTTGATATTGGTCAGGTGCTGCTGGATGGCCAAGGCGTCGCCAATGGTGACGCCGTTGAGGCGGCCGGTTTTCAGGCGGTTGGGGGGAGGCGCCGGCACGGGATTGCTCAGTCTGGCGACCATGCTTGTACGCGTACCGGCAAATATCCGGGTCAAAAGTATCGGCGCGGGGAGGACGCTGCCGATACTCAGTTCTGCGTATTTATTGCCTCCAGCGGCGCTTCCACTTGCAGGCAAGCGCCCTGCCCCGGCGCACTCTCCACCCGCAGTTGTCCGCCCAGCAGCCGCACGCGGGAGCGCACGGTTTTGAATGCCGTTTCCGGCAGCGCTGAAGGTTCGAATCCGGCGCCGTTGTCAGCCACCTTCAGGCGGAGTTGGTTTCCAGCCAGGGTTATTTGCACCGCTACCCATCCGGCTCCGGTGGCGTGTTTGGCCGCGTTGGTCGTCAGTTCCTGGGCGATGCGGAACAGGGCGGTAGTCGTGTCGTCGGGTAGGGCGGGTTCCGCTTCCGGCAGTTCAAGCCGCATGGGCAGGCCGAAGCGTTGTTCGAATTGTTCGCGCCATTCGCGGAGGGCTGCGCAGAGGCCCACGCGGGCCAGGGCGGGCGGCAGCAGAGCCTGGCTGATGCGGCGGTTTTCGGCCATGGCCGCTTCGAGCGCGCGCCGGGTTTTTTCGGGCGTACCGGCGGGCAGCTGAAGCCGCAGGGCATACAGCAAGCCGCCGAGGCTGTCGTGCAGGTCGTTGGCCACGCGGCGACGTTCCTGCTCCTGGCCGGCGAACAGGGCCTGTATTTCGGAAAATTCTTTTTCGGCCCGAAGCAGGGCTAGCGCCTGTTCGTGTTCGGCGCGTTCGCGGGCGGCGGCGAGGCGGACCAATTGTTTTTGTTTTCTGAAAAAGAGCGACAATAAGACGGAAAGAGCAAGTCCCAGCGTCAGCAGGGCAATCGACCAGCGCTGCCGCAGCAATTGGCGGGCTTTCACCAGGTTTTGATTTTCCACCAGGGCGAGTTGTTTTTCCTTTTCGGCAGTCCGGTAACGGATTTCAATTTCGTCGATGCTGTGCAGGCGGTTTTCATTTAGCAAATACCGCTCCATGTAGTAAGCCCGTTCGAGGTAATCCATAGCTTTGGGGTGCTGGCCGGTGTAGCGGAAGCATTCGGAAAGCGCCTGATAACAGGACTGGATTTCCGGCTTGAGTCCGAGTTGATGAGCCTGTTCAAGGGCTTGTTGGATTTCCGGGAGTGCCGCTTCGTAGCGGCCCTGCTCGAGGAGCAGGTAAGCCAGGTTGCTCCTGGCGCGCGTCGAGCTGGTTATTTTACCTGAAGCGAGCGCCCGGTTCAGTTGTTCGCGGATCTCCTGCTCGCCGGGGAGGAGGCTTTTTTTTTGTCGCGTTCCAGGTATTCCTGCGATTTGGCGTAGGCTTGCTCTGTGCGTTCGGTTTCTCCCAGTATGCGGTAGTTATCGCCGATGCTGCGCCAGGTATGGCCCATCTTTCCCCAGTCCTGTGCCTGTTCGAGGTTGCCAAGCGCTTTTTGGTAGGATTCGATCGCTTCCCGGGTTTTACCGGTGCGGCTGAGCAGGTGGCCGATTTGAATGAGGGCAACGGCCTTGCGGACCGGCATCGCCTGCATTTTTTCGAGCAGCGCCAGCGCTTCGCGGTAATATTCCAGGGATTTTTCATATACGCCCTGGTTGAAGTAGATATGGGCCAGGCTTTTGTAACAGGCTTCCTGCAGATCGGGTTTGCCTGTTTTTGTCGCCAGAGGAAGGCCTTTGTTCAGCCATTCCAGGGCCTGGTCCTGCCGGTTGTCGCGGAGATACAGGTTCCCGACGCCGAAATAACTCCGGGCAATGGTTTCGGTGTGCCCGGTTTTTTCGGCCAGCGCGGCGGCCTCCCGGGCCAGGGCGATCCCATCGGCAGGGTTTTCCTGGCTGACGATGCCGGCTAACTGAAGGCGCAGCCGCACCCTGGCCGTGTCGGTACCGGCCGCTTGCAGTGCCGCTTCGATTTGGGCTTTCCGTTTCTGGATGTTTCCGCCCGGGGGCGTTTGCCGGCTTTGTTCGGGCGTTTGTGCAGAGAGGGCAATGCAGCCAGACAGGCATATCATCGCCGCCGCTATGGGTTTAACCGGTATAAAAACAAACATGGCGCTGCGGATTTGGTCGGCGGTAAATTTAAAGCAAATTGTGATCATAGGCAAAACGCACCAGGTCGACTGTATTTTCGGCGCGCAGCTTGCGCTTCAGGTTGCGCCTGTGCGTGGCCACTGTAAATTCGCTGATATACAATTTGTCGCCGATTTCCTTGTTGGTATAGGAGCGGGCGATGAGCCGGAGAATTTCCAATTCGCGTTCGGTGAGGGTGAACCTGGCCTGATAGTCGTCCGGAAAAATAGCAGGATCGATTGCAGGCTGCGTATTCAATAATTGCGCCGACACAAATTGTTTTCCGCTCAAAACTTCCCGAATGGCGTGCAGCAACTCCTCCCGGCCCTGGTCCTTGAGCAGGTAGCCGTCGGCCCCGAGCGCCAATGCACGGCGCACGATTTCCGGGCTGTTGTACATGGTTAACACCAGAATTTTCAGCGCAGGAAAACGGGTTTTGATCTCTTCCAGGATTTCAAGACCGCCTTTTCCGGGCATGTTTAAATCCATCAGCAACAGGTCCGGACGGCGCTCGCCGATGATGGACACCATGGCCCGGGCGTTGTTGGCCTGCCCGACAACCCGAAATCCCGGCGCCGCTTCGAAGATTTCCCGCAGCCCATCGAGTACAATCTGGTGATCGTCGGCCAATAGTATGTTTACCTCTTGCATACGAGGCAGCAAAATACAACGTCTTGCTCGATGCATATCCGGAAAAATCCGCTTCCAAAATCCTGTCCGTATCAGGCCGCGCATATCCATTGCCCGGTCTGATACGCATTATTTCTCCAGTGCCGTCATGCGCTTCGTCAGCACGCCAAGCGGCGTGCTCAGCTCGTAGTACAATACTCCCGAGAGGCCTTCCAGGAGCAACGGTTCTTCGTTTTTACCCGCCGGATACTGTCCATGGCGCTCGGCCAGCAGGCGGCCGCTGGCGTCGAACACGCGCAGTTGCGCCGCGCAGGGTTCGGGCAGGACAAAACCGATCACCGTGGCGCCGTTGAAGGGGTTGGGCCGGTTTTGCAGCAGCTGCACGCGGTTGGCTTCATCGGTGCCGCCGGTGCCGCTTGTCGTGCCGAACACCAGCCGCACCTCCGATTCTTCCAGGCGGCTGTTATACGTAAGTCCGGGCAGGATGCTGGCATCCAGCCCGAGCGCCTCGCCCAGTTTGACGCCGCCTTGCAGGGCGGTAAAGCGCAGGCGCAACAGCGGGGCGCCCGCTTCCACGCGCAAGCCCGTCGCTTGCGACCAGGCAACCCGGATTTCACCTTCGGCGGAGCGGTAGGCGCCAAAATCGTCGTCAGTCAGCGGGAAACCGCCGCCAACAGGTTCGATGGACTCGAATTGCAGCTGCGCCGGGTCAAACGCAAGGCCAAACTGGAAGGATGCCAGGTCGTCCATCCGGTCGGCTGAAAACTCGACCTGGAGGGTTTCGCCCGGGTGCAAGAGCTGATCGGTGGTTCGCAGCACCAGGGGCGCGCCGGCGCCCAGGTTGGCGGGGTTGGCGTACGTCGTGGCGACGTCGCCGGTTTTGATGCCGTAGAAATCCTGGTTGACCTGGCTGGCATTGATGCTGACGTACGTGCGTTGCTCGGGGAAACCCCAGGGCGGGTTGGTCATGGTGTGGCTCGTAGGCGCGAAACGCCAGGACGTTTTGAATTGCGCCAGCGCGGCCGGGTTGCCCAGCAGGGATTGATTGATGATCGAGGCGTCGAGCGTTGAGATCGAATTGCTCTTGTTCACGTCGGCCGCCACCAGTTTGTAGGGGTCGGTGATCAGCACAGTGTTGGCCACGTGTTGTTGTATCGCTGTGACATCGGCTACGGTCACGCCGTTGAGTTTGTTGACCGTTTTGGTAGGCTTCAGCGTGAAGCTGCCGCTCGTCAGCGCAGTGGAAATGGCATAATCGCCGTTGACATCGCTCAGGTCGCTGGCGGTGGCCGAGCCGCTGAGGCTCACCAGGGCGTTGTTCACGCCGAGTGCGTTGTTGTTCGAAAAGATAATCTTGCCGCTGAAATCGATCGTGCTGCTGCAGGCTTGCACCGTGATCGTAAACGTGCAGTTGCTGGAGCATCCGTTTCCGTCCGTCACGGTGTAGCTGATCGTATGCATGCCCAAGCCCGCCACAGCGGGATCGAACATGCCCCCGCTCACCCCCGGGCCGCTGTAGGCGCCGCCGCCGGGGCTGCCGCCTGTGAGCGCAACGGGCGGGGCATTGCTGCAAACGGAAAAGCCCGAAGGGCACGTTGGCGTAGGAGGCGGGTTTACCGTGATCGTAAACGTGCAGTTGCTGGAGCATCCGTTTCCGTCCGTCACGGTGTAGCTGATCGTATGCATGCCCAAGCCCGCCACAGCGGGGTCGAACATGCCCCCGCTCACCCCCGGGCCGCTGTAGGCGCCGCCGCCGGGGCTGCCGCCGCTGAGGGCGTAGGCAGCGGCGTTCAGGCAGGCCGAGGAACTCCCGGGGCAGGTTGGCGCCGCCGGCAACGGATTGACCGTGACGTTTGCCGTGCCGGTATTGGAGCAGCCATTGTCGGCCGTTACGGTAACGCTATAAATATGTGGACCGGTGGTAGTTGGTATGGCAGTCGTTACGTTGTCGTAGTAATAGAAGTTAGGATCAGGGTTAATAAAATTGCCGCCGGGGTTGGTTACACCTTCGCCCGACCAGGAAACCGTGCTGCTCGCAGCAGCGGTTATAGAAAGGTCCAGGGTTACGCCGAAACAGGCCGGATTGGGATTGACGGTGATATTCGCCGGAGGGGTGAAAAGATAAATGTCACTTTGTTTCGAGCAGCTGCTGGTACAGCCGTTGGCGTCCGTGATCGTCACGTAAACCGTGTAAGTGTTGAGATAATTCCCGGCAGTCACTGTTACCGAGGAACCGGTAGTGGAACCCGGGATCGAGCCGTTGGGGCTGATGCTCCAACTGTAAGCGCTCATGCCAGCCGGGGCGGTGTATATGTTGCCGCTGGAGTTGTTGCAGACATAATCCGGGCCGCTGATCAAACAGGAGGGCGGCGTAGCAGTACCCACCACGACGGGCGTTGCCCCGCTGGTGCAGCCGGTGGCGTCTTGAACCACCACCTGGTAGGTATTGGCCGCCAGGCCGGAAAAGGTGGAACTAACCTGGTAGTTCATGCCGTTGTCTATTGATTTCAGGTGTGGCGCGGTGCCACCCAGGATGCCGCTTACTACGATCTGGCCGTTGCTGGCTGCCGGGCAGGTGGCGGTTGGTGTGGCGGTGAAGGTGATGACCGGGCAAACCGTGCCGTTCACCGTAAAATCATTCGCCGTGGAATTGCCCGTGTCGAAGATATAAAAAGTGCCGCCGCTGGCGCTGGCGCCGTAGGGCACGATCCGGAACGTCACAGTGCTGGTGGCGGGCAAATTCTGGAGTGCCGAAACGCCCGTCAGGCTCGTGGAGCCGACGGAAGCGCCTGCGCTGGATGTGCTGGGAAAACTGACGGTGGCCACCGTGGTGTAGCCGCCGCCGTTGATGTCGTATTGAATGGCGGCCGAAGAAGGGCCGGTACTGGAGCGCCGGTAGTCGAAAGGGTTGATGGAGCTCAGCGACAGCGTATGGCCGGCGTTCGCTTTGACAGTGAAGGTAAAAAACTGGCTGCCCGAAATTGCTCCCGCTTCTGTGGCGTTCCAGGTGTTTCCGCCCCAGCCCCGGGCCGCGCCCGTCCCGGTAGTGCCGACGCCCGCGCCCCGCGTCAGTCCGCCTACGGTTGTGTTTGTGTTCGTGGTCGCGGCGGCAAAGGGGCTGGCGCCGAAATTGTTTGTTCCACCTGGCAGGGCGCTCGTGTTCCATCCGCCAATCACCTCCTGGCTCCAGCCCGGATGTGACAAGCCGAAAACGGCCGCCAAAAGAACGGGAAAAAACAGGCTGCAGGTGCGATGCCGGCGCGGCGTGCGGTTTGTGAAGCGGTTTTGGTCCGTGAAGGAACGGCTGGAAACGGGTACCATTTTTTTCATTCGATAGTTGTTGGAAAACGGGTTGAAGAACGGAAAGCAGCAGCGCGCCCAAATTCCGGAGTTCGCCTAAAAGCAGGTACTTTTTTCACTGGATTTAGAGGCTGTCTTCGCGGCGAATTTGTCCGCAAAGAAAATAAAATGTTATCAGCTGCCGTATAAAAAATTGCCGAACGCCATATACCCGCTGAATGGGGCGCAATACCGGTGCCTGGTTGCGCGGGCCGATATGCTGATCGTCGCCTAAAACAGATCGACCGGCCGGGCGAATAACTATATTCCCTATTTTGCGCTTTATTTCAGGCAAAGATGTCCGACGATATTGTCATACGCATACTCCTGCTTCCGTTTGCCCTGTTGTACGGGCTGGGGGTGGGCTTGCGCAACCTGCTGTACCGCATCGGCGTACTGCGCAGCGTGCGTTTTGATCTTCCGGTGATCTCGGTGGGAAACCTCAGCGTCGGCGGCGCCGGCAAAAGCCCGCATATCGAGTATTTGTTGCGCTGGCTCGATCAGTTTATCCAGGTCGCGGTACTGAGTCGTGGCTATGGCCGCAAAACGGAAGGCTACCGGCAAGTAAGCGTCATCGACTCCGTTGAACAGGCAGGCGACGAGCCAGTTCAGATCAAGCGCAAATTTCCAAATATCGCCGTCAGCGTTGGCGAAAGCCGGGCGCTTGGCGTGCCTGAATTGCTCAAACGCAACCCCGATACTCAATGTATTTTACTGGACGATGCCTTTCAACACCTGGCAGTAACTCCCGGACTGAATATTCTGCTCACCGAATTCAACCGGCCGTTTACCCGCGACTGGCTCTTGCCGGCCGGCCGGCTCCGCGAAGGGCGCTTTGAATACCGCAGGGCCGACCTGATCATCGTCACCAAATGCCCGCCCGGACTCACAGCCAAACAACGCATCGATATGCTGCGGGAAATTGACCCGTTCCCCCGGCAGCGCGTTTTTTTTTCCAAATACCGCTACGGTCCACCCTATGACCTGCTTCGGCCAGATATCCGCCACCCACTGGGCCAGCAAACCGACATCCTCCTGGTCAGCGCTATCGCCAACACCGACTACCTCTTGGACTATCTCAAACAGAACGTACATTCCGTGACAGCCCTCGAATATTCGGACCACCATTACTTCGATGAGGCCGACTTGCAGACTGTTCTGCGCCGGTTTGACGCCCTGCCCGGCGCCCATAAGACCATCCTAACCACCGAAAAAGATGCCACCCGGCTCGAACTGCACGCCGGCTTTCTATGGAAAAACGACCTGCCCATTTTTGTGCTGCCGGTGGAAGTGGAATTTTGCGACAACGATGAAGCGGATTTCCAGGCGGAAGTCCGCCGGTTTCTGATGGAATTCAAAGTGTAAATTATTTGGATTGTTCTGCATGCCGGCGCACAGCCTCCCGCACACTACCTTCCGCCAGCAATAAATCTTGTGCCGGTTGGTAAGCCAGCCCGGTCGCCTGCATAACCATACGCGTACCACGGTCCACCAACTTGTTGTTGCTCAGCTGCATATCCACCATCTTATTGTCCTGAACGCGTCCAAGCCGGATCATAACCGATGTCGAAATCATATTCAACACCAGCTTTTGAGCAGTACCGGCTTTCATACGTGTGCTGCCGGTCACAAATTCCGGGCCCGTAACCACTAAAATCGGGAAATCTGCTACCGCCAACACGGGCGCTCCGGGGTTGCAGGTAATACACCCGGTGGTGATGCCTCTGGCCTGACACGTCCGCAAGCCCTCCACTACATAGGGCGTCGTGCCGGATGCAGCAATCCCGACTACAGTGTCCCGGAAGTCAACCCCAAACGCACTCAAATCAACCCACGCCTGCGTTAGGCTGTCTTCCGCACCTTCAACGGCTTTTCGAATGGCGCTATCCCCTCCTGCAATCAGACCGATGACCCACTCCGGGGGGGCGCCATACGTGGGCGGTATCTCCGAGGCATCGAGGATACCTAAACGGCCGCTGGTGCCGGCGCCAATATAAAACAGGCGCCCGCCATCGCGCATCTTCGGTACAGTGGCTTCGACAAAGGCCCGGATTTGCGGGATAGCCTTTTCAACCGCCAGCGGTACCGATTTGTCCTCGGCATTTATGCCGCACAACAATTCTTCCACACTCCTTTTTTCCAGGTGGCGGTGCGCCGACGGATTTTCCGTGATCCTTTCCATATACGTAATTTTTTTCAGCGCAAAGAAACTTTACATTTCATTTGCAGGCATTTACAAACCATTCAATTTTTTAACAAATTTTCAAATTACGCTAACATGATTTAATAAAACGAATGCAACGGCAAGGCGCAACTTTCGGGCAGATTTTTTTGAACCAGCATAAAAGCGAAATCCATGTTTACCCGTATCCACCGCTCCAGCCTGCTCCTTGCCGTGTTGGCCCTTTGTTTATTACTGACGGCTTGCCATACCGCCCAAAAATTCGTCGAAAGCGGCGACTACGACGGCGCCATTTCGTATTGCGTGCAAAAATTGCGCGGCAAAAAAAAGAAAAACACCGACCTGGTTAAAGGCCTGGAAACCGCCTTCAGCAAAGCCCAGGCGCGCGATTTAAACACCGCCCACCACCTTGCTGCCGACGGCCGTGCGGAATACTGGGAGCGCATCAATGCCATTCACCGCCAGATTCACCTCCGCCAGAATAAAATAGCCCCCTTGTTGCCTTTGGTGTCCAAAGATGGTTACCGCGCCCGGTTCGAATTTGTCGATATCGGAAAACTCGAGCGCGAAAGCCGGGAAAAGGCGGCCGAATATCTATATACGCAGGCCGAGAGTATGTTGCAGCGCGCTGAACAAGGCGATCGGCTGGCCGCCCGACAAGCCTATCAAACCCTGCGCGACCTGGAATCCCGGTATTACAAACACTACAAGAATAAGGAACAAATGCTGCTGGATGCCCGCAACCTTGGTACCACGCATATTTTATTTGAAGTAAAAAATCAAAGCGAACAGGTATTGCCGCGCAATTTTATCGACCAGATTATGGCTATCGGCGCCCAGGACCTTGACAGCGAATGGAAAGCATTTCATTTCAGGCCTGATCCCGCCGTACCCGTTGATTACCGGGCGGTGTTTCATATCCGACAAGTGGATATCAGCCCCGAACGCATTAGCGAACGCATCTATGTCGATGAAAAAGAAATTCAGGACGGCTGGGATTATGTACTGGATGAGCGCGGAAATGTCAAAAAAGACACTGCCGGCAACGATATTAAAACACCGCGCATCGTCTGTATCCGCGCCGATGTGCTGGAAACCCTTCAATCCAAGGCAGCCCGCCTGACCGGCGCCCTCGATATTTTCGACGGCGCTTACAACAACCGCATCGACACGCGCGCGCTTGGCGCCGAAATTCTGTTTGAACATTATGCCTCCACCTTTCAGGGGGACCCCCGGGCCCTGAGCGCCGACTCCAAGCGCCGGATCGGCAGCCGGCCGGCGCCATTCCCCCGCGATGAAGATATGCTGCTGCAAGCCGCCGACCGGCTCAAACCGGACATCCGGGAAGAACTCCGGCAAAACAGGGGAATACTGTAGGGGGGGCATCTGAAAATACCCGCCTTTATAACTACGCGCGATCTGAAATATGAATTCAGGAGGTGCTGCTTACCGCGGCACCTCAATTTTTTTCACGATATCGTCCAGCACTTCCCGGGTATTGAACCCCTCCATCTCGCGTTCAGGCGTGAGGATGACCCGGTGATTGAGCGTCGGAAAAACAACAGAACGAATATCGTCGGGCGTGACAAAATTCCGGCCATTCAACGCAGCGGCAGCCTTGGCAGTTTTCATCATGGCCAGTGAAGCCCGGGGGCTGGCCCCCAAAAACAGGTCGCCATTGTTGCGGGTATTGTGCACGATCGCGGCAATGTAATCCAGGAGTTCTTCCCGTACGAAAACCTGTTCGATGCGTTTTTGACAATCGGAAATATCCGCCGGTGATAAAACGGCCTGCACCGAATGCCGGAGGGCGCCACTGAAATCGTTGCGAAAGCGGCGAAGAATGGCCTTTTCCTCGTCGTAGCTGGGATAATCCAGTACCACTTTAAAGAGAAAGCGGTCCAGCTGCGCCTCAGGCAATTTGTAGGTACCTTCCTGTTCGATCGGGTTTTGAGTGGCAATTACAAAAAACGGGCTTTCCATTTGGTACGTATGCCCATCCACCGTCACCTGGTACTCTTCCATCACTTCAAACAACGAGGCTTGCGTTTTTGCCGGAGCGCGGTTGATTTCATCGATGAGGATAATATTGGAAAAGATCGGTCCCGCTTTAAAACTGAACTCCGACGTTTTCATATTGAACACCGGCGTTCCCAATACATCGGCGGGCATCAGGTCGGGCGTAAACTGTATCCGGCTAAAACCGGAATGAATGGTACGGGCCAATAATTTAGCTGTCAGGGTCTTGGCGATACCGGGCACTCCTTCCAGCAGCACGTGCCCGCCGGTGAACAAGGCTATCAGGAGCTGATCCAACATATCTTCCTGCCCCACGATCACCTGGCCGATTTGGGCTTTTACGCGTTCAGCGCTTTTTTGCACCGGACCGACATCCACCCCGGCAGCCTCCGCTTCGGGTGCGGTTTGATCATTTTCCGGTGTTTGAAGGTCCTCTTCGTTGTCCGTCATATTTCGTTAGTTATTCATCAGTGAAAGGCAGGCGCTTATTTCGCCCGTTTAAAAAATTCTTCCATGGCCAGATGCAGGCGAACCATCATATCTTCCGTAGGTTCATATTGGACCGAAGCGGCGTACTGCGCAAAAATATCGTGAATCCGGGCAAGGGGCACTTCCGATACCAACGCCAGCCGTTCTATAAAATGGGCGTCCACCCGGGGTTTTAAAGTTACGGGATCCAACTGCGCCACCATGGCGTACCGCTCGCGTATCTGGGCCAAAAACAGGCGCATGTTTTGCACGCACAAGTTTTGATAATTTTTTTCCCGGAAATGCAGTTCGGCAATGGTATTTATAAACTCGTAGGAGGAGTTTTCGTTTTTCGGCAAGACCGGAATAATGCGTTGCCGGCGTTTGGCCCGGAAAACCAGGTAGCCGCCGGCAAGCCCCACCAAGAGGTACCAGGACCAGGCCAAGGCCGCTTGTTGAAGGATGTAGCTCAAGGGGTGCTCCGGGGGCAATTGCCGCGAAAACCCACGGCTTTGGTTGCGCCGGCGGGCTACTGTTTCCGGCACCCGGCTGCAGGCATCCCAGTAAATATTCCCCTCTGGCAGATAAGACAGGACGCGCTCGGTGTAGGCCCTGCCCTCCTGCTTCAACAAATGATAGTTGGAAAAAGCGATAGGGGTGGTGTGCAGCAAAACCCGGCCTTTTCCATAGGGAAACCCGGCAAAATTGACCATCGAATCATTCAGGTAGCCCAGAGGGCGCGGCGGCAGGGAATCGCAGAAAAAGTAGGGCTCGATGTAAGCCCAGCGGTATGCATGGGTTTGATTTTGCCTGGCATACCGCAAAGGGACGGGCGCATCGAGCGCCGGACGGCCCACGGTGGCCGACACCAGAGTATCTTCCCGCATCTCGTAGTCGTTCCATTCGGCCTGGTCGCATTCGTCGAAATACAGGTGAAACATCAGGTCAAACGGTATGGTCTTGCTCGACAGGAATGCGGTATTGCCGGCTTTTACAAAAGCCAGCAAATGGGCCGTACTCAGGGAGTCCAGAAAAAGCGCCTCGCCGACAAACACATAGCTGGCTGGCTTCAGCGAATCGGGCGGCAATTCAGCCGGAAGGCTCTTGCGCATATCCGAAAAAGCCTGGCCGGGAAAATATCCTTGCAGCAGGCGGTGCAGGATTTGGGTGCCATAAGGCTGATCGCTTTGTTCGCTGTAGGCGTGTTGCACCCAGGAGTCGCGCCACTCGTATTTTTTACGGCCAGAAAACGAGCGCCAATAGAAAAACGCCGCCAGGGCCACTATGGCCAATACGATAATCAGATATGTGGAACGGTTAGTCAAGATGCGTGGTTCACTTGATCACCCGAATCTTCATCTTCACATCCGCCTTCGGGCGGTCGCCGGACGCGGTTTCCACGGCCGCAATCTTGTCGATCACGTCCAAGCCTTCCACGACCCGGCCAAAGACCGTGTATTCGCGATCGAGATGGGGGGTGCCGCCCATTTTGAGGTATTCCTGGCGCTGTTCCGGCGTGTAATGGAACCGGCGCATGGCTTCAACCTGATTCAGCGTCGCTTCGGTAACCGGACTTCCCTGCACGATATAAAACTGGGAGCCACTCGATTTTTTCTCCGGATTGCTGGTGCGGGCGGCAGCAATGGCGCCTTTCACGTGCGCCAGGGAATCGACAAACTCGGCCGGTATCTGGTAGCTGGGGCCACCCATGCCGAGCATTTGTCCGGCCGGAGCATTGCGCGACTGGGGATCGCCGCCCTGAATCATAAACCCGCCGATGACGCGGTGGAAGAGCAGGTCGTTGTAATACCCTTCTTCGGCGAGCTTTACAAAATTATCGCGGTGTTTGGGCGTGGCGGCGAAGAGTTCGGCGAGCATCGTGCCGTATTCGGTTTCGATTTCGATGAGACAGCGGTCGGGTGCAGTTACCTGGATCATTTGCTTGGTTGTAATGATTTTATTTTTGTTACGGGCTTTAAGCACAACGGTATAATTACCCGAATGTTTGTAATCGTGCGTCGGATTGGCGTCCCGGGAGGTGGCGCCATCGCCAAAATTCCATTCGTACGATTCGGCATTCCGGGAGTTGTTGGCGAACGTCACTTTTGCCGGCGCCACCAGTTTCCGGGCCGGCAGGGTAAAGCTGGGTTGCGGTTTTACGGCACAGGAGCTCATTGCCAGGGCCATTCCGCCCAGCAGGAGGATGGGGAAAAACGCTTGTTTCATGCTTGACGTCAGATTTTTTTGCAAAGGAACGGTTTTTATCAGGACTTTAAAAAAATGCCGGCGCGCAACCCTGGCGTTACCCGCCCAGCCGGTTGAGCCCAGCCTTGGCTTTGGCGTGCAAGCTGGCGGCGTATTCGTCGGGCTGGAGCAGGAGGCAGCGCCGGTAGGCGGTTTTGGCCTTAGCCACAGCGCCATGTTGCTCCAATAATATTCCCAATTGCAGGGCGGCGTTGCAGGCAAAATAAGGGGAGGTGCTGGAGCCCTGGTCCAGCGTTTGGGTATACAAGCGGATGGCGTCGTCGGTTTTACCCATTTCATGGAAGATCCGGCCCAGTCGGTAGTGGTATTCCAGGGCGAATTTGCTCGCGGGGCTGTAGCCGGCGCCGTTATTTTTCAGCACGTCGTAAGCGCGCTGGAAATGGCCGCCATCGAACAACAGCCGGGCCTGGGTGAGGCATTTGTCGGGCAGCTCGCCGCGCTCTGCTTCCCGCAGGGCAGCTTTGTCTGGTTCGGAACGATCATTGCCTTCTTTTTTTACATAACGCATATAACTGTGGTACCCATCGGGATTGCCCATGACGAGTTGGTGCCAGGCGAGTTTTTGATACGCCTCCTTTATGCCGCTTTCGCCTTTGAAGGTTTTGACGAAGGTTTGAAGGGGTTGGTACGCATCGGGGTCGAGGCGGTTGAGTTTGGCGATGCCGAGCAAAAAAAATCGATAGGGAAAGGGGTGGTAGCCGGCGCCGTCCGGGCTGGCCTCCAGCAAGCGGATGGCTTCGTCGTTGCGGCCGGTGCGCATGGCGATGCTGGCCATGACGAAGGCAGCAACAGGACTGGTGTGCGGGTCAAGTTTGCCGGCGTTGAGCATTTCCCAGGCTTGGGTTTTCTTGTTTTCGACATGAAGCAATAAAAACGCACAGGCCACCCGGGCTTCATCTTCAAAAACAAAATCATGCTGCCGGGCATATTCCAGCGCGGTATGCAATTCCTGCATCCCCTGTTCGATGGTGCCGGACATGCCGCCCAGGGCTTTGACCGCCCAGCGGTACTCGTCGGGAATATTGCCGATGAGGGCGTGTAACACCCCCAGGCTTTTGAGGTTGGCGGTAAAACCGGGGTGTTCGCGGCGGTTTTGTTCGAGCAGGGCGTAGGCCTGTTTGAAATCGCTCAGGCTGCTCATATAATCGCCGTATTTGCCCCGCAGGATGGCCCATTGGAGCCGGATTTCAGCTTGGGTGTACAAAAACCACGGCGATTTGCGGTCGCCCCGGGCCAGGCGGGCCAGGCGGGGTTCCATGTTTTTGGCCAGCCGGCTGTATGCGGCCCGGTCGTCGTCGACCATGACCGTAAAAACGTCGAGGTAGTTTTCAACAAGCAGCGCGATGAGGTTGTCCGGCTCGCGGCGCTTCAGGTCGGCCAGGGTGGCCCGGGTCTCGTCGAAGCGCAAGCGAAATACCTGTTGATAGGCGTCGCGGGCGAGGGGGGAAAAGTGGAAAGTTTGGCTGCCACAATCCGGGGTGGCAGTGCCAGCGGGTGTGGCAGCGCTGAAAACCAACGCAAAAAGCAGGTAAAGATCAGGGAGCATAACAAGGGCTGTGTTCAGGGGGGGGCTTACGGCGCCACGCCCGCTTCCAGTGGCTGCGGCAGCCCTTCGGCCGGAAACCAGCAATAGCGGTCCAGCATGCTCGGCGTGCCCCAGAAAATATTGATATCCACGCAGTTTTTGATGCCGTCTACCGCACCCTTGTCGGAGTATTGCCAGAACTGCCACTTTTTGTCGCGGCCCAGTTCGGGCATCTTGTCGGAATACCGGGCGATCCAGAGTGGGTAATTGTCAAATACTCCGGCCAGGTGGCGTTCGTAGAAATCCTGGTTGGTGTAGATGATCGGTTGCACATTGAGGTTGCGCTCGATGGTTTGCAACCAGACGCGCGCTTGTTCGAGCATTACGGCTTTGGGCACATTATCGGTGGTCTCCAGGTCGAGTACCGGCGCCAGGTCGCCCGGGGAAAGGGTTACCGTTTGCAGGAAGTGTTGGGCTTGTTGGTATCCGCTGCCATTGGGGCGAAAAAAATGGTAGGCGCCGCGCCGGATGCCGAGTTCCTGGAGCATTCCCCAGTTTTCGGCAAAGAGGCTGTCTTTGAAATCGCCCCCTTCCGTAGCCTTCACGAAGGCAAACTGCACGTCATGCCGCCGGGCCACCGTTTTCCAGTCGATATTTTTTTGGTGATGCGATACGTCGATCCCGTGCAGGGTGGCTGCCGGGATATCCAGCGATCCCGTCATCTTGGGGCCTTTCAGGGGCACGATCAGCAACATCAACAGAAATATCAGGCGCATTTCGACAAAAGTTTAACATGATGAATGAAAAACGCAATCGGTTGGCGCCCGGAGGCGTAAGGCAGATTGGCGAAGCCGTGGGCAAACGGCTTCAGAAAAGTGCGAGCGAAAATAGTGCCTTATTTTTTAAACGCCCCGAACGGAGCGGACATTGGACTAAAGATGACAAAAATTAAGCGCCCCCTGCCTGGGCCGGGCCGGCAGCAGGGGGCGCTTGAACGGAATAGGAAGCGTATCTGGTCAACGGTTCATCGAATCCAGGAACTCCTCGTTGCTGGTTGAATTCAGCATGTGTTTTTTCATAAATTCCATCGCTTCTTCCGGCTTCATATCGGCCAGGTGATTGCGCAGGATAAACATCCGCTGGAGGGTATCTTTATCCAGCAATAACTCCTCGCGGCGGGTGCTCGACTTGGTGAGATCGATACTGGGATAAAGGCGGCGGTTGGCGAGGTTACGGTCGAGTTGCAGTTCCATATTGCCGGTGCCTTTGAATTCTTCGAAGATCACCTGGTCCATCTTGGAGCCGGTGTCGATCAGGGCGGTGGCCAGAATAGTCAGGGAACCGCCGTTTTCGATAGCCCGGGCGGCGCCGAAAAACTTTTTGGGTTTTTGCAAGGCCGTGGCTTCCACACCGCCGGAGAGCACTTTACCTGAAGCCGGGGCTACGGTGTTGTACGCGCGGGCCATCCGGGTGATGGAGTCGAGCAGGATGACCACATGGTGGCCGCACTCAACCATCCGTTTGGATTTTTCCAGCACGATGTTGGCCAGGCGCACGTGGTTGTCGGCAGCCTCGTCAAAAGTGGAGGCTACCACCTCGGCTTTAACACTGCGCCGCATATCCGTTACCTCCTCGGGGCGTTCGTCGATCAGCAAAATGATGACGTAACACTCGGGATGGTTTTTGGTGATGGCGTTGGCAATGTCTTTCAGCAGGAAGGTTTTACCGGTTTTGGGCTGGGCCACGATCAGGCCGCGCTGGCCTTTGCCGATGGGCGTAAACAACTCGATGATCCGGTTGCCGAAATCGCGGCCGGTGGAGCTGGTCAGCATGTTGAATTTCTGCGTCGGGAATAGCGGCGTGAGGTAGTCGAACGGCACCCGGTCGCGAACGTCTTTGGGGTCCATGCCATTGATCCGGCTTACTTTCAGCAGGGCGAAATATTTCTCTCCTTCTTTGGGTGGCCGGATGGCTCCGTTCACGGTATCGCCGGTACGCAAGCCGAAGAGTTTGACCTGGGAGGGCGAAACGTAGATATCGTCGGGGCTGGTCATGTAGTTATAATCGGCCGAGCGCAGGAAGCCGTAGCCGTCGGGCATCATTTCGAGGGTGCCTTCCCCTTCGATGATGCCGTCGAGTTCGACGTCGAATTTTTCAATGACCGGCATCACCACCGGTTCGGGCTCCTGGCGGGGTTGCGGGCCTTGCTCGGATATGCCGGACCCCGGCAGGTTGCGCGCCGCCATTTCGTCATCCTCCTCGCCCAGGGGCGTCACGATAAAATCTTCTTCTTCAGCCGTGCTGAGTTTGGTGGCATCGGGGTCAACCAGGTTGGGGTTGCCGGGGCGGTTGGGCTGGTTGCGGTCGCGGAAATCGCGGCGGTCGCGGTCATCGCGGCGGTCGCGATTGGGTTGATTTCGGTCGCGGAAATCGCGGCGTTCACGGTCATCCCGGCGGTCGCGGTTAGGCTGGTCGCGGTTGGGTTGGTCGCGGTCGCGGCTGGGCTGATCGCGGTCGCGGTTGGGTTGATCGCGGTCGCGGCTGGGTTGGTTACGGTCGCGAAAATCGCGGTTTTGCGGCTGCCGTTCTTCCCGTTCTGAATCGGGTTGGCGTCTTTCAGCCGGTTCGGCTTCCCGGATGGGAGTGGGCGTTGCCGGTTTGGGCTGGCCGGTATTTTTCTGCGGTTTGCGCAGGCGTTTGCTGGCGTCCGAAGGGTTTGCGGACCGCTCTTTCGGCGCCGGTTGTTCGGTGCGGACGACGATTTTGCGGCCGGGCGCAGGTTCTTCCACGACCGGCACTTTTTCGCCGCCGGTTTTCTTCTCGGCCAACGCCTGTTCGTCCAGGATTTTGTAAACAATGTCTTGTTTGGTAAGCTTATGGTACCCCTTGATTCCCAGCTGATTGGCTATCTCTTTGAGTTCGGGTACCAGCATGTCATTCAGCTGCAAAATATCGTACATGGCAGGTATGGGAAAGGAAAAGAATTAAGGTAATGCTTTATAAGAAAGTTGGTGTTTTAAAAAACCGCGGCAAATACGCCGGTAAGTGACGGAGAGAACAATTAGGGTTATGGAATCGGTTTTACAACAGGTGTCTACGAAAAAACCCGCACCTCGATGTGGCGGTATGGCAGGCTAAACGCGTTGTGGTAAAAATGGGCAACACAGAGGTCATATCTGTAATCAAACCGCCCGTTCTTTTGAGCACAAAACCAAGTATCAAACCAAAACAGAGAGGAAAAGTTGTGGGAGACTTGCAAACAAAAGGACGGCAGGAACAGGCCGTTTCAGAAATGAACGGTGCAAAGATAAGCCTTTTTTGAAATTCCCTCTATCTTGCGCCCAAGAAAAATTTTTGACTCAAAATGCTTCAGGTTAAAACAATACGAGAAGACAAAAATCGCATTATCAATGGTTTGCGGAAACGCAACTGGACGGCGCAACAGATCAAAGTCGTCGACCGCATTCTCGAAACTGATGATCGCCGGCGTGCTGCGCAAAAAGAACTGGACGATTTACTGGCCGAAAGCAAGAATATGGCCAAACAAATCGGTCAGCTGATGGGCCAGGGAAAAGCCCCGGAAGCCGAAGCGCTCAAAACACGGGTAGCCGCCATAAAAGACCAAACCCGGGTGCTGGAGGCACGTTTCGAAGCGCTCAAAATCGAATTGGACGGCCTGTTGTACGCCGTGCCCAACTGCCTCCATAAAAGTGTACCCAAAGGCAAAACAGCCGAGGATAACAAAATCGCACGCGCCTGGACCAAGTCCTTTCCCATCCTGCCCGCCGATGCGGTTCCGCACTGGGATCTGGCTAAAAAATACAAGCTCTTCGATTTTGAGCTGGGCGTGAAACTTACTGGCGCAGGATTTCCGGTATATCGCGGCCAGGGCGCCAAGCTGCAGCGCGCACTCATCCAGTTTTTTCTCGACGAGGCCATTAAAGCCGGCTATGAAGAAATTATACCGCCCCTGCTGGTCAACGAGGATACCGCCCGCGGAACCGGGCAACTGCCCGACAAGGAAGCGCAAATGTACGCCTGCGAACGCGACAACCTCTACCTTATCCCCACCGCAGAAGTACCGGTAACCAACCTCGTGCGCGATGAGATTATCCCCGAAAAAAACCTGCCCATCCGGATGACCGCTTACACGCCCTGTTTTCGCCGCGAAGCCGGCGCCTGGGGCGCGCATGTCCGCGGCCTCAACCGCGTGCACCAGTTTGATAAAATTGAAATCGTACACATCGAACACCCCGACCGCTCCTACCAGGTTCACCAGCAGATGCTGCGCTACGTGTCGCGGTTGTTGCAAAAGCTGGAACTCCCTTACCGTATTCTATTGCTCTGTGGCGGCGACACGGGGTTTGCGTCGGCGAAAACCTATGACTTCGAAGTGTGGGCTGCAGCGCAGGAACGCTGGCTGGAAGTGAGCTCCGTATCCAATTTTGAAACCTTTCAGAGCAACCGCATGCAACTGCGCTTCCGCGATGCCGATGGCAAAATACAATTGGCGCACACGCTCAACGGCTCTGCCCTGGCGCTGGCCCGTATCGTGGCAGCCTTGCTGGAAAACAACCAGACCCCCGAAGGCATCCGCATCCCGAAGGCGCTGCATAAATATACCGGGTTCAAGATGATCATTTGATCCCTGCTGGTAGTGCAGGTGCGGCATTTTGCGCCGCCTGCTTTCCCGGAAAGATCAAACTTTTTTCAGGACTTTTCGTTTTATTACCAGATTACAAAAACCTTGTTTTTACTAAAATTTCATTCGAATCGTCGAATATGGGAATCATAGTCATAAGCATTCTTTTCACGGTGATCGGCATGATCCTGAGCGGGACCCTGCGCGGCAAATTCAATAAATACAGCCAGGTCCCGCTGACCAACGGCATGAGCGGCGCCGAGGTGGCGGCCACCATGCTGCGCCACTACGGCATCAGCGAGGTGCAGATTACCCAGGTGGACGGCCAGCTGACCGACCACTACAACCCCCTGACAAAAACCGTAAACCTGTCGTACGATGTTTACCACGGCCGCAATGTAGCCGCTGCCGCCGTGGCGTCGCACGAGTGCGGGCACGCCGTACAACACGCCACTGCCTACAGCATGCTGAAAATGCGCTCGGCGCTGGTACCCATCGTAAACGTCGCCGCGTCCATACAGCAGTACATATTCATGTTTGCCCTGGTCAGTATGTCCATGCTGAAAAACCCTATCGTCATGATGGTGGTGCTGGTCGCCTTCGGGATCACCTGCCTGTTCAGCCTGGTTACCCTGCCCGTCGAATTTGACGCCAGCCGCCGGGCACTGGCCTGGCTGGATAATAGCGGCGTAGCGCGCGATTCGCAGTACACAGGCGCCAAAGATGCCTTGTTCTGGGCCGCCATGACCTATGTGGCCGCCGCCCTGGCTGCGTTGTTGCAGTTTGTGTACTTGTTGTTGCGGTTTATGGGAAGCCGGGAATAAGGTCGACTTTAGCCATTTGAAACGCTTAAAAAAGTGCTCATTGCGCATCAGAAAGGTGATTTTTGGATAGGTCATGGCCTCGGTACCGCCGTGCCTCGGCTACGCATGACCCGCCACCCAAGCTGTGACTCCCCGCGCTTGTCATTCCGCAGGAACCTGTCCACTCTACGAGGGATAAACACGAGATGCACGCGTAGAGTGGACAGGTTCCTGTGGAATGACAACCGGGGGAGAAAAAACGGGGGTAGGGAAGATTCCGGATTTATGCACGGCACACGCTCGGCGGTACCGAGGCCATGACCTATCCAAAACTCACGTTAATTAATTCCAAAACTTGTCTGCCTTGCTGGCAAACTACATAGGGATAGATATTATCTGCATTTTCACCTTTCCATTTGGCTAAAGTCGAGCTAAGGTTTGCATCGAAGTGGCGCCTTAACCATATCATGATCTTATGGAAATCCCTGTTGCATCCGCCGTGCCGCCCGGGAAACGGAAGTCCCGGCGCATTTGGTACGTTTTATCCGGGCTTTTCCTGTTGTGGTTTTTCTCGATCCAGGCTGGCTGCCTGGCCATGCGCACGCCCGACCGAAAATGGTCTGCCGAGCTGCAAAAAAAAGGGCAGCAGATCGCCCCGGTTTTTCACGATATTCCGGTACCGGGCTACCGGACGATTCATGCCGTCAGCGTGTCCCGTTCCGATACCTTACCGTTGGTGGCGCTGGTGCACGGTTCGCCCGGCTCGGCCGATGCCTTCCTGTCGTATTTGGCGGATACGGCGCTGACGGCGGTAGCGCGCCTGGTCAGCGTCGACCGCCCCGGATTCGGCTACACCACCGGGTTCGGCCGCCCGGAAGGGTCGTTATATTGGCAGTCGGAGGCGCTATATGCCGTTGTCCGGAAATTGGCCAACGGCCGGAAAGTAGTGCTCGTAGGGCATTCGATGGGCGGACCGGTGATTGCCCGTTTTGCCATGGACCACCCCGCTGCGGTGGCCGGGCTGATCCTGGTGGCCGCCTCCATCGACCCCGACCTGGAGAAACACCCGTGGTGGCAGTCCGCTGTAGATGCGCCGCCGCTGTGCTGGCTGACACCCAAAAGTTTGTGGGCAAGCAACCGGGAAATCCTGTTATTGGAACACGAACTCCGGCAGATGCTTGCCCGTTGGCAGGCGATTCGCTGCCCGGTGACAGCGGTGCACGCTGCAGACGACCGGCTTGTGCCCTTTGCCAACGTGGAATTTGCCCGCAAAATGCTGGTCAACTGCCCTGATTTCAGAAGGAAAACGCTGTCCGCTGGCGATCATTTCATTCTATGGAGCCGGCAGGATGTGGTGCGGGCAAGTATATTGCAGCTGCTGACAGGTAACCGTTGATCTGCAGTATTCAGGAGTTTATGCCAAATAATTGGCG
Organism: Saprospirales bacterium; assembly: GCA_016719895.1. GTDB lineage: Bacteria > Bacteroidota > Bacteroidia > Chitinophagales > Saprospiraceae > M3007. The sequence continues at coordinate 220,117 of JADJYG010000003.1, read as the reverse complement.
CGCCCGGTACCCCAAGGAAGCCGGCTCCACCGGTTCGCTCATCGGCAGGGCATCGAAGTGAAACCCCTTTTCCAGGAAAAAATGTAGCAGATCCGGCAGGAGAAAACGCAGTTTTCCTTCGGTTTTCAAGCTATCGTGCAGTACGATGATCGAACCGGGCTGCGCATGCGTCAGCACATTATCCAGGCATTGTTCGGCCGTGAGGCGCGCGTCAAAATCGCCGCTGAGTACATCCCACATCACAATTTGAAAATGGCGCTCCAGAAAGGCCCGTTGGCTGGGCAGGAGCCGTCCGTACGGCGGGCGAAACAAATTGCTTTTTACGATCCGCGCACAATGCCGCACATTATGGAAATAAGCCAGGTTTTCCGTATGCCAGCCGTTGAGATGGTTATACGTATGGTTGCCCGTCGAATGCCCGCCGTCGAGGATTTTCCGGTAAATTTCCGGATGTCGTTTTACGTTTTCCCCGACACAAAAAAACGTGCCCTTCGCTCCTGCGGCATCCAGCGTTTCCAGCACCCAGGGGGTGACTTCCGGTATAGGGCCATCATCAAAGGTGAGGTATATTGTTTTTTCCTGCGTGGAGACATTCCAAAGATAGGCTGGCATCAGGGCCTGTACAAATTTGGGTGTTTTTACCAGATACATGCTCAATAGAGGAGTGTTGTTCGATAATAGTCGGATTATGCTGACAAAAAAGCGCTACTTTTGCCGCTATGAATAGGTAAAATACGGCAATAATCAAAGCAACAACCCCTGCCGCCTGGTATTTCCGGAAATTTCTACCCTCTTTGTCGGCTTTGTACGAAGAAATTCCGGCGGTTTGCCAAATGTTTTGACCCATAAACTGCCAAACCCATTCATTTATTTCAAAGACAACCCGGATATGGGCCCAGACCGCAACAACAGCGCCTACGGCCCCTGCACTATTTACCGTTAGCATGTCAGTACGCGTTCGATTTGCCCCCTCTCCTACCGGCGCCCTTCATATCGGAGGTGTGCGTACGGCCTTGTACAATTACTTGTTTGCCCGCAAAAATGACGGCGTGTTTATCCTGCGGATCGAAGATACGGACCAGAACCGCTTCGTGCCGGGCGCCGAAGCTTATATCGTCGAATCGCTGAAATGGGTGGGGCTGATCCCCGATGAGGGTATAGATTTTGGCGGCAGCTACGGCCCTTACCGCCAGAGCGAACGAAAGGCTGTTTACCGCCGGTATGCCCACGAACTGGTCGAACGCGGGCACGCCTACTATGCATTCGACCCCCCGGAAGCCCTGGAGGCACAACGCCAGGCCGAAGAAAATTTTACGTACAACTACCGCACCCGGACCGGACTGGACAACAGCCTGGTCCTGCCGGATTCACGCGTGCAGGAACTCCTGGACGCGGGCACGCCCTGCGTGATCCGGTTGAAGGTGGAACCCGGGCAGGATATTCACATTCACGACCTTATCCGGGGCGATGTCGTATTCCAAAGCAGCGAGCTGGACGACAAGGTGCTCCTGAAGGCGGATGGAATGCCCACCTATCACCTGGCGAATGTAGTGGACGACCATCTGATGGAGATCACCCAGGTGATCCGGGGCGAAGAATGGTTGCCGAGCACCGCGCACCACGTCTTGTTGTACCGGGGCTTTGGTTGGACGGAGACTATGCCGCAATTCGCACATCTCCCGCTGATCCTCAAGCCTGTAGGCAACGGCAAGCTGAGCAAACGCGACGGCGCCAAATTTGGTATGCCGGTCTTTCCGCTGGACTGGCCCGGCGAAACGCCGGAAGCGCGCAGCATGGGTTTCCGGGAGGCCGGCTTTTTGCCCGAAGCGGCGATCAACTTTTTGGCCTTGCTGGGCTGGCACCCTGGCGGCGACCAGGAAATTTTCACGATCGACGAACTGGTGCAAGCCTTTTCCCTTGAACATATCAACAAAGGAGGCGCCCGTTTTGATTACGAAAAAGCCAAGTGGTTCAACCAACGTTATATCCAGATGACCCCCGACGGGGTGTTAGCCGGGCATATCCATCCGCTGGCGGCCGCCCGCGGATACCGCACCGATCTCCCATTCCTGACCCGCGTTGCGGCGCTGATGAAAGACCGGGTTCATCTCTTGCCGGATTTTGTGGAACAAGGGTATTTCCTCTTCGAACCGGTAACGCAGTATGACGACGAAACGATCCGGAAAAAATGGAACCCGGCATTTCATCCAGCTTTTGAAAACCTCCTTGAAAACATAGCGCAAGTCGCTCCGTTTGAAGCCCCCGCACTGGAAGAATACGTCCGGCACTTTGCCCAGGAACAAGGCCTGAAGCCGGGCGATATCCTGCCCTTGCTTCGGCTCGCCCTGGCCGGCACGATGAAAGGCCCCGCCGTATTTGATATGGCAGCGCTTTTAGGGCCGGCAGAAACCAACCGACGCCTGGCCGGCGCACTCCGGCACTTCAGCCAGGTAATCGCCACAATAGCCGGCTAACTGCGGCTAAATTTGACCAAGTACGCCATTAACAACGGGTTCATGGCGTCAAACACATTCCGTTCCTGTAATTTTGCATACTTTTGAAACGCTTTTATCATGGCGAAAAAAAACAAACTGAAATCCGACGCACCGAAACCAACCGTTCACGCCGAATTAAAACAAATGGATATCCGGGTGAACGAAATGGGCGAAATTATCCGGGACTACGATATTGACGATATCAATGAATTTCTCGACAAAAACGTAAAAGATAAAAAGTTGAATGACGACAACGCCTCTGCTGCGTCGTAAGCCAGGTTTCGACATGACGCATTAAAGTATTAATCCCGCTACGGTTATGGCTGCAAATCCAGCCTTTAATCCATAATCCATGAGAATAAATTCTATCCCTTGACACATCTCGTCAGCCTGCGGCTGTGCGAATTCGAAACATGTAAGTATGAAAAACCGGTTACGCATGCACTGGCGGGTGATGCTGGGTTTTTGTAACGTCTTTTTTTGGTTGATCCTGCCTGGCCTGAATGCCCAGCAAGGATTTTTCAATTTCAACTATCCGGGCCCCAGTACCATCCCGGTAAACGCGGTCACCTGTTCCAATACGTTGGCTGGGAATATGGGCACGCCGGCCGTCAGCTCCACGGTAGGCGCAAACGTAACCAACTCGGCATTCGACCCGCTCCAATCCGGCTTTTTGCTCAGCGCCAGCTGGACGTTTGACGAAATTGCGCATGTATACTGGCTGGTAGCCGACGACCAGGGCCATAGCGCCACATTCGAGTTTTTTATCGCGTTTATCGATACTACAGCGCCGGTGATCGTTACGGCCGGCGTCCCGGCCGCGGTCACCTATGCTTCGGTCAGCCAGGTGCCCCTGCCGCCCAACCTGACGGCCACAGACAGCTGCAGTTCGTCGGTCAGCATCACGCTGACGGAATCGACCCGGCCCGCCCTCTGCGCCGCCGGCTCCTTTACCCGGACCTGGCTTGCCACCGACAATTCCGGCAACACCGGCGTCTTCACCCAAACTATTGCCATTCTGGAAGATACGCAACCGCCGGTGGTGGTCGCCAATCCGCAAAGCGCATCCGCCCCCTGCACGCAAACCGGCACGGCATACCCTGCCTGGCTGGCCGCACAAATGGCCACCTTCAGCGCTACCGATCCCTCCGGCATAGCCTCCTATACCCACAACGCACCGCCCGCCATCTCCGGGAGCTGCCCCGCACCCGTGGTCGTCACGTTTCAGGCAACCGATAGCTGCGGTTTTTCTACTACCCGCACGGCCACTTTTACCGTGGTCGACAACCACGGGCCGGATATTATCCGGGCGCCAATGGACAGTATAGCCGCCTGCTCGCCGCCCGGCAACAACCACCTGGCAGCTTTGGGCGATTGGATACACCGGCGCGCCGGCATGCTCAGCAGGGATTCCTGCACCCCCGATGCTCAGCTGACATACCGTATGCAGATCGATGCCCTGGTGGTCGATTCAGCGCAGATAGTAGCCGCTTTCCTCGCTTCGACAGCCAACGGCTGTGACACCCAAAATATTGGAAATCAGACGTATGCGAAAGTACGTGCGCGCGTCGACGTGGATTTCTTCACCACGGACGCCTGTGGCAACACGACGTTTGCAGGCAACGCTGTTTTTGGCGCCCTTGATACCGTTCCGCCGTTCGTCAGCGGAGCGATGTTTCCGGAAGAATGCGGCGGCGGCAACGACAATACGGCTCTCATCAACTGGATCAATAACCACGGAAATGCTTCCGTCACCGACGATTGTTCGGCATCTGCCTGGACAAATTTTTCCTGGATCAGCTCCGATGGACAATCGGGCAACGGGCAGTTTGACAGCGGCCCTTATCCCACCGTGCAAGCGAACAACTGTACCTGGCACGTGGATGTTACCTTCCGGGCGACCGACGATTGTGGAAACACCGGAAGCGGCACGCTCCGCTTTAAAATTACGGACACTACCAAACCGGTGTTTGCGGGACTACCGCCCACCGATACCCTCTTTTGCCCCAATACCACGCCACCCCTGCCAAGCGCCTACGTAACGGATAATTGCGCCGGCGCCCCGGCTTTTTCATCCAGCTTTCAAATCGCCAACCAGACCTGCTCCGATAGTTATACCATCCTGATCACCTGGATCGCCACTGACGATTGCGGCAATACCGCTACTGCGGCGCAGGTATTCCTCATACGCGATACCACCCAACCGGTTATCACGCTGAAACCGGCCGATATTACCATCCGCTGCGACACCTTTGTACTGCCTGCTGCCCCGGTTTTAGGGCAAAACGTACTCGCAACGGACAATTGCGGCGACATTGCCCTGCTGACGTTCCAGGATGTTTCAACCCAAAACCCCGACACCGCCACCTGCGGCCATTATACGTACGCCATTACCCGAACCTTCACGGTGACGGACGACTGCGGAAACAGCACGACCGCCAGCCAGCGCATCAGCGTTACCGACAACCTTGCGCCCGTACTCCAGGGGTTTCAAGATACTACCCTGGTGTGTGAAGTATTGCCCGTCACGCCGCCCCCAACGGCCACTGATATTTGCAGCGGGATAACTACCGCCCCGGCATTGGTCAGCGAGATCATCGATAACCCGGGATGTGGCGACACGTATACCAAAATACTGACTTGGTCCAGCACAGACATTTGTGGCAATACCGGTATTTTCACCCAGTACGTCCACGTGGTAGACACGGTCAAACCAACCATCAACGGCGCGCCCTCCGATGTTTCGGTAGAATGCAACCAAATTCCACCCCTGCCCGCCGCCGGTACGGTCACCGCTACCGACAACTGCGACGAAGCGGTGGATATCAGTTTCCTGGAAACCCTCATACGCGACCCGAATACAGCCAATTGCGCCCACTGGACTAACTATATGATCCGCCGGGAATGGACGGCCGTAGACAATTGCGGAAACAGCCGGACGGCCACGCAAGTGATCGCCGTTGAAGACAATACCGGGCCGGTACTGGCGGTATTGGATACGGTAAAAACGCCTGCAGCGCCCGGTGTCTGCGGCGCTAACATCATTGTGCCCTCTCTGGTATCGGTATTTGATGATTGTACGGCTACCTTGAATGCCTTTACGCTTCGCGACACCGTACTGCTTACCCCAAACGGCGCCCCAATCGACCAGGTGCCGGTGGATACCGTGGTGTTTTCCTGGTTGGCGCCCAATACGCCGCCGGGAATGCCCGTTACCGGAACGGCCACACTGGTTATTGCGCTCGACAATGCGGATTCAGAACTGCCCTCCGAGAGTTTTCAAATCTACGGTGAAGACGGTTATCTGATCGGGCGCACCAAACTGACCAATTTTTCCTGCGGTTTCAGCGGCGATACGCTCTTTACCCTTCCGGCAGATTTGCTCAATGCCTGGCTTACCGATGGCCAGCTCGATATCCTGCTGGCGCCAAACGGCGCAGGCCCAAATGCGTGTAATGCATTTTGCCCCGGCGGCCGCGCCCGCGCTACCCTGACCTTTTCCTTTGCTACGCCGCAACAACCGGTTGTCATCACCTGCACGGTAGACAATGGTCCGGCCATGAACTACCCACCGCCTGGTAGTTTTTTCCTCGACGCCGGCGATCACGTAGTGGCATATATGGCAACCGACTGTGCCGGCAATACCTCCACGGCATCCACGGTGGTTCGTATCGAAGACCTGGAACCGCCTGCGGTTTCGGCGCCGCCATCCATAACCGCCTTCGTGAGCGCCGCTAACTGTAATGCGATCGTGGCGCTGCCGTTCCCTGGCCTGCAGGAAAATTGCAGTTTCACGGCCGGTTTAAACAAGTCGTCGGGGGTTATACCGGTGCAATTCGAGGCGGATCCCAACGCCGGACAGGTTCCCAAAAACGCCATTCTTAATGTCAGCGGATTGCTGCCGAATGCCGTAACTGATGGCGTGCTCAAAATCCGGCACCTGGGAGACAATGGCAATACGGGTGAATTTTTCCGGGTGCTGGACGAACAGAACAACCTCCTGACGGTCACCACCACCGGTCCGCCCGCCGGGGAATGCGCGACCGTACAGGAAAGCTCTATTCCGGTTTCAGCCGCGCAAATCAATGCCTGGGCCGCAAATGGCGTTGCCAGTTTCCTGCTGCAGGCCAACCGGGATGTTGTAAATTTTTCCAACTTCATCAACCCCTGCGCCCCCTTGAACGCCGGTAATTTCGACGGCATTAGCACTTTGGAGGTCGTTTTGACCTATAACTATGCCGTGGTGGAGTATGAAGTAAAAAAGGGGACTCAAACGGTACAAGCAGGCCAGCTAACCGGCAGCCAAACCACGGTTTCGCTGCCACCGGGCAGTTACACCGTTTTTTACCGGGTAACCGACAACAGCGGAAATGCAGGTATTGCCACGTTCCCGGTCACCGTGCGGGATACCATACCTCCAGTTGCCTCCTGCCAGTCGGTTATCATTTCGACCAACCCCTCGGGCACTGTTAATTACACCCTGCAGCCGCAGCAGATCAATGCCGGCAGTATCGACAATTGTTCCGGGATAAACCTGAATTTCCAGTTGTCGCAAACGGTATTCACCTGCAATATGGCCACTCCTCCAAACAATACGTACGGAGTTACGCTGACGGTTACGGATACTTCCGGGAACAGCGCCGCCTGCACGGCAATGGTCCAGGTACAAACCGTATCCTCCACCCCAACCGTCACCCCCGGCGTGTGCGAAGGAGGAGCGGTGCAACTTTTCGCCAATCCGCCGGCGCCTAACAACGGCTATACTTACAAGTGGACCGGCCCGAATATGTACATGTCTACGGCAGCCAATCCCATAATTCCAACCACATCCAGCCTGAACGAGGGTACCTACACGGTGACGGCAACCGGGATAACCGGCTGTGTTTCAACTGGAAATGTGCTGTTGGACCTGACCAATCTCCCCAACCAGCCGGCATTCCTTGCCAATGTGCCCAGCCTAATCTGCCAGGGCAGCGCCCTGACCTTGCAGGTGCAGCAGTTTTTCGGTGCAGTGGTGACGTATTATTGGTATTCCGGCACGCCGGCCAACCCGACGCTGCTGGGGTCGACGGCTATTCCGATGTTCCAAATCGCCAACCCGGCGCCCGGCGTATACCAGTATCACGTAAAGGTGATCGCCGACGGCTGTACTTCCCTGCCGTCGGATGTTAAACAGATCAGCGTTCAGCAACGCCCGGTGGCTACCGTCAACCCGGCCAGTGTGGCGGTTTGCACCTGCGAGCCGATCACCCTGGGCACTCCTGTTCAGGGACCGGGCATCACCTACGCCTGGTCCGGACAAGGCGGATTTGCCAGCACTTTACAATACCCACTGGTCACTTCCTGCGCCCAGAATTTCAATAACGGCACTTATACGCTCATCGTTTCCGAAAACGGCTGCGCCTCACAGCCGGCCACCGTTGAAGTGGTAGTAAAACAAAAACCGCCCAAACCGGAAGTGATGGGCAATGCTTCGGTTTGCCAGGGGGATACCATACAGTTGAGTTGCCCAAATATCCCGACCGCGGCGCAATACATCTGGAACTCGCCGTTGTTCGAGGATATTCCTACCCAAATCAATACCCTGGTGATATACAACGCCACCCCAACGCTGCACTCGGGGGCCTGGCGCCTCCGGGTAGAACAAAACGGCTGCGTGTCCGATCTTTCCGACGCGTTTATCGTCAATATTCAGGATTATCCCGACGTGTCGGCTACCTCCAATTCACCTATTTGTCAGGGGAATATCCTGCAGTTAAATGCCAATTCAACCACTCAGGGAGTCGCGTTTACCTGGTCCGGGCCCAGTCTTTTTACGGCTATAGGTCCAAATCCGAGTACCAACATGCCAGCCACAGGCCTCTATACCGTGACGGCCAGCACCCTGTTCGGATGCACCAACACGGCTACCACACCGGTGATGGTTATTGCCCCGCCGGAAGTCACATCGGTCACGCACACAGCTCCGGCTTGCGTCGATTGCAACGCGGATGCGGTGTTGCAAGCCACCATATTTACCCAAAACACGCCGCTAACCTATACGTGGGCCGGGCCGGGCGGGTTTTCCTCTTCCCTGCCCGAGCCGGTAATCCCGGGCGTATGTACCGACGATAACGGAACGTATAACCTGATCGTCCGGGACGCATCGGGCTGTGTATCGAATCAGGGTTCTACTACGATCAACGTACAGGCGGAACCGGAAACGCCCCTGCTCGGTCCGGACCAGGCCTTGTGCATCGGCAGCCCGCTGAACATCTCCGTGCTCAACGCCAATGCCTATGGCAGCAATGTGATCTTCGAATGGCATACGCCCAACGGCATCGTCACCCAGGCGCAGTCCAAATTATCGATCCCGGTCACCGGATTACAACATACCGGCGATTATTTTCTGGTCGTGAACGCCGGCGACTGCCCATCGGCGCCGTCGGCCGTTGTTCAGGTCAACGTTTATCCGATTCCTCCGGCGCCGTCGGTCAGCTCGAACACGCCGGTCTGCGAAGGCGATACCCTGCATTTGTTCGCTTCGGATGTTTCCGGCGCGCAATACAACTGGATGGGGCCGGCGGGTTTTACCGCCGGCGTTCCGGACCCGTACATCGCCCAGGTGAAAAAGAACCTACACGAAGGTTGTTACCGCGTGACCGCCACCGTGAACGGCTGCAAATCGGCGTTCAGTGAGAATGCCTGCGTGGAAGTCCGCCCCAGCCCGGAAGCCCCGACCCTGCTGCCTGTAGCCCCAGCTTGCCTGGACGGGGCCGGCGCTACGCTGACCTTCAACATCGCGCCTGCCACGGCCACGCCGGGCGCGCAATACGCCTGGTACAACGGCACGACGCAGGCCCTGATCGGCCCCCCGGCATTCCCGTTGAGCTTCACGCTGATCAGCTTAAGCACCCTGCAGCCCGGCGACAACAGCTTTTACGTCAGGGCCTTGCTCAATGGCTGCCTCTCCGCAGCTTCCGCGCCGGCACTGGTACAGCTCGACACCATCCCTGAGGGAATTTTCGCCTATGCGGGCATGGATTTCAACGCCTGCGACGCCTTCCCGTTCCGGCTGAACGCCACACAGCCTCCGGCCGGGTTTGCCACCGGCGCCTGGTCGCAGGTTGGCGGCCTGCCGGTTACCATCGTCAACCAACCCTTGTACAACTCCGATGTACTGGGTGGCACGGCCGGCAATACGTACCAATTTTGCTGGACGCTTTCCAACGGTTCTTGTAAAAATTTCAGCTCGGATACCGTGCAGGTTGGCGTCAACCGGTTTGAAGAAGCGGAGGTGACGGACGACGTAATGGTCACTTGTTTTGCCGACAGCGTGCAGCTCAACGCCGTACAGGGCCAAACGGCGGCCGGCGTTTGGAGCCAGCCGCTCGGGCAAAGTCTTTTTCAACCGCCTGTTGTCATCGAAAACCCCGGCTCGCCTACCACGATGGTGCGCAATTTGCCGGCCAACGACAACTCGTTTTTCTTTTTCTGGATACTCAAAGTAGAAGGCTGCCCTGCGGATACCGCCCTGGTAACTGTACACACTATCAGCAAAATTCCGTTTGCCGGTCAGGACCAGTTCCTGTGCTCGGTGGATTCCTGCGCCTTATTACAAGCCACCAACCTCGACCCCTTCGAATCCGGAAGATGGGTTTACCTGGATTCGCTGACCAATCCCGGCATTAAAATTACCAGCCCGTCCAGCCCGGAAACGGTGGTATGCGACCTCCAGATTGGCGCCAACCGCTTTCGCTGGCAAACCAACGGCGGCCTTTGCGGCGCCCTCTCCCGCGATACCGTGGCGATCTATTACGACCTGGCGCCAACCGCCTACCAAGACAGCGTATCGGTCGCTTTCGGCGAACAACGCGTCTTTGATGTGCTGCAAAACGACGTGGTGCCGCCCCAGTTCACCATAACCGTGCTGGAAGAGCCCAAACATGGCCTTTGGTCGGAACCCAGCAAGGGCTCGTTTTCGTACCTGCCCGATCTGACGTTTTCAGGCGTGGACAAACTGATCTACGAGCTGTGCAACCTGAATCCCGACTGCCCGTGCAGTATAGCTACTTTGTTCTTCAACGTACAGGAAGCCGGCGAGTGCCGTATACCCACCATCATTACGCCGAATGGCGACGGGGCCAACGATATTTTCGTCATCCCGTTTTATTGCCTGAACAGCGGGGATGGATTGCCGCTGAACGAAGTGACCATTTTTAACCAATGGGGCGACCAGGTATTCCACGCCCAGCCGTACAACAACGACTGGGACGGCACCTACAACGGCCAACCGCTGCCTGCCGGCACTTACTTTTTTGTAGTTCAACTGCCCTTCGAAAACAACCCCCGCAACGGCTTTTTGCTCCTTCAGCGGTAAACCTCCCTTGTCCGATCCACCGTTTTGCTTTTACCAACAGCGCCCTTTATGAATATACCTGTACATCCATCCCTGGTTTTCAGAACAAAAAAAACGTGGGTATATGCCTTGCTGCTTGCCGCAACAACGGCTCCGGTATTTGCCCAGCAAGAGCCGCAGTACACCCAGTTTATGTTCAACAAACTGGCTTACAACCCGGGTTATGCCGGAAGTTTCGTTTCTCCGGCTCTGACGGCCATCTACCGGAATCAATGGATGGGCATCGAAGGCGCCCCGAACACACAGGTGCTGTCGTTTAACCAGCCCGTGCTGAACGAACGCGTGGGCATCGGCGCCAACCTGGTGCGCAACAGCATCGGGATCAACCGGAATTTCACACTCGACCTGGTTTATTGCTACCGCATTCCGATGCGGCGCGGCCACCTGGGCATCGGCATGCAGCCGAGCGTGCGCAATTTCTGGCAAAACTGGAACGACAGCCGCCTGTACAGCCCCACCCCCGCTGGCACTGACCTGGCGATCCCACTGGAACCGCGCAGCAAATGGACCGTCAATTTCGGGTTCGGGCTGTATTACTCCCACCCCGACAAGGGCTGGTATGTCGGCATGGCCGTACCGCGTTTTTTTAAAAACAACATCGACTTTTCTGAGAACGGCGGCGTACTCTCCCGCGAGGATCGTCACTTTAACGCAATGGGAGGGTTTACCCTGACCCCAAAGCCGGACCTGGAAATCATGCCCCAACTCCTGTTAAAATTCGTACCCAATGCGCCGTTCGATGCCGAACTGAATGTGTTGGCAAGCCTCCGGAAAAAGTTTTACGGCGGGCTCACCTACCGGGCTGGCGGCGATACCAACGGCGCCGGCGAGAGCGTCGACGTGTTGGCCGGCTTACAAGCCACGGAAAAGTTATTTTTAGGCCTGTCGTACGATATCGGACTCACGCGTCTGCGCAAATTTCACAACGGCTCGGTCGAGGCCACCGTCCGTTGGTGGTTCAACCCGCCGGAAGGCGCTGAGGTACAATCGGGATATGGGTTCTGAAGCCAGATGTTTTTGTTCCCCGGGCGCCAGACAGGCAATTTCCCAGCCATATTAGCGTTTTTGGCAATATCTAAACTAAATTTCAGGAATGAATAAAAAGTACATAATCCTGCTCACCCCCCTTTTTTTGCTCCTGGCGGTTGGCGGCGCTTTTGCCCAGCAATCGTCCAAAAGTAAATCCAAGGACCGGTTCCGCGAAAAAGAACAAATCCAGCCGCCGCGGATTCGCAACGCCGCCGAAATCAACGGCCCGGGTATCGATTTCAGCCCCTGCTACTACGACGAAGGCATTGTTTTCCTGTCGAACAGCGCCAAAACTGGTCTGGCCGACCGGCGGTATATCGACCGGCCGTCGTTCGATATGTATTATGCCTTGCTCGACGGCAATGAGGAACCGATGCTGCGTTCTGCATTTTCCGAAGAGATCAATTCGAGCCTCAACGAAGGGCAGGCAACCTTTAGCCGCGACGGCAAAACCATCTTCTTTACCCGGAACAATATGTTCAAAGGCGTGCAAAAAGCCGACGAAAGCGGCAAAGTTCGCATGAAAATTTACCAGGCGCGGCTGGGGCGGTACGACTGGGAAAACGTGCAGGAACTCCCGTTCAACAACGACAGCTACTCTTGCATGCATCCCTGCCTGAGCGTGGATGGTCAAAAACTCTACTTCACTTCTAATATGCCCGGCGGAATCGGGGAGTACGACCTGTACGTCTGCGAACGCAGCGATGACGGCAGCTGGAGCGTCCCCGTAAACCTGGGCCCGGAGATCAATACCGACCAAAACGAAATCTTTCCGTTTATTACTATCGGCGGCAACACGCTGTTTTTCTCTTCCGGCGGCCACAACACCCTGGGCGGCCTCGATATGTTTTACGTAAACCTCGACAAACTGGCCGACGGCGTGGTCAACCTGAACGAGCCGTTCAACTCGCCCACCGATGATATGGGCCTCATCCTGAACGAAGACGGTACCCAAGGCTTTTTCACCAGCGACCGCCCCGGCGGCCATGGGAAAGCCGATATCTATTCGTTTGTGGTGGAAAACGGTATTGAAGGTATTGAAAAACCGCCGGCCGACCGGGTCACCATTGTCGTTACCGACGGCCGCACGGGAATGCCGATCCCCCGGGCAGCCATTCGTATCCTGCAACCCTCTGACGATGGCTTTATCTCCGCACAGAACGATTTTTACGAGGTGGACCTGGCGCCCACACCCGAATCGCCCAACTCGCTCAGCCTGCGCCTGGTGCGCAAAAATGCCGACGAACTGGGTAATCCCGATAATTATACCAATGGCGCCGGCGAAGCCTACGCCGACTTCGTGATGTACCGCAGCTACCTCGTCCTGGCCAGCTATGACGGTTACCAGACAGCCGAACGCCTCTACTCCGTCGAACCCGACAAAGGGGGCGCCCTCACCCTCTCGTTATTTGAAGAAGCCGTATGCCACCGGATGACCGGCATTGTCTCCACCGACAAATTCAACACCCGTATTCCTAACGCAACGCTGATCTTTACCCACAAGAGCAGCAGCCAGCAGATAACTGCCCATACCGATGTCAATGGCGAATACAACCTCTGCCTGCCGCTGGATGGCGATTACCTGCTCCAGGTCAAACGCGAAGGATTCCGGACCCAAAACCTGACCGTCACTGCCACCCGGGGCAAATCGGTCAACAACTCCATCCGCCTCGAACCGGTCGAACTGACGGCCGCCACCGGCACGGATGCCGAAAAAACGGAGGCTATGCTCGCCCGTCCGCTACAAGACGGCTATATCATTACGATGGACAAGATCCGGTTCGAGCCCGGCAAAGCCACCCTCAACCAAAGCGCCGTGCGCCACCTCGACGCTATCGTGGAACTCCTGCAGCGTTATCCGGAAATGGAGATCGACCTGACCATGCATACCGACAGCCGGGGCGACGCCAGGGCAAACCAAACCTTGTCGGAAGAACGGGCCAGCAATGCCCGCACCTACCTGATCTACAAGGGAATAGAAGCCCGAAGAGTAAATGCCTTTGGTAAAGGGGAAAGCCAATTGCGCAACCGCTGTGCCGACGGCGTGCTCTGCAGCGACATGGAACACGAACTCAACAACCGTATCGAAGTGAAGGTCCGGAAAGTGGGCAATCTGATCAAAACACCCTGATTCCGTCGCTACACTTTCGCAACAAAAAACGGGGCCGCTTTACAGCAGCCCCGTTCGTTTTTATGTCCAATTTTGGTTTCTGCCAAGTATGTCCAACCAAGCGGGCAAATGCCGCTGGCCGGCCCCATCCGGATCACCAACTCCACAGGTCCTGTTCGCGGTTGAACAAGGCGTCGTTGATCTTTTCCGCTTCAAACAAGGCGTCCACACCGGTCAGGTAATGCTCGATGCGCCGGTCGTACAGGTTGTTCTCCTTGTACACCGTGGAGGCGAAATACCGCATCTCGAACACGTCTTCCCAGGTAGTGGTGGCAGCCAGGTTATTGCTGTGCAGGTATGCTTTCTGGCGAGCCAGCAAGGGCCGGGCCGTGGGGTAATGCACCCAGAACATCGGCCGCTCGTATAAAAAATCCCCTTCGGTATTGACAACATTGACCAGGGGGGCAATCCCCAGAATGCGGAAACGCAGGGCGCTGGTGCGCGTATCAAAAAACCAGGCTTCCTTGATCCGATAACGCTTTACAGCCTGCCAGTCGGGCGATTGCTCGACGGCCCGGAGCGTCTCTTTCCCCGTTTCAACATCTACCGTCACGATCGTGTCTTGCTCAAATAAGGCAGCGCGCAGGCTTTCCAGGGTCATAGGGCTTTCAAACCGGTCGTCGCCCGAATCGTACACCCTCAGGTCGCCGGACAACGCTGCAAGGCCCAGGATTTGGGCCAGGGGGGCTTCGGGGTAGGAAAAGGGCAGGTTCATTTTCTCGCGCACGTCGATCACGCGCCAAAGGCGGGTTTCCCACAAAATATCCGCCTCGCGCACCGCCTGGTAGCCCAATATGGGGCGCATATCCACCACCTCGCGGGTGGTAAAATCATCCAGTGGCGGTTCTGCAGCGGTGGCAGGCAGTGGGTCGGGAGATTGGGCCGAGGCCAAACAGGCGCTCAGCAACAGATAGCCGGCACTTCCCCACATACGGGGGGCCGGCATGAACAGGAGGAGTTTCATGTCCGTGTTGTGTTTAGTAATTCCGTGATAAATTAAAAAGAACCGCGCGACGGAATCGGAATGGGAGAGCGCCCGGCAAACAAACGTTTCCGGTACAATTCATGCGGATTTAAAAATTCTAAGAAAGCGTCTATTGGCGCAACAAACAGCAACAAAACGGGGCCGGGCGCCTGCGTATTTTAGCGTTAAATAATTTAACACATCAGGTCCTGCGGATGAACTGTGCAAAATCCAGGAGCGATTCAAAACGGCAATCCACCAGCAGGGCAGCCAGGGCTTCCGATTCTTCGGATTTGCCGGTGATCAGCGCGGTTTTCATGCCCATCGCGTAGCCAAGTTGCATATCCGATACCGAATCGCCGACCATCCAACTATGGGCAACATCGATATCCGGGAAATCGGCAAGCGCCTGTAGCGCCATACCGGTAGCGGGTTTACGGCAAGTGCAGCCAGACCCGGGCCGGTGCGGACAAACGTACACGCCGTCGATCCGGCCGCCAGCCGCCTGCGCCAAAGCAAGCATCTTCCGGTGAACGGCCTCCAGGTCCCGTTCGTCCATAAGCCCTTTACCAACGCCTGCCTGGTTGGTGACCACCACGATCCGGCCGAACCGGCCGGCCAGCAGCCGCAAGGCTTCCAAGGCCCCGGTTTGGGGGATGAAATCGGCCGGCTGGCGGATATAGTCGCCCGGCACACGCCGGTTGATCACGCCATCGCGATCGAGGAATAAAGCGGGCAGCTTGTTCATACGTGGTACAAAGGAAAACAGATTCCAGCAGGCAATGGGCAGCAATTTGAACTTTTCAGCCCGGCGCCGGTTGTACGGTCATCTTTTCGAACACGCTACACTACGCTTATGCATATTACCATATTGTCGGGCAGTACCCGGCTGACGCGCCAATCGCACCGGGTTGCCCTGGCCCTGGAAAAATGGATCAACGCGCAGGGCATACACAGCGCCGAAGTGCTTGATCTGGCAGACTATCAATTTCCAATATTGGAAGAAGTGTTGCACCGGCATCCCAACCCGCCGGGTGGGCTGGACGATTTTGCCAAACGTATCCGCCGCTCTGACGCGCACCTTTTCGTTTCGCCGGAATACAACGGCAGCTATACTTCGGGTCTTAAAAATGCTGTTGATTATCTGAAGGAGCGCGAGTTTGCACAAAAAGTAATTGGCGTGGTATCCGTTTCCACCGGAATGCTCGGCGGTATCCGCGCCGCTCTGGCGATGCAACAGCTTGTGCTTGGCATTTCGGGTTATGCTATTCCCCAAATGCTGACCGTCGGGCAGGTTGATCAACGCTTCGACGAGGCCGGCAATTTACTGGACCACCTGTTCGAAAAAAATATAGACAATTTTCTGCGCCAATTCTCCTGGCTGGCCGAAGCTGTAGTGGAAAAGAAAATGGCCGTAAACGTTTGAACCCGCGCCGGCATTTTCCGGCTGCAGAATACTTTCGAACTAAAAGTCCGTCCCCAACGCAATGTGCACGACCGGGTCTTGCACGACGCGTGTTTCCACCCCCCAGCCATAGTCGAGGCGAAGGTACATGCCAAAAATTGGAGCGCGCAGGCCCACGCCGTAGCCGGCCACTAGCGGGTCGCGGAAATAATTGACCTTCACGGCCACTGTAGGGGGATTGTACACGTACACGGTGTTCAGCGGGTTGTCGCCGTTATACGGACTGCGCCCCTGCCAGGCCGTACCGACATCGAAAAACGCCAGGAGTTGGAAGTTTCGCCAGAAGTTGCCCATAACCGGTTTTTTAGAAAAATATTTAAAGATCGGGATACGCAGCTCACTATTGAGGAGCGCATAAGAGCTGCCGTTTCGAATATTTTGCTTAAAGCCGCGCAGATTAGCGGCCAGGGTTTGGTAGGCGAAATTGCCTTCTTGCGGTACGGGTATGGTGTTATTGAACGAGGGAAACAGCCAGTTGTCCACGCCGCCCAGAAAGTACAGGATACGTTCGGAACCAAATGTCGTGGCCGCGGCCAACCGCACCGCCAGAATGGAGCGCCGGTCGAGTCGCTGGTAGTGGCGGGCATCCAGCCCGAGCACCGTCATAAAACCGGAGTTGAAGTGGAGGCTCCAGTTGGGTTCGGTATTGAATTCAAAACGTTTGACTGCCTCCACGAACACTTTGGCCCGGGTGCCTGTGCGCAAATTGAGGTCAACGTCGACGGTATTGTCATAAACGGCGCTGAGGCGCAATGCAGCGCGTTGCTCGGCATAGTCCGGTTCTTCCAGCGTGTTGCGGTTGGTACTGAGTGCAATCGTTTTGTCTTGCCGGAGGGTAGCCATGGCGCGCAGGCTGAAAAATGGATCGAGCGGGTACCGCACTTCGTATTGCCCCATAAGGGTATTGGTGCGCAGTTGAAGGGGTGCGGAAAAACTGCCGCCGGTGTCGTCATCCAGCGCGTTTACTACCGTTTTCCGGTACAGGGCGACGCGCTTGTCGAGACGCCTTTTTTTGTTGTCCATCCACAGGTAATACTCCGCGCCGTCGAAGGTGGTCGGCAAGCGGAAACCGGCTTCTATAACATAATCTTCCAGCAAATCTTTGAAATTGGCGCGCAGCAACACCCCGGGCGGCGGGGTATTGAAGCCATCGGGGGACCCCACATAGCTGTCCAGCCCTTCGAACAACAGGTTGTTGTCCATGGTCGTCGAAATAAAATCGGTTCGGAAGCGCAGGCGGTATGGGACAATGCGGGAGGGCTGAAAGCGGATCACGGCATTTTGCCGGCCAAATGCCAGGACGGGGCGTTCGGTCGGCAATTTTCGCTGCGGGGGCAGGCGGAGCGAATCGGCCGCCAATGGGCGGTCATCCGCATCATCCGGGGCTGGCGGTGGCGGGGTGGGAGCGCCCGATGGCGCCGGCGCCGGCTCCAACAGGTGCCCGGGCACTTGAAACAGCCATCCCGGATTCCATATTTGCGCAGAGTCTTGCCGCGGGCGCCAGGTGGCGCCGCTGAGTGAATCCGGCTCGGTTGCGGCAGGCGGAATTTCCGTTGGGTCGACTACCGGACGGGGCGGCACCGGCAGTCCCGCTGCCTGAAGGGCGAGTTCGCGATAGCGGGTCATCCAGGCAAGCGCTTTTGCCTCCGCGTGAACGGGCCGTATAAACAGCTGCGTTTTTTCGTCGCGCCGCAACATTTCCACCAGCCGGCCGGCCCGGGGCGACAAGTGCTGGTCGGTAATATTGCGGTCGTAATTGGTCTGGTTGTAGGTGATCGGTCTTTTTTTAAAAACAGGGAAGGTCCGGATGCTGTCGATAAGCGTGGAGTCGATATTCGCCAGCACGGTATCGAGTGGCGCCAGGAAAAACAATGCGTGCTCGGTGGGCCATTCGCCCGCCTGTTGCATATTCAGGGCTTTTACCTCCACGCCGTCCTCCAGGTATACCACATCCTGGTAATATGCGGTATAAGTTTCCAGATACCCTGCCTGGCGGTTGACGATGCCGCTTTCGCCGCTCAGGTACGTAAAATACACGCTGTCAATGCCGAGTGGGGCGCGTTCGTCGGCCAGCGGGGTATTGGTCATCCGGATCAGTTCTTTGCCACGCGATTGCAGGTCGTAATAAAAAATATCGAACTGCCCCAGGGGCAGGATCGTGTCCAGGCGTTGGGGCGACAGGGTATCCGTGAGGCGGTTGCTGGCAAAGAGAATACCTTTCCGGCCATCCACAACGGCGACACTGGCATCCAGGTCGTCCCAAAAATCCTGCGTAAGGCGCTCGGTATTGCGGTTGATGGTATGGTAAATAAATAAATCGGTATAGCCCTTTACGCAGGCGGAGAACACCAGGTCGATCGGATTGATAAAATCCATGCTGTACACCCGTTGGTACTCCGGAGAGAGGATATCCAGTTCTTTTTTCCCCGTTTCCGGGTCCATCAGGGCCAGATAGCCCTGATCGCGGCGTTCGTACAGGACCGCCAGGCGTTGGTTGTCGGGATGCCAGGCCAACAAAGGGTAGTTATGGTCGGTGGCCTGCAGGGCGTTTCGCACGCCCCCCCGGAGCACCCGTTTGCGCTGGCCGGTCTTGAGGTCCTGCACCCATACCCGCCATTTCCCGATGTCATTGCTTACCCAGGCAATACGTTTGCCGTCCGGGCTGATTTTAACTTCCGTGAGCGGCAGGTTTCGCTTGTTTTTGATTTTCACGCTCCCCTTGGCATCCGGTTTTCGGGTACCCTGTGCTTCATCGCGGTACCGTTGTTCAAAATACTGTATCAGGGCGTCGGTAGTGCGCCGGTATCCGCCGCCCAGCACATAGAGGAAGCCGGCATCCACGCTGCGGTTGATCCGGGTAAGGTAGAGCAGGTTGCTGATGGTGCCTTTGCCGAAATGCAGGGCGATATAGTACCAAAAAACATGGCCAGCCAACCGCGGATGGTCTTTGGCGAGTTTATCGAAATTGTTATAACGGCCCGACAGCAGCAGGTCGCGCAGTTTGTTGTCTAAATCCTCGCTCCACTCCTCGCCGCAATAAGCCGTCAGGCCTACCGTGTACCAACCGGGAAGATTGAGCAAAACGGCATTCTGAACAATTTCCTGAAGGTTGGCTCCAAAAAGCATCGAATTGATCAATACTCCTGCCGCCCCCTCGCGGATTTGTGCGCGCAGGTGGCGGTGGTCGCCGTCGAAATACACGAAAATTTTATTGCCCACCACTTTCGTCTCACCGGCCTGGACTAAAAACAGATCGTCTTCGCCGATATTACTTTGTTTGAGGTCGGTGATATCGCTAAAAACCAGCAGTTCGATGTTGTCCGACATTTGGTGTTCCAGCAATTGTTGTACGTAGGCAAAATCGAGTTCGGCCATTTGCAGGGCCGATTGGGCAATGTTGCGCGCGTCGCCGTACCAGTATGTGTCGAAGTTGGCCGTTTCGTAATGCATCCACTCGTCGAACTGCCGGTGGTACTGCACCCGGTTTTTTCCAAAGGACGCCTGGGAAGTAGTTTGTGCGGGCGCTAAGGCCGGCAAACCGCCCCACAACGACAAAATCAGGCAGGAAATCGGCAGGACAGGAAAGCAGGTGAACGAACGGCGAATAAAAATTTGCATGAGTGAGCCCGGGTTTTGGTCAAATGTGGCATGTTTTTGCGGAATAAACAACGCCGCCAATGGCAAAACGTACAAAAAACAAAAAAGATTTTTCTTTGCACCTGAATTCAACCGGCCTCCTATACAAAGCATATTTGGGCTGGCTAGCAACGCCCTGCCCCTGATATCAACATCGTTTGGTCACGGGTAATACTGCTTTATAAGGCACTTTTGAGCATAGTGTCAAAAATTTTTCACCGCGGAGGCGCTGAGATGCATTAGAAACAAACGCTGCATCGTAGAGCCTTCGCGGTGAAAAAGTACGATTTTCGGCAAAAAAACAAGAACGGCGCTGGCCGGATATCAGTTTGCCAACTGATGTTCTTCCATAGGTTCGTCTTTGGCTATACTGGTGAGTATGGGCTCATCATCACTATCCAGATCATCCACTGTCTTACCGGTGCGGGCTTGCTTGAGCGACCGCCACCGCGTTACCATAAACCAGGCCAATGGAAGTACGCCGCCGAAGAAAAACAGCACAGCTCCGATGCCCCGCAGCCAGGTAAGCGCCTCAAACGCGCTGCTGTGGATAAATTCCGCAGAACGGCCATACCACAGCCCTTTGTCCACAACGGCTTTGAACTGGATGGCGCCGGCCGGGAACAAATCCAGGACGACCATCAGCATCAGGCCCGCATTAATACACCAGAATATACTGCGAATTGCCCCTTGGCTCCAGCGTTCCGAACGAAGCACCATCTTCGACGCGAACAGCATGGCCGCCAGCGATATATTACCGTAAACACCCATCAAAGCGGCGTGCGCGTGGTTGATCGTAAAATAGGTTCCGTGCTCGAAGTAGTTCATGATCGGCAGGTTGACGATGATGCCCATCACGCCAGCGCCAAAGAAGTTCCAGAAGTTGACGGCAATGAGGAAGAGAAAAACCTCCGGGAACGCGAAGTTGCGGCTCAAATCTTTGTGTTCCACATCGCCCACCGCAATTTTCGGCATATTCTTAAAACGCCAGGCTTCCACCGTGAGCAAAATCAGCGGGATGAATTGAAGGGTAGAGAACACGCTGCCCAGCGCCATGGTGGCCACTGGCTTAGCGTTCCAATAAAAGTTATGCGAAATGCCCAATAAGCCGGTGCCGAGAAACAGGATAGTGGCAAAATACACTACCCGGATCGCTGCCTGCCGGCTCACCAAACCCATCAGCACCAGCAAGTAGCTGACGATCACCGTGATAAAGACTTCGAAGAAGGCTTCCACCCACATGTGAATTACCATCCAACGCCAGAAGTCGGCAATGACAAAGTTGGTCTCCGGCGTGGCAACAAAACCGCTGATAAATAATAGCGGAATGCCGAGTACCGAGTACATGATCCACTTAGGCAAGCTCCACGTCTCCGCTTTTACAAATGCCGGGCGCAAACCACGGTACACCACAACGCCCCATAAAACGAAGATTACCATCAGCAGCGCCTGGAACAACCGCCCAAAATCAACGTATTCCCAACCCTGGTGCCCAAGCAAGTACCACCATTCGCCCAACAGGCCAAGAGGACCCAATACCATGCCCACCAGGGAGCCGCCGACAAGGATGAATATGAGCGCAAACAACGTATTGACCAGCGCTCTTTGACCCGGCACTTCTTGTTTCGAGAGAATGGGCAAGATGAATATCGACGAGGCTATCCAGCACGCAGAAATCCAGTACAACGACAACATGATATGCCAGGTACGCGACAGGGTCACCGGCAAATCGCCGGCCACGTGAATGCCGAAATAGCCCAGAAAGTCGATGAAGTCGTTGAGGGTGATGATCCCGCTCAGGACTTGCACGAAGAACAATACCGCAGCTACCGCGAAAAACTTATAAGTGGCCCGTTGGGAAGGCGTCGGTTTGAAGTTGCGGACTTTGTCGATGGTCATCAGGTTTTTTTTGGGCGGCGCGAAAAACTTGTTCGGCAGTTGGTTGTACTGCCCGATGAAATACAAAATAATCCCGCATCCCAGGACAAAACCGAGCATGCCCAATACACTCCAGAGAATGACCGGCGCTGTGGGCGTGTTCCCGGCCTGCGGGTCATAAGGCCAGTTGTGCGTATAACTAAAGTCGGAACCAGGGCGCTCCACGGCGCATACCCAAGCGCCCCAAAAAAAGAAACCCGCCAGGTTCTCTACTTCCTGCCGGTTGCTGATGTACCCGGTAGGAGGAAAGGATTTGGCAGTGTTTTTGTCGATAAACTGATCGGTGTAGTATTTTTTTAGTTTGCCTAAGGCATATACTTGCGCCTCCGTCAGGTATATTTTTCCTTCATCTTTTTTGAAACGATTGGTTTTTAAATCCTTTTTCGTGCGCTCTTCGAGCACTTGCAGTTCTTCTGGCAAGGCCTCCCGGCCATTCCGGGTTTTAAATTCAATCGCCGCGTATTCGGTCATGTAGCGGGCTGTCAGATTGAGCGCTTCGGCAGTGAAATCAGGCCCGCGTTGCGCGCCATCGCCGAAATAACTGCCGTATTCCATGAGCGCGTATTTGTGAAATACCTCCTGCCCCTTGGTGATGACCGCCTTCTCCATCACAACTTCTCCGGAAGGCGAGGCAAACGCCGCTTCCGGGGGAGCATCATTATAGGTTTGGTACCCGATCATACCTACCCCGGCCAAGCTGATGATCAGAATAAAAGTCAACGGCCCCCACCAGTTCTTGGTGTTCATAAAATAGTCAAGGCCCTTTTTAGAATGACCTATCCCATTGTCCAACCTGTTTTCCGATTGTTCCATTTTTTACATCGTGTTAATAGTGAATAAGTTAAAGTAGGTGTTCGGTATAATCGGATGTATATTTAAGACTAATTACTCCTAAGTCTTAAACAAAAATAATGCCATTCATCGCCCGAGGCCAAAACTAATGAAGGATTATTTGAAGAGAAATTTTAGAATGTTTAGAAAAGTGCATCAAACCTTAAAAGTGGGCTAAAAGATTAGATTGCTGCCCGGGCGCCCCATAGATACGATGCATTCGTTACTGCCGGGCGTCTTTTGCGCATATTTTCTAACCGCTTTACCGCCGAGCGTGTGCTGTGCATAAATCCGGAATCTTCCCTACCCCCCTATTTTCTCCCCCCGGTTGTCATTCTGAAAGAACCTGTCCACTCTACGTAAGATAAACACGAGATGCACGCGTAGAGTGGACAGGTTCCTGCGGAATGACAAGCGCGGGGAGAGAAAAGGGAGCGCAGCTTGGGGTGGCGGGTTATGCATAGCCGAGGCTCGGTGGTAGAGCGGTTTTTATTTATGTGCAGGCAGCACTCGGCGGTATTGAATGCAGGTGAAGATAAGGCATTTGGAAAAAATCCTGAAAAAAGGTGTCGGTGGGTTTGACCGCAATTAGGTGGAGGCCGGCCGGATAGAGGGAGGCGCGGCCGGCCGCCGCACTGCTCCTGCTTATCCTGCTCCCGACAGCCTATCGTTCCAAAAATTGGGACACGGCCCTGGAGCGCCAATAGTCCATATGCGACAAAACCTTTTCGCTGCAATCCACATTGATGAACTTTTCACCGGGTTGCCGCGCCGCGCCGACGAAGCCCCGGCGACCCATTTTCCGTTTTGCCGGAAAAGCAAAAGCGCGGTCGTTTCTGGAATAAAAAACGGCGATTTTTCCGCGCACGCGGCCGGCGGCAAAGCCGTAGCGCTTGTGCGGCAGCAGGCTCCGGGCGCTGATGGCCGGCGCGGTGAGAAACAGGTTATCGATGTTATTGGCCGGCCCGTGTTTCAGGGAGAAAAGGCCCGTTTTCGCTCCCAGGCTATGGGTGAGCACGTCCAGCGTATCTGCCGAGGCCGATAAAGCGGCCAGGAGTGGCGCCAGTTTTTTACCCGCTTTTTTCGCCCGGGCGCCCGCCTGCAAAAAGAGCAGACCGTTCGCCAGCCTGGAGTTTTTTACCTCGCCGCCAGGCCAGACGACCCCGACAATCATGTCGTAGGGCAGGTCGCGGTGCAACAGTCGCCGGTAATAGTGCATCGTCCAGGCGAATGAGGTGCCCATGCCGTGGATCAGGACCAGCACGTTTTTGCCGCGGACGGCCTGCTGGAGCGCCGCTTCGTCCAACTCGCCCAGGAGTCCGGCATTCGAGGTCCGCACCCAGCGAATCTGCGGGGCGGGGCTGAACCGCCGGGTGTCCTCAAAATCTTTTTGCAGGCTGATGACGGGCAAGCTGTCGGCAAGGTGAGCCTGGGCTTGGGCGGCCGGGGCAAAGAGCAGGAGCAGGAGGGCAGTGGCAGGGAGTTTCATAGAACGCTGCATGGGTAAAAATCCGGAGAGGCTTGTAATGGAGGGATATTTTTCACCAGTGATTCTCGCTTTGCCTTTAACCACCGATTCTCTGGGGACTTGTCATGTTGGAAACAGCCACACAAGCCAAATTTTATGCTGGAATGTTGGCTTGTGTGGCTGTTTCCAACATGACAAGCCCCCGTTAACGTGAAGAATTGGTGCAAACCGAGAATTGCTGATTTTTCACAATGCGATCGAAGCCATCTGCTCCCTTATCCAATTGGTCTTTGCTATATTCATAGGCCAGTATCATCATGCGCCGTCGCTTTTTTCCAAAAAAGATAGGCCAACACGTATAAAGAAGCAAAAACCATTAATGCTCCAGCCAACAACCAATTTACGGGTTGAAAAAACTGTAAGAAGTCCGGATTCACTCCGCTCACTGAAATCAATAATTCGACCACGCTGCTTATCCACATGACCACGACAACACGGATGATGATATCGGCAAACGTTCTGTAAACGGGTTTATCCTTTTTCATAACACCAATATAAAATTTAATTTAAACGCCCTGGTTTTGCGTATCCCACTCCGCTTCGGTGGTGTGCGTAATCACAAACGCGCACGCCCGGCAGGCGACGGGGCCGTTTTGCCCAAACCAGCGGCACTGCGGGCGGATGCCGCACTCGGGCAGGGCTTCCACCACGGGCAGCTGATCGAGCACGGACAGGACTTTATCTGCCACCCCGCAGCGGGTACCGGTCCACTGCATGCAGCCGGATTCGACGCACTTGTTGGTAAAGCGAAATCTTTGTTCCGCGGGAGCGACGGCATTGGCGGTTTCCACAAACGCTTCGTCGATGCGCAGCGGTTGCGGCAAAATAGCCACGGTGCCGTCGTCCTGCCGAACGCCCAGTAGCTGCGCGCCCGGCTGCGCTTTGCTGCTGGGGCACATTATCTTTTTGCGGGCTTCCATAATGTTCCGGGTTGTGGGCTATTTGACAATTTCGTTCAGGTCGCCGATGCCGAAATCTTTCCAGGGACGCACAATAATACCCCACCAGATAGGGCCTCTCGCCCACTTGTTGATGGGGATCAGGACGGCGCTGTTGCTGACGCCCGTTTTGGCCAGAACGCCGGTCACGGCGGTTTGAACGGCGGCGTTGATTTCTTTGCGCTGGGCGTCGGAAATCTTCATGTTGCCCAGGTCAACGGAGAATACGTTTTCTTTCATTGGAATTGGTTTTGGTTGCCTACTCTTGGATCGGATTTTCGGCGGGCTCCGGCGATAATTAACTGCAATGGCATTGACACCCAGAATCTGCCAATTGAACTTTATAACGTCTCTTGCTTCGGTCATCTGGGCAATCTTCTGCAGTCCAAACAATGCTATTGTGAGCATGCCCACGCAAACCGGAAAAGTAAATATCCATTCATGTTCACATGCTTTTTGTTCGTTAGTAACAGCCCCCAAACCTACCCCCTCCCCCGGCGTTCGGCGTGCACATTTCATTCAAATCCTAGCACAAATCATGCACCCACCTCAAAAATCCTTGCACTTTTCATGCATCCGCGTTCCAGCCGCCTTAGCAACAGCAACGCTTTATTGCCTGTCGGCACTAAATGGCCTACTTGATATTGTTAAACCGCCGGCCCCATCCATGCCATTTATTCCAGCAAAGCATCTAGGCTTACAAAAACACCTATTATGAAACGCTATGTCTTTCTTTCGCCCGCCTGCCTGCTACTGCTCATAACGGCCGTTTTTTCCTGCCGCCAAAACGAACAAAGCCCATCTGCCATCGAACCAGATTCAGAGGATGCAGTTCCCCTGGCACCCGGGCGCCAGGCTGCTCCGCCGCCAGTGTCTTCGTACGTCTTTCATTCTGCGGCCGCCGAGTCGACCCGCTGGGATGCCGTTAAAAAACTGGTGCGTACGGCCGAACTCCGTTTTCGCACAGCCGACGTACTGCAAGCGACGCTCGGCATCGAAGACGTCGTGCAGCAAAACGGCGGTTTCGTGCTCGAGGACGATCTCACGCAAAACCGCGAACAATACCACCTTACGCCGGTCGGCAGCGATTCTTCGCTGGAAACCAGTGTGTTTGCTCTTCAGTGCCGGCTGGTTTTCCGGATTCCCTACGCTCAACTGGATACCACGCTGCGCGCCATCGCCCCCTGGGCAGAATTGCTGGATTACCGGCGTATCCACGTCGTGGACGAAACCCTGAATGCCCTGGAAAAACGACTTGCCGAACTCCGCAACCGCCAGTACCAGGGGCAGATCGAAGCAGCCACTGCCCAAGGCGGTAAATTGCCGTCGGTTACCGAGGCTATCGATAAATCGTTCGGAGGTCGCGCCGCCGCCGATGCCGCCCGGTTGGAACAACTTCGCCTTGACGACGCGGTGCAGCTGAGTACCGTGGAAATAGAAATTTACCAGCGCCCGGTGGTACGCCGGGAAATGGTCGTCAACCTGGAAGACGTGACTTCTCCGCAAGCCGGATTCGGCAATCAACTGGCGGAAGCCCTTGCTGGCGGCTGGCGGGGACTGCAAGCCTTGCTGTTGTTTATCGCCCGTTTGTGGTCGGTGTTGTTGATCGGCGCTGTTATCGGCGTTGCTGTCTGGCGTTGGCGTAAGGCTTCTGGTTCTAACTGATTTTTGGGAATCTTTTCACTGCAACAATTAATTCGAAGGCTGAAAAGGGGGCTATTAGGTTACTTCTATTAAATTTGCCATTTATTCACTTATATACATAATCATATATGTTGCGCAGCAAAATTGCCGGTATTGGCTATTACGTCCCCGAACGGGTAGTGAAAAACGGCGACCTCGTCCAGATCATGGACACCACCGACGAGTGGATTCAGGAACGCACCGGCATTCAGGAGCGCCGCTATGGGCGCAAGCACGAGGAAACCACTACCACGATGGCGGCTGCGGCTACCCGCATCGCCTGCGAGCGCGCCGGCATCCGCCCGGAGGATATCGATTTTATCATTTTTGCCACCCTGAGCCCCGACTACTATTTTCCCGGCTGCGGCGTATTGGTGCAGCGCGAGTTGGGCATCACCCACCGGGAAGTGGGCGCACTGGATGTGCGCAACCAATGCAGCGGCTTTGTGTATGCCCTGTCGGTTGCCGATCAGTTTGTTCGCACGGGAACATACAAAAATGTGCTCGTCGTCGGCTCGGAAATGCACTCGATGGGCCTCGACTTTAGTACCCGGGGCCGGAACGTAACCGTTATTTTCGGCGACGGCGCCGGCGCTGCCATCCTGCAGCCCTCCGACAACCCGGAGCGGGGCATTCTGGCTACCAAATTGCATTCCGACGGTACCTACGCCGAAAAACTGGCGTTTATCAACCCGGGGTGCCATGGCGGCTATCACATGCGGAAGCTCGGTGAAGAAGCGGACTTGGGTTATCCGCCCGTCGAAACGCCCGGCGAGATCTTTTTTACGCCCCGCATGCTGCAGGAAGGCCTGTATTATCCGAATATGGAAGGACAGTTCGTGTTCAAAATGGCCGTGCAAAAATTCCCGGAAGTGATCTTCGAAGCCCTCCAAGCGGCCGGGCTGACCTCCGCCGACCTCGATATGCTCATTCCCCACCAGGCCAACCTGCGCATCAGCCAGTTTGTGCAAAAAAAACTCGGCCTGCGCGACGACCAGGTGTGGAACAACATTCAGCGCTTCGGCAATACCACGGCCGCTTCGATACCTATTGCCCTGTGCGAAGCCTGGGAGGCCGGAAAAATAAAAGACGGCGACCTCGTTTGCCTCGCGGCATTCGGGTCGGGATTTACCTGGGCCAGCGCGCTGCTGCGCTGGGGGTAAACGCCTTGCCGCCAACGCCCCGCTTTTACAAGGCCAAGTAGCGCTCCCGGATCACACGCAGGTGGTGCGTGGTGTGGCCGGCGATGATAAACGCCAGGGCCAGCGCGGTCACCTCCGCGTCGGCGGCGACGCCGCGGCGTTCCCACATTTCTTCCGTAAAATTTTTAAACAACTGGATCGTGGCCTCGCGAACGGCGGCAAACTCATCGACGATGGACGCCGGCGTGCGCAAAGCGGCGCCGGAACGGGGCACATACGTGTCCTGATCGAAACCCGGCAACGGCGTGGTATCGCCGCGGGCGATGCGCAAAGCCCGGTAGGCAAATATCCGCTCGGTATCGATCATGTGGAGCACGGCTTCGGCCAGCGTCCATTTATCCTGGGCATAGGCCAGTTCCCATTTTTCCCAGACAATGGATTTTAAAAACCCGACGGCCTCGTCTTTTTGCGCCGTCAGGTAGATCAGAATATCGCCGGTTTCGGCAGCGGCTACATATCCCTCGAAATACGGGGCATAATCCCCTGCGGCGGGTCTGAATTCAGTCATGGTCATGGCATGAGCATTTTTGGTTGAAAAATACCGGTTCTGGAGATGCCGAAAGATCGGGAAAGAAACACGGCCGGGAAATGACCGGCGTCAGGAAGGGGCATGAGGCGCAGAACAACCCCACCCATCCTCACTCCTTCAACTCAAACTCCGCCTCCAGAACCTCCACCGAATTGCCGCCGGCAAATACCCGGAACTGCCCGGAGTCCGCTTTGAAGCGCCCTTCGTGGTTCCAGTAGGCCAGGTCTTTGGCGCTGAGTTTGAACGTCAGGGTCCGGCGTTCGCCGGGCGCCAGGCGGATTTTTTCAAAACCCTTCAGTTCCTTCACCGGCCGGGCGATGTCGGCTGCCGGGTCGCGGATGTACAACTGCGCAACTTCCTGACCGGTCACTTTGCCGGTATTAGCCACCGTAACGGATACCTCCAGGGTTTCGCCGGGGCCGATAGCCGTTTTGCTCAGGGTCAGACCGGAATAACCAAACGTTGTATAGCTCAAGCCGTAGCCGAAGGGATAGGCCGGCGTGTTGGGCACGTCGAGGTAGCCGCTGGTCCACATTTGGCCGAAGTTGGCCTGGGGCCTGCCGGTATTGAGGTGGTTGTAGTACAGGGGGATCTGGCCGGTATTGCGCGGGAACGTGACGGTCAGCTTGCCCGATGGGTTTACGCTGCCGGTGAGCACGTCGGCCAGGGCGTTGCCGGCCTCAAAGCCGGGCTGCCAGGCGACCAGGATGGCGGGCACGTTTTCCGAGGCCCAGGGAAAGGCCAGGGGGCGGCTGTTGAACAGGACCATGACGGTGGGCTTGTTGTTGCGGCTTACCACTTGCAGCAGGCGTTCCTGGCCGCGCGGCAGTTCGAGCGTGCTGACGCAACGGCTTTCGCCGCAATCGATGCCGCGTTCGCCCAGGCAAGCGATGACCAGGTCGGCCTCGCGGGCGGCATTCAGGGCGGCGCTGAGGGCCTTTTCGTCGCAGTTGGCATCCAGGCAAACCTCCGTGACGGTCACTTCGAAGCCCATTTCTTCCAGCCGGGGTTTGAGGGCTTGCGCCGGCGTGACCACTTTGGTAGAGTCGTACTGGGGGTTGCCCAGGCCGAGCGTCCAGAAGCTCATGTAGTCTTTGTGGCCGATGCTGTTGACATAGGGTCCGATGAGAGCGATTTTGCGAAAAGGGCCCTTGGGATCGAGGGGTAGCAGGCCGCCGTCGTTTTTGAGCAGCACCATACTTTCTGCGGCCATTTCGCGCGAGGCCTGGCGGTATTCGGGTTTTTCCAGGGTTTGCGCACGCCGGTTGGGGTTGAGGTAGCGGAAAGGGTCGTCGAACAGGCCCAGGGCGAATTTCAGGCGGAGCACGCGGCGCACAGCATCGTCAATTTGTTGTTCGGAAACCCGGCCCTGCGCCAGGGCTTTTTGCAGGCCGCGCTGGAAGGTGCCGCCGGCCATGTCCATGTCGCTGCCTGCCGACAGGCATTTGGCCGAGGCATCCACGTCGTCGGCCGCGGCGCCGTGGATGATGGTTTCGCCAAATGAATTCCAGTCGCTCACGACCAGGCCCCGGAAGCCCCATTCGCCGCGCAGGATATCGCTGACGAGGTGTTTGTTCATGCTGGCAGGCACGCCATTGAGCGTGTTGAAGGCGTTCATAAACGTGGCGCAACCGGCCTGCACGGCGGCTTCGAAGGGCGGCAACACCAGCTGGCGCAGGCGCTGTTCGCTCATGTCCACGGTGTTGTATTCGCGGCCGCCTTCGGTGAAGCCGTAGCCGGCAAAGTGTTTGGCGCAAGCCGCCAGGGTGTTGACGGCGCTCAGGTCGTCGCCCTGAAAGCTCCGTATGCGGGCCTGCGCCACCAGGCTGCCGTACCAGGGGTCTTCGCCGGCGCCCTCCATCACGCGGCCCCAGCGGGGGTCGTGGGTGATGTCGACCATGGGCGAGAAGGTCCAGTGTTGGCCGTCGGCGGCGGCTTCGGCGGCGGCGATGCGCTCGGCGCGTTCGATGGCGGCCAGGTTCCAGGTGGCTGCCTGCGCCAGGGGGATCGGGAAGATGGTTTTATAACCGTGAATCACATCGAAGCCGAACAGGATGGGGATGCCCAGGCGCGATTCGCGGACGGCTACCTGCTGAATGGCGGTTTTATTGTCGAAATTGGTATGGCTGAGCACGCTGCCTACCTTGCCGGCGCGAATCTGGGCGAGCAGGCCGTCGCTTCTGACCTCGGTACCGGTGCTGATATCGCCGACTACCTGGTTGAGCTGGCCGATCTTTTCATCGAGGGTCATCTTTGCCAGCAGGGCTTCCAGGCGCGGTTCGATGTTTTGGACGGAGGTGTTTTGGGCGGAGAGGCTGTTGAAGGACAACCAGGCAAATGCGATAGACAACATTTTTTTCATGCGCGTATGGCGTTTGCGGCAAAAATAGCGCAAGGCCGCGGAGTTTTCAGTACTGCTTATTACGGATGCCGCCTCCCGCAAGCGGGGGCGCCTGCCACCCCCGTGCAGGCGCCCCCTGTGAAAAGATTTTTTGACTCCGGCAGAAAATCCTTAGGAACGTGTCCGAAATAAGTTGCCGTTTTCGGCGAGTGTATTCTTGGCGCTGGCAAGGCGGTGAAACAGGCGCATAGCATCGCTACGCAACTGTTTTACCAACGAAGTCAGCGTCAAGAAGACGCCGCCCAAAATGGTAAGTTATTTCGGACACATTCCTTAATCTTTCACGACTGCCAGGTTTTTCACCACGGGATTTCGATTGT
Organism: Saprospirales bacterium; assembly: GCA_016719895.1. Lineage (GTDB taxonomy): Bacteria > Bacteroidota > Bacteroidia > Chitinophagales > Saprospiraceae > M3007. The sequence goes on along the minus strand of JADJYG010000003.1, from coordinate 188,590 downwards.
CCAATCGAACCGCCACCTGGTACATACTGCCGGGCATCATTGCCGCCGACAGGGGTACGTCGGTAGCCGGAAGGGCGTCCAGGGTTTTGGTCAACACGCGCTGGCCCAAATGGTTAAAGACCTCGATCGAGACGGACATGCCGATGCAATGCTCTTCAAACCGCACGGTAAAGGCGTCGTACGTGGGGTTGGGGAAGATGGAAAAGTCGCTTGAAGGGTCTTTATGGTGGCAGGTCGGATCGCAATAGATTTTTTGTTTGCATTCGGACCGGTTTCCGCATTCGTCATAGGCAATCCAGGTGCGCGTAAAAAGCAAATAGGGGGGGGCAGCTCCCGGAATAAAAACGCAAGTGGGAATACTATTATCCGGGTCGCAATACGTCAATTTTACGTCACTGCAAACATCCATAACGGGTGTTCCATTTCCCCGGGGCACCAGGAACCACATGGTTGGACAAACCACACAACCATTTGGGTGAGGGCAAAGTCTTGACTGAAGACACCCTGGTAGAGCGGGAGGCGCCGGGCAAATCGGGAAAATGTCCGAACAAATTTTCAAGTTATTCGGGAAACCTGTCGTACAGGGGTCCGTCATGTCTTCAACACACAGGATGATAGAATCCGGACAAACCAGATTCGGCGGCACATTGTCGATCAGGAAAAAGATCTGAATACAGTCATCTATGTTTCCACAATCGTCTTTTATGCTATAAATACGGGTCATCGAACCGCTGCAGGGGTTTCCCATTACCGGCCCATCCGTACAGGTTAAAGAACCTGGGTCGAGGTCACAATTGTCTGTAGCGCCGGCGCCCGGCAGCAACAGGAAATCGGCCAGGGAAGCCGGGCAGGGCGGCACGGCTCCGGCACATTCCACCGTCTCATTGGCCGGGCAGGTGATCGTGGGGGGCGTCATATCCAGCTTGCGGGTAATGGTTTGTTTGCAGGTCATGGTGTTTGCGCAATCATCCGTAGCCCGGTAGGTCCGGGTGCGGGTTTCCATACAGGTTGCGGCATCAAAGAGCGGCGGCGTATCGCCTAGGAAAATCACCACTATTGCGCCAGGGCAGTTGTCATTAACCACAACCGTCAAAATATCCGGCGGCGGGATAGGCCCATTGCAGCCCAGGATGACGTCTGGGGGGCAGGTCGTGGCCGGCGGCGTGGTATCCACTTTGCGGGTGATGGTTTGCGCGCACAGTGCCGTGTTTCCGCAGGTATCCGTAGCCCGGTAGGTCCGGGTGCGCGTTTCCATACAAGTAGCCGGGTCAATTACCGGGGGGCTGTCGCCGAGGTGAACGACGGTGATGGCGCCGGGGCAGTTGTCGGATACCACAACGGTGGCGATATCCGGTGCGGGAATGGCGGCGTTGCAGGCGAGTGTCAGGTTGGGCGGGCAAGCGATCGTTGGCGGAGTGGTATCCACCGTGCGGGTGATGGTTTGCTGGCAGCTGGCGGTATTTCCGCAGGCATCCGTGGCCTGGTAGGTCCGGGTGCGCGTTTCCATACAAGTTGCCGGGTCAATTGCCGGGGGCGTGTCGCCGAGATGAACGGCGGTGATGGCGCCGGGGCAGTTGTCGGACACCACAACGCTTGCAATATCCGCTGCGGGGATCGCGGCGTTGCAGCCCAGGTTCAGGTTGGGCGGGCAAGTGACCGTCGGCGGAGTGGTGTCTACTCTGCGTCCAATGGTTTGCGCACAGGTCATCGTATTTCCACAGGCATCTGTCGCCCGGTAGGTTCGCGTCCGTATTTCAATACAACTCACCGGATCAATGACCGGGGGGCTGTCGCCGAGGTGAACGGCGGTGATCGCGCCGGGGCAATTGTCGGAAACGGTCACTGTTGTGATATCCGGGGCAGGAATAGCCGCATTGCAGGTGAGCGCCAGGTTCGGTGGGCAGGCGATCGCCGGTGGCGCGGTATCGACCTTGCGGGTAATGGTTTGTATGCAGGATGCCGTGTTGCCGCACCCATCCGTGGCCTGGTAGGTCCGGGTGCGGGTTTCCAAACAATCCGGGTCAAGTATCGGGGTGTCGCCAAGATGAACGGCGGTGATGGCGCCGGGGCAGTTGTCGGAAACGGTCACTGTTGCGATATCCGGGGCGGGGACTGCGACGTTGCAACCGAGGTTCAGGTTGGGTGGGCAAGTGATTGCCGGCGGCGTATTGTCGATACGCGTATTGTAGGTGGTGAAGCTGGCGTTTCCACAGGCGTCGGTAAAAGATACCGTAATCACGGCCGAACAGGTCCCGCTGGTATTTACGGTCATGGTCAGCAGAGACGGGCAATTATCCGTGGCGTTTGTAGCGGCTGATGCGGCTGCCTCCGCCTCCGCTACAGTCGGGTAACAGGGCGCTATGGCACCTGGGACAACTACCGGCGGCGTGTTGTCGTCTACCGTGATCACCTGCGAACAGGTTGCCATATTGCCACAGTCGTCCATTACGCCGAAGGTCCGTATTACGGTTCCCCCGCAGGCGCCGCCGGTCAAGGGTCCGGTATCGCAGCTGTAACCGGGTGTGGCGTCGCAATTATCGGCAGCCGAGGCGCCGGGCAGCGCATAGAAAGCCGCCAGGTTAGCCGGGCAATCCGGGATGTTGGCCTCGCATTCCACGATTATCCCTGGCGGGCAGGTGATGACCGGCGGTATATTGTCCTGGGCGATAAAGGATTGATCGCATACGGCCATATTGCCGCATTTGTCGACCGCGACGTACCAGTAGGAGACCGACATAGGCCAGTAGGGGCAGCCGTCGCCGGTTATGAGCGGCGGTTTTACGAACACCGTCACGTCGCCGCAGTTGTCGGTAGCGATCACCGCACCGGGGTTGGGCAGCGGGATATCGCCTTTGCAGGTGAGAAAATAATTGCTTGGCGGACAAAATTCGATCGTGGGCGGAATGGTGTCGATGATGGAAAAGGTGGCGTATGCCGTGGACCTGTTACCGCATTGGTCGGTAGCCCGGAAATGGTACGTTCTGGACCAGGTATTTCCGCACTGATCTTTATCCGGCCCAAAAATATAGTCCACCTGCACATCTCCGCAATTGTCGGCCACTTCCAGTCCGGCCAGATTGTCGAGCCATTCGAGTAGTTCGGCTTCTCCGTCGCAACCCGCCATACACTCGACGCTTTTGTTTTGCGGGGGTGTCAGGAAGTTGGGCGGGGTTTCGTCGATGTTCCAAAAAATTGCGTTGGCGGTAGTAGAGTTGCCACAGGCGTCGGTGGCGGTAAACAGTATTGGTTTGAAAAAAGTACCGCCACAGGGCGTGGGGCAGTAATGGCCGGGGTCGTCGCCATAGGTCCAGGTGATGGCGCCGCAATCCTGGGCCGTAGCGCCGCCGTGGTTATCGAGCCAGGCTTGGTAGTCGGATGCGCTGGTCAGCAGGTCGCATTCCACGATGGCGTCTTGCGGCGCCGAAAGCATTTGCGGTCCCTGTGTGTCCCGCACCGTAATCAGTTGTGTAGCCGTTTTCGGGTTGCCACAGTTATCGGTGGCGGTCCATTGCCGGGTCAGGGTATAGTTCTGCGGGCAATTGCCGTCCGTCCGGGTTTGGCCGGTGAAGGCTATAGCGACGGCGCCTGCGCAATTGTCCGTCGCAGTGGCGATTCCAGGCGGCGGCACACTGTAGCAGGATACCGTCACGTTTTTCGGAACAGCCGTAAAGGTTGGCGCCAGGTTGTCTGCCACGGTCACAATACTGTTGCACGTGGATTTACAGCCGAAGTTGTCCGTAATGGTCAGGGTCGGGGTGAAGCTGCCTGCGCAGTTGTTGGTGGGCAGTGCCGTGATACATGGGGTCGTGTTGGGCCCGTCGATGCTTCCGGCGCCCGAGACCGACCAGGCGTAGGCGTTTGCCCCTGGCGGCCCGCAGTAGCTAACCGGCAGCGCGGGGCAAACCGCGGCAGGGCCATTCACCACGCAGGCCAGTTGGCCGCCCTGAACGGTGATCGTGGTGCTGAATTCCACGCAGATATTGCCGCCAGCGGGCTGGGTAAGCATCAGGGTGAGGGTAAACGAACCGGCGCTGCCGGCCAGGATGTCCACGCAACTCTTGGTACTGGAGCCGGAAATAGCGGCGTTGCCACTCACCGACCATTGATAGATTTCTCCCGATTGTGGCGATTTCAGGCAATATTGCTGCGGGGTGCCTGCGCAAACGGGGTTCGTTCCTATGATCTCGCCGGCAGGCGCTACCGCCAATCCGCTGAGCGACCGGTCCTGCAGCCCCGCTGCGCCGAGCGTCCAGTTTTTCAGCCGCATGTGGTAGGGCGCTCCATTAAGCCCGCCGGCGGAGAGGGGAAACCCATTGTTGGTCACCCCCCAATCGAGCCGCGATGCGATATGACCTCCCCAGGCGAGCACAACCGTACCGCCGTCCTCCGTATGGAAGCTGACATCGATAGTGGTTTCCGACTGCCCTGCCGTCAAATCGCCCTGCGCGTTGTAGGTAACGCCGGTAAGCGTTGCGCCGAAAAGCACCATTTGGCGTTCGCCGGCGGGGATGGTGTTGAAGCTGGCGCCTGGCTCGCCGGGAACCGGCGAAGTCCCGGAGCTTGGCTCCGGCACCGGAAACGACGTCGAGGGGCCGGTGATCCCACTGACCCCTGCCGTGGGCAGAACATCCTCCGCGAGGTTGTGCGTACAGAAATTATGGGGTTCGAGGCGATGGTAATGGGTTAGGTAATCGATCGCATGCCGCCCGGTGTTTTTGACGTCGTATCCGATGGTCAGGGTGACCATGGTATTGGCCGGCAACCCGGTCATAACGCAGCGGTAGGGGATGGACCAACCCTCCGAGTAGTGCGCATTTTGCAGCCCGGCATTGTCCGCTACCCAATTGGTGCCGGTATTGACCGGGGCGGAAAAGGGGCCGTTATGGTATTGTTGCAATTCGATCGTCGGCATCACCGCGAAATCCGGCGTTTGCGGGAGGACGAACGTTTTTTCGACACGGATACCCGGTTGCGGGCCTCCGGATTTTTGGGCAGTCAGCCCAAGCGGAACGGAAATAAGGCATAGCCAGAGCGCTCCTCTGATTAGGTCACTGAGACGAGCTGTTTTCATAATTTGGAAGAGTTTAAGGTATCATCATTCGGGTACTTTTCCGGGTAAAAAGCAAGGGCGAACTCCGGACGGCCTGATGCCATCCGGTGAATTTGGAGAACCATTAACAAGTAAAAAAATAGAGGAAAAACAAAAAATAGCCCCCTGGAGGACGGTTTGGTTTTTTAATTTCGCATTTTAAGTTACTCTGAAATGGTACGGGCGAATAAGGCTTGGTATCAAAGGTAGCGCAGGCTAAAGCTAAATTCGGGGGTAACTGGGTGCATCTGTAAATGGTCGGAGGAAAGTCAAACCTACTAAAGCAGTCTAAAACAAGACACGGTAATTATGTGCCAACAAATATACAAATAAAAACGAATAGGTCAACAGGCTGGCTGGAAACCCTTCCAATTTATTTCTGATTTGACCAAACGGAACTGACCAGGGCAACAGCAACAAGCCCCCGGGAGCCAATAAATTGGGTAGTATACCTTTACGCCACGAATACCTGCTTCCGCGCGTTCGTTGGATAAAACAAAAACCATGCGTTTCCTTTTACTCTATGTCGTTTTTTGCCTGCTGCCGGCGCCTGCCGGCGCCCAAAAGTTTATCCAGTTGGAAAAGGCCAACCGCGCCCGGGTGCTTAAATTTTACGTAGGGGAGGACCTGACCTACCGGCTGAAAGGCAAAGCGGAGTGGTATACCTCTACGATAACCGATGTGCAGATGGATGCGCAGATGGTGGCCTTCGATTGGAAAAACGTGCGGGTGGCGGATATCGAAGCCATCCGGCTGCGGCACGGTGGCTTTGTGCGGAGCCTGGGACCTTCCCTGATGGTTTTCGGCGCGTCCTGGGCTGGGTTCGCGCTGGTTGGAGCGGCATTCGACGATTATAAACTCGGCGCCAGCACGGCCATTGTGTCGGGCACGGGCCTGGCATCGGGTTTTGTCCTGCACCGGATTTTCAAATACAAACGCGTCAACCTGAGCGCGCGCAAACGGCTTCGGGCCGTAGAGATACCGGTGGCGCCGTTTCCCGGCGGTGCGCCATAGCTTCGGGGAAATACGCGCCGCTAACCCTTGATCACATCTATTCTGGCGCCGTCCGAGAGGTTGAACTGTCCGGACACGACTACGTTTTCGCCTTCGTTAAGGCCGGATTGCACCTCCACGCGGTCGCCGCTGATGGCGCCGAGCGCTACGCTGCGCAAATGGGCAATACTGTCGTGAACCACGTATACTTTGGCGTCCTGCAAGCTCCCGGCTATAGCCTTGCGGGGGATAGTGAGCCCGCGGCGGTTGGCATCGAAGGTGAAGCGGGCCCGGGCGTGCATGCCGGCGCGCAAGGGCGCATTGGCCGGGTTGAGCACTTCTATTTCCACATCGTAATTGAACGCATTGTCGGCGCGCAGGCCGATATTCGTCACCCGGCCGGCGATCGGGCGGGTGGGATAGACATCGGCTATGACGCTGACGGGCTGGCCTTTGCGCACATGGAGCACGTCGCGTTCGGTGATCTTTACCATGAGGAAGAGTTTTTCGAGGTTGGTGATCTGGGCTACTTGTATGCCCGGGCCGATGACGCTGCCGCGTTCGATAAACCGCAGGCCCATGGTCCCGCTCATAGGCGCCTTCAAGCTGGTATTGGCGATCTGTTTTTTCAGGGCTTTTTCCTTGGCCTCGGCGGCCAGAAGGCCCAGGTCGATGTCTTCGATTTTGTTTTTGGCCACCGCTTCGCCTTCAATCAGGTTGCCGAGGCGGTCGCGGTCTTTTTTGAGCTTGGCGATGTTTGCCTGCGTGGCCTCCAGTTCGGTCTGGAGCAGCTCGTCGTCTACTTTGGCGATCAAATCGCCTTCCCGCACCCACTCGCCCTTGTTTTTAAATACCTGCACTACCCGGCCTGCGGTTTCGGAAATGACAAACATTTCTTTGGCGGGTAAAAAAATGCCGTTGGCCTCGAGTTTGTTCGCCAGGTTTTCGAATCGTACGGGAGCCACTTCCACCGGAACGAAAGCCCGCGAAACCATGGAAAGCTGGGCCTCGGCCTGGCGTTTTTGTTGGTTATCGTACAATTTCCAGGCGATAAGGGCTATACAAATAGTCAAAAAAATCCAGAGGTAGGAACGTTTCACAGTACTGTAGTTGAAGAATAAAACGGGTATCCGGGGTAGTTTTGCCGCTGCAAAATCCGGCATTTTTACGGGGAAACCGGCATTTTGCCCCTGAAGAATATTATGTGCTGTGTTAAAAAACAAGCCGTAGCCCAGAAACCGAACCGATTATCCGACATTCTTCGGGTCTTTAATTGGAATAAAAAAAAAGCCCCTCCCACATTTGGGAGGGGCCACCTCAAAGACTGATTTTACTAAAAAAATCTTTGAGGTAGGTGACATGCGAAACGCGTTAAAACGCGTATATCTGAACTTATCGAATCCAATGCGGCGGCAACGCCTCCGCACTTTTACAGGTTGCATTTTACATTTCCCGGCAATCCAGGACCGGGCAGCCCGCCAAACGGCGGGCCGCGCAGTCCGGCATGCATGAGATTATTGCGACTGAACCATTTTCCGGGTCGCCTTACCAAACGGCGTTTCCAACGTGTAGTACAACACACCCGGTTCATCCAATAAAGCGTGTTCGATGAAAATGGCATTGTAGCCTCTGTTATATTCCGCCGTTTCGCTGAAGAGCGCCCGGCCCAACTCGTCGTATACCGTCAGGGTGGCATCGGCGGCCTCCGGCAAGTGGAACCCGATCTGGGTTTTGTTTACCCAGGGGTTGGGGGTATTCTGGTAGAGCTCGAAACCTACGCCGGTAATGATTGGGCCGGTATCGCTGTTGAAACGGAAACCCACTTCGTATTTGGTACCGTCATCTTCGCCCGGGTACGCCTCGGCTTTGGTGATCCGGCTGGATACCGCCAACATTTTGCTCAGCTGGCCGGCGGCTGTTGCCCGGAACCGCACCTGGAAGATTGCCGCTTCCGCGTCTTCCGGCGCCTGCACCGAAGTGGTCAGGGCATGCTGATCGGCGAAGACGGCAAAATTCTCCCCGCTCATACCCGTTCCCGGTAATACGTCCTCGACCTCCAGACCGGTGTAATTCAGCGTGAACTGATAAGCCGTCACCTGCTCTGCCGCTGTAAATTTGGCAGTAAACCGTTCGCCGGGTTTCACAAAGCGGTCGTCCACATCGAACAACAGGGCGCCGGCCGAGCGTTCGTCGGCATACATGAGGCCGTTGGCAATGGAGTTGCTGTTCACGTCGCCAATCTTGACGGCAACGAAATCGTCTTCCATCTGGCTGGCCTGTATGTTCCACACCGACTTGGTTTCCGGAAATTGTTCCTGGAAGGGATCCGCCGGGTTGGGAAACACATAGTTCCTGTCGACAAAACGCCAGGACGTATTCTCTGGCAACTCCGTATAAATCCCCAGGATCAGCTTGCGCAGTTCAACCAGGTCGAAGGTGGAGATACTCCGGCTGTTGTTGGCGTCCGCGGCAATGTAGGCATACGGCGTTGCGAACGGCTGAAGGCCCAGAATATGCTTGTTGATCAGCACCAGGTCGAACGTGCTTACCCCGTTCAAGGGGTCATTGTCCTTCAATGGCGTCAGCGTATAGTTGACCGCGATCGGAATGGCGTTGTTAAACTGGTAACGCCCGTTTTGGTCGGTCAATTCAAATTTGTTGACCGGGGGATTTCCGTTTACGCCCTGGCAAGTGATCTGTACGTTGGCCTCTTCCAGGCCGTTGCCTATTTCGGTTTGCAACATGCCGGCTACTGTGGCATTGACGTTGCCGCAGGCCCCGGCATTGTCCTGCACGTGTACGTACGTATCGCAATGGTCGGCGTTACCGTGCATGTCCATGGCCCATATTTCCACCAGCTGGAAACTTAGTTCGGTGCAGTCGAAGGTCACGCTCGTTTGTGGCGAGCCGTTGGGAAGGAAGGGGAAGCCTATGCCTTGCCCTACCTTTCGGATACCATAGACCAGCATGTTCTTCGGCGTACAATTGTCTTCGGCGTCTTCGAGGAAGAAACTGAGGTTCATCGTGATCATCCCGCCTGGCATCATATTGGTGCTCAAGCCGTTGAAACACTTGACGGTGGGTGGTTTGCAGTCTTTCACGATAAAGGTGTATTCGCAGACCTGTTCGTTGCCACAGCCGTCCGACACGATCCACTTGATCTTGTGTTTGCCGTAGGGCAGTTCGGGAAGTACGTAGTTTTCCGGTTGCAACAAGGTATTCCAGCGCAGGCAAGCCGATTTCGAATTGCCATTGACGGTAGTCTGAATCGCAAAACGGTATTTCTGGTTGAGCGGTACGGGGCGCTCGTCGAAGGCCCGCGCGGCGCCGCCGGCGTAGTTCGGGCTGTTGGCATTGTTGTAATACACCACATTCGGGTCCGGCGAATTCAGGCTGTTTATTACGGTTTCCATAGTGCCGTCGTCGTCCAGGTCGAGAAACAGGAGATACCGGATGTTGATGTTGGCGTCGGAGCAGGCGTCTGTAGCCGTAATACACAGGTCGGTTGGCGCTTCGCACAAATCGTGCGACTGGAATTTATCGTCATACCAATACGATTCGTTCCACAACTGCGGGCTGTTGTACGTCAGGTCGCATACCTCCACTGGGCTGGTGGGGCACTGGATGGTCGGCTTCTGCGTATCGGTAATCTTGATGATTTGTTTGTACTGGTAACAATTGACGTTAGCGCTCCAGTATTCGCTGTAGCTTTTGGCCTGGGTATCGCCCGGGTTGATTTTGGTGACCGTCGGCGACCAGGGCGATATCGTTCCGAAGGGCGACACGGTCGGGCCGAGCAGGTTCGAAGGGTGGTTCAGCGACGCATTGGGGTTGGGGTTGGGCACAAACGTACAGCCCAGGTTGGGGTCGTAGGTACACCAGTTGATGATCGTCCAGGTGCGTTCGATTTTATAACAGGCATCGGGCACTACCGTAAAGACCTGATCCTGGTACGACACGCCCAGCAACTCGCAGTCTTCGCCGTAGAACTGCGGCGCTCCGTATTCGCCCGAGCCGTCGCAAGCCGTTATGACCACGTCGTCGGGAAATTTGACGTAGTAGTATTGTTTGTAATCCACATAAATGCGCTGGGTACACTGGTTGGACAAACCGTGGCAGTCGAACACCCGGAAGGTGCGCATGATGGTGCCTTTGCTGCACAAGGTGTCGAACTGGGCATAGCTATCCGATACCGTAATGGTGTCCACACAGCAGTTGTCGGCAGCGGTGGGCATGCCGTAGGCCCAGAGGCTGGGGTCGAAATTTTCACAGGAGACAGTCGTGTTTGCCGGGGGGATACACACGGGTTTCAGCTTGTCGTCGATATACACCTGTACCTGGCATTCGTTGGAATGCGCTTCCTGGTAACTCAGGCTCACTTCGCCCGGTGTGGGCGGCACGTCGTACACGCGCAAGATGACGATAACCGTATCGCCTACGTCTTCGCAGCAAAACTTGACCTGATCGTAAAACTTGGTGTTCGGCTGGCAGCTGTTGTTATCCTTGCGGCGCACTTTGAAGTACACTTCGCCGCAATTGTCGTAGGAGCCGTCGTCAAAGGTGGAAGCGTTGACGAAGATCATCCCGTCGATGCCCAGCGATACCTGCGTGATTTCATCACAGGCCGCTACCGGCGGCACGTTATCCGCCACCGTCAGTTTGAACGAACAGGAAGAGGACGAACCACAGGCATCTTCGGCAAAATAATACACGATATGTTGCCCAATTGGCAGGCAAGGCGTCCATCCGAATACTGCCAGGGTGTCTTTGTCATTCAGGTTATTGCCAGGGAATGAGCTGAGCGTTGCCGGAACATTGAGCTGATCGAGGGTGTCCTTTGTGAACGGGTCAATGACAAGGATCAGCGCCGAGGCATCGGATACGCGTCCGCAGAGGTCTTCCATGATCACGTCGGGTAAATTCACCGTGGCGCAACAAGCCAGGGGATCCGTGCTCACAGTCAGGTTGGCCGGGCAGGTAAATTCCGGTCCCTGATTGTCGATCACATTGATTACCTGGATATGGGTCAGCGGGTTCGGCGGGTCAACGGAAGAAGGCCCGCACAGGTTGAAAATCGTCCAGGTGCGGATGATGGAGTAGGTGCCGTCGCAAAACGGGATCACCTGGTCGTTGGGCGTTGCATTGATTTCACAAAACGAATTGGTACCGGTCAGTTGAAAGGTTTGGCCGAAAGCCGTATACGAGGGGGCGCCGGTGGCCAGGGGGTTCAGCATGATCATATTGCAGGCTACGGTAACATCCGAGGGCAGCTGCAGATCGTAGATACTAATACGTTCAAAATAAAGGTATTGCGTACACGTGGCTTTGTTGCCACTGGCATCCGTGGCCGTCCATACGCGTTTTAAGTAACCACTGAGGTCGTCCTGCCCGTTGAACGAACCGCCGCAGGGGATGTCTACCCAGGTGTCGAAATGAATCAGCGTCACCGGCGAGCAATTGTCCGTCACCAGCGGGTACGCCTCCGCAATTCCCAGGGTGTTTTTGAGGTAGTCCGGCGAATAGTTGCTCACCACACACGGCAGGTTAATATCCGCACAGGTGAGAAAAACCGGTGGCAATACGTCCTCCACAATGGCGTCGGTAATGCAGAAATTGCCGGAACAATTGTCCGTTACTTTAATTTTCAGGGGCTCGCCAACGTAAGCCGAGGTGACGGTATTGCCGATATAAATCCCCTGCAGCGTATAAATACTCACCGTGTAGAGGTCGTCGAGCACGTCGCCTTCCAGCGCCATGTCCGGCGTCACCGTGACAGAGCAATCGTCGTCCATCGAAATTTCCACCAGGTCGTTGCACACCATCGCATCCGGATCGCCGTAGGTCAGCACCAGTTGATCGGTAGCGGCCGGGCAGGGGCCGGTGGGGTCGTTGGTCGTCAGCGTCAGCGTAATGGTCCCGACATGGCTGGCCGGGGGTTTATAGGCGGCATTCAAGGCCGAGGGGTTGGGTAAAAACGTACCGCCGCCGACGGAGGCCGTCCAGATACCTCCCGTGGCCGAACCACCGACAGCGCCGCCGAGCGTATGCTGGGCGCCTTTGCAAAGGGTTTTGTCCGGGCCAGCGTTGGCCGTGGCAGGGTCGAATATGGCCACCGCCACGCTGGCTGTTCCGGTCATGCCGGTGTTGTCGGTCACGGTGACCGAGTACACGCCGGCGTGCGCAAGTATCGTGTTGGGGCGGGACGGGTTTTGCATTCCGGATGAGAATCCGCCCGGACCGCTCCAGTTAAAGGAAAAGGGGGCCGTGCCACTGGTAATCGTGGCCGTCAGATTAAGGGTAGCGCCGGCGCAAAGCGGGCCATTGGAGCCGGCATCTACCGATACCGCATCCGGCGCAGCGGCCGTCAGCAGGGCGGGGTCATGGGCGCCCGGAATAAGCCCGGTGAAGGCCTGGGCAAAGAGCAACAGGCAAAGCGGAAAAGCAAACCAAACCAGGCGGCTTGTTCCATGCAAAAAGAGGGAATTGAGAGTTCGCATGTCGAATTAAAATTTAAAAGTGAAGGATTATGCGTTCAGATAAAAAGATGATTAAGTACAAATTCAGGTATTATAAATCTGATGATGAATTACTTATGAACTTTCAAGCGTTTCGCTGGCGGGGGGCAGAGGAAGCAGAAGCAGCTGTAGCCTCTGCCTTCCTCTCCCCCTTTCGCGAACACTCGGGAAAGGGGATTGCGCCTCATTCGGCACAGACCTGTATTTATTTTTCAAACAAATTGTCCCTCAATGTTTGCTATCCAGTGATCAGGCATCTGCTTTTCCAGTCCTGGTACCTCAACCACTAGTGGTGGCAACAATTAAAAATCCACGACAAACCGGTCGCCTATTTCCCATACCTGATAGATGCCGGGGTGAATGGTGCGTTGTTCGAATTTAAGTGCTTTCAATACGGCAAACGGTACCAGGTAATCTTCAAAGACCTGAAAAAGGAGCCATCGAAAGTGCCGCCGCAGGTAGCGACCCTCCATAGAACCCTTTTCAAATTCGAAGCGCAACCGGCCTTCTTCCGTTGCGCTGATCCAGGCGGCGACTTTCGGGCAGGAAATACCGCTGCCTTCTCCATAAGCCATTACCCGGCAAATTCCTACGCCGCCGCAGTTGGCGCTGGGCGAACCCAGTACTACCTCCGCGCGTACCTTTTGCCCGGAATAATTGCGTTGTACTTGTGCTGAAGTCGTGTTGTGTGTTGTTCTCATGTCGTAGTACATATTGATTATTATTTAAGCCGTGTTTGTTGTTTGTTTCGTGTCGTTTGATGATACAAAAGTACCCTGCCTCTTTGCCCTGTCCAGGACAAAAAAGCGACTAAACTCAGCCATAAAAAACAGGAATTAGTTTGCTTTTTTTATATTAAATAATTGGCATGCAATTATTTATAAAGCAAAGATTTTATGCCAAACACCTCGTATCAAGCGCAGGAATTGCAACTAATTTTAAGGAGAATCCGGCTGAAAATTCAATAGGCGGAACAGCAATTTCAGTTTGTAAAAAGTTGTAATCTACAAAGACCGCTTTACCGCCGAGCCTCGGCTACGCATAACCCGCCACCCCAAGCTGCACTCCCTTTTCTCGCCCCGCGCTTGTCATTCCGCAGGAACCTGTCCACTCTACGCGTGCATCTCGTGTTTATCCCTCGTTGAGTGAACAGGTTCTTTCAGAATGACAAGCGCGGGGGGAGAAAAAAGGGGGTAGGGAAGATTCCGGATTTAGGCACAGCACACGCCCGGCAGTATCGCGGTCTGTCATATAAGAACTATCTGCAAACCGAGAATTGCTGTAGGCGGAAAAAGAAAGGACGCACACCCGCTCCACCAAAACTCAGGACGGAGGCTCACGGAGATAAAGCAAAGGACGTACCCGAACTTATCCTGCGATGCGCTTGCGGATTTTAGCCGTATAAATGGTGTTGTCCAGCGAGTCGAGCGCCATTTGCCACAGATCTTCATACGGGATGATCTCGATATCGTGCGATTGGTTGGCAAAGTCGAGCGAGACTTTGTTCAGCATTTTGACGTATTTGTCGGCATGCCTGATCACAGCTGCCCGGTGGAAGCCGGCGTCGGGTATTTCCAGCAACATTTTGATGAGACAGTTGCTGCGGTAGTTATCGTCTTTTTTAAGGTAGCGGGTCGCGTACTTTTGAATGGCTTCCATACGGTCGATCACCTCGTCGTACCGCTTGGTGAGGATCAGGAACAGGATGTGGAAGACCAGGATGGGAATATTCATCCCGCGCCGGTCTTTGGAGAAGATCGGAACGTCGTTGAGGAAACGCATGATCCGGATCCGGCTGATGATTGTCTCCGGGTCATCGGGTTGGATGCGCCCCACCTGGATCAAGTAGAACAGGTATGCTTCGAAAATTTTCCAGATCTGCCGGATGCCCTCCGGGAGGCCATTGAAGCGCCGGTGTTTGACGGTTGTCTTGTAAATAGTATAGGCCTCCTGATATTCCCGGGCGTGCAGGGAAAGCAGGAGCAGGAGTTCCTGGTATTTAAACCAGTTGAACGAGCCGGATTCGAGCAGTTTGAACCCGCGGTCGGCTGCTTTCCGGCCGCGCTGGTAGTCGCGCAGTTGAACGTAGCAGACCATTTCCTGGTACAAAAAAGCCTGTAGCGGCACATTGGCCACGTAGTTTTTTGCGTCGAAAAACCGGATGGCTTTGTCGCAGATATCGATGGTCTTTTTGTAATCGTTGACGCTGGTGTAAATAATAATCTCGATCAGGCGTCCGGTAAAATGAAGCCGGTAGGAATCGTACTTCTTCAAAGCGGCCTCCAGTTGGCCGAAATAACGCCCGGCTACCTGCGGTACATCGCGTTTGATGGATTTATCATTCACGAAGCGAATGATCAGGTCGGTGTACAGGTCTTCGGCGAGGTTTTCAAAGCGAAAAACGTCGTCCAGGCGCTGTACCTGCTTGCCGTATTGCTCGTATTTTTTTAAATTGCCTTCGATCGAGCCGTAATACAGGCGCAGCGTGCGGGCCATATCGAGGGCCAGGTCGGTAAAATCGTAGCGGAATGCCAGCCGCAGTACTTCGCCAGCGAGATCCAGGGTAGTCCGGTGCGCATTTTTACCAAGCAATATTTTGATGGCGCCCCATTTTTTATAACAGTCGAAATAGGCTTTCTGGCGCGGATTATAGTGGGGGAGGTTTAAGTCGATGATCAGCATCATCTGCACCAGGTAGTCGCGCAGCGATTTTTTAATCCGCTGATACGAAACCGTCCGGGGTTCTCCCGGGTATAAGGCCGACATAGCCTGCTCGTCGGTATCCACCTTGCCTTCTGCCACCAAATCGTACAGGCGCATAGACAAAGGGCCCGGTTGAAGCGCTTTTACGCTAAGCAAGGAGGCTGCCCGCAATTTTTGTTTGGTTACAATGGAGACGAGTTCGCGAAGTTCATCCATATCGGACGCCGGTTGTAAGGCGGTTGCCAGCTGTTGATTATATGGAACAAACCTACGGTGTTTCCGAAAAATTGCTCCCGGATATTTGAGCGGCAAATACACCGCGCAAACAGCTTGCCAACTATCGTTTCCCTAACCAAAATCTGGTAAAAAAATCCTTACCCGTGTGCCAGGTCCGCAGGCACGGCGCCTGCGTGGAAGAACTTATACGCCGGTGATGTCGATGATGATCACGTCGCTGTAGCGGTTGTTTTTTTGGCTTGGAGCGGTCAGGTTGGAGGAGCAGAGCGGAGTGTTGAATTGAGTTGCCATGATGACTTCGTTTTTTTTGTTTACGAAGTCAAAAGTCAGGGCAGAACGCCGCTAGATTACGGACAGAAACACACGCTCGATCGCGCAGTTATTTCCAACAAATTTTGATTAAATAAAACGTATAATTCTGTAAATCAATTTTTTAAATTAAAAACATTACGTCTTATCTATCTGTTTCAATATCTATTTTTTAGTGACCAAAATTTATTTCAGGCCTGTATCTCCGCCTTTTTGTGGTGGCGGGCGCGTTGATCCGGCAGGGTGTCCAGGATCATGGCCCACAGGTCTTCATACGGAATAATTTCGATCTCGTGGGGCTGGTTGGCGATCTCCAGCGGCATTTCGCCGAGCTGTTCGAGATAACGCCCGGCTTTACGGCTGGCTGCTTCCCGGTGAAAGGCCGCTTCCGGTATTTGCACCAGCATTTTTAAAAAACAATTGCTCCGGAAGTGCCCGTCCTTTTTCAGGTATCGCGTGCTGTATTTTTCGATCGCCTCCACGCGTTCGATGCAGGTATCGTAGCGCTTTTCCACCATGTCGAATAAAATCTGCACAATCAGCACCGGGATGTTCATACCGCGTTTGTCGCGGGAAAAAACCGGAATTTCGTTGAGGAATTTGGCCGGCCGGAACTTCCGGGCCGGCAGGCGGTCGACCCTCCCGATACGCGCCAGGAGCTGCACGTAGGCCTCGTATATTTTCCACATTTCCAGGATTTGGGCCGGTTGGCGGTCCAGTCCGCCGGTTTGCAGCACCATTTCACAGGTATCGTAGGCGTCGTCGTAGTGTTGGGTGTGCAGGGCCAGGAGAAAATACAATTCCTGCACCTTGAACCAGTTGAAGGTGCCCGCTTCGTAGATGGCGGTATTTTGACGGATAACCGCCTGCCCACGGCCAAAATCGCGCAACTGTACGCAGCTCACCACCAGCTGGTAATAAAAGGCCTGCATGGGTAAATGGCTCTCGTAAGGTTTTTCGCGGAAAAACGCAATCGCGTCTTCGCACCGGTCGGCCATGGCCCGGTAATCGTTGCGGCTGCTGAATACCAGGAGTTGCAGGAGCCGGCCGCAGAGTTGAAGGCGGAAGGACGGGCATTCAGCCAGGTACGGCTCGATCTGGCTGTAATATGCTTCCGCTTGTTTGGCTATATCCTTTTGCGGCGCCCGGCTGCCCACATAGCGGCTTATCAGGTCGGTGTACAACTCCTCCACCTCGTTTTCTTTCATCCACACCGACTGGCACGCCTTATACATATCCCGGTACAAGGCATATTTTTGGGGGTCGCCGCTAATCGTACCGAAATGCAACCGGAGGTGGTACAACGCATTGATACTCAATTCTGTGAATTCAAAATGCTGCGCATGCCGCAACAATTGCTCCAACTGCTCGATGCCCGAAAGCCTGATTTTTTTCGACAACAGG
This sequence comes from Saprospirales bacterium, assembly GCA_016719895.1. Taxonomy (GTDB): domain Bacteria; phylum Bacteroidota; class Bacteroidia; order Chitinophagales; family Saprospiraceae; genus M3007. Next base: position 171,340 of record JADJYG010000003.1, on the reverse strand, counting down.
GTCATGGCCGTAGCCCAGCGCTTGTTGCATTCAAAATGCGCCTTTTCCCGGTCCGTGTAGCCCGGTTCCTGAAAATCGAGCAGAAAAATTACCCCCAACAAGCGCTCTTTGAGCTTGTTCTTGAGGCTGCGCAATTGGATAAGCGCATTGGAAGAACCATACAATGCGGCTGCAGCTGCTTCTTCGGTGCCTGCTTTTTGTTCCGACACCAAATCAAACAGGCGGGCCATTTTAGAGTCCGGCTGCAGAATAGTATCCCACAGGGCACTCGACCGGAGTTTGCCCCAACGGAGCGAACACACCAGTTCGGTCAGATCACGCATAAACCAGCTGATTTATCGATGAATAAATCCGGAGAACAGCAGATATGCCCGGCTAACAGGAGAATACCGTCATGCAGACGGCAATACAGGCACGCCGGAGCGGCGGTGCAAGCTGACCGGGCAAAACATGCGGAGCCTAGGCGCGGCTTAACTTGCCGGCGATTGGCCCATTCAACTGTTTATGCGTGTGTGGAAAAAAGCGGGAAGTGTCCCGAAAATCTGTCAAGAGGCGTAAAAGACTTTTCATAGGCGGTACAAATGATTGTAATACCAGAGAGATTATGTATACGGTAAAAGATTAAAAAAAGTCATTATTTGAAAAATACCAAAAGCAAATGTATAATTAATTTTTATCCTGCAATAGCTTCGGCATTTTTTCCGGTTCGACCGCAAAAGCGCAATTGTCTGGAATGCTCCAAATTGAGAAATAAGCGCCTGTTTTTACACTGATTCCATACCTTTGCCGGCACTTTTTAACTGGTCTTTATCAAGGCGGCCGGCTTTGCCTGTTCCGCGTGATCCAACCAAACTATTACGCCTACGAAATGAGACACCTATTATCCCTCGCTGCCCTGCTGCTTCTTTCTTCCGCAGCCCTCCAGGGGCAGGATAACGGCGCCAGGCTTACCGGCAACTTGCAGAGCAACGGCAACTTCTTCATCAGCGACCCGAAAATCGGCGCCACCGGCACACCCCAGTACGACAACCAAAAGTTTGGCGCGGAAAGCTGGCTGTCCCTGAATTACGCCAATTGGGGCTTCGATATGGGCCTTCGGTTCGACCTGTTCAACAACTCCAACCTCCTGAACCCCACCGGCTCCTTTACCGACGAAGGCATCGGCCGCTGGTATATCCACAAAGAGATACACGGGTTCGACCTTTCCGGCGGCTATCTGTACGACCAAATCGGGTCGGGCATCATCTTCCGGGCCTACGAAGAGCGCGCGCTGATGATCGACAACGCCTTGTTCGGCGTAAAAGTAGGGTACCAGATCAGCGATAACTGGAAAATCAAAGCCTTTACCGGCCGGCAAAAACGCCAGTTCAATACCTATGGCTCGGTCATCCGCGGCGGCGCGCTGGAAGGGTTCATCAAGCCGGATTCCAGCGCCAACTTCTCCCTGGCGCCCGGCATTGGCGTGGTCGCCCGCACATACGACGACGAAACGGTGAACCGAGTAGTGAATGAAATCGCCACCTACGCCCCCCAAGACAGCACCGGCGCCCAGTACAACACATACGCCGCCACGCTGTACAATACGCTCATCGCCGGCAACCTGACCTGGTATGTGGAGGGCGCCTATAAAACCAAAGACGTGCTGTTCAACGAGTTTGAGGAAAAGGTCACCGGCGGATTTGGTAAACTCGTCAATACCGATGGCTATACCGCCTACACCAGCCTGACCTATGCCGCCGCCGGGCTGGGCATCACCCTGGAGGGTAAATACACCAAAAACTTCCGATTTCGCACCGATCCGTTCCAGATCGGCGTACAGGGCCAGGTCAATTTCCTGCCGCCCATGGCCCGGCAAAATACCTTCCGGCTGCCGGCGCGTTTTTCCCCCAACACCCAGGAACTCGGGGAAAAAGGCTTTCAACTCGATGCCCGCTATACCATCAACAAACTCCTATCGGTCGGCCTGAATCTGTCCGATATTTACCAGCTCGACGGCGTGGAACTGTACCGCGAAATCGCCCCTGAACTGACCTTCAAGTACAAACGCAAATGGCAACTCCTGGCCGGCCTTCAAATCCTGAAGTACAATATCGCTGTGTACCAGGGTAAAGACGACTATGTGGATGCCGTCACCCCATACGTGGAATGGTTGTACAAATTCACCCCGCGGCAGTCGCTGCGTGTAGAAGCGCAATACCTCGATACCGACGATGAATTCGGCTCCTGGGCATTTCTGCTGGCCGAATTCGGCTGGGCCCCGCACTGGTTGGTCTTTGTGTCTGACATGTACAAAATTTCCCACGCCAACAAAGCCGGACTTCCTGAGGAAAAAACGAGATTTGACGGCCTGAACTACCCCACCGTCGGCATCGTGTATACCCACCGCGCCAACCGCGTGTCGCTGGCCTACGTCAAACAGGTGGAAGGCATCAATTGCGCCGGCGGCATCTGCCGGTACGAGCCGACTTTTCACGGGGTTCGCCTGCAACTGAGCTCGTCTTTTTAAACGTTTTTTGGTCAATAAAACCACAGATTCATGCAAAAAAACGCCTTTTTTATAGTGGCCGCCCTGGTCAGCCTGCTCCTTCCGGGCTGCGAAGAAGAACCGGTTACCATACCGGAATTAAACGTCGGCAAACGCAATGTGCTGGTGGAAGAACTTACCGGCGTGCGTTGCCCCAATTGCCCCGACGGCACGGCCGCCCTGGTCAGCCTGGATGAGCAATTCGGCGCCAATCTGGTAGTGGTGTCAGTGCATGCCGCCCAGGGCTACGACCTGCCCTACCCGGAGTCCAAATACGATTTTCGCACGGCAAAAGGCAGCGAAATGGCCGCTTTTATCGGAGACGCGTCGTTTTTCCCGACCGCATCGATCAACCGCCGCCTCGTCCCCCCCGAAACCGAACCCTACCTCCCGCGGTCGATCTGGGCGGGCATCATCGCCGAAGAACTGGGCGCCGACCCGCTCGTGGGCGTTTTTCTGAGTACCGAATTTGACCCGGTCAGCCGCCAACTGGAGGTCACCGTCAACCTCGCCCCCGAAACCAACCTCAGCGGCGAACACCGCCTGACGGTGATGCTTACGCAGGACAGTATCCAGGACTACCAAAAAGTTAACCTCGACAAAGTACCGGATTATTACCACCGGCACGTCCTGCGCGATATCCTCACGCAGGCAACGGGCGACGTCATCAATGAAGCCCTGACCCCCAATGCTGCCATCACCCGAACATTCACGGCCACGCTGCCTGCCGATTGGAAGGAGGAACATTGCAGTGTCGTCGCCTTTGTGCATTACGGCACAACCCCGAACAAAGAGGTGCTGCAGGTCGCCGAAAAACATGTGGGAAAATAGACGGTAAACATTTCTCCAACACTCAATTACTCATTGATATGTTTCATCTGACTGAAGAACACCTGGCCGTAAAAGAAGCGGCCCGGCAATTTGCACAAAACGAATTGAAACCCGGCGTGATCGACCGCGACCGGCACATGCACTACCCCAAAGAACAAGTGCGCCAAATGGCCGAACTGGGCTTTTTGGGCATGATGGTGCCGCCGGAATACGGTGGCGGTGGCATGGATACCCTGGCCTATGTGCTTGCCATGGAAGAGATCAGCAAAGTAGACGCTTCCTGCGCCGTCATCATGTCGGTCAACAATTCCCTGGTGTGTTGGGGCCTCGAAACCTACGGCACCGAAACACAAAAACAACAATACCTGCCCAAACTCGCCACCGGCGAGTGGATCGGTTCTTTTTGCCTCTCCGAGCCGGAAGCCGGTTCCGACGCCACCAGCCAGCGCACCACCGCCGTGGATATGGGCGACCACTACCTGATCAACGGCACCAAAAACTGGATCACCAACGGCGGCACGTCCAACGTCCACCTGGTGATCGCACAAACCTACCCGGAAAAAGGCCACCGCGGCATCAATGCCTTTATCGTCGAAACCGCCTGGCCGGGCGTCACGATCGGCGCCAAGGAAGACAAACTGGGCATCCGCTCCTCCGATACCCATACCATCATGTACAGCGATGTGAAAGTGCCGAAGGAAAACCGTATCGGCGATGACGGCTTCGGCTTCAAATTCGCCATGAACACGCTCAACGGCGGCCGCATCGGTATCGCCGCCCAAGCCCTCGGCATCGCCGCCGGCGCTTATGAGCTCTCGGTAGCCTATTCCAAAGAGCGGGAGGCTTTCGGCAAACCGATCAGCAAACACCAGGCCATCGCGTTCAAACTGGCCGACATGGCCACCGAAATCGAAGCCGCCCGTTTGCTGGTGTACCGCTCTGCCATCCTGAAAGACCAGGGCGTCGATTATTCGCAGGCGGCCGCCATGGCCAAATTGTTTGCCTCCGAAGTAGCCATGCGCCACACCGTCGAAGCCGTACAAATCCACGGCGGCTACGGCTATGTGAAAGAATACCACGTCGAACGCCTGATGCGCGACGCCAAGATCACCCAAATTTACGAAGGCACCTCCGAAGTGCAACGCATCGTCATCTCGCGCAATGTGCTGGATGGGGAATTGTACGTGCCCATGCCCGGGCAGTTGGCGGCGTCCGTTTGAAGGCGCTCCCCCTATTCGTTTTTACCATAAGGGCACTAAAAGCCAGCAATTCCCGGTTTGCACCAATTCTTCGCGTTAACGGGGGCTTGTCATGTTGAAAACAGCCACACAAGCCAAATTTTACGCTGAAATGTTGACTTGTGTGGCTGTTTCTAACATGACAAGCCCCCAGAGAATCGGTGGTTAAAGGCAAAGCGAGAATCACTGACTAAAAGCACATACCATTCAGTAAAAACAACTAAGATTTGGTGCGTACTTTAGTGCTAATAATGGTAAAAAAACTATGAATCAGGCCCTGCGGTTTCATCTGTTTCCGCTTTTATCTTCCGGTACCGCCGTTTAAAATAAAACCACATCGTAAGGCCGTATCCCACGCCGCCAAGCAATGCAAATGCCCAATCCTGCAGGAATTTTTTGGAAAAAAAAGCCGGTTTAATCTGCGCCAGCGAAAATCCGTCCTCCACCAGCGTCAAAAGCAAGGTGCTGAATACAACCACAAAGGTGCCCCACGCGATAGCCGCTGCTGCCACGTATCGCAATATCCCGCTTCGCTGTTCGGACTCCCAGTGGCTTAGAAATTGTTGTTTTTCGTGCGCGTTCATGGCATTCTTCAATTGATTTTATCAACCTTTCTGCTCCAGTTCCTTTTGATACCGGCGGTATTGCCGTTCTGTCAGCCACCACGAAGCAAGGCCGACAATTGCTCCGATGAGCAGGTTTTTCCCCCATGTGCTCAGCATGCGATAGGAAAAAAACGCCGGGGCGGTTGTCTCGCTGCCCCAGATGTCTAAAAGATAATTGATCATCGTAATTATTGTACCCGTCAGCAAGGCAAAAAGCGCCATATACCGCACCATACCCTTGTTCCGGATACGGTCCCAACTGTTTACAAATTCCTGCCGTTCATGATAAGGTTCCATAGTTCTATATCAAACCCCTCGATTTTAATTCGAGGTATTTATTAATCGTGTTCAAGGTCAGGTCTTCCGGTTTGGTCAGAATGGCCTGTATCCCATATTGCCGGAGTTTGTTCACCATTTCTTTTTTCTCCTGGAGGAATTGCCGGGCCACAGTTTGCCGGTAAATATCGGCAGTCCGGTCGACTTTTTCATTCGCCAGGGCCCGGATTTCGGTGTTTTCAAAAAATACCACTACCAACAAGTGAAAACGGCTGAGCCGGCGCAGGGTGGGCAGCGCCCGCTCCAACGCGTATGTGCTTTCAAAATTAGTAAACAACAACAAGAGCGCGCGCATACTGATCAGCCGGCGCACGGCTTCGTACAGCAGTTCGAAGTTCGACTCGCCCGGGCGTTCCTTTTCCCGGTACAAGGCTTCCAGGATGCGATGGAGCTGGCTGGCAGCCCGTTCGGCCTTTAGCGCAGACCCCATAACGTCGGAAAAACTGAGCAAGCCCGCCTTATCTTGTTTTTTCAAAATGATGTTACTGATGGCCAGGGCGGTGTTGATGGCGTAATCGAGCAAACTGAGCCCATCGAAGGGCATACGCATGGCCCGGCTTTTGTCTACGATACAATACACCTGCTGGCTGCGCTCGTCTTCGTACTGATTGACCATAAGCGCTGCACGCCGCCCGGAAGCCTTCCAGTTGATACTGCGGTAGTCGTCGCCCTGAACGTAGTTTTTGATCTGCTCGAATTCATAACTATGCCCGATCCGGCGGATTTTTTTGATGCCGGTTTCATGGGCAATATGCTGCATGGCGCGCAGTTCATAGCGCCGCATTTGAAGAATGGAAGGGTACACAGCCACATCCTGGGGCTGTTTGAAAATGACCCGGCGCTCGACCAGCCCGAGGCGCGTGGTCAAAAACACATTGATGTTGCCAAAGGCATACACGCCCCTGCTCAGGGGCCGGAGCATATATCGGATCACCGACCGTTCGCCGGGGGTGAGCGCCAGTTTTTCCTCAAAATCGCGGCGCTGGAACTGTACGGGTAATTCGTCTACCACCGCCACATTCAAGCGCAGATTACCCCGGTTATGAACCAGCAGGGCCACCGGGTTGGCGTCGCTTAACGAAAATACCGGAGCCACTTCCCGCGTACACCACACGTTTGGGCGCCTGCCGAATAACACCGCAGCTTCCGCACCAAATACCGCCACCGTTACCCAAAAGGCCGCCTGCGCCACCGGAAACAACAATGCAAGCGGGTAGGCCAGGGCAAACAGCGCAGCAACGCCGCCAAAAAGCCAGAAAAATCGATTGGTGAGGTAGAACATGGTACAGTTGCTGGTTTGAAGGTTGCTGGTTGGAGGGTTGCTGGTTGGAGGGTTGGAAGGTTCAGCGAACTTTCTAACCCTCTAACCAGCAACCCTTTTTCCTGCCTTCATGACAAACGCGACTTTTTCCATCGCCCGGATATCTGCCAGCGGGTTGCCATCTACGGCCACTACATCGGCCAGTTTGCCGGGCGCCAGCACACCGATGTCGGCTTGCAGGCCGAGCAAGATGGCAGCGTCTGCTGTTGCCGAACGCAGGATATCCCAAGGACGCATCCCCGCCTGAGCCATATAATAAAACTCCAGGTTGTTTTTTCCATGCGGGAATACGCCGGCGTCGGTGCCAAAGGCGATGCGCACGCCGTGTTGGTACGCGCGCGACAGGGTGGCAGTAAGTTGCGGGCCTATGCCCAGGGCTTTTAGGCGCACCAATTCCGGAAAAAAACCGGGAGCATATTGCGCACTGTCGCTCACCGCCCAGCCGGCTGTCAGCGTGGGCACCAGCCATGTTCCGCGTTGTTTCATGAGCGCCATGGTGCTGTCGCTCATAAACGTGCCGTGTTCGATACTGCTGACGCCGGCTTCCACAGCCCGGCGCATCCCTTCGTCGCCGTGGGCATGGGCCGCTACCGGCACCCCAAGGTCGGCGGCGGTGCGTACGATGGCCTGGAGTTCGTCGTCGGCATAATGGGGAAGGCGCCCGTCGCGGGCCAGGCTGAGCACGCCGCCCGTAGCGGTCACTTTGATCAGGTCGGCGCCGTTTTTGACCTGTGCCCGCACGGCTTTCCGGCAAGCGTCGGTGCCGTCAGCTACCCCTTCTTCAGCGGCGGGCGGCGGATCAAACAGGTCCCAACGCGCACCCGTTGTACTATCGCCATGACCGCCGGTAATACTGATAATCCGACCGGTGGCGAGTATCCGCGGCCCCTGCACCCAACCTTGATTAATAGCGTTGCGCAAGGCGATGTTGATGCCGCGGCCGCCCAGGTCGCGCACGGTGGTGAACCCGGCCTGGAGGGTCCGCCCGGCATACACGGCGGCCCGGAAGGCAATATCCACATCGTTGAGGGTGAAGCGTTCGTTGTACGAATTGCGGCTTTGCTCCCATTCAAGATGCACGTGGCAGTCGATCAGGCCGGGAAGCACCGTTGTGGATTTCAGATCCACTGCCTCCACACCGGCCGGCGCCTGCAAGTATCCTTTTTCGATGCGGGCGATGCGGCTGCCTTCCACCACAATGGTCATTTCGGTTTGGGCCTGCTCTCCCGTCATGGTCAGCAAGCGCCCGCAATGCAGATAGATCGTTTGTGCACAGAAGGTGCTTGGAAAAAGAAGGGCGAACAGGGCAGGCAACAATCGAAACATGGAAGGATATTTTGATAATTCGTGCAAGCAAAGGTAGTTTCCGGGTTCAAAAAAAAACTACGTGACCATGGAAAACACCGAGCCGTCCCGCAGGCGGGTTTCGAGCAAATCGCCGGGCGCAACGGCAACCGCGCCGGCAAGTGCTTTGCCATCCTTCAGGGTCAGGCTGAATCCACGGCGCAAAACAGTATCGGGGTGCAGCGCTGTGCAAAACATGTCCGCTTGTTCCAACTGAGCGGCAGCCCCCTGCAGCCGCCGGCGAACAAGACCAGGCAACTGGGCGGCAAGGGCATCCAGCGCCCCGCGTGCAAACCGGACCCGCCCGGGGCCGCTCCATCGCACGGATGTTTCGATCTGGGCCAGCCCGAGGGCCTTTATCTTCATTTGCTGGCCGGCGGCCTCCCTGCAGTCCGCAGCCAGCTGCAGCAGCTGGCGCTCAAAAAACAAGTTGCGCTGCATCAGAAAGTCGGCTACCGCCGTAGGTGTTTTCAGGGCGGCATACGCCACCAGGTCGAGGATGGTTTCATCCATATCGTGGCCGATTCCCGTCAGCAGCGGCAGGGGAAGGGCGGCTGCGGCCTTGCAAAGGTCCAACTGGTCGAACCCGGCCAAATCGAGCCGGGCGCCGCCGCCCCGCAACACCGCCACACAGTCGAAGCGACCGGCCTGCGCCGCCACCTGCTCAAGTGCGGCAATCATTTCGGACGCCAGATTTTTGCCCTGCACTGCGGTAGAAAAAAGCCGGCAGTGATACGCGAAACCGAAGGCATTTTTCGCCAAGTGCTCGCGAAAATCCTGAAAACCGGCCGCGCCCTCTGAACTCACCACTGCAATGCGCTGCAAAACGGCAGGCAGCGGCAGGGCTTTGTTGCGCTCCAGCAAACCGGCCCGGCGCAGGGTATCGATAGTCTGGCGGCGCTGGAGTTCCATTCTGCCGAGGGTATAGGCCGGGTCTATATCGGTTATCAGCAACTTCAAGCCAAAGCGCTCGTTAAAATCGACGCGGACATGGAGGCGCAACTCCCGGCCATCCCGGAGGATTTCCTCCAGCACCGCCCCCATCTGCAGCTTCAGGCGCTGGTAGTCGCGCTGCCATAATACAGCGGAGGCCTGCGCTACCGCGCTGCTTTCAGGATCAGGCCCTTTTTGTACCAGATCGAGAAAAACATGGCCCCGCGCACGATTGGTTTGCGCAATTTCAGCCGTGATCCAAAGCCCGGCCGGGAAATTGAGCGCCAGCACCCGACGGATGTATTCCTGAAGTTCGAAGAGCGTGTACGTTGCCATAGATTAGAGTTGATCCGGCGCTTGGAATGTCAAATGTATTCATTTCCGGAAAAGAAATTCCGTATGCGGTTTCGATATTAATAAATGCACCGGCAAGCCGATTACCTTTGCCATTTGTTTTATCCGCCCGCATTCAGAAGACGCTTACCGAACATGTTTATATCTGGCATTCAACAAATTGGCATTGGCGTTTCCAACGTTCACGAAGCGTTCAAATGGTACCGCCAACACTTCGGTATGGATGTGCCGATCTTTGAAGAAGCCGCCACGGCCAACCTCATGCTTGCGTATACCGGTGGCCAACCGCAGGAGCGTCATGCCATACTGGCCCTCAACCTGCAAGGCGGCGGCGGCATGGAAATTTGGCAATACACCCAACGCACTCCACTGCCGCCGGCATCCAAGCCGATGCTGGGCGCCCCGGGTATTTTTGCAGCCAAAATAAAATGCAAAGACGTACACGCCTGCTTCAGCGACTTGCAGCGGCGCGGGGTAAACATACTGACCGAACTGGCAAAACGCCCCGATCAAACGGAGCATTTTTTTGTCCAGGACCCCTGGTGCAATACCTTTGAAGTCGTCAACAGCAACGCCTGGTTTGCTAAAAACCGGCCGGCTTATACCGGCGGTATGTATGGCTGTATCATCGGGGTGACAGATATGGAACGCTCCCTGGAGTTTTATACCGAAGTGCTCGGATACGACCAGGTGAAGTACGACCATTGTGGTCAGTTTGCCGATTGGAACAGTGTGGCCGGCGGCAACGGACACTTCCGCCGCGTGCTCCTGGGGCATACCGCCGAACGCCAGGGCCCCTTCAGCCGCTTGCTCGGTGAAACAGAAATCGAACTGGTGCAGGTGGCCAATACCGGCCGGCCGGTCCGGCACCTCTACGACGGGCGGTACTGGGGCGATCTGGGGTTCATTCACCTCTGCTTCGACATCACAGGTATGGCCCAGCTCAAGGCGTTTTGCGCCGCCAAAGGCCATCCCTTTACGGTCGATTCCAGCGGCAAATTCGACATGGGCGAAGCCGCAGGTTATTTTGCCTACATCGAAGACCCCGATGGTACCCTGATCGAATTTGTGGAAACGCACAAAATCCCCATCCTGAAAAAAGCCCGGTGGTACATGCACCTGAGCCGGCGTCCCAACCCCGCCAAGCCGCTCCCCAACTGGATGCTCAAAGCCCTCGGCTTCAACCGGGTAAAAGATTGAAGCCGGCTAGAGAGAGGTCAAAACAATTCTTTCAGGTTGGTACCCACGCCAAAATGGATGACTCCGCCGGCCAGGTGGTAAGCGGCATAACCGACATCGATGCGGAAACGCCGGACCTTGATGCCGACGCCGCCGGAAAAACCGGCGAGGCTGCGGTAGTTGCGCACGCTGAGCTCTTTTTTGCGCAGGTGGTTGTAACCCAGCCGGATACGGAAAGATTCGCTGCGCCCCAGCAAAAACTCTCCGCTGAAAATAAAATGCCGGAAAAAATTGTCCAGGCCGGTATTTCCGGATGTGGCGCCTTGCTCGTCGCCAAACAAAAGGGTCTGATCTTCCTGCAGCGCAGGGTCGTCGTGGCGGATTTCCCACTGATGCAGGTGGTGCACCAGCACCGAAAGCCGGAACGGCAAATAGCGCAGGCGTTTGCTAAACCCCAATTGCAGGTCGTAGGGCAAGTCTTCGCCAGTTTCGTTGTACTGCGAAATCTGGGTCCCGTAATTGCGCAAAACCAGGGCAGCCGTAAAACGGCGGGCGGTATCGGCATACAAAATACCGGCATCGGCTGCCAGGGCGGCGGATTGATAAACATCCAGGGTAGATACGCCGAAACGGAGGTTCAGGCCCATCGAAAAACGCGGGCTCAGTTGCCGGGCCCCACCCAGGGTGAATGCCGTTTCGGCTGCTTTTACTTTGCCCAGAATATTGCCGTATTCGTCCGTTTGCGGAATATCGCCGTATTTCATATACTGCAAGCCGCCATGTACCGTAAACCGCACTTTCGGCAAATGTGTCGCGAAGGCTGCGTAGCCGTGCTGGATGTCGGTCAGGAAAAAATTGTGGTTAAACACCAGCTGCCCGTCCATACCCGGATTCAGGGCGGCCGGATTGGCAGCCGCAAAGGCTGGATCATCGTCCTGCACGGTGATATGCGCGCCTCCCAAGGCGGTAATACGGGCCGAGGGCGGCAGTGACATGAATTGAAAGACATGCTGGCCACCGGTAATTTGGGCATATGCGGCGCCCAGCGGAACCAGGCACAGGCTCAGGAGAAAAAGGCAGGGCGCTAAAATTGTTCTCATATAAATCGACGTTACAGGCCAAGGTATGCCAACCTGTTTTTTATTCCAAACCCGGCTTTACCCAGGTTGTCTGGCATATTCCCTTTTGGCACTGTAAAACGCGTTCGAGTTGCCCGAGCGTGTCATATAATTTCAGCGCGCCGTCTTCGTTATCGCCGCCGACGTACTGGCCTTCGGCCTTCAACCGGCCGTTCGGGTACCATTCCCTGAATGGGCCGTTCTCCTCGTTGTCGCGCAGCAGCACTTCTTCCTTGAGCGCTCCGGTGGAATACCAGGCCTTGCTCAACCCTTCCAGCACACCCGCTACATAGGTTTGCTCCAACCCTAACCGGCCGTTTTCATAATACTACTTCGACGGGCCGTGGACTACCCCGCGCCGGTAATGGCTGATGCGCTCGATATGGCCGTCCGGATAGTAAAAGGTGCGCACGCCATCGAGCGTGTCGTTGACGAAATGCGCTTCTTCCAGCAAATAGCCTTTTTCGTGAAAACGCTGGTAAAGGCCTTCCCTGGCAAAATCTGTTTTGCGGCGCGTGTACCGCTCCATCTGGCCGTAATCGTTGCGGGCCTCCACCGGTTCCAGGTTCGACTGGCAGGCCGAAAAAATGAAAACGAGCGCGGCGCAGGCAAGAATCCGTGTATATCCGGGCATGGCTTGTATGTTTATGCAAATAAAGCGAATAACGACCGGCCGTGCAAAAAGGTATGAGCCCAAACAGACGAAGCGGGAAGGCGCTGTGCACTTTCCCGCTTCGTTTACCGCAATCCTGCCATCCGGATCAATTCACTACCAACTGTTCCGTAAACACTTTATCGTCCTGCTGCACATGGATGATCACCGTACCCTTGGCATATTCGGTCAGGTCGAATTGTTGGTAATAATCGCCGCCAAAGGCATTCAGCTCTTCGCGAAACAGCTGACGGCCCGCCATATCGAGCAGGGATACGATGGTGGGGCGCGGTGCGCTGCGAAACTCCACGGTCACCTGGCCCTGCGAAGGGTTCGGATAGGCGCGGAAACCTTCCAGCTCCAGCCGGCGGTCGGGGGGATTGGCGGTATTGCCTGGCGCGGCATTGACGGTCGGCGAATCTCCTTCCGTTCCGCGGTGTATGGTGATCACACGGCGTTCGCGCAGGCGGTTTCGGTCTTCTTCTTTCCAATTCCAGGTGAAAAATTCGCGTTGCATATTTTCCCCCAGTTCGTCCGTATCAAAAACCGTAACCCGGCTGGCATTGTCGCGGCAATCTTTCAGTGCGGCCTCGATCTGGCGCGGCTGTTCGTCGCGCAGAAATTCTACCTGCACCTTTTCGCCGGGTTTATATTTGGCAATCTCGGCCCACAGCTCGTCGTGCCCCTGCACGCGAACGCCATTGACGGCGGTGATCACGTCGCCGGCAAGCATGCTGGCCTCGCGGGCGGCCGACTCTTCGGTGAACTCCGAGACCCGGGCGCCTTTGCTGCCGCCTTCGCCATAAGCCGAGGTATAGACGCCCAGGCAAGCTTCTTTTTCCCGGATTTTGATATCCACGTCTATATCTGCGGGCGTCCATTTAAAATCCCAGTTCATGGATTTTTGGGCGCCAAGGATAGTCTCAACGCTGTTTTGCTGGCCGTCGCGGCGATAGGTCACCTGCACTTTTTGATCCGGTTGGGTATACGCCATAAAATCGGTGATATCCTCCCAATCCCGGATGGGTGTTTCGTCCAATAGCAGTACGACATCGCCGTTGCGGAGCCCCGCTTTGTCAGCCGCCGACGCTTTGACGATACCGATGCGGACGCCGGCGGGAGCGTCGTCATCATCCGCGCCGTCAGGGCCTTGGTCGGTAATGCCGAGAAAGCCCTGCTTGTTGGATTCATGATCGTAATCCAGTTCGCTGCGTTTGGCGAGCTGCGCTTGGACGGCGCCCGGTTTTCCGTTGCGGCTGTATTCCACCTGGATGGTTTCGCCCGGTTTGGCGTCGGCGATGATGCCGGACAGATCGTCCCATTCGTTCACCGCCACACCGTTGAGCTTCAGCACAACGTCGTTGCTCCGGAGCCCGGCCTTATCGGCCGCCGACCCCCGGATGACCTGCACGGTGATACCGGGCTGATCGGGCTCCTCGTCGCTGTCTTCCTCCACGCCCAAAAAGGCGCGGTTGTCCGAACAGGAAATGGAAGCAATGGCTTGGTTGACATGATCTTCCACGTCCTGCATCCAGCCCATATCCTGCCGGTTCCTGTGTTTGATGACAACGCGCTGGTCACCTTCCGTCGAGCCGGCATCCATCACGCGCACATCCAGTTCGACATTTTCGGCCCGGTTTTCTTTAATGTAGGCCTCGACGTCAAAATTTTCGGCGGCTTGCCCCTTTTTAACAATGGTTTCGGTTGTTTCCGTACCATCGGCATCCGTGGTACGCTTGGTAATGATAATCTTTTTTTCACCGGCTGTTGCGGGTGCAGGTTGTTGTGAAAAGACGGGGGTAATGCACCAGGGAAGAAGGACAAAAGCGGTGGCGATCAAAGTGCCGATTGTTTTCATAGCAAAGTTGTTTTAGCGTAGCCCCGGCCCCGCAAATAAGGCGGTGGGGTAATGTCTATTAGAAGGAATTGTTTGGCTGAACGGCGCATCGGATGGGGAAATCGGCCGGCTTCCGGGCTTCGGATTAGATCGGATAAAAACTTCGTGCCAAAGACAAATCTGACGGTCCGAAGTTGCGCGCAGATTACAGCAGCAGCTAAAAATTTTCGACCGGAGGAACGGCGCGGCGGGTAAAGGCGCGGTTTTAACGCCGCCTTAACCCCGGCAGTCATTTGCCGGAGCGGCCGGCACGCGTTACAATTTTAACAAATTTGCCGCATCAGGCGCTCCTTATATACTGCGGGCGTTTGAATTGCGTTAATAGCCAATGCGCCGCATGCAAACCGGCTCCCCCAGAAGAGCTTGGCGTTTACCGCTGCTAATCCGCGCATTTACCCCTCTTTCACACATAATTTCAATAATCGAACCGGTTTTTTATGGCAAATGCGAATTACAAAATCCTGCTGGTGGAGGATGATCAGAATTTTGGCGACGTACTTCGCTCCTATCTCGAGATGCACGACTATGCTGTCACCCTGGCCATTGACGGCATCCTGGGGTACGAAGCATTTAAAAAGGACCAGTTCGACCTTTGTATCCTGGATGTGATGATGCCCCGAAAAGACGGCTTCACCCTGGCCAAAGAAATTCGCGAGCGCGACCAGGAAGTGCCCCTGATTTTTTTGACGGCCAAAACGATGAAAGACGACGTGCTGCAAGGCTTCAAGATCGGCGCTGACGACTATATCGCCAAACCCTTCAATTCAGAAGAATTGTTGCTGCGTATCCAGGCCGTTCTCAAACGCGTCAACAAACCCACCGACCCGCGCGACGACCAGCGCGAGTTCGCCATCGGCAAATACCATTTCAATTACCCCCTGCGCATCCTGACGCTCAACGAGGCGCCGGTGGGGGAAGAAAATCAGTGGAAACTCAGTCCCAAGGAAGCCGAACTGCTGCGCATGTTCTGCAAATACATCAACGACGTCACGCCCCGGTCCGAGGCGCTGACGAAAATCTGGAACGAAGACAACTATTTTACGGCGCGCTCTATGGACGTTTTCGTTACCAAATTGCGCAAGTACCTGGCAAAAGATTCCAGTATCGAAATCGTAAATATCCACGGCAATGGATTTCAGTTGCTCGTGAGGGATCTGGTGTCGCCAGCCTGACTACCGCAACCCATACAAACACCCGCTCTCTCCCCGAGCCCGCGCGTCATACCTCCCGGATGCGCGGGCTTTTTCGCGTACTCCTGCCTGAGTTTGAACGGGATTCCATCCGCGCTTTGCCTATCTTTAGCGGTCCAATTTTTTCTCTGCGCCACCCAATCATGCTCCAGCGGCTTTTTCAAAAATACACCGGGTTCCTCCGCAGCCTCAAGGCTGTATACGTGCTCAACAACCTGTTGAACATCCGCTTCTTACGCCGCAACCGGCGCCTGTACCAGCGCTACGGCATAAAAAAAAGTATCCTCAGCCCGGTCGGCAGCGCCGATTTCCAACAGCATCATACCGATATTCCCTGGCTCGACCGCCCCGATGCCTGCGAGCAATTGGAGCGGCGCCCCGCGTTCCTGGCCATGCCGCCCGCCATGCAGGCGAAAGTCCGCCAATTTGTTACCGACGGATATTTCATATTGGAGGGCTTTTACAGCCAGGCGCAAACCGACGCCCTCCATGCCGAAGTGGACCGCTTGCTGGAAGCCGGCCGTGCAGGGTTCAATTATACCGGAAGAAAAATATTTAACCTGCAGGAGCAAAGCCGCCTGGCCGACGAACAATTTTTCCGGCATCCACATATCCTGAAGATGCTGTCGTTTCTGCTGGGCAAACCCGTCATTCCTTTCCAGTCGCTCAGCTTTATCCAGGGCAGCGAGCAACGCGCCCATTCCGATTCCATACACATGACCACCGAGCCTCCCGGCTACCTGATCGCTACCTGGACGGCGCTGGAAGACTGCCTGCCGGATAGCGGCGCGTTGTTTTATTACCCGGGCAGCCACCGGTTGCCGTATATCACGAGCGCGGACTATGCCTCCGGAAATACCCGCTTTACGATCGGGGAAAACAGCAACCGCCAGTATGAAGACAAGGTGGAGGCCGTACTCCGGGAACATCCCGAACTGGAAAAAAAAGTATTCCTGGCCCAACGGGGCGATGTGCTCGTTTGGCACGCCAACCTCGTGCACGGCGGCGGCCCCATCACCCGCCCCGGCGCCACCCGGCGCAGCTTCGTCTGCCACTATTTTGCCGAAGAGGTGATTTGTTACCACGAGATGTCGCAACGGCCGGCACTGATTAAAAAAGCCGCCGGCACATAAATGCCGCCCGCAAGACAACCCGTAGCATTAAAACGCCGTCTGGTCATAACAATGCGCAAGACGGCAGCGTTTACTCCGGAAAATCCAGCCCGCCAGCGCAGCTTGGCCAAATCCTGCCTACCTTTGCGCACTTTTTTTAATAAACATATACAATCAACCGATGTGTTCCGCTCGCCCTTTTTCCGGTGTGCATGCGGGGCTTAATTCACCAACAACATGAACCGTATCCGACTTTGTGTGCTGTTGAGCAGCTTTTTTCTGGTGCAAACGGGCGCTGTATTGGCCCAAATGAAAGGATGGGAACTCGGCGGCTGGATTGGCGCCTCCAACTATTTTGGCGATTTGAACACCGATTATCGCCTCAACCGGCTGCACCTGGCCGGCGGCGTCCTCACCCGGTACAACTTCAACGACCGGCTGGCGTTCCGGCTGGGCGCCAGCTACGGCCGCATCAGCGCCACCGACGCCGACGCGAAAAACGTTTATCAGCAACGGCGCAACCTGTCGTTCAGAAGCCAGTTGGTGGATGCCGCCTTGCTACTGGAATTCAATTTCTTCCCCTACATGCACGGGCACCGCGACTACTTTTTCACGCCGTATGTGTATGCCGGCCCGGCTATCTTCTTTTACAATCCCGAAACCGAACTCGACGGTACCTGGTACTCCCTGCCGGAGCTGGGCACCGAAGGCCAGTTCAAAGGCGAAGAATACAACACCACACAAGGCGCCCTGGCGTATGGCCTGGGCTTTAAACTCGACTTTTCCTACCGCTGGAGTTTATCGGTCGAGTTGAGCGGCCGGAAAGTATTTACGGATTACCTGGACGACGTGAGCGGTGTGTACGCAGACTGGCGCGACATCCGTGCCCTTCGCGGCGACATGGCAGCAGCGCTGGCCGACCGCTCCGCAGAACCCAAAATCGGCGAACCGGGCCGGCAGCGCGGCAATGGCAAAAACAACGACCTGTACGCGTTTATCGGCATCGGCCTGCAGTATTATTTCGGTGAAATCCGCTGCCCCTCCTACAACCGGTAACGGCGCATACGGCCGGCCGGGCAGATGGGAACGCCGGTTTGAATCCTGCACTTTCGATACATCCTGCAGAGAAATTTAATTTACCACCGATATACCCGGAACTTTTCCGGCCGACCGCGCCGTTAGGGTGGCACGCTCGCTATGCGTGGTATAAGGCAGCCTGCTTGCCATTTAGGACGCTGCCGCTTGCCCCATCTCTTTTTCACACTTTTAAATTGCCATTTCTATGGTCATCGCCGATGCACTGTCGCATCAACTTGTGTTGATACGCCCGCCCAGGCCAGGGGCGGGATACAAATTTTGCGCTCATGAATACCTTATCTCAAACAGACTTCCCCGCGCGGGAAGCCGCGGCATTCGCTGCGGATCGCCGCCTCAACCCGGTTTGGAATGATCCGGACCTGCGGGCCCTGCTGGTGTGCAACCAGGAGCTGTTCTACTGGCAGATGGAAAAACATAAGCTGGGCAACCTCCTGATAGGTCAGTACCTCGTGAATACCCCTTTCCATACTTTTGTGGAACAACATCTACTGCCTCAATGGGCGCCGCTGGCCAGTTCTCCCGCATACTGGCGGCATATGCTGCAAACGGCGCAGCGGGTAGTACCCTTTTCAGGGCTTTCCGCCTTTGAGGGGTATGCACATGGAGGGCCGAAATCCTGGGAACCGCTTCCGGTAAACGGCTTTGTCCGGGAAATGGAAGAACCGGGCTGGCAATATGAAATTGTACAGTTAAACACCGCCCGGGCATTGCAGGAGGAGAGTCTGAGCATGCGGCATTGTGTGGCCACCTATGTGGAACGCTGTGCAAAGGGATATTGCTCTATCTGGTCGCTGCGCAAGGCGAACTCCGGCGCCGGCCAGTTTGACCGCCTGATCACCATTGAAGTGAACAAGCAGGGGAACGTCGTGCAGGCGCGGGGATTTGCCAACCGGATGCCGGATTGCGCGGAGGCCGGCCTGATCCGGGCCTGGTGCGCGGAGGCCGGCCTGCGCGTTCATGGAACGTAGGGTGGCGGCTTATACATTTGGCGCCGGGGCATAATGCGAAAACTCGAGGTTGGCCACGGCCCGGCCGGCACTGAGTGTGCGCAACGCGGTGACATAACCGAACAACTCCGACAAGGGCGCCTCGGCCTGGATGGCCAGCGTGCTGCCGCTGCGCGACTCCTGGTTTTTCGGCATACCCCGGCGGCGGTTCAGATCGCCGAGTACGGGCCCTGCGTATTCCGCCGGCGTGATCACTTCGAGTTTCATGACCGGTTCGAGGATTTGTGGCGCACACTTCGGCGCGGCGGCCCGGAAGCCGTATTTGGCACACAGTTCGAAAGCCAGCGGCTTGGGCTCGGAGGGCGGCATCAGGCCGTCCACGACTTTTACTTTCATCGACAAAAGGGCATGCCCGGCCAACACCCCGCCGTTCATCATCGAGGCAAACCCTTCCTGCACCGGGCTTAAAAAGCGCCGGTCCACGGCCTCCTGGCGCACCGCCCATTCGAACTGCATTTTTGTTCTGCCGTTTTTAAAATCGTCGCTGTTCAGGAACGCTTCATCCGCCGGGCCGAGTTCGAATCCGAGTTCGGCGAATAGGTTCACTGCGCCGTGTTGCAGGTGCAGCTGTTCGCGGTGGCGCACCGTTTGCGTGAGCGCTTCCTTGTAGTTTACCTGCGGCTTGCCCTGGTTGACCGCCACGTGAAATTCGCGCTGCAAGCGGTCCAGGATAATCTCCAGATGCAGTTCGCCCATGCCGCTGATGACCATCTGGTTGGTATCGGGGTTGAAATGGGCGCGAAAAGTGGGGTCTTCCTCCACCAGCCGGGCCAGAGCCTGGCTCAGGTTGTCCAGGTCGTGCTGCGTTTTCGGCTCGATAGCCAAGCTCACCACCGGCTCCGGAAACTGCATGCTCTCCAGCACAATCGGGTACTCCGGCGCGCACAACGTATCGCCGGTGTACACATCGGCCAGCCCTACCGCGGCGGCGATATCGCCGGCTTCCACGCGGTCGATCGTATTCTGTTTGTTGGCGTACATCTGGTACAAGCGGGTGATCCGCTCTTTTTTCCCGGTCCGGGCGTTTAGCACTTGGATCCCCGATTCCAGCCGGCCCGAATACACCCGGAAAAAACTCAGGTGTCCGACATGCGGATCCGTGGCGATCTTGAAAACCAGCGCACAAAACGGCTCGGATGCCGCCGGCTTCCGGCTGACTTCCGCTTCCGTTTGCGGGTGCCGGCCCCGCACGGCGCCCAGGTCGGCCGGCGCCGGCAGGTAATAACAAACCGCATCCAGGCAAGGCTGAATGCCTTTGTTTTTGTAGGCCGAGCCGCAGAGTACCGGTACAATGCCACCGGTGCAAACGGCCGTGCGCAGCGCACGGCGGATATCCGCTTCGCCCAACGCGTCGGAGTTGCGCACAAAAGCGTCGAAAAATGCCTCGTCGAAAACGGCGATCTCTTCCAGTAAACGCCGGCGCCAGGTGTCGGCCTGTTGTTGCATACCGGGCGGGATGGGCGTTTCGGTGAATATAGCCCCGAAATCGCCGTCGTGCCAGGCCAACGCCTGCTGTGTAATCAGATCAATGACACCCGAGAAATGCTCCTCTTCGCCGATGGGTATCTGCACAGGTATGGCCGTAGCGCCGAGTTTGGCCTGAATATCGGCCACCACCTTGAAAAAATCGGCGCCGGCGCGGTCCATTTTGTTGACAAACGCCAGGCGCGGCACCCGGTAGTTGTCGGCCAGCCGCCAGTTTGTTTCCGATTGGGGTTCCACGCCATCCACGGCGGAAAACAAAAACACCAGGCCGTCGAGCACGCGCAGGGAGCGGTTTACCTCCACGGTGAAGTCAACGTGGCCGGGCGTATCGATGATGTTGAGGTCGTACTCCTCACCAGCCGCCGTCCAGGTGCAGCGGGTCGTCGCCGACGTGATGGTGATGCCGCGCTCGCGCTCCTGCTCCATCCAGTCGGTAACCGTATTGCCCTCGTGTACTTCGCCGATCCGGTGGGTGACGCCACTGTAGAAAAGGATGCGCTCCGTCATCGTGGTCTTACCGGCGTCGATATGCGCCGTAATGCCGATGTTGCGGGTGTAGCGTAGGTCTTTTTCCATGGCGAAAATATCCTGTTGAGCAGGCAAAGGTAACGCACGGCCGCGACGTGTACATTGAACATTGGGCATTGTAAATTGAACATTTTTAATTTAAAAATTCCTAAAATGACCAATTTTCAATGTTCAATGACCAATGTTCAATTTACAATGTACACGAGGTATTGCATAAAACTGAGCGCTTCCGCCTCCCCCGCGGGCAGGCATTGCTGCGCAGCCTGCCCGGCGGGGAGGCGGAAGCAGCCCGCCGGCTCCCTGCCAGGCTCACGGGCACTACCCCCGCCACTGACCGGGAGGCGAAGCCGCGAGCCGGAAACCGATGAAGTAGTAGCGGTACGCCGGATCGAGGTAGTCGCGGTAGGCGACCCGGCAGAGCCGCGGATCGACGTCGAACCACGAACCGCCGCGCAAGACGCGGACCGAGCCTTCCACTTTGTTCACCGGATTTTCAACTGTCCCTTGTGCCTTGCATTTTTCGTAAAATTCACGATCGTACCAGTCTTCACACCATTCGTACACATTCCCGCTCATATCAAAGAGCCCCAGCGCGTTGGGCAGTTTCAGGCCGACGGGTTTGGTCTCCTCGTAGCTGTTGCCGCCCCACCACCCCACTGTTTCCAGGCGGTTGCTGCCGGCGTATCTGGTCAGGCCGCGATCAGGCGGCGCGCCTCCTGCCCCCTTGGGGAGGGCCGGGGTGGGGCTTCCGCCCCGCGCCGCGTACTCCCACTCCGCCTCCGTCGGCAGCCGGAAGCCGTAGCCCGGCAGCAGCAGGTTCAGCCTTGCCAGAAACGCCTGCACGTCATTCCAGGAAACCGACTCCACCGGCCGGCAGTCGCCTTTAAAAAACGAGGGATCGGGGTCGGGCGCATCTCCTGCCCCCTTGGGGCAGGGCCGATCAGTTCTAAAAAATCTGCCTTAAAAGGCAAACAAATTGTATAGTTCATTGACTTTGTTGGCGAATTTTGCAAAGGTGTCTTTGATCGGTTTGTAGCCGGCTAATTGCAAGAGATTCAAGGCTGTGGTATTTAAAAAGCCACTACAGTGGCAGAATTGGTGTTAGTGATCGTCATATCATCTTCTCCGATGAGCACATCTTTAGTCCAGTGTAAGCGATTTTCGATACCCCAGTGTCCTCGGATACCTTTGGCCACAACATGGGCTGAGTCGATAGGCTTGCTCAGGATGTAATAAGCGGTATGCTCAAAGGGTTTACCTTTTCGTTTCCCCCAACGCTTTACTCGAACGATTCGTTGGATGCCTGCCCAGCCTTGGGGCAAATCCACTTGGTTGAAAAACAATTCGACCTTTCGGTGCTCCAGCCTGCCATGTCCTTTTTCAATCGTTTCACACACCGAAAATGGGTGACATAGGGCGGTGAACAGTTGGATTTGTGCAAAGAGTTTATTGCAATTGCCTTTGACCTGAATCAAAAAATGACAACCCAGTTCGAGAATGAGCGTTAGCGTTTTTTTGGCAATGCAGGGCGTCAAGGGTGAAAATGGCACCCTTCAACCCAAGTTTCTCCACTAGTCCCGGCCCCGCCGGCCCCCGGCCCCCCCCCCGCCCCCGGCCCGCCCGGCCCCCCCCCCTCCCCCCCCCCCCCCGCCCCCCCCCCCGCCCCGCGGCCCCCCCCCCGGGCCGCATGTGGCCTCACTAGTTGTCTCACCGCCTCGGCTTCATAAGCCTTGCCACTTTCAAAGTGGACCATCTGATGAACCAGGCCGCTACGCTGAGCAAACACACTGACCACATAGACAAAACTTTGTAGCGATCCATGTGGGTTTTGAACCGTAGAACCAAGGGCTTTCCCATCCAAGGCCAACCACTGTTCTTGCTCCACAGGGAAGTACTGTTCCATCCAACGAGCAAATTTTGTGGCCAGTTCTTCCGGACTGACACTTTGCAAAAGTGTGCGTACGGTACCGAACGAAGGAACTCCATGTTTAAGTTGGAAGATACTTACCAACTCCTCTTCGTTGTTTTTCATAAACCGGGTAAAGCCTTTCAGGCCCTGATGGCCACTAAGGATAGCCATAATCACCATGGCCAAAAATACCGACAGTCGATGCCGCTGACCTTGACCCCTCCGTGGGTCGGAGAAGTCTGTCAGAAATTCTAACAAATTGTATTGCATGATTCGCCAATTTATCTCAAAGAACGTGCTTTTAAGGCAGATTTTTTAGAACTGATCGGCCCTGCCCCCTTGGGGAGGGCCGGGCTGGGGCCGCCCGCCACCGCCCGCCACAGCGCCTGCGTCACCGGAAACTGGCCGATGCAAAAATCGCCGAGCCGCACGGAATGGACGGGGCGGCAGGCATCCCACAGGTCGCCCGCCTCGTCGCCCATGTCGAAGGCGCCTCCGCGCACAGGGATCATACGGAACGTGTGGCCGCTCACGGTGAGCGGGAGGGCGGCGGGTGCGGTGGCGAGGAGGGCTTCGGTCATGGCGTTCATTATTAAAGCCTCAATACCGCTTTTAGCGACTGCCCGATCTCCGTCATTGTTGCCGCCGAGGTATCGCCGATTTTTCGTAATAACCTGATTTGTGAAACAGAACGGACCTGAAAACAATCAGCCGCAGAGGTTTTGGATAAATTGTTCGTAGTGTCGGGCTCGAGTTTTACCATCCATGGTGCGGCGCCATAACGAAGTTTCCAGTCTGTTATCGGTACAATAATCTTGAGGGGAAGGATGCCCATTGCATCGTCGTTAATGATGACGGCGGGACGGGACTTTTGGATTTCAGTCCCGATTGTCGGGTCGAGATTAACTTGCCAAATTTCACCTCGTTTCATGAAAGGTTTCTATATCAAGGGCGGTAAATGCAGTTAATTCGTCGTCGTTCAGATAGTCGTTTAACAACAAAACGGCCGCCGATTCCATATCCGTTTTTGGATAATCGGCGGAAGGTTCCTGTAGATGATCTTTTGCAATATCCGACGGCCTCAAATCCTCTTTTTCAATTTCGTTCAAAAACTGTGTTTTCCCGGCCGGAGACAATTGCCGAAAAAGTTTAGGAACGTGTCCGAAATAAGTTGCCGTTTTCGGCGAGTGTATTCTTGGCGCTGGCAAGGCGGTGAAACAGGCGCATAGCATCGCTACGCAACTGTTTTACCAACGAAGTCAGCGTCAAGAAGACGCCGCCCAAAATGGTAAGTTATTTCGGACACGTTCCTTAAGCAGTTGTTTGTAGATGATTTCAAGCTTCAGCGTCATGGCGATGCAATTTTAAAAACCCAGGGCACAAAGCTAAAGGAAAATATCAAAAAGCCAAAAATACGTGGTATAGCCTGCATTTAAGGCGTTTAGTGCCTCGGTACTGCCGAGCGTCTTCTGCGCATATTTTTTAACCGCGAAGCGGTTGAACATGAATAGCCCCGGATGCAATCCGGGGAATGAGAAAAAGATTATTTTATAACCGCGAAGCGGTTGAATGTGAAGATCTTGTAGTGCATATTGTAGCGCATATTCAACCGCTTCGCGGTTGCAAAACGCATCCCCCTTCATTCCCCGGATTGCATCCGGGGCTATTCACGTTCAACCGCTTCGCGGTTTTTATTTATGTGAAGGCAACACTCGTCGGTAGAGAGGCCCAACATTTGCCAGATACGCGTAAAAGCCTAACCTTAGTCTCTCCGGGGCCGCACCCAAACATCTACCAACGTTGGGCCTCTCTACTGCCGAGCGTGTGCTGTGCATAAATCCAGAATCTTCTCTGCCCCCCTTTTTTCTCCCCCCGCGCTTGTCATTCCGCAGGAACCTGTTCACTCTACGAGGGATAAACACGAGATGCACGCGTAGAGTGGACAGGTTCCTGCGGAATGACAAGCGCGGGGGGAGAAAAGGGAATGCAGCTTGGGGTGGCGGGTTATGCGTAGCCGAGGCTCGGCGGTACCGAGGCCAAATAATACGTTCACGTATATGTTTTTCATTAGGTGCTGCTGATCCAAAACGCATGTTCTTTACAAAAAAGGAAGCGACACCTGCGCTGCACGCAGATGTCGCCTCCATATCACAACCAGTAACCCTCTAACCAGCAACCCTCTAACCAGTAACCTTCTAACCTTACTACGCCTTCACCGTGCCGCGGGCCTTTTCGATAACGGCTTTGGCTACGCCTTCCGGCGCGGCGGCGTAGTGCGCAAACTCCATGGTAGAGGATGCGCGGCCGGAGGTGAGCGTACGCAGGGCCGTCACGTAGCCGAACATTTCGGCCAGCGGCACTTCGGCCTGGATGGCGACGGCGCCGCCGGCGCGGCCTTCCTGGCCTTTGGGCATGCCGCGGCGGCGGTTGAGGTCGCCGATAACCGGGCCGACGTATTCTTCGGGGGTGATTACCTCGAGTTTCATGATCGGCTCCATGATCTGCGGTTTGCACTGTGGGGCGGCGGCACGGAAGCCGTCTTTGGCGCAGAGCTCGAATGCGATCGGTTTGGAGTCGACGGCGTGCATGGAGCCGTCGAATACCCGTACTTTCATCGAATCGATGCCATAGCCGGCCAGCACGCCGTTGCTCATCATCTGGTTGAAGCCGTCGGCGATTGGCTTCATATAGTTTTTGTCGATGGCGCCGCCGACAATACCCCATACGAACTGGAGTTTTTTCTTGCCGTTTTTGAAATCGTCCGACTCGAGAAAATCGTTGTCGGCCGGGCCGAGTTCAAATTCCATATCGGCGAACAGACCGGAGCCGCCGGTTTGTTTTTTCAGGCGTTCGCGGTACGTCACGGTTTTGGTCAGCGCCTCTTTGTAGTTTACCTGCGGAGCGCCCTGGTTGCATTCCACTTTAAACTCGCGCTTGAGGCGGTCTACGATAATTTCGAGGTGCAGTTCGCCCATGCCGGAGATAACCGTTTGGTTGGTATCTTCGTCGTAGCGGACGCGGAAGGTCGGGTCTTCTTCGGCGAGTTTGTTGAGGGCCATGCCCAGTTTGTCGAGGTCTTTCTGGGTTTTGGGCTCGATGGCCAGACCGATTACGGGTTCGGGGAACACCATGCTTTCGAGGACGATCGGGGCGTTCAGGTCGCACAGGGTATCGCCGGTGCGGATATCCTTGAAGCCTACGGCAGCGGCGATATCGCCGGCTTCCACGCCATCCACGGGGTTTTGTTTGTTGGCGTGCATCTGATACAGGCGGCTGATACGCTCTTTTTCACCGCTGCGGGTGTTGAGCACATAGGAGCCGGCATCCAGTTTGCCCGAATAGGTGCGGATAAAGCACAAGCGGCCCACGAAGGGGTCGGTGGCAATCTTGAACGCCAGGGCGCAGAACGGGTCGGTGACCGAGGGTTTGCGGGTGACTTCGGCTTCCGTTTTCGGGTTGATGCCTTTCACGTCGTCTACGTCGACCGGCGAGGGCAGGTAGTAGCAAACGGCGTCGAGGCAAGCCTGTACGCCTTTATTTTTATAGGCCGAGCCGCACATGACCGGCGTCATTTTCATATCGCAAACGGCGGCGCGGATGGCGTTGCGCATTTCGTCGATGGTGATAGAGTCCGGGTCGTCGAAGAATTTTTCCAGCAGGCTGTCGTCATAAGTGGCGATTTCCTCGATGAGTTTTTGGCGGTATTCCGTCACCACATCTTTCAGGTCGGCGGGGATCGGCACTTCCCGATAGGTCATGCCCTGGTCCTGTTCGTTCCAGATGATGGCCTGGTTGGCTACCAAATCGACCACGCCCTGAAATTTTTCTTCGGCGCCGATAGGCACCTGGAGCGGCACGGCATTGGAGCCGAGTTTGACCTGCATGTCTTTGACGACCATGAAGAAGTCGGCGCCGGTGCGGTCCATTTTATTGACGAAGGCAATACGCGGCACTTTATAGTTGTCTGCGAGGCGCCAGTTGGTTTCCGACTGCGGTTCCACGCCGTCGACGGCGGAAAACAGGAACACGAGGCCGTCGAGAACGCGCAGGGAGCGGTTTACTTCCACGGTGAAATCCACGTGGCCGGGGGTGTCGATGATGTTGAAGTCGAACTTCTGATCGTCCACTGTCCAGACGCATTTGGTAGCAGCCGAGGTAATGGTGATACCGCGTTCCTGCTCCTGCTCCATCCAGTCCATGGTTGCGGCACCTTCGTGTACTTCACCGATTTTGTGCGTTACGCCGGTGTAGTAGAGAATACGCTCGGTAGTGGTTGTTTTGCCGGCGTCGATGTGGGCGGCAATACCAATGTTACGGGTGAACCGGAGGTCCTTTGCCATTGCAATGCGTGATTGAGTGATTGAGTGATTGAGTGATTCGTATGTATGGCGGTCAGCGGGGAGCAGTGGGCATATTTTGCAAAAATTTTCTTTCAAAAAGAAAATTTCTTGCTGTACATTTTTAAATTTGGCAAAACACGATATTGCATTTCATAAGTTTGGAAAAATAAAATCGCGTTGTATGGGATTAGGATGCTTTAAACACAAAACCGTCGAAAAAGTCCGGGGGCTGCGGGAAGCGGGCGCCGGGCTTTTTCAACGGTAGGGCTTTGAAAGAGCAAGTTGCGCTTAGAAACCGTCTGAAAACCTCTGGTGAGGCGGGAAGGCGTAGATTTTGGCGCCAGGCAAGGCTCATTTTTGAGGGAATAGGCTTGTCCTATTGCCAAAAAAATAGCCGAAGCATTGCGGCAAAAGATGCGTGTTGCCGTCCCGGCAGGGGTTTTCAGATGGTTTCTTAGGCCCGGTAGTGGGCGAAGGCGCGGTTGGATTCTGCCATTTTATGCGTGTCTTCGCGCTTTTTAACGGCGTTCCCCTCTCCTTTGCTGGCGGCGACTACCTCGGCGGCCAGTTTTTCGGCCATGCCTTTGCCGGCGCGGGCGCGGGAATATTTGATAATCCATTTGATGCCGATGGAAATTTTGCGGTTGGCCGGCAGTTCCGTCGGGATTTGGAAGGTGGCGCCACCGATACGGCGGCTGCGCACTTCCACTTGAGGCATGACGTTGTTCAGCGCTTTTTTCCAGACTTGCAACTCGTCCTCGTTGGTGCGGGCTTTTACGATGTCCATGGCTTTGTAAAAGATGCTGAACGCAACGCTCTTCTTGCCTTCCCACATCATGTGGTTAACGAAACGGGTAACCATCGTGTCGTTATACCGCGGATCGGGAGCCAATACTCGAGGTTTCGGTTTGTGTTTACGCATTCTTTATAGTATGATGTATGATGTATGCGTGCAGACAAACAGAATCAAAAGATTCATCATTTATCCTGCATCATTAAAAAAACTTATTTCTTCGGGCGTTTCGTGCCGTAGCGGCTGCGGCTCTGCTTGCGGTTGTTTACGCCGGCAGTGTCGAGTGCGCCGCGAACAATGGTATAACGCACACCGGGCAGGTCTTTTACCCGGCCGCCGCGCACCAGCACAATGGAGTGCTCCTGCAGGTTGTGGCCTTCTCCAGGGATATAGGCGATCACCTCGATCTGGTTGGTCAGACGCACTTTAGCTACCTTGCGGAGTGCAGAGTTGGGTTTTTTCGGCGTGGTGGTGTAAACGCGGGTGCACACGCCCCGGCGTTGCGGATTCCCTTCCAAAGCGCGCGACTTGCTTTTGTACTCTACTTTTTCGCGGCTTTTGCGCACCAATTGATTAATGGTAGGCATACCTTGTTTTGACTATATTTTTTATAACTCGTTCAAAATCAATTGAAAAACGGCCATTTCAATGCACCCTTTTTCAAAAGCGAACGCAAAGATACTTGCAGCCCGGGTAATTTTCCAAACTGGATTCTCTTTTTATAAAATTTTATCCTGTTCTTTTGCACCTTCAAGTTATTTCGAACGCAAACTTCCCGTTTTTCCATGCAGGCAAAAATCACGGCCCTGGGTACCTACGTCCCCGAACGCATTGTGGACAACCACTACTTTGAATCGATCGTTGAAACCAATGACGAATGGATCATCAGCCGCACGGGTATCCGTACGCGGCATTTTGCTGCGGAAAACGAATACACCTCCCATCTGTGCGCCGGCGCGGCCAAAAGCCTGGTAGAAGAAAACAACGTGACGCTCGACGACGTGGATTTTGTCGTGGTGGCCACGGTCACACCCGACCAGACCATGCCCAGCGTGGCTACGCAGGTGCAGGATAAACTGGGGTTGACCCACGCTGGCGCCATCGATATTTCAGCCGCCTGTGCCGGTTTTGCCTACGGCATTATTCTGGCCCAGGGGCTCATCGCCGCCGGCACACACCGCAAGGTGCTGGTGTTCGGCGCCGAAACGCTCACCAAATTCACCAATTACGAAGATCGCAGCTCCTGTGTTTTGTTCGGCGACGGCGCCGGCGCCGTGCTCCTGGAAGCCGCGCCCAAAGGCAATATCCTCGCTGCCGTGACGGGCAGCCAGGGCGACGGCGGCAAAGACCTTTACCTCTCCAACCTGCGCAAACAAATCAATGGCCAGGACGTCATCACCGACAACAAGATCCACCAAAACGGCCGCGCGGTGTTCAAGTGGGCGGTGAATACCGTGACCGAGCAAATGTCGGTGCTGGCCGAACGCAGCCGGATGAAATTGCAGGATATCGATTGGTTTGTCCCCCACAGCGCCAACATGCGCATCATCGAAGCGCTCTGCAACCAGAGCGGTTTCCCGCTGGAAAAAACGCTCGAAAGTATCTCCATTTACGGCAACACGTCTTCAGCCTCCATTCCCCTGGCCCTGCACCGCGGCCTGCGCGAAGGCAAAGTGAAAAAAGGCGACCGCCTCCTGATGATCGGCTTTGGCGGCGGATTGGTGTATGCGGGCCTGGTGGTGGAATGGGGTAACCCGTAGCGTAGCGCCCTCCCCGATGGGCGTGTATAGTCACAGCTTCGCTCATCCCCTCCCCCGATTAGGCGCTACTGTACCACCAATCGCCGCACCCGCATCCCGTTCTTCTGGTGCACCGCCACGATATACACGCCTGGCGGGATTTCCCGCACATCCAGCGCGAGGGTAGCCGTACCGGATGGCCAAATCCATTGGCGCAAGCCCTGTCCGGCCGGATTGAACAGTTCCACCCGGGCATCGGCATTCAGCGGTTCGGAAAGCGCCAGCGCCACTGTTTCAGAAGCCGGGTTGGGCGCCAGGGCAAACGGTATGGGAGCGCCCGGCTCCGGGTTGCCCAGCGCCTGCGGCGCGATCTGAAAAACGCCTGCAGCCAGGCCGCCTTCGCCGTCGGAAACGCTGAACAGGAACTGATCGGCGGTTTCGCCGGTGCCGTAGTTAAAGTACC
This sequence comes from Saprospirales bacterium, assembly GCA_016719895.1. Lineage (GTDB taxonomy): Bacteria > Bacteroidota > Bacteroidia > Chitinophagales > Saprospiraceae > M3007. Next base: position 141,344 of record JADJYG010000003.1, on the reverse strand, counting down.
GCAAGCCACTGTTGTCAATATCGGCCTGGGTAAACTGGTCGCCCGGGTGCAAGGCGCCTGCCCAATACAATTGCAATTCGCCGTGCGCCGGAACGGTCATCAGCGTAAAGACCAGGCCGGCTGCCGGCGTAGCGGCATCTTCGGCCTGCAGGAGGCTGGCGCCGATGCCGGCGTTGTTGCCGGGCGCAAGGCTCAGGGGTTCATTGCGGACAATCAGCGGCGGGTCCTGTGCGGCATCGGAGCAAAACTCGATGGCGAACCCGGCCAGTTGACCGCCCGAGCTCAGTTCGGTGTCTTTTACCCGGAGGGTCCACACGCCGGCAGCATCCTGCCCCTTAAATGCGCTGAGCAGGCCTTCAGGGCGGTAAGCGTTGCTGTTTTGCGGGGGCGGGCAGCCGAAGGCTTGCGGGGCGCCGTCGTCAAAACCGAGTTTGAAGGCGCCGTTGTAACTGCCACATTTGTTTTTAAACAACAACGCCTGTGTGCCCGAAGGCCCGATCAGATAAGCCTCCAAGTCTTTGAAAAATTCGTGGCTGCCCTGGAAGTTTTTCACCTTGATCTCGCTGATGGGGCCGCTGGCGAGAACTGTTATTTTGGATTCTACCGTCGGAGTGCCATTGCCGGTGATAGGCTTGGGCAGGTCGGTTGCTTCGAGGGCGGCGCAGATTTTGGCTGCCGTCACGAAAACAAACGGAGGCGTCCAGGCGCCGGGGCCGCACGCATTAACCGGCCGGATGCGCCAGTAGTATATTTGCCCTTCTTCCAGTCCGATATTCCATTGGAGCGTATCTGCTTTAATATTACTGTAGGCTTTGAAAATGGTGGCCGCTTCGAACGATGGGTTAGTAGCCAGTTCAACGTCGTACGCATTGGCATCCGCTACGCCATTCCAGCGCAGGAGTGGCCAGCGGCTCTGGCCGGTGGCGCCATTGGCCGGCGTGCTGAGGGCCAGTGCGGAAAAGTCGTTGGATACCAGGGTGAGCTGCACAGTGGCAGTAGCGGTATCGCCGCCGGCAGCAGCGCGGAGGATCACCGGAAACACACCTTCCGGCAGGCCGGCGGGCAGGTCGAAGGTGATCGCGGTGCTTTCGCCGGGCGCCAGTTCGGGATTGCCGATGGCGGCAGTAGCGCCGGCGGGCAGGCCGGAAACCGACAACCCGACCGGGCCGCCGGGGTCCTGCCAGGCATTGGCCGATACGGTGACCGTGTAGGTCTGCGGCAGGCAGATATCGGCCCTGTAGATATCGGCGCATATCGAAAAGTGTTTGGCCGGCAGATGGCTCAGGTCGTATTCCCAGATGCCGCGGCCATAGGTGCCGGCACGCAGCTTGCGCGAAGCGCGCTGCAATTCGAGGTCGCTGACGATCGTTATGGGAAGATTTTGGTTCATACTGGCCCAGTCGGACATGGCGCTGGTGCGATACCATACGCCAAGGTCGTTGCCGGCAAAAAGCGTATAGGAGCCGTCGGCCGCCACATCGAGGTAAAGGGTATTGACGGGCGAATTAGGCAGGGAGCCGGAGATATTGGTCCAGGTGCTGCCGCCGTTGGTGGAGCGCATCACTTTTATGCCGTTCGTATAGCCTCCCCGGGTGACGTACAGCGTGTTGGGGTCTTGTGGGTGAATGGTAATCGACGTGATGGCTGCGCTTCCGGGTACGGTGGCCGAGGTCCAGTTGCCGCCCAGGTTGGTGGTTTTATACAGGCGGTCGTTGTTGGAGGCGTAAATAACATTGGAATTGGACGGCGCGATGGCCAGGGCATCGAGTTTGGCATCGGGGCTGCCGGTCAGGTTGGCGCTGATTTGCGTCCAGGTATTGCCGCGTGTAGTGCTTCGGTACACTTCGGCATAGCCCAAAACGAGCACGGCGGGGTTGTTCGGATCGATCTGGTATGGCGCCACCCATTCGCCATTCAGGTCGTGGTTGGCGGTTTGGCCCGGCAGGTTATCGCTGATGCGGTACACATCGCCATTCCAGCGGTCCGTCGACCGGTACAGCTGGCCATAGATATACGTGGAGTACAGAATATCGGGGTTGGTATAGTCGATCGCTACTTCCATGGCATCACCGCCATTGGTGGATTCCCACTCGCCCGGTGCCACGCGTTTCCGGCCGCCGTTATCCTGTGTGCCGCCGATCATAAACATCTCGTCGGTTTGCGATACCGCTATCCGGTAGAACTGCGTGATCAGGAGGCCATTGGAGCGTTCCGTCCAGGTTTGGGAGGCTTCTTCGTAGCGGTAAATCCCGCCGTCGTTGCAAAAGAAAACATGATTGGTGCCGGGTTGCCAATTGATGTTGCGCTGATCAGCGTGGATCTCCGGTTCCGGTTGCCCGCCGTGCCAATGGCTGATTTTGGTCCAGGAGGCGCCCTGGTCGTCGGAGCGGTACGCATTCACAGCGCCGCAATAAAGGGTGTTGGCGTTGGCGGGCGAAAACATCAGGATATCGCTTTCGGGGCAATCGGAGCGTTTAGCCAGGCCGGCGCCGTTGTCTGGCGAGAAATAAAACTCCCGTTCGCCATCGTGGTCGCACACGGCCGCCAGCACATTGGGATCGGCGGGCGTCACGGTCAGCCGGATCCAGTTGTGGTAAAACGAATAGGCGCTGACCTTCGTCCAGGTATCGCCGCTGTTGGTGGATTTATAGATCTGGCTGAAACCCCAATAATCGTGCAGGGCGGCATACACGGTGGTGCTGTCGCCGGGGCGGTACCGCACATCGGAGTAAAAACCATCGCGGACCTTTGTCCAGCTGGCGCCGCCGTTTTGTGTGCGCCACAGGCCGTTGCTGGCGGCAACGATCAGGGTGGCAGGATTCTGCGGATTCATATCCATTTTCAGGACCGCCACGCTTTGGGTGAGCGACCAGCTGAGGCCAGTTGGTTCCCAGTTGTTTCCGCCATCGGTGGATTTGTATATGCCGGTGGTGTAGGCCCACCACCCCGAATTGTCGCCGTTTGAAAGGTAGAGCATATCGGGGTTATTGTAGTCGACGAGGATGTTGGACGCTGCATTGTACGGCAAGCCTTCGCTGACCGGGGCGTAAGTATCGCCGCCATCAGTGGTTTTCCAGACGCCTCCGTTTTGCCCCGCCACGTAATAGATGTTTGGGTTGGTGGGATGAAAGGCGATGGAGCTGGTGCGACCCATGCCATTATAGCCGCCGGTACAGGTATTTTGCGATATCAGCTGCCAGCCGCAATTTTGCGCATTACCGCGCAGTTCAACGGGCGGGGCGCCAGGCGCGTCGTTGCGCAGGCGGCCTGCCGACCGGATGTCTGGAAACGTGCCGTTGGCGTTGATGCGGGAGGACCAGAACCATTTCCAGGCGCCGTATTGGTTTTGTTCGGAACCTTCGTCTTCCCAGTTGAATTCGGCATCCGGGTCCGGCTTGGAGACAGTCGCGGGGCTTTGCGCGAAATACCGGTCTACTTCAGCGCAGATTTCGTAAAAGTTGGCATTTTCACGATAGAGAAATTGTTTCCAACCCTTGTTGTCCTGCGCAAAGAGCGCGCCGGACAAAGAAAGGAAAGCGAGTAGCGTGAGGTTACGTTGGATTTTCATACACAATGGAATTAGAAACGAGAAACCGAACGGGTGTGCGCCGCCGGGCAAAAATAGGGCTTAGTCCGAATCCACTGCGCATTTCCGTGCGGCTTTGCTGCCGTTGGACAAATATGGCCGTCAGGCAGCCCGCATGCCGGCGGGCCGGTCGAGCCGCCATTTCCAGATAGCCCCATCTTCCACGTCAAGCAATTCTTCCACAAAAGCGAAGCCCAGTTTGCGCAACACGGCAACCGAAGCATTTTCCTGCGCCAGGGTATGCGCTTCGACGGCTACAACGGCTTCGTGCCGGAAGGCGTGGTCGACGAGGGCCCTGGCCACTTCGGTAGCCAGGCCGCGCCCCTGGTATTGATCGGCGATCTCATAGCCTATTTCAACCGTACCGTCCGGGCCGGGCACGCCCTTAAAACCGCAGGTGCCGATCAGGCGAAAATCTGACTGGTGTACGACGAAATAGGTCCACCACGCGATTTCACCGGGGTGTTCGAGTAAATAATCCCGCATCCAGGCCATGGCCTCCGGAAAGTGCATCCATTGGTCGGCGATACCCACACCGCCCAATAGCCGCGACAAGCTCACCCAATCTTCCTCGAGGATGGCATCAAAAACCGGGAAAGAGGCGGGGACAATGAAAAGGCGGGGCGTGCGCATGGGCAGAATTGTTTGTTTGCAGGAGAGGACGGCGGGGGCACCTTTGCAGTAGGCAATATTGTCGTTTTTTTCCGCATCCACGAAAAAAATTTGCGCTCTCCGGCAAAGTTTCGATTTTAGCGCCTGATTTGCGCGGGGTAAAATTCAATTTCCCGGACAGGTCAACCAATCGGAGGCTAATCCTTTCTATTGTATGAACGGCGCCGACTGCTCACTTTAGCAGCCGGCGCTTTTTGTTTTTGTTAAACCTGATCGGGGTACTCCAAATTTTCTTTCCCGGTAGAAACTAATTGCCGGCGCAAACGGTTTTTTATTCGGGAAAGCGCATTCGGTTTCCGGGCTCCGGGGCCAGTCCGGGTTTTCATTCTTCATGTTTTCAATTACCCTTCTCCTATGCTGTACCGGTTATATTCGCATTGGCGCGGTTCGTATTCCGGCATTCCTGTCCGGATTTGGTTTCTTTCGCTCGTCAGCCTGGTCAACCGTTGCGGTGCGATGGTGGTGGTTTTTCTGACCATTTACCTCACCAAACACCTGGGGTTCGATATACGTCAAGCCGGTTATGTATTGGGTTTTTTTGGTGGCGGCGCGTTGGTGGGCGCCTATTTAGGCGGCAAACTTACCGACCGTTTCAGCTATTATCCCATTATGTTGTGGAGTCTGGTGCTCAACGGGATCATGCTGGTGACCTTGATTTGGGTGCGCGACTTTTGGGCCATGTGCGGAGCTATTTTTTTGCTCAGCGTCATTTCCGAAATTTTCCGCCCGGCCAACTCCGTGGCTATCGCCCGGTACAGTTCTGCGGAAACCCGCACACGTTCCATTTCGCTGTACCGCATGTCGATCAACCTGGGATGGACCGTAGCGCCTGCCTTGGGAGGTCTTTTAGTGGGGATGGGTTGGCACTGGATGTTTGTGGCCGACGGGCTGACCTGCATACTGGCCGCTTTCCTGTTGTGGGTATTCATTGCACCCAAGCCGGCTGCTGCCGGAGAGGAGAACGCGGAGGTTCGCGCCAAAACGGCCGCGCCCAAAGCCAGGGCCGTTTCGCCTTACCGGGACCGGCCGTTTATCTTTTTTTCCTTGCTGACGGTGCTCAACGCGCTGGTGTTCATGCAATTTGTGTGGACCGTGCCGGTCTTCTTCAAAGATGAATACCATTGGGACGAGCATACCATTGGCCTTGTCGCGGCCTTAAACGGGCTGATCGTTTTCCTGGTGGAGATGCCGTTGATTTTCCAGATTGAAGGCCGGCGCACCCGCCTGCAATTCGTCCGGTTCGGCATCATTCTTTATGCCGCAGCCTACCTGGCGTTTTTATTCCCGCCGGGCGGGTTGATCACCGCCCTGGTATTTATTACGGCAATATCCTTTGGCGAAATGTTCGTCATGCCGTTTAGCAGCAATTTCGTCTTTGGTTATGCTGAGAAAGGAAGCGCCGGCAGCTACATGGCCGTGTACACCATTACCTATTCGGTGGCCAATATTTTTGCGCCCCTGATGGGCACGCAGATCATCGCGAATTGGGGTTACCAGGCGCTGTGGTGCCTGCTGGGCGCTATGGCGGCCGTAAGTTGGGTGGGTTTCTGGATATTTGAGAAGCGGACCTGAAAGCGAAACCCTCCGTTTACTCCGTGAGCCTCCGTGACACTAAAAAATTCCACGAGAGGCACACGGAGTAAACGGAGGGTTCGCAGTTAATCCCGGCTGTTGGCCCGCAGGTTCAGGAAAAACTTAAATCCGAAATTGACCGAAACCGTTTTGGCCTGCGTGTGGTAATTGGCCGATGCCACGAGATCCATATTCCGGAACACGTCACGGATGTAGAAATAGCCCAATTCGACGCCCAGGGTAAAATCAAACTGGTTGGGCGACTCGCCGTCGGATACCGGCACCGCCTTGGAATTAAAGTCGTAGCGCATCCCCACTTTTCCGATCGCCGTAAAAGCGCTTTGGTGGTTTTTGGCGCATTGGTTCCCATTCGAACGGTACATGCCGGCGCCGGCCTCCAGCAGGGCATAGGGCCCCCAAAGTGTGGTTTTGTTAAAATCTTCGGCCTTGGGGTCGAAGGTGAACGTGGTGCCGCCGCCCAAACGGGCTACACTCCAGTGGGTGCCGACGTTCATGGCTACTTCGGCGCCGGCGCCCAGGCGACGGCCGATGTTTTCCACATCCGGTGTATGAAAATAAACCGAGGGCACATCCAGAAACAGGCGTGGCCCGCCGTACTGTGCCTGAAGCGTCAGGGCGGTAAAAAACAAGAGGGTAAAAAAGGAGGATTTCAACATGTGTTAAATTGATTTTCGTTATTCGTTGTTTTCATCGGAGCGTTGAAGCAGGCGCAGGTACAGACGCCCGGAGGATCGAATTTGCTGCCTGCTTACCCGAACAGCGCGTTGTCCAGTGCGGATAAAAAGCAGTTAAGTACACTGTAAACTAAGTTTCGTTGGATTTTGGCTGAATCTTTTGGCGCCATCCATCGTCTATTTTCTCAGCAAGAGCGCTGCTATTCCTTCAAAAATAGACTTGACGGCCACCAAAATCTTCTACCCAAAATCTCAACAAACTTAGTTTACAGTGTACTAAGGAATGCCGTATTTTACGAATGCTGTATTTTGCCGCCGCAAAAATGAACTTCGCATGGCAAAACGAACGACAAAAAAAGGCTCTTCTCCGCAAACCAGCAAACAAAAAACAGCACAACCGGCTCCGGAGGCCTGGATGCCCTGGGCGGCGGCCGGTCTGGCTTTCCTGCTGTTCGCTACCGGATTCAACCATCCCATGTTGGCGATTGACGACCACACGGCCACCATCGACAACCCGGCCGTCCGGAATTTCTCCCTTGAAATGCTTTTCCGTTTTAACCTGGGCATGTACGCACCGGTAACCTGGACGGCTTACGCCATCGCCTACGCCCTGGGTAAAGACAGCGGCCTATGGTACCATTTCATGAGCGCCGCCGTGCATGCCGCCAATGTTTTCCTGGTTTTCCGGCTGTTCCGGCGCCTCGAAGGGCACGCTACGGTTGCGCTTCTGATCGCCTTTTTTTTTGCCGTTCACCCCTTGCAAGTAGAGCCCGTATCGTGGATTGCCGCTTTCAGCACCCCGCTTTTTGCTCTTTTTTCCCTGTTGGCGTTAAATGCCTACGTTCAACAGGCGGAGCAGGCGCCCTGGAGCAGGCCGTATTGGTTGGCGTTGGGCTTTTTTGTGCTGGCTTGCCTGTCCAAATCAGCGGCCGTAGCGCTACCGCTCACGTTGCTAGTCGTCGATCTGTGGCTGAACCGCGCGCCGCTAAGCCGCCGGTCGGTGTTTGAAAAAGCGCCGTTTTTTGCGCTGGCGTTGGGTTTCGGCTTGCTTACGTTTTACAGCCGCGCTCAAAGCGGGCATCCCGGAGAAACCCTCGCCGGCGGCTTTTCGATGGCCGACCGGGCGCTGATGGCCTGCCACACGCTGATTTTTTATTGGATAAAAATATTGATCCCGACGGGGCTGAGTATCTGGTATCCGTTTGAAAAAACGGTTTCGGGCCACTGGCACTGGACCTACTATGCGGCGCCGGTAGCGCTCGCCTTTCTGCTGGCCCTGGTGTGGCGCGTCCGCAACAGCGCGCCTTTTGTCTTCCGTGGCGCCTTGTTTTATTTGGCCAACATCCTGTTTGCGTTGCCGTTTTACACCATCGGAACGTTCGAACTGCGCGCCGACCGCTACAACTACCTGGCCGCCCTGGGCATTTTTGCCATCCTGGCTACTTTGCCGGTTTTTTTGCAGCAAAAACGGCCAAAACTGGCCGAACGGGTGTGGGTGTGGTTGTTTCTGATCGGCGCAGGGTGGCTTCTGTTCTCTGCCGCCCGCATCCGCGACTGGCGCGACACCATCGTACTGATCGATCAGGCCATTGAAAGACAGGGGGATAATTTCGGTAAGGCATACCTGTGGCGCGGTATGGCCTATGGCGAAAAAACTGATATCAAACAGGCGCTGCAAGATTTCAGCAAAGCCCTCCGGATCAATCCGGGCCTAACAGAGGCCTATAAATACCGCGGCGGCCTGCTGGGTATTGCCAAGCAGTACGGACGCTCGGTGGAAGACCTGGACAAATACCTGAAAAAAAATCCGGACAACGCCGAAATCCGGTATAACCGGGCGCTGTCGCTCGTCAACCTCAAACGCCTGCCAGAGGCGCTGACCGACCTGGATAAAGCCCTCGAACTGGAGCCCGGCTTCACCCGGGCCTATCGCGCCCGCGGCAATGTGCGCAAACAACTGGGCGATGCGGCCGGCGGGGAAAAAGACTTGCAGGAATACGAGCGGCGGAGCGGAAACCAGCCCTCCGGCCAGTAGCGCGCGGCCGGCCAGTTCTACGAAATACCGCTTGAACCTTGGTCAGTTCAGGAATTTTTACATTTAAAAAATGTCCAATGTTCAATGTTCAATGTTCAATCAGGGGTGTGCGAAGGTTTGAATAAAGGGATATGTTTTAATTTTTTTTCAAATTTTGTTTCAGCAATTCTCGGTTTGCACCAATTCTTCGCGTTAGCGGGGGCTTGTCATGCTGGAAACAGCCACACAAGCCAAATTTTACGCTGAAATGTTGACTTGTGTGGCTGTTTCCAACATGACAAGCCCCAGAGAATCGGTGGTTAAAGGCAAAGCGAGAATTACTGATTTTGTTTGGTTACGGTTCGGTAGAATTTGCTGTTGGCGAGGGCACCAACAGCGGCATTTTGTTGAAAATCTGGCTTGAACGCCGTTGCTGGCGTCTTCGCCAGCAACTTTTAAGACACTCGCTTCCAAATAAAACTGGAACTATGCCGCTCTCCGGCCGGTAGGGCGGTCAAAACGAAAACTCCCCCGCGGCGGGCCATAGGCCCGGCCGGCAGGGGAGGCACTTCGGTCGGTTTGCCGGGTCCGGCGCTTACTGCCGTTTCATCACGACGGTTGCCCGCAGTTTTTTCCACATAGGGTGAAATTCCAGCAGGTTGCGCTCGGCATTTTTCATAAATGCAGCGTCGATGCCCAGCAATTCGAGGATCAAGGGCAACACGTTTTCAATGATCTCCAGCAGGCCGACGATGAGTTTGAGGATCTTTTCGACCCAGGCCGGCAGGTTGAACAATTCCTGCAGCAGTTCGATGAGCTGAAGGATGATCTTTTTGATGATCTCGATGATCAGCTCGATTTTTGATTTGTTGCCGTTGTTTTTCAGGAATTGAATCGCAGCCGTTTGAATGCCGATGACGCCCGAATTGTCCAGGTGCCGGTTCAGGAGGTTTTTCGAATCGGTATCGAGTTCGGCATAGATGCCCCCCATTTCTTTTTCCACGCCCTGGGTAGCTGTTTTCAGCATGCCGCAAAACACGCTGAGCATTTCCCATTCGTCGGGGTTTTCTTCGCCCAGTTTCCGCCGGTAACTCTCGCAGAGCTGGTCGATGACATCGGAAAAATTGCCCAGGAAGACAGCCATGCTGTTTTTGTCGCCGGGTTTGGCTGGTTCGGGTTTTTTAGTTTGTTCCGCCATGATATTTTGAGTTTTAGTGAATAATCCTGCGTAGGGAGCCACTGCGATGGTCGCACGGCATTTTAGCAGGATATCCACTGCGGCGGTTGTTTGTTACCCCGGGCGGGAGAAAAAATTCAGCTGTTTGCTCCGAAACCGGTTATTTCTTCCACTGCCCGATTTTGGCGGTGAGCCTGGCGGCTATCTGGCCGGCATAGCGGTCGTATTGGCGGAGCAGTTCCAGGTCCGAATCGAGCAATTGCGGAAACTGTGCGTAGGCATAATCCAGGATAATTTTTTTCAGGGCGTGGGCGGCTTCGCTTTCGGCCTCCGCGTCTGCCGGCGGTTCCGGGGCCCGGCCTTGTTGCAGCCTGGCGGCGGCAGCGAGCGCCAGCTGCGCTTGTTCGCGGGCAAAGGCCGTGAAGGCTTTGATCTGCTCGTCGTTCAGGTCGTTGAATCCGGGACAGGCCTCAAAACACCCGTCGCGCAGGAGGCGGGCCAGTTCGAAAACGCGGCCCTGGTTTGCCGTGTGTTGGCGTTCGCGTTCGCGTTCGGCATCGAGCGCGCCGAAGGCGCCGCGTTCGCCGGCGCGTTTGTCGATCCAGTCGCCGCTTTCTTCGCGGCGTTCTTCGGCGATCCATTGGTTAGTTTCCCGGCGGCGGCGGCGCAGGGCAAGGATGATCAGGGCGAGGACGAGGAAGCCAAAGACAATACCCATACGAAGTTGCATTCAGTTGTCGCGTTAAAAAACTACTGCAGCAGCCGCAACAAGTATTCCCCGTAACCGCTTTTCAAATATTGCTGCCCCAGGCGCTCCAGTTGGGCGTTGTCGATGAAGCCCATTTCCCAGGCGACTTCTTCGATACAGCCGATTTTGAGTCCCTGCCGGTTTTCGATGGCCTGCACGAACTGGCCGGCCTGCATGAGCGATTCGTGGGTGCCGGTGTCGAGCCAGGCATAGCCCCGGCCCATCACGCGCACCTGGAGCCGGCCCTGGTGGAGGTAGGTTTTGTTGACATCGGTGATCTCGTATTCGCCCCGGGCGCTGGGTTGCAGGTTTTTAGCGACGTCCACCACGGAGTTGTCGTAAAAATACAAACCGGGCACGGCGAAATGGCTCCTGGGCCGGGCGGGTTTTTCTTCGATACTGAGCGCCCGCTGCGCCAGATCGAATTCCACTACGCCGTAGCGTTCGGGGTCGGCCACCTGGTAGGCAAAAATAATACCGCCGGCGGGGTCGGCGCAAGCGCGGACCATCTCGCCCAGGCCGGCGCCGTAGAAAATATTATCGCCCAGGATCAGCGCCACGGAGTCGGTTCCGATAAAGCCGGCGCCGAGTACGAATGCCTGGGCGAGGCCGTTGGGCGCCGGTTGTTCCACATAGGAAAATTGCATACCCAGGGCGCCGCCGTCGCCAAAAAGTTGGCGGAATTTGGGCAGGTCCTGTGGTGTGGAAATGACCAGCACTTCGCGGATACCCGCCAGCATGAGCGTGCTGAGCGGGTAGTAGATCATGGGTTTGTCGTACACTGGCATGAGCTGTTTGCTCACGGCCAGGGTCAGCGGATAAAGCCGGGTACCCAATCCGCCGGCGAGAATAATACCTTTCAAGGCGAATGGTTTTACAGTGTTGCTTTCACTTCTTTGATCAGGTACGACTCGATGACGTCGCCGACTTTAATGTCGTTGAAGTTGCGCACGGTCATGCCGCATTCGAGGCCGGCGCGCACTTCTTTGGCGTCTTCCTTGAAGCGCTTGAGGGAGGTCAGTTCGGCGTGCTGGCCCTGGTTGACCGGGTAGATTACGATGCCGTCGCGGATAATGCGGACGTAGTGGTTGCGGTTGATTTTTCCTTCCTGTACATAACAGCCGGCCACGGTGCCTACTTTGGAAATTTTGAACACATCGCGTACTTCGGCCTGTCCGGTGATTTCTTCTTCTTTGGTCGGCTCCAGCATGCCTTCCATAGCGGCTTTGACTTCCTCGATGGCTTCGTAAATAATGGAGTAGAGTTTGATCTCCACGCCTTCTTTTTCCGCCAGTTTGCGGGCGGTGAGCGAGGGGCGCACCTGGAAGCCGATAATAATGGCATCGGAGGCGGAAGCCAGCATCACGTCGCTGTCTACAATTTGGCCGACGGCTTTGTGGATCACATTGACCTGGATTTTCTCCATCGTCAGTTTGATGAGCGAATCGCTCAGGGCCTCCACGGAGCCGTCTACGTCGCCTTTAACGATCAGGTTGAGTTCTTTGAAGTTGCCCAGGGCGAGGCGGCGGCCGATTTCTTCGAGGCTGATCCGTTTGCTGGCGCGGGTGGCTTGTTCGCGGATGATCTGCGAGCGCCGGGTGGCGATTTCGCGGGCTTCCGTTTCGGTGGCGGTTTCTTTTATCTTTTCACCGGCTTGCGGTGCGCCGGAAAGGCCGAGCACCAGGACTGGCGTGGCGGGGCCTGCATGTTTGATTTTTTTGCCGCGTTCGTTGAACATGGCCTTTACCTTACCGGAGTATTCGCCGGCGATGATGGGGTCGCCCTCATCGAGGGTGCCGTTTTCGACGAGGATTTTGGTGACATAGCCCCGGCCCTTATCGAGCGAAGCCTCCAGCACGGTGCCTATGGCCCGCCGGGAGGGGTTCGCTTTCAGGTCGAGCAGTTCGGCCTCCAAAAGCACTTTTTCGAGGAGTTTATCCACGTTGGCGCCTTTTTTAGCCGATATATCCTGGCTTTGGTACTTGCCGCCCCATTCTTCGACCAGGAAGTTCATCTGCGCCAGTTCGTTTTTAATACGGTCGGGGTCGGCGCCGTCTTTATCTATTTTATTGATGGCGAACACGATGGGCACGCCGGCGGCCTGGGCGTGGCTGATGGCCTCGCGGGTTTGCGGCATGATGCTGTCGTCGGCAGCGATCACAATGATGGCGATGTCGGTCACTTTGGCGCCGCGGGCGCGCATGGCGGTAAAGGCTTCGTGGCCCGGCGTATCGAGGAACGTGATCCGTTTGGCTTCGGCCTCTTCCTCCCCGACCATCACTTCGTAGGCGCCGATGTGCTGCGTAATACCGCCGGCTTCGCCTTCGGCCACCTTGGCCTTGCGAATATAATCGAGCAAGGACGTCTTACCGTGGTCAACGTGGCCCATCACGGTCACGATGGGTTGGCGGGGGCGCAGGTCGGCCGGATCGTCGATTTCTTCTTCTTCGACCTCCACCTGTTCTTCGGCGCTGATAAACTGGACTTCGTAGCCGAACTCGCTGGAAACGACTTCGATAATTTCGGCGTCGAGGCGTTGGTTGATCGACACGAATATACCGAGCGACATACAGGCTTTGATGATATCGGCGGGTTTGACGTTCATGAGGGCGGCCAGGTCAGAAACGGAGACGAACTCTGTTACCTGCAGGACCTTTTCATTATCGGCCGATTCAGCCAATTCAGCCCGTTCGCGCATGTTTTCGCGTTTATCGCGGCGCATTTTCTGGCGTTTACGGCTGGCGCCGGCGCCCAGGCGCGTCATGGTTTTCCGGATTTGGTCTTCGATTTCTTTTTGGGAAACCTCTTTAGAGTCCGGTTGGCGGCCCCGGCCCTTTTTATCGCCCTGGTTACCGGTCAGCGAGGCCTGGATGGCTTCGGCGGTGATGGGCTGCTGCACTTTTTTGCGTTTGCGTTTGCGCCGTTGGTCGGCGTCGGCGGCGGATCCGCCGGGTTGTTGCTGGCCGCCGGCAGGACGTGGGCCCTGGGTTTGCGGGCTGCCGGCGGGACGGTTATCGCGGGGTTTGCCTTTATTGCGATCATCGCGGCCGCCTTTGGGGCGATCCGCCGGGCTTGCTTCTTTTTTCTTTTGTTCGAGGTTTACGCGGCCAAGGATTTTGAGGCCGCGGAGTTGGGGTGCGTCGGCGCGGTAAAAGTCGGTTTCTCCGGGGGTTTCTTCACCGGGGGCGGGTTGGTCGGCAGGTGGAGCGGCGGCAGGCGATTTGCTTTCCTGTGGAGGGGCAGCGGGCGAGGCGGGCGGTTGTTCCGTAGCGGGCGGTGCGTCGGCGGCCTTAGGCGGCGCCGGTTCGCCAGGCTCGGCGGGTTTTTCCACTTCCGGCTGCGGTTTTTCCGGCTGAGGCGTTTCTTTGGGGGTGTCGAGGTCGATTTTTCCTACGATACGAAGCGCAGGGCGCTCCCGTTTGATCAATTCAGGCTGTTCTTTTTTGGGTTCGGGCGCTTTCGGTTCGGCCTCCCTGGGTTGGAGCAAATTGGGGCGGGGCGCCGCAGGAGCCTCCGGCGCCGCGGGAGCCGGCGGAGCGGGCGTCACACCCGGTTCCTTTTTACCAGGGCCGGGCGGGCCAGTTTGTCCGCCTCTTTTTTGATAGCCATATCGCCCTGAAACTCCTTTTGAAGGACAGTCAACATTTCATCCGTGATTTCCGCGGTTGGTTTTTCTTCCACACCGGAGAATCCATTACTGCGCAGCGTCTCAACGATGGTGTGCAGACCAACGTTAAAATCTTTGGCTACCTTAATTAATTTTAATGCCATGCAGTGTTTTTTCCTGCTAAATTGAAAAATTTATTTCCTTAATGTTTGTGCTGCGTACAGGGCTATGCCCTTGATAATTATAGAATTAGAAGGCCTGAATATATTTAAATTGTTAAAAAACGCTGCAAAGGTACGACAATAAAGTCGTATGTCGACGGTTGCGAAGCGAAGTGGGGCGACCTTTTTTTCGCCGCCCCGTTTCGCCGGCGCCTGACTTTTACTCTTCGCCATCGAATTCTGCAGCCAGAATGGCGAGTACTTCTTTGACGGTTTCTTCTTCCAGGTCGGTACGGCGCAGCAGTTCTTCGGCGCTCAGGTCGAGTACCTGGCGGGCGGTATCACAACCGATTCCTTTCAGGGCTTCGATTACCCAGGGCTCGATTTCGTCGCCAAATTCTTCCAGGTCCACGTCGTCAATTTCCAGTTCCTGCTGGTTGTTGCGGTATACGTCGATTTCAAAACCGGTCAATTTGGTAGCCAGTTTGATATTAGAGCCGCTTTTACCGATGGCCAGGCTCACCTGGTCGGGATCGAGGTAGACGGCGGCGCGCTTGCGTTCGTTGTCGATATCGATGGTGGTGATTTTTGCCGGTGTCAGGCTGCGCTGGATAAACAGGGGTAAATTGGTGGTATAATTGATGATATCGATGTTTTCGTTGCGCAGTTCGCGCACGATGCCGTGGATGCGGCTGCCTTTCATACCCACGCAGGCGCCCACGGGGTCGATGCGGTCGTCGTGGCTTTCCACGGCCACTTTGGCGCGTTCGCCGGGCAGGCGGACCACGTTTTTGATTTCGATGATTCCGTCTTCAATTTCCGGCACTTCGGCTTCGAGCAGTTTTTCGAGGAAGCTCGGGTCGGTGCGGCTGAGCATGATATACGGCGTATTATTGCGCATTTCGACTTTCCGGATAATGCCGCGCACCATATCGCCTTTGCGGTAGTAATCGCCTTTGATCATTTCCATGCGGGGCAGCACCAGTTCGCTGCCGGTGGCGTCGTCCAGCACCAGCAGTTCTTTTTTCATGATCTGGCTGACTTCGCCCGTGACCACCGCGCCGACGAGTTCGGTGTATTTCCGGTACACTTCGTCTTTTTCCAGTTCCATGATCCGCGACACCAGCGTTTGCCGGGCGGCCATGATGGCGCGGCGGCCGAAGTCGTCGATATCCAGTTGTTCGTAGCATTCATCGCCGACGTCGAGGCTTTCGTCAATCAGGTGGGCTTCGGTCTGGCTGACCTGGGCGCTCTCGTCGGTCACCTCGCCGTCGGGCACCACTTCGCGCACGCGCCAGATCTCCAGGTCGCCGGTGGTGGTATTGACGATCACGTCGAAGTTTTCATCGGAGTTGTATTTTTTCTTGATCAGGGTGCGGAATACGTCTTCCAGCACGCGGACCATGGTGGGGCGGTCTATATTTTTCCCGGTCTTGAAGTCGGAAAATACATCAACTAAATTGACCATTTACAATGATTTAAGTTTTGAATTGAATATCCGTCAGAACACGATCTTAACTACGGTTTTTTCGATTTGGTCGAAGGGGATGACGCATTCTTTTTCCACTTCTTTTTTCTTGTTGCCTTCTTTTTCGATCCCTTTCTGGAGCAATACCACCTGTGTTTCGTCGGCAGCTTTCAGGATGCCCGTTTGTTGGGTTTGGTCGAGCAGCGTCACCGCCACGGTCCGGCCGGTATTGTTGCGGTATTGGCGCAAAAAGCGGAGCGGGCGCCCGACGCCGGGGCTGCTGACTTCCAGGGTGTATTTATCGCCCAGCCAGCCGTTGGCGTCCAGGTAGGCCTCCAGGTGGCGGCTGATTTGTTTACATTTTTCAAAATTCATCCCCGAGTCACTGTCGACAAATACGTTGAGCTTTTGTCCGGGTTTGAGTTCGATGTCGACGGTAAAACAATCGGCGAAGGCTTCGTCGGTCGTAAATTTTTCTTCCAGTAGCCGGGCGATGCGTTCGGTCAGTTCCATAAATTTCGGATGGTAAGGGTTGTCCGGTTGCCGCTTTTGATTGGGGTCTTGCAGAAATAAAAAAGGGAACCTTTGGCTCCCTCTCGTATAATCGATCAGATTTGTGCCGCGAAGGTACGAATAAATCCACATTGGGCAAAATAATTTGCGCTTTACATTTTTTCTTCCAGGTCGCGCAGGAGCAGTTTCAGGGCGCCGGCAGACAGGAATATTTCCACGATGCTGACCACCAGGGAGCCGATCATGAGCAGCAGGCTGAGGGCAAACAGGACCTTGGCCCACCCCTGATAGCCTTCGTAAATGAGAAACATCGTCACCACGCAAAACAGGATGCTGGCCACGGCGCCCACCTGCATCCAGCGGATAAGCATCAGGCGGCGGCGCAGGTTGGAAATCTGCATGATGAGGTTGACCTGTTTGTGTTTTTCATAATCGGAATAGAGTTTTCGGATGAGGTTGGCTATGGCCAGAAATTTATTGGTGTAGGCCAGCATGAGCAGCGAAACGGCGGGAAAAAGCAGGGCGGGGGTAGTGATGTTGAGTTCCATGGATGGGTATTCTGACTACAAATGGATAAAATTGTTCCGAAGAACTTGTTGCGCCCGGGTGCCCTGGAGCGGGATATTTTGCCCGGGTGCGGTTTTCAGGTTAAAAACCGTTTCTGAGCACGGCGGCCATTTATTCGACGGCTTTTTTCAACTGATCAAAATCGGCGCGGGTGGAGTACCCGTCTCCCCTGAAATAGGGGTCGGCTTCATCCAGCAGGCTGTGGAGTGCTTTCGCGCCGGAATTGGAGGCATGCCTGTCGGCGCCTTTTTCGAGCAGGAGCAGGCAAATATACCAGCGTCCGTTGGCGGCAGCGTGTTGGAGCGCGGAAAACGGCGGGTTGCCGGGTTCGGTATAGATGGCGTTTGGGTCGGCGCCGGCATCGAGCAGTACTTGCACAGTTTCATTCGGCTGTTGATACGAAGCGATGGCCTCAAAAAGCACCGGTTTCCGGTAATAGATATCGCGCGTATTGGGGTCGGCGCCGTGTTCGAGCAGGAGTTTGACCAGTTGGGCCCTGCCGGTGGTGGCCGGGGACACGAGGATCGAATTTTCCTGGCTGTCGGGGGTTATACGGGCGCCGGCGTCGAAAAGCAAGCGCACGCAGGCCACTTTTTCGTCGGGTTTGTAGGTGGTATACGTCGCTTCGCCAACTGCAAACTCGAGCAGACCATTGTTTTTATCCTGAAACCACGGCGTGCCGTCAGCATTGAGGCCTTCCGGGCGCCTGGACGACCATTGTTTTACGGCAATCCACACGGGGTCCAGTTTTATAAACACAAACGGCAGGAGGATCAGGCCAAACGCGGTGTATTTTGTCCAGTTGTATGGCAACAGATTCAGGATGAGCAGCGCGATAAGGGCAATGATCGCCAGGTAATAAATGGCCATGCCCATGCCCCGGCCGGCTGCGTCGCCGCCTTTGGCGGGGAATAGCGTTTCGGCGCCGACCAGAACGGCGAGGACGCCAATGGCGATCCAGTTGATGATGGTGATGATTTTGAGCATATCATTTCAAATTGTACCTGCGGTATAAGTCTTCGGCAATGGGATGGCCGGCAAAGGTATTGTACCAGTGGAGAAAGAGGTCGTCCAACGGCGGGGTCAACTGACGGAGGACTAGCAGTAATTCATAGATATGACCGGTTTTGATGTCCGTTTCATTTTGACGTAGCCACTGCGCCAGGTAAGGCTGAAGCGGTGCGGGATCTTTTAGTACCCGCAACCAGGCTTGGTAGACGTATGTAGCCTGTTTGTCCATGCCATGTTTATCCAATAAGGGCAGGTATTCGTGCAATAGATATTGGACGGCTTGCGTATCTTGATAGGTTTCCAGCCAGGTCCAGAGTACCTGTCCCCATTTTTCACTATGTATCTGGTCGCTAAGCCAGATTAATACCCAATCGCGTACAAACTCCCGGTATACTGCACGGGGCATGGCTTCCAGATAAAATACAAATAAGGGGTGATACGCTGCATTTACCGGGAGGTATCGATTCAGATATTGCTCCAGCAACATCAATGTTCCATTGCTTTTAACCCAGGCACTAAAAACGAAGGCAGTGTCCTTTTCCAGGCAATATTCGTCCAGGTAGCGGATCAAAGCCGGTTCGATCAGCCCTTTATCGCCATTGCGCTTTAACCAGGAGGCCAGCACAAAACGCGCTTCTGCGGATGTCGCGTGCTTTTGAAGGTAATTGGAGAGCGCCCCCCGTATGGTCCCCAGATCGCCACCTTTATCCAGCCAGGCATGGAACACGAAGGAGGCTTCTTTTTCTGTGGCGTGGTGTGTCAGATATGTTTTCAGGCCCGCTTCAATGGTTTTCATGGCGCCGCCGGCATCCAACCAGGATTTGAAAACGAACCGGGCATCTTTATCGGAGGCATGGTGCTCCAAATAGGTCTTTAAACCCAATTCAACCACGTCTTTTGACCCACCGGCATCCAACCAGGATTGAAAGATAAAGGAAGCCTCCTTTTCTGTGGCATTTTTTTCCAAATACCGATTAAGACCAGCCTCCACTGCCGACAGAGAGCCACCGGTATTTAGCCAGGATTGAAAAATAAAGGTGGATTCTCGCTCAGTGGCATTTTTTTCCAAATATCGTTTAAGACCGGCTTCAACCACCGATTTTGAGCCGCCGGCATCTAGCCATGCTTTGATAGCAAACTGTGCCTCTTTTTCTGTAGCATTTTTTTCCAGATAGCGCTTCAAACCAGCTTTAACTATCTCTTGTGTGCCACCGGCATCCAACCAGGCCTTGATAGCAAACTGAGCCTCCTTTTCTGTGGCGTTTTTCTCCAAATAGCGCTTCAAACCAACCTCGACAGCCTTTCGCGCACCGCCGGCATCCAGCCAGGATTTGTAAACAAATTGCGCCTCTTTTTCTGCGGCGTTTTGTTCTAAATAGCGCTTCAAACCAACCTCGACTGTCTCTTGTGCGCCGCCGGCATTTAACCAAGATTGAAAAACAAACCGGGCATTCGGTTCAACTGCATTGTATTCTAAATAGCGCCGCAAAGCGGTTTCTACGGTTTCTTTAGCCCCACCAGCCTCCAGCCAAGATTGAAAAATAAAAGATGCCTCCTTTTCTGTGGAATATTGGTTCAAATAATCTTTCAGTCCTGCTTCGACAACTACCTTAGAACCATCAGCATCCAGCCAGGCTTTGTAGATAAAGCGAGCGTCATGCTCGACACTGTTTTGTTCTAAATAGCGTATTAAACCAGCTTCAACCACTTCCTTAGCCCCACCAGCATCTAACCAGGATTGGAATACAAAAGACACCTCTTTTTCTGTAAAATTCTGCTCCAGATATTGCTTTAAATAGGTTTCGATTATTTTTTTTGACCCTCCCGCATCCAGCCAAGCTTTATAGACAAACCGGGCATCATTTTCAGTAGCATTTTGATCCAAATAGCGTTTCAGATAGACTTCAAGAAATTCTTGAGAACCACCAGCATTTAACCACGATTTGTAAACAAATCGGGCATCATCCTCAACAGCGTTTTGCTCCAAATACCGCTTCAAACCATCTTCAATTGTCGTTTTTTCTCCACCAGCGTCCAACCAAGATTGGAAAACATAAGAAGCTTCTTTTTTTTGGGCATTTTGATGTAAATATTGCTTCAAACCGGCTTCTATTACTTCCATGGAGCCACCAACATCCAGCCAGGATTTATAGATAAAGCGGGCATCGTCCTCGGCAGCATTTTGTGCTAAATATCGCTTTAAATCACGCTCAATGATGTCTTTGTCCCCTCCAGTGTTCAACCAGGCTTGAAATACAAACGAGGCCTTTTTCTCAACCGCGTTTTGTTTCAAATACTGCTTCAGACCACCCTCGATCACCTCTTTGGCGCCGCCAGCATCCAGCCAAGATCTGAAAACAAACCGGGCATCATTTTCTGCAGCATTATGTTCCAAATAGCATTTCAAAGAAGATTCAACAACCGCTTTATCACCGCCCATATCCAACCAGGCTTTTAGAATGAACGATGCCTCTTTTTCAGCCGCATGTTGTTCCAAATATCGCTTTATCCCCACTTCAACTACCTCTTTATCCTCCCCGGCATCCAACCAAGCCGTATAAACAAACCGGGCATCGTTCTCGGCACCGTAATGCTCCAAATACTGCTTCATCCCACCCTCGACCACCTCCTTGGCGCCACCGTTGTCCAACCATGCTTTAATAATATACGACGCCTCCCTTTCCCCCGCGTTTTGTTCCAAATACAAACGCAGCCTGGCTTCCACTATCTCTTTTGCCCCACCGGTGTCCAACCAGGCCTGAAATACAAATGACGTCTCTTTTTCCCGGGCGTTATGCGCTAAATATGTTTTCAACCCGGGTTCTACTGCCTCCTTAGCCCCACCGGCATAGAGCCATGTCGCAAGGACATACCGGATCTCTTTCCCGGATTTAAAAATCCGCAAATACGTCTTAACCAATTGTTCAATGAATCCTGGATCGCCGCCCTGGCGCAACCAGGCGGCAATCACGTAGCTGGCGGTGTAAAACACCTGGGGCCGTTCTACATACCGCTTCACCCAGCCTGTCGCTTCCGCATCAATTCCAAACAGTTTTATATACGTGGATATCACCCGGTATTCCAGGCTTTTAAACACGTTGAAGTCGGCATTTTCCGCATACCAAATTTGGAATATCTCCCGTAGTTGCCCGGAAGTATCCGCCCCTGTTTTGCCTTTCGCGCAGGCATTCATGGCAAAGCAAAGCGGTTTGGCAAACTGGGCTGTCGTCAGATACGGAAGAAAGAAATCCCGGAATTCCAGGATAATCTGGATGCGTTGGGTTTCGTTCAGCAGCTCCGTTATACCCAGCATTTCCCGCATGGCGGACATCGTTTCCGGGGCCCGGATCAGTTTTTTACGCAGGAGCTTGTAAAAGGTGTCTTCCTTGAATCCCGGAACCTGCCCTCTTATCCGTTCGAAGGCCCTCCAACAGTTGTGCAGCAATTCATTTTTCGCAGCATAATCCAATATTGCCTCTACTTCGCCTTCCAAATCGCCGCGTTTGCTTTTCAGGTGAATGCCCAACAATTCGTCGGTGATGGTATCGTGGATGACAAGAAGTACCGGTTCCTGGTCCTCTGCATCGCTCACTTCCACCCATCCGTCGCTGATCATTTCCTGGAGGAAGTCCCGCCGTTTGGAATCGGAAAAAATTTGTGTGCGCGGCGCCGGCAAAAGCGTGAGCGAATAAATCACTTCGCGGTCGAGGCGGCGAAAATCCGTCAGGCCGAAGGTCAGCTGCATCCGGTGTTTTATCCAGTCTTCAAAATCGCCGAACTTGCGGATGTCATTGGTGATCAGGTTTTTGTGTTGATTAAACCATAAAAAGCGCAGGAAAACGGCAAAGGAGGGTTTGATCAGGTGAAAACGGAGCCGTTCTTCCCCCAGTTCCACTTTGATTTCGCGCAGAATGTGCTGAATAACGGCATCTTCATACTGCTGCTGGAACTCGTCGTTCGTATCGAGGTGCAGGGGTAAAAAAGTGGATTCGGTCGGAAAATTTGAGCTGCTGGAAAAAGTATACCGGCAGTTTGCAATGACGCGCACGATAGCGCCGGTTTTTTCGGACAACACCGCCGGGATATCGCTGTTGAACCCGCGACTTTCCTCGATATAGTCGAAAAGCAGTACGTATTTTTTGCCGCGCTTGAGGTGCGGGGCAAGGCTTTCCACGTCTTCGACCTTGCTGGCCACCTGCACCGGCAACCAGTTGAGGGCCAGGGAACGAAGCCCCAGTTCAAACATCAGGCGCGTCTTCCCGATCCCACCCGCTCCATAAATAATACAGCCGTGATACCGGGCTTCTTCATTGGGCTGCTCTGTCAGCAGTTCGGTCAGAATATCCGTTTCGGTAAGGAAGTTCCCAGGGCATTTTTCGCGCGCTTTGAATTGATCCCGGCTAAAATAAGGCAGGACATTATCCTGCAAAAAATTCTGGTACCGAAGCGTCGTGGCAGGTTTCAGGTTTTCCTTGGGGAATACCCACTCAAACCCGTTCGGCAATTGTTCTACGCGTTGGCGGGTCAGGTAGGTTTGCAAATCGACCGTTGTCCTATACCGGAAAGCGTCGGCCGTGTAGTCAATTTTACGCTCGCTGGACAGGTTCTCCGCATCCAGTTGTTTCCAGAACCGGCTGACGGCGTCGTCGGGATCGGGTTGGCGGTTGAAAAAGTACACAAAAACCTTTTTGCCAAGGGATCGCGCCAGGTGGTATTCCTCCAGGGTGAATTTTCCAATCCGGTCATACACCGCCACCACTACCACTTCGCAATCTTCCAGTAAGGGATTGATTTCCGCCTGCACATTTTTTCCGTCATAACTCCCGCTCTCGATATCCGTCTCCCATTTTACAACATCTAAATGAAGGTGATCGTGCCATTTTCCGATTTGATTGACTACCTGTACGAATTCAAGCCGAAACGGCTCTAAGGTACCCGAAGAGGCAAAAAATATTTTCAGCGTTTTTTTTGATTTCGGCATACCGGGCGCGATGATCCTTGTGGCGGGTGAAGGTACCATCGGAAGGTTATCCTGCAATTAGTGTGCTAGAAAAACTTTTCACGGGGCGCCGCCCTTCATCACCCCCAACACCCCTTCCATCTTCGCCAAATGATCATTCTAAGCGCATGGTTGAGACAAAATTTCTATTTTTGTGGAAATAATCGAGCATGGCACTTCCGTTCATTGTTACCAGTCGGATTCCGGGAATCGCTGCCCTATGTGAAAAACATGGCGTTAGTGCCCTTTTTTTATTTGGCTCGGCACTTACAGAGCATTTCCGGCCGGATAGCGATCTAGATTTTTTGGTTACTTTTTCACAAGTCAGTCCGGCGGAGTATGCCGACAATTTCTTCGATTTCCGCGACGAGTTATCCGCATTATTTCAGCGCAAAATTGATTTGGTGGAAAGCCAAACCTTAAATAATCCATATTTTAAAAAGATCGTGGAGCGCACAAAATTCCCCGTTTATGCAAGACGACAAAGTACTCAAGTGGCTTCTTGACATTCGGAGTGCCATTGTCGAAATTGAAAGTTTCTTATCTGAAAACCAACAAGGATTCAGTGGTTTACAGCAAAGGTCTATGTTCAAACGGGCGCTCGAGCGAAATATTGAAATCATTGGCGAAGCCGTCAACCGTATTCTTCTGGTAGAGCCCAATGTTGCTATTATACCCGGCGGAAAGTGGTTTGCGAAAATCGCCGGCTGCGAACACTATTGTCGGCGTGACTGCGAGTCACGCCGACAATAACTCTGGGGTTTTCATTTTCGCAAACCACTTTCCGCCGGGTATAAAAGATGAAATAGACGACCTTATCGCCCGGCGATCAGGCTGAAACCACCCCCACCAAGCCCTCCAGCGTAGCCTTCGCCTGTTTCAAACTCCGGATCTCGTCCTGTACGAAGATCAGTTCTTTGTTGGTCTGCTTCAGCGACAGGCCCATGATGCGGCCTTTTTCGCCGACAAACTGCACGATCTTGTCGAACTGCGCGGTTTCGAAAAATGACGACTGGGGGTCGCTGAGGAAATAGCAGCGCAGTTTACCGCCCTTGAGGATCAGGCGCTCGAAGCCGAGTTTTTTGCACAGCCAGCGCAGGCGCAGGGCTTCGAAGAGGAAGTTGACCTGTTTGGGCAGTTTGCCGAAGCGGTCTTCCAGCATGCCGGCAAAGGCCCCGATGCCGGCCTCGTCTTCGATTTCGTCGAGCTGGGTGTACAAGCTGAGGCGCTCGTTGGTGTTCGACACGTACGCGTCGGGGAGGAGCATTTCCACGTCGGTCTCGATGGTCACGTCGCGCACGTAGGCGCCTTTGCGGGCCAGTTCGTCTTTGAACAGGTCTTTGAAGTCGGTCTCCTTGAGTTCCTGGATGGCTTCGTCGAGGATTTTCTGGTAGGTTTCGTAACCGATGTCGGCGATAAAGCCCGATTGTTCGCCGCCGAGCAGGTTGCCGGCGCCGCGGATGTCGAGGTCGCGCATGGCTACCTGGAAACCGGAGCCCAGTTCGCTGAACTCCTCGATGGTGCGCAGGCGCTTGCGCGCTTCCTGGGTGAGCACGCTCATGGGCGGCGCGAAGAGGTAGCAGAAGGCTTTCACGTTGGAGCGGCCCACGCGCCCGCGCAGCTGGTGGAGGTCGGAGAGGCCGAACATGTCGGCGCGGTTGATGATGATAGTGTTGGCGTTGGGGATGTCGAGGCCGGTTTCAATGATGTTGGTGCAGACCAGCACGTCGTGTTTGCGGTCGATGAACTCGATGAGCACTTTTTCCAGCTGGTCGGATTCCATTTGTCCGTGGGCCATGGCCACATCCACGCCGGGACAGATACGTTGCAACAGCTCGACCATTTTGGGCAGGTCGGTCACTCGGTTGTGCACGAAAAAGACCTGCCCGCCGCGGTGTATTTCGTAGTAGATGGCGTCTTTGATCAGGTCGTCGTCGAACACGCGGATTTCGGTGTTAATGGGCTGGCGGTTGGGCGGCGGGGTGCGCAGGATGCTCATGTCGCGCGCGGCCATGAGGCTGAATTGCAGCGTGCGCGGGATGGGGGTGGCTGTGAGCGTGAGGGTATCGACGTTCACTTGCAGGGCGCGCAGTTTTTCCTTGGCGGCTACGCCGAATTTTTGCTCCTCATCCACCACCAGCAAGCCCAGGTCTTTGAATTTGATTTCCTTGTTGAGCAGCGCGTGCGTGCCGATGATAATATCGATTTCGCCGGTAGCCAGTTTTTTGAAAATTCCGGTCCGTTCTTTAGCCGCGCGGAAGCGGTTCACGTAGTCTACCGTCACCGGAAAGTCGGCCAGTCGCTCGCCGAAGGTGCGCCAGTGCTGCTGGGCCAGGATGGTGGTGGGCACCAGCACGGCCACCTGTTTGCCGTCGGTCACGGCCTTGAACGCGGCGCGAATGGCCACTTCGGTTTTGCCGAAACCCACGTCGCCGCAGATCAGGCGGTCCATGGGATAGGCTTTTTCCATGTCGGTTTTTACGTCGAGGGTCGATTTCACCTGGTCGGGGGTGTCTTCGTACATAAAAGAGGCTTCCAGTTCGTTTTGCAGGTAGCCGTCGGGGGGGAAGGCATGGCCGGGTGCGGCGCGGCGTTTGGCGTAGAGTTTGATGAGTTCGGCCGCAATGTCTTTGATTTTCTTTTTGGTGCGGGCCTTGAGTTGTTTCCAGGCGTCGGAGCCGATTTTGCTGAGTGGAGGCGCTTCGCCTTCCTTGCCGACGTATTTGGAAATCTTGTGCAGCGAGTGGATGCTGACGTACAGGATGTCGTTGTTTTTGTACACCAGGCGCACGGCCTCCTGCAGCTGGCCGCCGATCTCGATCTTTTGCAGGCCGGAGTATTTGCCGATGCCGTGGTCGATGTGGGTAACGTAATCGCCGGGCAGGAGTTCGCGGATGAGGCGTACGTTGAGGGCCTGTTCCTTGGTGAAGCCGGTGCGGAGTTTGTAGGGGTGGAAGCGCTGAAATATCTGGTGGTCGGTGAGGCAGGCGAGTTTCAGGTCTTCGTCGATAAAGCCGCTGGAGAGGGCCGTTTCCACGGGATACCACTCTATGTTGGCCTTTAGTTCTTTGAAAATGGCCTGCAGGCGGACGAGTTGCTTAGGATTGTCGGAACAGATGTATATTTCATACCCGCTGGCCCGCAGCTCATGCAGGGCGCGGAGCAAAAGGTTGAAGTTCTTATTAAACGACGGCTGCGGTTTGGTGTGAAACGCAAGGGCGGACGGTTGGGCCATGGTGGATATTTCGACAGAAAAACAAGAAAAACATTGACGTGCTGGAATAGTCAGGGAATTTCCTTACTCCATAACATGGCCGCAAATTCTGCTGTCTTTAGAAGTCCGATTTTAGGAAAAGCAGTAGATCTAAGTACGTTAAAATCCTTATCGTTCGAAACGATATAATTCGCATTGGCAGCAAGTGCACAATCTGAAAACTTATTATCATCCGGATCATTTTCAATCAAGTAAAAATTGAACCAGACCTCTTGAACGAAAACATTAGGCAAAATCCTAAAAATATCCAGTGATTCTCGCTTTGCCTTTAACCACCGATTCTCTGTGGACTTGTCATGTTGGAAACAGCCACACAAGCCAAATTTTATGCTGAAATGTTGGCTTGTGTGGCTGTTTTCAACATGACAAGCCCCCGTTAACGTGAAGAATTGGTGCAAACCGAGAATTGCTGAAAAATATCTAAGGCCCATTCGGCCACCTCAGGATCAAATCGTTCTGTTAGTTTCTCTTCATACTCTTTAAAAATTTCGTTGTTTAACACAGCATCATAGCGGTCATCTATCAATGCATCCAAAATAATTCGACGCGGTGAACATTCCGGGATTGCATCAATCAGAACATTGGTATCAAGGACAACTTTCAAGCGCATAGATCAGGATTCCCCGGCTAGCCAATTTTCAAGTGTTTCTTGATTATAGCCGCGTTCCTGACTGATAATATTCACGCGTTGGCGTACCTTATCCAGCAAATAACGCGCAATCATCCGGCGTATAGCCAAAAGATCTTCATCCGGCAAGTTCATCGCATATACCCGGAGAATTTCTAATTGCAGATTTGTAAATGGCGTTTCAGAAGATGCGGATGCTGACATATTATTTTTAAACAAAGGTAGTATGAATTTTGGATAAATTATGAAGGCGTGGAAGGGCAATCAAACGCGCTGCTATCCCCGGATCGCATACCAAACCCACCCTTCCGCCGGAATTGTCACCCGGAGTTCCGCGTCGTAGTTGCGGCTGAGTTTTAGCCGTTTTTGCTCCCCATCATTGTAAAATACAGCCGTTTTTTCCAGCCCGGTGTAGTACAGCGGTACTTTCAGCGTGCGCGCCAGGGGCGTTTTCAACGGGTTGAACAGTAGTAAAAAGCCCTTTGTGGGCAAGGCGGGATCCACGTGCAGGATACCGTCCCAGTCGCGACCGTCGGCGCGGCGCAGGTGAATGATATCGGCGTTGAGGATGTCGCGGTAACGCTTGTACCAGTCGAGCGTGCGCCGTACCAGCGCGCGGGTGGCTTCGGTGTCGTAGATGCGCGGGCCGCGGTAGCAGGCCTGCACGCCGGCGCCGTAATATTGCACCATGAGTTGTTCGTAGTCGCGCAGGTGCTCGCTCAAAGGCTCCAGTACGGCCTCTGGCCCGCCGCCCTGGTAGCGGGTCAGCGGCACGAACCCCCAACCCATGGATGGCGTTTTTTCCCAGGTGCCGTCGAAGATGTTTTGGCGGTTGAGGATTTTCTGCTGGTCTCTGGGCAGCGAAAAGTTCACCTCGCGGTAGCCGATGGCGATTTTGTTGGTGCCATCGAGGAAATACCAGTCGGGCGCATTCACGTACACGCCGTTTTCATTGCACCAGTGGTAAAGGTCTTTCTGTATCTCCATTTGGCGCCACTGGCTGTCAGCCAGGTTTTTATGGCCGGGGTGTGTCGTCGAGGCGCAAACGTCGCCCGGGTACGGCCCGTCGTTTTCAAAGATATCGAACCCGGTTTCGCGCAGGAAGATTTTCAGTTTTTCGGCATAGGCCAGGCCCCAGCGGCTGCCAAAGCAGGGCGCGTTGCCGAAAAAAGCGCCGCCGGGGCGGCCCGTCCGGGGGTCGATCACATCGTCGGCGTCGCTGATCCGCCGGCTGCTGAACAACGCATAACTGCCCAACAAAATACCATGCGCGTGGGCATAATCTGCCAGCGCCTTCCAGCGCTGCAGGTTGGCTGCCGAGGTGTCTTCCATGTTGCAGTGGCTGCCGAAGCTGAGGATGATGGCCTCGTAGCCCGTCGCGGCGCATTGATCCACTGCGGCGCGCACCTGCTGGTCGTCCTGGCTGATGAGGTGCATGAAAACGGGGTTCTGGGTGGTCCAGGGCGCCAGGGTGCGGTACATTTTGCGGATGGCGAGGCCGCGGCGTTCGCGGTCGTAGCTGTCCATCAGGAGTTCGCAGCTGCGCACCGAGCGGAAGGTTTCGCCGGGTTTTAGAGCGATGCCGGGCGTTTTTTCGGGGGAGATTTCGAGCACGCAGGGCGTCTCGTAGTTGTAATTGACCTGTGAGGTGTACGACGAATCGGTGATCCAGTGGGTCGTCTGGTCGCTGATGTCGTAGCGCATGGCGTTGTTGAATGCGAAATTGGTTTCTACGTACAGGCCGTGCTGCTTTTTCATCTGTTCGGGCTTGCCCACCACGGCGCTTTCCTCTTCCACCAGGGCTAGGATTTCGTTGGTCACCCGGTCGAGTTGTACCGTTTTACCCCCCTTGTTCTCAACGGAAAGCCATTTCACCAGCAAGGGCAGGCCGTCGTACAGTTCGTAAAAAATGCGCACGTGCAGTCCGGCCAGTTCAGGTAATCCGGATTCGAAATGAAGGATCAGCACGGCGCCCGTGGGTTGAGCGGGACGGCCGGCCCAGGTTTTTGGTTTCCAGCTCAGGTAAGGCCGGAGCGGTTGGGTTTCGAAACTGACCAGTTGAAAATCCGTTGGTTGGGCTGTGTATTGGTCTACCCATTCGGGCAACAGGTAGGCTTTTTCCGTTTGGCCGTGCAGGCCGCCGACGTTGTAGTTTTTGCCGTCTATTTTCAGTCGCGCTTCGGGCGCCAGGGCGCGCAGCAATTGCTGGCCGTTGGACAGGTTGCGAAAATCCGTACAGGCGGCATTGGGCGTTATCCGAAAACGGCGCAGCAAGAGACCGTTGTACAGGATCAGGTCTTTTCCGCCGGCGCTGCGGTAAATGCCGGCCCGCACCGTACAGGGTTTGACGAGCCAGTCGGCGTCGGTGAGGCGTTCGAGTTGATCGTTCCAGGTTGGAAGCGAGGGGACGTTTTGGGCCGGGAGCGCCAGGGGTAAAAAAAAGAGTGGAAACAAACGTTTCATAGTGGAAGATCCTGTGATATTGCGCTGCACAACACCGTCATGATCTGTGGCTTTACCGTCATGATCGGGCTGTGTTTCCAGATAAGATACTTCAGGCGACTTGTCCATTTTTTGACGGCAGAGCCCTTTGCCGAAAGATCAGACACGGCCGGTTCGTACATGCCATTTTCCCCACAGATTCGTGTTTCCAAGGGTTACAGACCAAGTCAAATTAGCCAGCCTGATCAATCATCCCCATGCCCGGATTTCACCATGTCGAGCACCTCCGCCCCGGGTTTTTCCAAAAACACCAAAGCGTGTTCCCGCACGTCCTGCACCACATCGCCGGGATATACAAATGCGCGGTCGCGAAAGATGTCGCGCAGCTCGGCCACGTCCAGGGCGCTGATCTTTTTGGCGTATTGTTCCGCTTTTTCAAAACAGCCTTGCAGGCGGTCGAGCAGGAACTGAAAATCGCGTATCCACAGCACGGTCTCGGCCGGCAACACGCGAAACAACGATACTTTCTGGTCCTGGCGGAACCTGGTATTCAGGTTTGGTACGATGCTCACCCGGGCAATGGTTTGTTTCGACAACTGGGTAAGCGGATCGAACAGGCGAATACTTTCCACTTCGTCGTCCAACAATTCGATGCGGTACGGTAGTTCGTTTCCGAAGGAAAAAAGGTCGACGATACCGCCGCGGATGCTGAACTGGCCGGGTTCGTACACAAAATCGGTGCGGTCGAAACCGTACTCCACCAATACCTGAATGGCAAAATCCACGTCCAGCTTTTCGCCGGTAGCCACCTCTATCCGGCTTTGCGCCAGCACCTCGGGAGCCACTACTTTTTCAAACAAAGCCTCGGGATACGTGACGACGATAAGCCCCCCCCGCGCGCGCCATTGGGAGGGGCCACTCATTTTATTCACCACCTCGCTCCGTTGAAGGATTTGTGTGGGATGCAGGTCGTCGAAAAAAGCCGGACGTTTGAAGCTGTCGGGGAAAAAAAATACCGCTGCCTCGCCCAGAATACCTTGCAGGTCGTTGAGCAAATAAGCAGCTTCCTCTTTGCTTTCGGCGATGTAAAGTGCTATGGCCGGCGCGCCGGCCATCGGGTCGCCGTTCACGGTTGCCGACAGCGCAAAGGCTACCTGTGCGCCCGTCAGTCCGGACAGTTGAACGCGGGCGTTGGGTTGTTGCAGGGCCCGGGCCAGTTGCACGACTGCCGGGTGTTGGCGGTAACGCTCGAGGAGGTGACCGATATTGCTCACCCGGCAAAGGTAGGGGAAACTGTACGGGAAATCGGAAGGACTGTGCCGGCAATTGCCGGAAGCGGCCTAAATTACTTTTCAGCGTGCGACGCCGCTGCTGTTCAACGAGGTGGGCGCCGGAGAGGATGCTATTTTTCGTCGCGTCAAAAATTGGTGCAATCCCTCGAGGTCGTCGGTGTTGATCAGGTCAACCCCCGCTTCGAGCAGGGTTCCCCATACCAGTGGCTCATCGGGAGTAGCCCAAAAACGCAATTTTTTCCCCTGACGGTGCGCTTCTTCCGCCAGGGCCTGGAGGCGTGCAAACTCCTCTGCAGGCATGGGGCCGTGCCCGCGCCAGTCGAAGTTTTTTTTAAAATGATCGCTGATTACCGGCATCTGCTCCGGGTCGCAGCCGCGACCCAGGTCGGCCAGGCGGCCATCGACGCCAACTACACACGCCGTATCGTTCAGGATTTGCTGTATGGCCCGGTTTCCGGAAATAAAAACCCGGAGATACGGGTTATTACAAAACTGCGGAAACCCGAGCAATTGCTCCCGCAAGAGCGCAAAGGTCGATTCCGCGTCGGTCTTGATATCGATCATCAGGTACACCACACCGGCATAGTTGGGGTATACCCGACCGCCGTTTTGCTGAAGGCGGCGGTGCAAGGGCTCCAGGTAAAGCCGCCGCAACGTACGCCGGGCGCTCAACTGGGGAAAAAGATGGCCGGTGTACAGCTCTCCGCCAACCAGATGGATATCGGCCTCAATGCAGGTAAATCCGTGTGTGAGGGCTTCGAACAATGGCCGGTGATGCTGGTAATCGTTGTGCGCGTGCGCATTCGGCAACACCTCCACTTGGGAGATGCAGGCGGTCGCCCAGCAACACAGGAGACACAGGAAGGCTGCCGGAAAAGATGAAGGCAATAACGGGTGGGCGCACGCCGGGACAAAACCGGCGCGATAACCCTTCAACAGATTTGAGACCAAAGCGGCAAGTTGGTTTGTTTTGCAGTAAATGAACCCAGGGCAGCCAGGGCGGCACAGCAGTTCTGGTGCAAAAAACCGTTACCTGTGTTTTCTTAATATGAACGGAAAATCAATTCTCTATGAATTCGGCGCCTGCGGCGCTAAAAATTACTGGTACAGCTTTTTCGAATTTTATTTTTTTCCGACACTTGCGGGTAAAAGGCCCGACCCTACCCGTCGAACGAACGTTTTTTCCTTTTCCCTGAACCGAGAAGTCAAGACGAACGCTACACGACTATGGCGCGCAAAACAAAACTCCATGCGGCCCGTAAAACGGCCGCAGGCCCGCTAAGGGCCTCTGTTGCAGAACAGCCGGTGGGCGAAAACAATCCGCCGGCTATCGCCCCGGCATTTCCGCCTGCCCTGCCCCGTTTGGCCCTGCCGGCCCTGCTCGCACTATTGGGCGCCGGGCTGTTGTTGCGCATTTCGAGCCTTTCCGACCTGAGTTTGTGGATGGACGAGTATGTGCACGTGATGCGGGCAAAAGAATTTCTGGAAAACGGCAGCCCGCTGTTCACCGACGATAACAACGGTATTCTGCTCACCCTTTGCCTGCTTCCGTTGTTCGCTCTTTTCGGCGCCAACGTCTTCTGGGCGCGTTTTCCGGGTGTGGTATTTGGGGTGGCGCTGATTTATTTGGTTTACCGCCTGGGTACGCGCCTGTTCAACCGCTACGTCGGCTTGTTTGCTGCCGGCGGCGTTACCCTGTCGTTGTTCCTCATTTTTTGGTCGAGGGTATGCCGCAATTATTCGGCGATCAGCCTGTTTTATCCACTCCTGGGCCTGGTGTTTTTAGCTGCTTTTGAAGCCAAAGCCGATCCGCAGGCCACCGGGCGCTGGGTGCGGCTGGGCATTTCGCGCCGGTATTTGTGGTGGCTGCCGACTGTTGGCGTGCTGGCCTTTCTGTCGCATCAGCTGACCTTTTTTTTCGTATTTACCGTAGCGGTGTACAGCCTGCTCTGCCTGGCTGGCATGTACTGGTCGGGGGGGGATGAAACAACCGGCCGGACAAAGTATGCCTGGATGGTTGCACTGACGGCGCCGTTTCTGCTCGTGGTGTTCGTACCCCCGCTGGGGGAGGCCCTGAAACAAGGGCTTTCGCCGTTTTTACTGTCCAATATTGCCGAATGGGCTATACCCGACTGGACCCGACTGGCCGGCCTGACGGCGGCCAGGCCGATGGAAGCTTTCGACGTGTACCACAGCTTGCTGGCGTACGACCTGAACCTGCTGTATCTGCCGGCCTTACTGGGATTTGGCATTGCCTGCTGGCATTGGCCCCGGGCCGGAGCCTGGTTGTTGTGCAGTTTTGCCGTACCGTTCGTGCTGATGAGCTTTGTATTCCGGGAGCCGACGCTGCGGCGGTACCTGATTTTTGTATACCCGTATGTGTTTATCGCTTGCGGCGTCTTTTTTTATGCACTTTGGCGTTGGCTGAGCAGCCGCGTGTGGCCG
Source organism: Saprospirales bacterium (assembly GCA_016719895.1). GTDB lineage: Bacteria > Bacteroidota > Bacteroidia > Chitinophagales > Saprospiraceae > M3007. The sequence goes on along the minus strand of JADJYG010000003.1, from coordinate 108,473 downwards.
GCAATGCCCGGCGTGCTGAGCGCATTGGTGCTTGCCACGCCGTTCGCCTTGCTTCTGGCCAACACCCGCTGGTCGCCGGTGGCCGACCTGGCGCTGGCCCGCCGGTTGGAAGGCCATATCGTGGATACGCGGATAGCCAACTGGTCGTTTACCAACTGGAAAGAGCCCTGTGCATACGTCAACCAGCGCCGCCAACCGGGCGACGTGTTTATGTCTACAGTACCATCTGCCGTTTCGTTTTACATGAACCAAAAAGAGGTGCTGTGGTTCCGCCAGGCGTATTACGACACCCACAGCAAACAATACCGGCTCCATGCCGCCGGGCCGGCCGGCCAGTCCGGCGCGTCCACTTTGGAAGCCCTCCAGCGCACGGTACAACAATCGCCCCGGGGCTGGCTGCTGGCGGATTATTACCTGGAGAATGTGTTCACCGACGAGCGCGCGTTGTTGTGGGTATATCAAAATATGCACTTTTACTCCGAAGCATCCACCGACGGGAGCGTCATGGTATTTGGTTGGGACCACTCCAAGCCAAAGCCCGAACGCCAGAACCTGGTGGTAGAGTTGGGGCACGACGACGATAAAACCGAATCGAAAGCCTACCACATGACGTTGCCGGAGCAATTGTTTGGCCATGATCAGATCGAACTGACCGTACGGACCCGCCGGGTCGATAGCAATCGCGAAGCCCTGGTACTCTTCAATGACCAGAATGCCGTCTGGCTGCCGCCGAACACGGGCGACGGGATTGAAGAAACGGTGTTGCCCTTGCAGCGCGAATGGATCAAGCCCGGGCAAAATACGATTCGGGTGTTATACGAGCCCAAACGGCCCAGCGACCCGCGAAAAGGGTTTACGCTATACTTTTTATCTATTACCGGGAAATAAGCCCCTCCCGTTCGAGCAGAAACTCCAGGCAGTCCGCATCGTATACAAGCCGGCGCCCGCTCAAGCGGAAGCCGCATTTCTGCAACACCTGTTGCGACGGAAAATTTTCGGGATCGACGAAAGCGAACACCCGCGGCGCATCAAACCGCTCGAACGCATAACGCGCCAGCGCCCGGGCTATTTCAGTGGCAAGGCCCCGGCCCCAAAAGTCGCGCAGGACGGCGTAACCCAACTCCAGGTCATTGCCGGGCTGATAATCCACGTGTCGCAGCACACCGGTAGCCACGGGCTGCCCGGTTTCCCGCGAGATGCCAACCATGGAACCCAGCCCCGGATTTTCGGCGCCATAGTTGAGTTGCGTGGCCATCCGGCCTCTGACGGCGTCTGCATCGGATTCGGGCAAACGGATATACCGCATCAGCTCGGGGTCGGCTTGCATCCTGAAGTACAAATCAAAGTCGGTGTCGGCCAGCGGCCGGATCAGGAGGCGGGGTGTTTGGACAAAATAGGTAGTTGCCATGAAAACCGGTTGGAACAGGATCTTTAATCCCGGGTAAAAGTAGACACGGTAATAGGCTACTAATCTTACCTTAGCGCATTAAATTATAGAAACACCGCCTTGAACTTCCCTCTGCTCGTCGCCCGCCGTTACCTCTTTGCCAAACGCAGCACCAATGCCATCAACATTATTGCGGGTATATCCGTGTTTGGCATTGCCATCGGCACCGCCGCGCTCATCCTGGTGTTGTCGGTATTCAACGGTTTTGAGGACCTGCTTTCAGGGTTATTCGGATATTTTAACCCGGAGGTAAAGGTGATGCCGGCCAAGGGAAAAACATTCGTGGTGGATAGCCTGCGGGTACAGCAGATCCGGAACCTGCCCGGTGTGGCAGTAGTGAGTGAGACCTTGGAAGAAATTGCATTTTTTGAATACGAAGGCGCGCAGGATTTTGGCGTGCTGAAAGGCGTGGATGCCTATTTCGCCCGCGTCAACGGCATCGATTCCACCATTCGGGAAGGCGAATACCTGCTGCTGGAGGACGACCGCAACTGCGCCATACTCGGCGCCGGCATGCGCAACAAACTCAGCGTCAATGTACACAACCCTCTGGCGGCACTGGCCGTGTACATGCCGGTCGAACAACAACGCGGCGTATTGGACAAGCCGTTTAAAACCCGTTTTGCCTACCCGAAAGGCACCTTTGCCATTCAGCAGGAATTCGACAACCAGTACGTGCTCACCAACCTGCACTTTATGCGCGAACTGCTCGACGCCCCGGCCGGCACGGTGTCGGCACTGGAAATCCGCTGCCAGCCGGGCGTGGCCGCACAGACGGTCAAAACGGCAGTAAGCGGCATATTGGGCGAAGGAATGGTCCTCAAAGACCGCTACGAACAAAACGAAGCGTTTTTCAAAGTCATGCAGCTGGAAAAATGGATGGGCTACGCCATCACCTGCCTGATGCTTATACTCATGGCGTTCAACATGGTCGGGGCGCTTTGGATGATCGTGCTCGATAAACAAAAAGATATTTCCACGCTCAAAAGTTTGGGCGCCAACGACCAAACCGTGCGCCGGATATTTCTCGCCGAAGGGGTGCTGCTCACCGCCCTGGGCATGTGCATCGGCATGGTACTGGCAACCGGGCTGTATGCCGCCCAAAAAACATTCGGCATTGTAACCATCCCCCAGGGCTTTCTGGTGGAGAGCTATCCGATCGCCATGCGCCCGGCAGATTTTTTACCCGTCACCCTGACTGTGCTTGCGATCGGGCTGCTGGCCTCGCTGGCCCCTGCAGCCCGGGCGGTGCGGGTACCGGCGTTTTTAAGGGAGGAATAAGGAAATGAAACAGCAAACCTGACAGGTGGAATTTTATACAAAATGGGGGCGCTCCTGGCACCCCCATTTTAAAATTCCACCTGTCAGGTTACAGCCGTTCCAGTGTTTTTTCCACAAACGCCGTCAGCTCCTCGCCCCGCAGCATGCCTTGTTGCAACAAGGCCACTTCATACAGGTATTTGGCCAGGTCGAATTGTGCGCCGGCGTCTTCCAGCCGAACCAGTTTTTCCGCTACCAGGGGATGATTGGTATTAACCACTACATTGTAGGAATCCGGGAAATCGGCAGCGCCCATACCGTGCAGCGCTTGCATTTCTTTCATCCGGCGCAAAAACTCGGGTTTCGTGATCGTCACCGGTAAATCGTCGGGGGCAAGCGGAGCACACTCCACCGTCGCAGTAGTTGGTTGACCGACGGTTTTTTCAAAAACACCTTTGACCGTTTCGATCTCCGCTTCGCTTAATACGGAGGACTTGTGTTCGTCTGTTTGCACCAGTTTGTCCAGGGTATCGGAGTCAATCCGGACGAACAGCAAACCCAGCTCGGAGCGGTATTCGAGGTGTTGCATCCAATGGTTGTCCAACACGGCGTCCATCTTCAGCACATCATAACCGCGGTTTCGGGCGGCTTTGATCAACGCATCGTTGCCGGCAGGATCCTGGGAATAAATACAAACTACTTTCTGATGTTTATCAGTTTGATTGGCCCGTATTTTTTCTTTGTAATCCTGCAGCAGGGAAAACGCGCCCGCCGTGTTTTCAAGGAGGGCAAATTGGATGGCGCGTTCCTGAAATTTCTGGTCGGAGACCATGCCGTATTTTACAAAAACACCCAGGTCGCGCCATTTTTGTTCAAAAGCGCTGCGGTCGGCCTTGAACAACTCGTGAAGTTTGTCGGCGACTTTTTTAGCGATATACTCGCTGATTTTTTTGACGTTGGCATCGCTCTGCAAATAGGAACGCGACACATTGAGCGGAATATCCGGCGAATCGATCACGCCGTGCAGCAGCAGCAGCCACTCCGGCACGATATCGCGCACATCATCGGTTACAAATACCTGGTTGCAGTATAAATGGATTTTATTGCGCGTCACTTCCAGGCTATTGCCCAGTTTGGGGAAGTACAGCACACCGGTCAGGTTGAAGGGATAATCGATGTTGAGGTGAATCCAAAACATGGGTTCCGGCGCCATGGGGTAAAGCGTCCGGTAAAATCGCAAATAATCTTCCTCCCGGAGTTCGGCCGGCGTTTTTTTCCAGACCGGATGCGTATCGTTGACGATGTTGGGCACTTCGCGTTTTTCTTCTTTGGCCTCCTCGCCTGCTCCAACCGGCTCGTATTCCGTGCGCGTACCAAACTGGATCGGGACAGGTAAAAACTTGCAGTATTTTTCCAGGAGGCTTTCCAGGCGGTATTTCTCCAGAAAGTCTTTGTTTTCCTCGTTGATATAGAGGATAATATCCGTTCCGCGTTCTGCTTTTTTCGCCTGCTCGAGCACAAAATCCGGCGTGCCCTCGCAAGTCCATTTGACGGCCTTGGCGCCTTTTTGCCAGGATTTGGTGACTACTTCCACTTTATCGGCTACCATGAATGCCGAATAAAAGCCCAGGCCGAAATGGCCGATCATGGCGCTGTCGTCATACTTTTCCAGGAATTCGGCTGCGCTGCTGAACGCAATCTGGTTGAGGTATTTGAGCACCTCTTCTTCGGTCATGCCGACACCGCGGTCGCGCACGATCAGGCGCTTTTCGGCAGGTTCTAAAATAACCTGAATGGTGGTGTCGCCAATTTCCCCCTTCACTTCGCCGCGTTGGGCCAGCACTTGTAGTTTGGTGGTAGCGTCGACGGCATTCGACACGAGTTCGCGAAGAAAAATCTCGTGATCCGAATACAGGAATTTCTTGATTATGGGGAAAATATTCTCGGTTTGAACGGATATGGTACCTTTTTGCATAGCGCTGTATATGGTTTTGGTTGCAAGTTATGCCTTTCAAAGCATGTGCCAGCCGGAGATTTTCTGCCAAAATGTCGCTTTGGCGGGGCGAATTTTTAATTCGTCGAACCGGAGGCGAATTAAAAATTCGCCTCAGGGAAGTAATATTGGCACAGTACTTGTTTCTCTTTAAATATCCAACACGGTTATGTGTTGCATTATATCATTGGCGACAAGGCCTGGAAGAATTAGGAACTCAAGATTCCAGAAGAATTAAGGTCAAATGTGGCCTTAAGCCCGTGGGCGAGGGACCAGTCCGTCTGGGGGGTAGGGCTGGTCACCTCACCACATTTTGAAATACCTGGGACCAGGGCTAAAACCGGATTCAGGTGGTAATTTGCCAAAAATTTGAAGAGCGTGGGCGGTTCTGAACAGGACCGGTAGTTTCCCGTAATCAACACGCTTTTCTTTCTTTTAATAACTAATTTTAAAGTGTGAACTTAGTAGGGTCGGCCGCTCGCCGACCCTACTTTTTTGGGTTGTACGGTCTGCAAGGTTATTTGGCTTCATCCACCGGTAGGCGAAGCAGTGCGTGCATTTTGGTGTAGATATCCGTATTGTCATACATGCCGCCAAATTGTTCGGCGCCGGGGCCGAAGGCAAAAACCGGTACGAGGCTGGCGGTGTGGTAATCGGTCGTAAACTTAATGCTCAGGGAAGCCTTGTCTGCGCCGCGCAACAACGTCATGCCGCCGGTTTCATGATCGGCGGTGACGATAACCAGCGTGTTGCCGTCTTTTTCTGCAAACCGGAGCGCCTGGCCGATGGCGGCATCAAAATCGAGCATTTCCTGAATAGTTTTTTCCCCTTCGTTGGCATGGCAGGCCCAGTCGATCTGGGCGCCCTCAATCATAAGAAAAAAGCCTTTTTCGCTGCGCTGTACCAGGAATTCGGTCGCCAAACGCGCAGCATCGGGCAGGTAATCGCGGCCATTTACGACCGATTCGGGCTCTTCCAAAGCCGAAAACCAGGCAAACGGCTGCCGCGTGCTGACGGTGCATTGGCGGAGGGCTTCCAGGGTAAAATCGCTGACGACATAACCTTTGGCGCGGAGCTCGTCGGACAGGTTCCGCTGGTCGGTGCGGCGATCGGTGAAATAGCGCATACCGCCGCCAACAAACAGGTCGATCTCTGTTTGAAGAAAAAAGGAGGCGATGTCCTCCATATATTGCCGGTCGCGTACATGTGCGATGAAGCTGGCTGGCGTGGCATGCGTAATGCTGGAGCTGGTGACCAGGCCGGTGGCCAGGCCAAAGGTTTCAGCTTGTTCCAGAATGGTGGGGCAGGGTTTTTTGTCCACCGTCAGGCCGATGGCGCCGTTGTATGTTTTGCACCCGCAGGAAAAAGCCGTGGCGCCGGCCGCCGAGTCGGTAATCAGGTTTTTGGCCGAATGGGTTTTGATGAGGCCGGTTACCGGAAAACGCTCCAGGTTCAGCTGTTCTTTGTTGGCATACATACCCGCCGTGATCTGGGTGAGGCCCATGCCATCGCCGATCAACAGAATAATGTTCTTGGGATAAGCCAGAGGAGCCGGTAGGGACGCCGGCGGGCGCCCGTTCTGAAAGGCAAGGACAAATACCGAAAAAAGCAGCGCGATTTGTTTCATAGCTCAAAAATACGAAAAAAGGTATCTGAGGGGGGCAACAGTTTCCGGGGCTGGGCAAATTGGGTTTTATGGTTAAGTATGTTCTTATACCAAAACGTATCGTTTGCCGGGAAGCGTACGCACGACGCCTTTGAATTCCAGGCCCAACAGCAGGGCGGCCAGTTCGCCCGGGGCGCGTTGGAGGGCATGGGTCAGCTCGTCGATCGGAATTTCCGGGCGTTGCCGGATCAGGTCGATCAATTCGGTTTCGGCCGGACTGAGATCGAGGAAGAGTTGGGATTGTACGGTGCGTTGCCGGCCGGCCTCGTCCCAACCGAGGCCGGCGGCAAGGTCGTCGGCACGTTCAAGCAGTTTGGCGCGCTGGGTCCGGATGAGCAGGTTACAGCCGGCGCTTTTAGGATCGCGCATACGGCCGGGTACGGCAAAAATATCGCGTCCGTATTGGCTGGCCAGTTCGGCCGTTATCATCGAGCCCCCTGCACTGGCGGTTTCAACGACCAGAAGCGCGTCGCACAAACCGGCAATAATACGGTTGCGCATGGGAAAGTGTTCCCGGTCGGGGCCGGTATGGTGGGCGTATTCACTGAGCAGGCCGCCGTTTTCAGCCAATTTGAGGGCAATACTCCTGTGCTGGGTGGGGTAGACATGACTCAATCCATGTCCCAAAACGGCAATATTTGGAATACCCATAGCCGTAGATTTCCGGTGCGCCGTGATATCGATGCCGAAAGCCAGCCCGCTCACCACCACCACATCGTACGCCCGGAGGCCTTCGATCAGTTCTTCGCAAGCCGCCCGGCCGTAATCCGTGGGTTGCCGGGTACCGACCACGGCCACGATACGCCGGGCGCGCAAAAAATCCACGCTAGACCCCTTGAAATACAATAAGGCCGGGCAGTCGACATTTTGCCGCAAGCGCACCGGGTAGTTTTCATCGGTATAGAACAGCGTTTTTACGTCATATTGCTCGAGAAAACGCATTTCCTGTTCGGCTTGCGCTAGCGCTGCCGACGTGGCGATGCCGCTGGCGATGCCCGGGCCGATGCCGGGTATCTTCAGCAATTCCCGGCGGGAAGCCCGGAAAACGGCTTCCGCACTGCCACAATAACTAACCAGGGTTTTGGCGGTGATCGCTCCGACCTGGGGCAGCAGGGTTAAGGCAATTTGATATTGCAGCGGGTTTGACATGGGTGAACAGGCTATTTGTTGTATTTTTGTTGGGTAAAAATAGGGGCATTTTCGAAATTTACACCAATTTTAAAACTTTTAGTTTAATTTTCCATGCGATGAAACTCCCGAAGGTCGAATCACTCATCATCACCGTTTTCTTCTTTTGTATTGCACTATGGGCAATATCCAAATGTTCGTCCCGGCGTTCACAAACAGTGCGCCCGGTGCAGGAAACGGCAAATGAACCGGAGGAGCGCCCGGTGAAGCGCGATACGGTATATGTGCCACAGCCGCAACCCACCGCTCCCCCGCCGCAGCCGTATACCACCCCTTCAACCAATGCAACAGGCGGACTACCCAAACTGGAGCATACCACGCCGGCCAGCACCGAGGCGGCGCCGGCCAGCACCACTCCGGCGGCCCGGCCTACGCTGTCCAACGCGCCACAAACACTGCCGCCCGCCGGCACATCTTCTTCCAGTACGCGCTATTCCTCGCTTTTCGTGACCATTGAGGGCCTCAAAATTCGGAAAGAACCACAGCTGAAAAGCCCCGTCGTCGCCCGCTTGAAACTCAACGAAGAAGTGTTTTTTCTCAATAAAAAAAGTGAAAAACCCGAGGAAATAAACCTGGGTTACGAAACGGTCACCGATTATTGGGTAAAAATCAAAACCAAATCCGGGAAAGAAGGTTGGGTATTCGGCGCAGGGGTGCACTATTACAAAATGAAACGAAAAGGCGTTATTGAGTGAACGGAACACGAAATACGAATATGGCTCAGGCGTTATGGCCGGCTTTTATCTGGCTGATTATCATAACTTTCCTTTCTACAAGAGGGGGCGTGTCGATGCCTGATTTTAATCTCTTTCAGGCAGATAAGCTGGGGCATGCTGCGGCCTACGCGCTCCTGGTATGGCTAATCTTGCGGGGAGTTTCCCGACTCAAAAAGCCGGAAGACAAGGGCTGGCGCCATGGATTTTTCGTTTTTTTGTTCGCATCGGGCTTCGGCGTGCTGATGGAATTTGTGCAACGCACGTTTTTCCCCGGCCGCCATTTTGAATTCGACGACATGCTGGCCAATATCGCCGGCGCTGCAGCCGGATGGTTTATTTATACCCAATTCTCCCGCACAACCGAATAATACAACCGTAATTTGTATCTTGTATTTCATCAAGCTTATGCCACTTATCCTCTCTTGCCAAGGCCATACCCCACAATTCGGAAACAATTGTTTTTTAGCCGAAAATGCTACTATAGTCGGCGATGTGATCCTGGGCGACGAATGCTCGGTGTGGTTTCAGGCAGTAGTCCGCGGTGATGTGAATTTTATCCGGATTGGCAACAAAGTAAACATACAAGACGGCGCCATTTTGCACGGCACCTACCAAAAATGCGGCACCACTATCGGTAATAACGTCAGTATTGGCCACCGCGCCCTGGTACACGGCTGTACCCTGCACGACAATGTTCTGGTGGGTATGGGCGCTATTATTATGGACCAGGCAGTGGTGGAAGAAAACTGCCTCATCGCTGCCGGCGCCGTAGTGCTGGAAAACACGGTATGCCACTCCGGCGGCGTATATGCCGGCGTACCGGCACACCGCGTGAAGGAACTTACGCCAGAATTGTTCAAAGGTCAGATCGAACGGATTGCCAACAACTATGTGTTTTATGCGGGTTGGTTCAAATAATCCGCTCATTTGCGGGCAAGGTACACGCCGCCCAGGATCACGCCCGTGCCAACCAGGTCGCTGAACCCGATCGCCTCGCCGTCAAGCGCGCCGAGCGCCAAGGCCGCCACTGGTAACAGGTAGGTGACGGAGGTGGCAAAAATAGCGCTGGTGCGCTGTAGCAACCAAAAATACAGAATAGAACCGCCCACGGTGCCCAAAGCGGCAAGGTAAAAAATATAGCCGATGCCCTCCCGGCCTTGCGGATGCTGCCAGGCCGCCTGCCAGCCCCCCGACCACCACAACCCGGCCACAAACAGCCAGCCCGTCAGCACAAACGCCGCCGAGGCGATAGCGGCAGGGTGCTGGTCGCGCAGGTAACGGTTGACGATGTTGGCATTGATGGCATAGCATACCGTGGCCAACGCGCAGAGTGTGGCAAAAAAACCATTCCCTTCGATAGCGCTGCTGCTGTTGAACAGGATCAGTATCGACGCGCCAAGCAGGCCCAGCACCACGCCGAGCAGTTTGTTTTTGTTGAAGGTCATTTGAAAAAATGCCACTCCCAACGCCAGGGTAAACAGTGGCGTCAGCGAGTTCAACACCCCGGCCAGGCTGCTGCTGACGTGCCGCTGCGCCACAGCAAAGAAAAAATTGGGTATCGCCGACCCGCAAAACGCTACCACGATAAGGGCCTTCCAGCGTTTCCAATCAATCTTTGCCCAATAAATGGCCGCTATGGGCAAATAAATGGACAGCGCCAGCACCATCCGCCACATGGCCATTTGCATCGGCGAAAAAATTGCCACCGACCGTTTGATAAACAGGAACGATGCGCCCCAGACTACGGTTAACAGCAGGAGTAAAAACCAGTCGAATGCGGCGGGCGGGCGGTTGGACATGACCTTAAATTGCAGTGTTCGGTATCCCGCTTCCCGGCCTTTGCGCCGGGAACCGGGCGCGCAAAGAAACGCAAAAAACAGGAGCCTGCGTCCAACGCCGGTTTTCCACAACGCCACCCCGTTGCCGGTGCGCCACCCTCCGCAGCGCCCGCTGTATTCCTGGAGAATTAACCAGCAATAAGCCAGATGGTTGGGGAAGAATCCACATCTTTGCGCTTCACCCCCAGCCCTTTTATCCATTCCGGCAATATGAATTATTATTTTTCCCTGGCGGCTTTACTCGCCTGTTTGGCCGCTCACCCGCTCCGTTCGCAGACCCCGCCCGCACAACCCAAACTCATCGTCGGGATCGTCGTCGATCAAATGCGGTACGATTACCTCTACCGCTATCAATCCAAATACGGAACAGGTGGATTCAAGCGCCTGCTGCGCGAGGGGTTCTCTTGTGAAAATACACACTATAATTTTGCGCCAACGTATACCGGGCCAGGGCATGCCGCCATATACACCGGCACTACACCGGCCGTAAGTGGCATCATTGCCAACGAATGGTTCGACCGCGAATGGGGCAAACACCGCTACGTGACCACCGATACCACCGTACAACCCGTTGGCACCGACGCCCGGCGCGCCGGCCAGCACTCACCGCGGGTGTTGCTCAGCTCCACTGTCACCGACGAACTTCGCCTGTTTCACAACTTCCGCTCCAAAGTGGTCGGCATTTGCCTCAAGGACCGCGGCAGTATTCTGCCTGCGGGCCATATCCCGGATGCCTGTTACTGGTTTGACGATAAAACCGGCAACTGGATCACCTCTTCCTACTACACCGATTCTCTGCCCCGCTGGGTGCAGGAATTTAACGCCCGACGCCTGCCCGATTTGTACCTCTCCAAACCCTGGACCAAAGCTTTGCCCGGCGCTTATGAGGAGAGTTTTGCCAATTGGGACCAATACGACGACGGCGTCTATCTCGCTATCCCAGAAAACTTTCCATACGATTTGCCGGCGCTCAAACCAAAAACCGGCTATGCCCTCCTGCGCTTCACACCGGGCGGCAACACCTTTACGGTCGATTTTGCCCTGGAAGCCATCGACCGGATGGCGCTTGGGCAGGATGAATTTCCCGACGTCCTGTGCCTGAGCTTTTCCAGCCCCGATTACTGCGGCCATCAGTTTGGGATACACGCCGAAGAAACGGAGGACATGTACCTGCGGCTCGATGGGCAAATTGCCCGCTTGCTCCGGGCGCTCGATGAAAAATTCGGACAAGGAAATGTGCTGGTCTTTTTAACCGCCGACCACGGCGGCAGCGAAACGCCGGCCCATTTGAAGGACCTGAATATCCCTGCCGGCGTTTTCCCGGAAAGCGCACTTGAAGAACCGCTCAACCAGGTACTGATCGATAAATTTGGTAATGCCAGCGACTTTGTACTCGAGGTAGGCAACCAACAGGTATGGCTCAACGCCGAAGCGCTCGATGCTGCGGGTATCGAATTCGAAGATGCCGGCCAGGCCTTGTCAGACTATCTCCGTGCACAAGCGGGCGTGTACGACGCCTACCTGCAGGAAGATCTGCTCGATTTGCCGGCCGATTACCCCTTCGCGCCCGAAATCCGCCGCGGCATCCATCCCCGCCGCTCGGGCGACGTGCTCTTTCTGCTGGATCCGGCCTGGCATGCCGACGATAAATTTTTTGGAAAAGGCGGCGCCACACACGGCAGCGCCTATGCGTATGATACGCACGTACCGCTGATCTGGTACGGCTGGCGCATACCGGCCGGCGAAACTTTCGCTCCGGTGTCTATCACCGATATTGCTCCGACCCTCTCGGCCCTGCTGCGCATTATGGAGCCGAATGGCAATACGGGCAAAGTGCTCGAACAACTGCTATTGCGCTGAAACAGGTTTTCAACCCAGGTGTTTGGCAAAAAAATCCAGCGTGCGCGACCAGGCCAGCTGCGCTGCCTCAGCGTTGTAGCGCGCCGCGGAAGTATCGTTGTGAAACGCGTGGTTGACGCCTTCATAAACAAATTGCTCGTATTCGACGCCGGCCGTTTTCAGGGCTTCTTCGTAGACGGCCATACCGGCGTTTACCCGCTCGTCCAGTCCGGCATAGTGCAGTTGAACGGCGGCTTTTATTTTCGGAACGTCGGCGAGTACCGGCTGCCGGCCGTAAAAAGCCACAGCCGCTCTCATCTCGGCGACGTTCACAGCCAGCGTGTTGGCCATAGCGCCACCCCAACAAAAGCCCACGCAGCCAAACCGGCCGTTACAGTCTTTCCGGGTGGAAAGTTGTCCAAAAACTCCGATAAAGTTTGCCAGGCTGTCCTCCGCCTTCAGTCCCCGAAACAGTTCGCGCGCTTCATCTTCGTTGGCCGGCGTACCTCCGAGCGGGGCGAGGGCATTGGGCGCCGCGGCCAGGTAGCCCGCCCGGGCTGCCCGACGGGTCACATCTTCGATATGCGCATTCAGGCCTCTGTTTTCATGGATGACCACTACGGCGGCATAGGCTTTTTCTTCCAATGGGCGGGCCACGTAGGCTTTCATTTCTCCATTGGCGCCCGGGTAGGCGATGTATTCGGTAAACAAATCGCTGGCGCCCTTGCCGGCGCTAAGGGCATAGTCCGGTTCGAGCAAGGGCAAAAGCGACATGGCCGCCGCGGTGGACCCGGCCAGTTGGGCCAACCGCCGGAGGAATTCTTTTCTGCTCAGAGGCTGGTGGGTGTACTCGTCGTAGAGGTCGATGATGCGCTGGTCGATCATAAAAATGTTTTTTTTATTTGTTCATGTGGAGCGGCTCCTTTTTCTGAACGGATAATTTAAAAACGGTGTCCGTTTGAATCATGCCATTGGGCAACAAGGTCAGCCGCTCGGGTCATCGGCAGAGTGGTTTTCGATGCCCAAATTTCAGGGTTTGCCGCTGATCTGCAAACCCTGTTTCCGCAAGGGATTCAAGGTGCGGGTCGATTAAATTTCAACTCCGTGATTTCCAGTTGGTACCAGTTAAAATCTCCGGATGGCAATTTCCAGGTGACAGCCGAGCGGGCCGGAATGCGGATGTCTTCAAACTCGCGGAACCCGCCGGGGTCGGCTTCGATGTACCATTTTTCAAGGCTGGGACCCTCTTTTCGATCGTAGTACCGAAGCGCTTCAAAACTGTGCCAATCGCCATCGGGCGTAAACGTGAATATGCCCGATGCTTCCACATCGCCATACCGCATGGTGGCTTTGGCGGAAAGGCTGTCCACCGCCTCCCAGCGGATATACGGCTGGAGCGCCGCCGATGGAAACCAGATGGTTTCCGCCAGATACCGCAACATCGCGCCCTGGTCGGTGGCCGGCCCTTGCGCGTCGGCTACCGGCACGAGCGCCAGCGCCTTGATCAGCATAAATCCTTTGCTGTTTTCGTATTTGTCGCGTCCGACAAGCCGGATGAACGGCGCCGCTTGCACGTCGGCCGTCCAGAAAAACCCGGGCTTTCCCACTGTAAAAAATTGTTCGGCTTGCACGGGCATCCATTTCCCGGTGGGAGTCGTGCGCATCCGGCCGGTTTGATGCAAATGAACGGCTTGCACCCGGGGCTTTCCGATGCTGTTCGAGCGCTCGATCCATTTTTGCACGATGGGCGGAAGTCCGGCCAGCATATCCGCAGTCAGTTTTTCAGCTGTTTGGGCTACCGGCGTCAGGAAGGCCTGCCGTTCGCGCATCATCCGGGCATTCCAGCTCCAGGTGGCCCAGGAAAACAAAACCAGCAAACCGGCCATCAAATTGGCAATGGTGCCGAATTTGGCGTCCTGCCAATAGCGGAAAATCAGAAGCTGGGAGAGCGCGATGGCAGGTAATCCGACCATCCACCAGCTCTCTTTTTTAAAGAGGAAAAGTCCGGCGGCAAAAACAAACAGCGCGGCCGACAGCAGCCAAAGCGTGCCGGCCGGCCGGGGAATCGGCAGGCTGAGTTGGCTTATTTCGGCGTATTTGAACGCCTTGGCAAAACCCATAAGGTGGATCAGCCCGTGGATGAAAAGGATAAACCCTAAAATAAATCGCAGCATATGACGGCGTTGTTGCCCCGCGAAAGAGCCATGAAAAAACAAATTTCCCTGCAAAAATGCCGGTAACGGCGGGAGATGGAATTGAGCAGCGGCAGGAACCGGGTTGATCGTTGTCAGTGCCGATCGAAACGTTTACTTTTAGCGCAAAAACATTCGTATGCCATACGAGCCCGCCCCGCATCGCTACCGACATATTCCATACCGCCGTTGCGGCCGCAGCGGCTTGAAACTGCCGGCCGTATCGCTTGGGCTATGGCATAATTTCGGCGATGTGGATATCCTGGAAAACAGCCGCGCCATCCTCCATCTGGCATTCGACGCCGGTATCACGCATTTCGATCTGGCAAACAACTACGGCCCGCCGCCCGGTGCGGCCGAAGAAAATTTTGGGCGAATCCTGCACACGGATTTTCAAAGCTACCGCGACGAATTGATCATTTCCACCAAAGCCGGCTACCGCATGTGGGATGGTCCCTACGGCGAATGGGGCTCCAGAAAATACCTGGTAGCCAGCCTCGACCAAAGCCTGCGGCGCATGAAACTGGATTACGTGGATATTTTCTACAGCCACCGGCCCGACCCGGACACCCCACTGGAAGAAACCATGGGTGCATTGGACCATATCGTGCGGGCCGGAAAAGCGCTGTATGTAGGTATCTCCAGTTACACTGCAACGCAAACTGCGGAGGCTTGCCGGATTTTGCGGCAAATGGGCACTCCTTGCTTGATCCACCAGCCCCGGTACTCAATGTTTGACCGCTGGATTGAAAACGGCCTGCTCGACGTATTAGAGCAAGAAGGTATGGGTTGTATTCCGTTTTCCCCGTTGGCGCAAGGCTTGCTGACCGACAAGTACCTGCAGGGCATTCCGGCCGATTCGCGCGCCGCCAAACCGCATGGTTTCTTGAAAGAAAGCGATGTGTCGGAGTCGCGGCTGTCGCAAATCCGCGCCTTAAATGCCCTGGCGCTGGAGCGAGGCCAGACGCTGGCGCAGATGGCGCTGGCTTGGGTATTGCGCGATGAACGCATTACCTCGGTGCTCGTGGGCGCCAGCCGGCCGGAGCAATTGGCAGATTCGCTAAAATGTTTGGCAAACAGGCAGTTCGACACGGAAGAACTCCGGTACATCGATAAAATCCTGGGGTAAAAACGGGTTACGACAGGTTTTTCTTCACCCCACGGACATACGAAACGGAGACCCCGGTAAACCCGGCAATTTCTTCGTCTGAAAACCGGTTCGTTTTTAACAACCGGACCACTGTGTCATGTTGATGCCTGGCAATGCCTTTTTCGATGCCTTTTTCGATGCCTTTTTCGATGCCCTTTTCGATGCCCTTTTCGATGCCCTTTTCGATACCTTTTTCGATACCTTTTTCGATACCTTTTTGCAGGCCCGCAAGAAAAAGTTCATCGGCTTCAATGTTGTAATGGATCGGCATAGCTTGAATTTCTTTTAATGAAATCGGGTGCAATTTACGCAATCGGGAAAGGACATGCAACTGCTTTTGATAGCGCTTCAGCCGGGGCACACGTCCAACAATTTTTTGAAGGTTCTGCAAATCAACCGGACAATCTGCTCGGGACGATCACTACCAAAATCACATAGTATCGATAAAATAAGTTCTTCCGGTACCGTTGAATATAAAAACGTCTCTTTGGGTATGTCGCGCAGATTAACCACCTGGAATTCCAAGCGCAATCCCTCCAATTCCAAAATATTCCATCGAATTCTTCGGGCATGTTCATTACCCAGATATACTACAATTTGTTTTAACGGCAAGGCGTATTTTTGATAAAAAAGCGCATAGTACAACAGGTTGCGCCCCCGCATATCCTCGTCCGTACTCTGAAACTCCCAATGAAGCCCGTAATCCTTATCCGGATCGTCGTGCAACACTTTTTTGAAGCAATCACTTTCCCGCTCCAGGGTCACCTGAATTTTATCTTTAAGGGTTTCTGTTCGGGAAAGATCGAGTCCAAGCAATTTGTGGGCAATGTAGGGTAACAACGCGTCCAGATTTTCCCGAAGGACTTTATCATAATCGTTGGGCATTCGGAATTGTTTTAAATGTGCAATTTTAAAACAATTCTGTGAAACAAAAAACAAATTTCAAAACATTTTTGCAGTATAACAGCCGGGCGGGAAAATCCCCAACAGGCTTTTACTTCTGCGGCGACGCAGCCGCAGCAGCGTGCCGGGCGCGTTCTTCCAGCTGTAATGTCCACAGGGCAGCATTCAGATCGTCACCAGCCCATTTATAAAATTTGACTGCACGATGTAAAAAAAGGATAAAGAAGACCAACGATAAACCTGCAACCGTACGCCAGAACTCTATGTTGCCGGGGTGCTGCCAGTTTATTTTTATTAATGTTATACACAACACAAATAAAGAAGCAACAGCCAAATTATGCGCCATCGCGCAGAACATATTCCAGGTCTCCACATATTTGAAATTATTGGGGCTGAACTCGCGGATGAGGATAAACTTATCCGAAATGAAAAGTTTATAGTCCTTATGAAATTTGTTTTCAAAAAGCAAAAAACCGAGTCGCTTATATATTTTGCGCCCAATCGGATTGATCGCAAACCCAGTAAGATAGGAAAGCACCAATACAAATACCCCTGAACCGATATTCATTTGGCTAGCAAGTTTTAAAAATTGTTGCGCGTCCTGTAGAGTCGGGTCCAGAATAAAAAAAGAGCTTAGTACACAAAAACCGGGAATGGCGTGGGAGAAAAAATCAAAGGTGGAGTGGAAGATTTTGTCCATAAGGCAGAAATTTTTGGTATTTAAAAATGCAAAACAGAATAAGACGAGGCCCAAATATAACGCAGGGCTTCCCTACTTTTGCCCATACCATGCCATTCACCGTCAACGCGCTTGCAGAGCAACTCGGCCAAATGGACATTTTCCAATCCATTCCGGCCCCTGTATTGTTGCATCTGGCCGGGAAAATCCGGCTGGAGCAATTTGATACAGGCGCCCTGGTTTTTCTGAAAGAACAACCGGGCCGGGCGCTCTATCTCATCCTGGATGGCGCGGCGCGGGTGCACGACGGCGATTACACCCTGACGCACATGCACACCGGCCATTGTTTCGGCGAGATGGCCTTGCTCGACGAGGGCCCGCGCTCGATGTCGGTCAGCGCGACGGCGCCTTCCACCCTGGCCCGTATCGACCGCGACGTATTTTTTGATGTCCTGGGCGACTATCCTGATATCATGCAGCGTATTGTAAGCCTGCTCACCCGCCGCCTGCGTTTTCAAACCGACAAAACCCTGGAGGAACTTCGCCGCCGGGAGGAAAAACTCTCCCAACTGGTGGAAGAGCGCACCGCCGAACTGATGCGCCAAATGGCCGAAGCCGAACATCTGCGCGAAAAAGCCGAACTCGAAAAACAGGAGGCCGAACGGCAACGCCGGCGCGCCGAACAAAGCGAGCGCGCCGAACAACAGTTCCTGGCCAATATGAGCCACGAAATCCGGACGCCCATGAACGCCGTGATGGGTATGACCAACCTCCTCCTACAAAAAAAGCCCCGCGAAGATCAATTGCTCTACCTGCACAGCATCCGTCAATCGTCGGAAGCGCTGCTGGTGATCCTGAACGATATTCTCGATATTTCTAAAATTCAAGCCGGAAAACTGGAGTTGGAAAACACCGGGCTGGAGGTAGCCGCCATACTGGAACAGGTGCGCACAACGCTCCAGTTCAGGGCAGAGGAGAAAGGCTTGACATTAACCGTGGAGTGCGACACCGCCATTCCGCCCTTACTCACCGGCGATCCGGTACGCCTCCAACAAGTGCTGCTCAACCTGGCCGGCAATGCTGTAAAATTCACGGACAAAGGAGTCGTCATGCTTATCGCCCGGCAGACCGGGCTAACCCGCACGCACAGCCGGCTCCACTTCGAAGTACGCGATACCGGTATTGGCATGACCCCCGAACAACTGGCCGTGGTGTTCGAAAGTTTCCGCCAGGCT
This sequence comes from Saprospirales bacterium, assembly GCA_016719895.1. GTDB lineage: Bacteria > Bacteroidota > Bacteroidia > Chitinophagales > Saprospiraceae > M3007. The sequence continues at coordinate 90,367 of JADJYG010000003.1, read as the reverse complement.
TCCAGCGAAACTACGCGCAAATACGGCGGCACTGGCTTGGGGCTCAGCATCTCCAAACAACTCGTGGAATTGCTCGGCGGTTCGCTCGCTGCGAAAAGCAGCCCGGGAAAAGGCTCGGCGTTCTGGTTCGATTTCGATCTGGAAATCAGAACCGAAAATCCCTTAAAAAAAGAAACGCCCCTACAAGACGCAGCTGCTGTCTTGCGCAACAAACGCATCCTGGTCGTGGAAGACAACCCCTTCAACCGGATCGTAGCCGTGGAAACCCTCGAACTGCTGCTGCCCGGCGTAACCATACAAACAGCCGAACACGGCCTGGAGGCCCTCCGCCTCGTACAGGAAAGTCGCTTCGACGTTATTCTGATGGATATCAGTATGCCGGTGATGGACGGGCTGGAAGCCACCCAAGCCATCCGCGCCCTGCCGCCACCGTACAACGCCATACCGATCATTGCCTTCACGGCGTCGGTTACTAAAAAAGAGGTCCGGCGCTGCCTGGGCCACGGCATGAATGCCTGTATCCCTAAACCCTTTAAGGACGCCGAATTACTGCGCACGCTGCTGGCTGTGATCGAACCCAACGACACCCTCCAACTTCCGGAAGAACCTCCCCCCGGGCCCGAACCACCGGCAGCGGAGCCCGAAAACCCAATCCAGCCACTGGTATTTCTCGAACAGCTCACCGGCGGCAACATCCTCCGTATCCGCAAATACCTTGGCCTCTACCTCCAATCCACCACGGCCGCACTGCCGCGCATCGAGGCCGCGCTCGAAACCAACGACCCGGAAGAACTCCGCCGCGCAGTGCATACCCTCAAGCCGCAGTTTCGTTTTCTTGGACTGGAAACCATGGCTGAACTGGCACAGGAGATCGAAACGCAACTTTTGGAAAAAGCAACGCCAGCCACACTCTCCACCCCGGTACGGCAGCTGATCGGAGCCATCCGCCGGTCCGTCGCCAGTTATGAAAATTACCTGCAGGCGTGATGGAAATGCCCTACCTTCGCCGCCAAAATACCTGAACATTATGGCAGACCAGAAAAAGAAAATATTCATCGTGGACGACGACAACATGTTTTGCACCATGTTGTCGGATCACCTGGAAGAACAGGGAAACTTTGACGTCGTGGTCTTCGGAACCGGCGAGGAATGCCTGGAGCGCCTGAGCGACCAACCCGATGCGATTATTCTGGATTATTATCTGGACGCCAACGTCCCGGGAGCTAAAAACGGACTGGAAATCCTGCATATCATCCACAAAACCAGCCCCGATCTGAAAGTCATTATGCTTTCCGCCCAGGAGCACTATGGCGTCGCCCTGCAAACGATCGCCGGCGGCGCGGTATCCTATGTGATTAAAGACCTGAAATCCTTTCAGGAAATTGATGCCATCCTAACCGAATCGTAGCACACCGATGCCCCGAAGGCAGCCAGTATTCCAATTTTCTGCAGCACTTCCTTTTTCCATTCCGGAATACCTACCTTTGCGGCGCCTTAGCCCTGCCGAAGGCTAAAAGTTGATCGTAAATTCGAAACCGTACAACATAATGCCATACCTGTTCACGTCCGAATCCGTATCGGAAGGCCATCCCGATAAAGTAGCCGACCAAATCAGCGACGCCATCCTCGACGAGTTTCTCCGCCAGGACCCCAACTCCAAGGTTGCCTGCGAAACGCTCGTCACCACAGGCCTTGTGGTAGTGGCTGGCGAAGTGCGTTCACAAGCTTACGTCGACGTGCAGGAGACCGCCCGGCGCACTATCGAACGCATCGGGTACACCCGCGCAGAATACCAGTTTGAAGCCAAAAGCTGCGGCGTGATCAGCGCTATTCACGAGCAAAGCCCCGACATAGCCCGGGGAGTGGACGTCGGTAAAAGCGAATTCGACCAGGGCGCCGGCGACCAGGGCATGATGTTCGGCTATGCCACCAATGAAACCGACAACTATATGCCCCTGGCCCTTGACCTGGCCCACCGCATCCTGCGCGAACTGGCAGCCATACGCCACGAAGGCAAGCAAATGAAGTATCTCCGCCCAGACGCCAAAAGCCAGGTGACGATCGAGTACACTGACAAAAATGCGCCGAAAAAAATCGACACGATCGTCGTCAGTACGCAACACGACGAAAATGTGGGGCAAGAACGCATCGCGCAGGACATCAAACGCATCGTCATCCCCCGTGTCAAAAAGAGCCTTCCCCAGCGCCTGCAGCGGCTGTTTGGCAGCGATATCAAATACTTTATCAACCCGACCGGCAAATTCGTCATCGGCGGCCCGCATGGCGATACCGGCCTGACCGGCCGCAAGATCATCGTAGACACCTATGGCGGCAAAGGCGCCCACGGCGGTGGCGCGTTCAGCGGCAAGGATGCCTCCAAAGTCGACCGTTCCGCCGCATATGCCACACGGCATATCGCCAAAAACCTCGTAGCCTCCGGCTTGTGCAGCCAGGCTCTGGTACAGGTAGCATACGCTATCGGCGTATCCAAACCCGTCGGCCTGTTTGTAAACACCTACGGTACCTGCAAAATCAAGGGTGTAAGCGACGGCGAAATTGCCAGTAAACTGCTGCACCTCTTCGATCTGCGGCCAGCGGCAATCGTAAAACGCTATGGGCTGAAAAACCCGATCTTCTCCGAAACGGCCGCCTATGGCCACTTTGGCCGCGATCCGCAAAAGAAAACCGTGACCATAGGCCTGAACGGCAAGTCCGAAACCCGCGAAGTGGAAACCTTCACCTGGGAAAAACTGGATGCCGTGGATGAAATCCGCAAAGCCTTCGGGATTTAGAAAGCATGCTGGGGATTCACTTACCGGCCTGATACAACACCATTTTGTTAATGGCGCCGTTCCCTGGGCGAAAAACTCGATTTCGGCGCTGTTGGTTTGCGCTACCGAAATGTGTACGCCAAGCAGAAACAGCAAGAGAAAAAGGGCCAGGACACACTTGTTCGGCTGCGGGGTGTATTATGCTCTCTAAACAGGAAAAGTACCGGTTAACGCCCTCCTTCTTTGCGCAATGCCTTGAATGTGCCATTGGGTTGGATGAAACTGACCGCTGTGGCTTTGCCCGTTTCATTCACCTCGAAGCGGACACTGTAGCCGTCGATAACGGTAAGTTTAAACTCGTGATTGCCCACCGGCATGGTTTCATAATCCGGCTGCCCGGGTACAAAAACCATGAGCGTATTGTCGGTTCGCAGATAAACTTTACAGTTGAGGCCGCCTAAGGTGTATTCTCCGCAATAGTTTTCCAGGTCGCTTTTTTCCACCGCTACCGCCGTCGTTTTTTTCTTGAATACGATCGATTCCACCGAAGGCTCGAGGCCGAAGGCACGCAGTTCGGTGATTTCGCCTTTCAGATCAGAAATAAATTGCAGGCGAATAGGGCTGTCTTCTTCAATATCCAGGCCTTGGATCAGGGCGAACGGCCGGAAAATATCGTAGTGATAATGCTCGAGGAAAAACCGCGTGTAAACAGATTTGGCAAACAACGAATCGTTTTGTACGCTCAGCGCCAGTTTGCCATAGCCGGGGTGCTCGTATGTGCCGGCAAAATCGGACAACGGATGCGAGGTGCGGGCGCCAGATTTACGTCCCAGGTCTTCCGTCTTTTTAACGGACTCGCCTGCTTCTTTTTGTTTCCGGGCGCGCTCCAGCAGGTAGGTATTCCAATCGTTGTAGGGCAAGCCGAGCAGGCGGTCGATAATCAGGTTTCGCACCACCGAATTGACCTGCGAGCCATTTTGGTTGACCAAAACCACTATTCCAATACTATCGGAGGGGAAAAAGCACACATTTGCGGAAAAACCGTTGATATTCCCCCCGTGTTCGACCCGGTAGTGGCCGTAATACGAGGAAAGCATCCAACCTAAGCCGTAACTGCTAAAAAAAATGTTGGGGTTCTCCGCCGGTGGGGCGCCGCCGCCCATAGTCATTTGGGCAGAAATAGCCCGGCCAACATAGGCTGGCGGCAATATTTCCTTTCCCTGAAACTTGCCGCCGCTAATCCAGCTCATCACCCAGTTCGCCATTTCAGCAGAGCTCGCAGCAATACTGCCAGCGGGACCCATCCCTTCGATGCGGTAGTAGTCCATGTGCCGGATCGCGCCGTCCTTTTCGTAATATCCTTTGGCCACATCCGCCGAAGCGGGAGCATTCCAGATATCGAACAGGGCTGTTTTCATGCCCAGCGGCTCGAAAAAACGCTCCCGAATATTCTCTTCCCAGGATTTACCGGTTAGTTTTTCGGCAATCGCGCCCTGCAGCAAAAAGCCGAAGTTGTTGTATTGCCAATGCTCGCGCAAACCCGCTGATGGTTCGAAATAGCGCATACGGTATACAAAGCTGTCGCGGGTGGTAGGGTTGATGTACCAGGCCATATCGTGCCGCGGCAACCCACTCCGGTGGCACATCAGATCGAGTATGGTGAGATGATTGGTCAACTCGTCCTTGTAGAATCGCAGGTCAGGCAGGTAGACCGACACCCTTTCCTCCATGTCCAACTTACCCTCGGCGTCGAGCAGACCCAGCAAGGCCGATGTAAAAGCCTTGGTGGAAGAGCCGATCTGGAAAATGGTAGTGGCCGTAACCGGTTTTTTTGCGTCATAATCGCGGTAACCGAAGCCGCCGGCAAACAGTACTTTGTCTTTTTCCACCACCGCCACACCACATCCAGCCGCATGCCAGTCCGATAGTATGCGGTTAATCATCGTGTCGAGGCCGGTCAGGCGCGAATCGGTAGCCGGCTGAGCAAACAGGCTGTTTAACAATAGTCCAAAAAGCAACGTAACAAGTGCTAATTTTTTCATGGTCCTTTTTGCGTTAGAAACCGTCTTAAAACCCCTGCCAGACCGCAAGATGCATCTTTTGGCGCTAAACAAGGCTATTCCCTCCAAAATGAGCCTTGCTTAGAAATCGTCTGAAAACCCCTGGCGAGGCGGAAAGGCGTAGGTTTTGACGGGCTAAATATCCGTTAAAATATACTCCCCAGCTCGGCTAAGTGCAGGAATTATTGGACGAATGGGCGGCGTTTGGCGCTACCGGGATAATCCGTGAGGGACGCTTCCTCCATTTGCTCTGCGATTTTTTATTCCACAAAGGCTCCCAGAGCAAACGCTCCCGATTACCCACAAGTTGATGAAAAAGATTATCAACCATATAATATTGAAAATCAATGCTAAGGAACGTGTCCGAAATAACTTACCATTTTGGGCGGCGTCTTCTTGACGCTGACTTCGTTGGTAAAACAGTTGCGTAGCGATGCTATGCGCCTGTTTCACCGCCTTGCCAGCGCCAAGAATACACTCGCCGAAAACGGCAACTTATTTCGGACACGTTCCTAAAGCGCGAATCGTACTGACCTCGGAGAGGTCAAATATTGGTAGAATAAATGTCCCGACATCCTCGCACGACCTCGGAGAGGTCGAACCGACCTAAATCGGGTGCCAAAAACAAACGTTCGACCTCTCTACCGCCGAGCCTCGGCTTCGCATAAGCAGCTCGCGAGTCGACCCCACCCCCGCCCCTGCCCAGTTGGGGAGGGGCGGGGGTGGGGTCGACTCGCGGCCGGCAATATGCACAGCACACGCTCGGCGGTACCGAGGTCGTGTAAATCTTCATTCTTGGCTTTTCTACTACAACATTTGACCTCTCCGAGGTCAGGTGATACTTTTTCATATCAAGATGTGGGTAATCAGGAGGAGCAAACGGAGGGTATGGAGATTTAGCCGCGACCGGCGAAGACGCTTGATTCCGCCTGCCCAAACGTTAAAATCACCGCGCCTACGACAATTGTCGTAAAAAAATTTGATTCTACGACAATTGTCGTAAATCTTTGCCGTTGTAAAATAAATACGCCCGCAGGGCAGCGCGTAAAAGAAAAAGGATATGGAAAAACAGCAATACCAGCCCAGTGTAGCCGAGTTGGAAATCCTCAACCTGATCTGGGCCCTCGAGCCGGTAACCGTACGGGAGGTGTACGAGCGCATCGCGGCTGCGCGTCCGGTAGGTTATACAACCGTTTTGAAGCAGATTCAGCGCCTTACCGAGAAAGGCATTTTGGAAAAACAAATTAAAGAGGGCGCGCACTATTTCACTGCTACCCTGCCCGCATCGGAAGTTAAAAAACGCCTGATGGACAAGGTATTGCGCACCGCCTTTGGCGGCTCTGCGCTTGACATGATGATGCATGCCCTTGGCCGCGACAAGATACCACCCGACGAATTGAATGCCATTAAAGCCTGGCTCGACAACCAACTCTGACCTATGAAACCCTTCGTTGAACTTTGGAGCCCGCTGGCGGCTGCCTTGGGCTGGATGATCGTTCACTCGCTCTGGCAAATCGCCTTGTTGTACCTCGCCTACCGCCTGCTTGCCTGGCGCCTGGCTTCGAGGAGCGCCGTTCTATACTATGCGGCGCTAATAGCCATGGCCGGCAGCATTTTTTGGGCTGCCAGTACCCTTGCGGAGGCCTTTCAACTAAATACACCGGCAGCCTGGGCGCCGGCCAGGACAACAGAGCGGTTCATTGTTCTAATGCCAGCCAGTCCAATCATGCCGCCAGCTGCGCAAAGCGCCGCCGCTGCATGGTCGCAGCAATTTTTCTACTGGTGCGATACCTGGGCAGCGCCAATCGGATGGCTCTGGAGCCTGGGGGCGCTCGTCTTCAGCCTTCGCCTGATGGGGGGCTATTGGCTCAGCCAGCGTATCCGGCGAGTGGGCGTGGCGCCGGTACCCCCGGATTGGGCCGAACGCTGCCGGGATATTTGCCGGCGGCTGGGTATTCGCAAAAGTGTCGTGTGGCTCGAGTCTGAACGCATTGCAGCGCCGCTTACCCTCGGATTTTGGAAACCGGTTATTCTCTTTCCGGCAGGGTTGTTGCTCCAACTCCGGCCGGAGCAAGTGGAAACGTTGCTGCTGCACGAGCTGGCGCATATTCGCCGGTACGACTATACGGTCAACCTGATTCAGCTGATGCTTGAAGTGTGTTTTTTCTACCATCCCCTGTTTTGGTTGCTCTCCCGCGAGGCGCGCCGCCATCGGGAGTATTGTTGCGACGACCTGGTTTGCCTGCATACTTCGAGCCGGTTGTTATATGCCCAAACGCTCACCCAACTCAAAATCGCTTCGTTTCACACCAAAAATGAATTCGCCATGCATGCTACCGGTAAAAGTGCTTTTGCACAACGCATCTTCCGCCTTGCCGGCATCCGGCCGGAAAAAAATCTGCGCAGCCTGTTTCTGCTGTCAATGCCATTTCTGCTCCTGTTCGTTGCCATGTGTTGGTTGGCATTTGTGCCAAATCCGCAGTCCAGCCGGGTCGAACTGGCACTGGCGTTGCCGGAAAGCACAACATTAGCATCCACACTTGTTGTTGCCCCGGCAGGCCCACTGGCCTCCACACCCGGCGCGTTGTCGCAGCCAACACCAGGCAGTCCCGACCGCACATTATCCCCTGTTCGCTTGGCCGATACCCTGCAGCCGCCCGCCGTGGTAGCCATCGAGGTAAACAAAATGAACGTGTTTTATATTGGTGTGGACAATCCGATCACCGTAGCCGTACCGGATCACGATTGCCAATCGCTGCAAGTGCGCCTGCTTGGCGAAGGGGGTAAGATCATCCCCCTGGGAAATTGCACGTATAACGTTGTGGTAAGCCGGCCGGGCACGATGGCTATCGAGGTATATTCCGCAGCCGACACCGAACGGCAGACGCTTCTGGGAGTGAAGACTTTCCGCGTCAAACGGATTCCCGATCCCGTGGTGGTATTCGAGCGCCCTTCGGGAAACATTATCGCTAAGGCCGATATCCGCACCTTTTTCAGCCGTCCGCTGCAAGCCTGGATGCAAAATTTCGATTTCGACGCGGCCTGTGAAATCATCCAATTCTCCGTAGCCTGCATGCCATCGCACGACGCCGATGTGGTAGAATTTTATTGCGACGGCAACCGGATTCCACCCGACCGGCTGGATTATCTGGAAACCCTGCCGGCCAGGTCCAAAATTTACATCCTGGACATAAAAATCAAATGCCCCGGCGATACGGCTGCCCGCAAGATGGGCGACCTGGTTTTTGAAATTGTCGAATAGGTAAAGAAATATAAAAAATACACCTCCCCAACGTATATTTTTTGTATTTCATATTTCAACTACTGTACCTGAGGTAAATGTCGTACAACCGGCCCTGTCTCCTGGTACAGCGATTCAAGCGCGAAACGGGTGAAAGCGCCGGGCTCGTACAACAGGCGTTGCAGCAGTTCGGTTTGAGGCTCGCCTTCAGTGGGCACATGAATCGTATAATACCCGCCACCTTTGACGATAAAACTGCGCTCCATACCCTGCTTTACCGGTGGGGCTATAAATTCGAGGTAAGCCACATCGCGTGTGGTTGGCATTTCATAATACAGGTCGTCGGCCTTCAACAGCGGGAGGGAAATATCCCGGCCGGTTTGGTCCGTCGCTTTGCGCACTAGCAGCTCCTGCAGGATCGTCGGGTAGTTGTAATAGGAATAATCCAGTTTGACGCTGTTCACAATCCACATACCTGGCGGGCACTCCAGTTTAATTCGCAACGTATTGCTGTGCGTGTTCAGCAGGTCCAACTCGATGACGACGTCTTTGGCACGCATCGAGCCCACTTCCCAGATGTGCCCGGCGGGCTTCCATTGGGTATCCTCCCAAATATATACCCGCAGCATACCTTCGCGGATCATGGCGCGCATCAGGGCTTCGCGCGCATCCACCGATTCGTTGAGCGTTTGATACCACTGCGGCAATTCACGGCCGGGCAACATCAGCATTTTCTTTTGTACACCGGATGCCCACAAGGTATTTTGGACATGGAGCAACAGTGCTGCCGAGCCGGTACCGACCGAACGGTCGAATTCGAGGATAATGCCGTCGCGCAAGCCGGCCGGGTTGCCCGGATCGCGGCCGAAGGGGTTGCTCAGCCAAAAGTCGCCATCGTTATGCCGCAGCATCGACCGGAGGTCCTGCCCGGCAAAGTCGTTTGCTTTACGGGGCGATAGCGGATCGCTCAGCGTAAACATTTCCCCCTGGAAGGAGGGGTACACCCGAACGCCTGCGGGGTGGTCGATGACGAGGAGCCGGACAAAATCCACCTGCTGGGTTTCGTCGAATTCGTTGGTCATTTTCAGACGGTACAGGCCATCTTCAGAAACGCGCAGTTGATCCAGGTTTTCCCAATCGGGCCGTTCGGCTGCCCGGAAGATGGCGCCGCCGAATATTTCAGCGTCGAGCCGGTAGTCCGTACCGTCGTGGCTGTAGATAAGCGGACAGGAGCTGGCATTGGGATTGCCGGGATTGTCCGAATTTAAATCGAATAAGTTATCGAAGGAATTCATGACCGCAACGGCAACTATGGCATCCACGGCCAACCCTGCAATGAACCCGACGGTCCTGCCTTTATTGGTCCGGGTCACCACCCGGTCGATAGCTGTCAGGGGCAATTCCTGTACGTTGCCGCCATTGGGCTTAACCAAAATAGCGGTAAAGGCGGTATCTGTTTCGGGGTTTATTTTCACATTGCCAACATACTTGCCCCGGACCGCTGCGCGATCTTTGCAATACACGGTTATTTTTTGATTGGCAGGTATATCGAAGGTCCTCCATCCGTCGATCGTCCTCGTTTGTTTGGAATCAATAGCGGCCCCTGCCCCAAACCCAAGGAGCGAACATCCGGAAACCGCAAACAGTATTGCAAGCCCTATCCCTGCAAGGGCGGTCGTATATCGTTTCATGGTGTATTTTATTTTAATGAATAATCAGTACTCTGCAGCCACAATTTAGCGGCTGGCCAAGGATAAGCGAATGACCGGGCACGGTGTGCGCGATGATTCGTATCACCATAAGCAGTTGGCAGACAAGCAGTATGGAACGGCGGCCAAATAGTCAGGACGCCTCAGCGGGCAGGAGCAGAATCTTCCAGAATGGCCCGCCGCATCATTAGCAGGCGGTCGAGCATGGCATTCGGCCGGGCAGCGTAGCGCGCTTTTCGGATGGTCTGAAAGCGGCGGAAGATATCCTGGTATTGCTCTGCAAAATAACCCAGCAGGATCAGCACGGACAGGAACAGCGCGGCTTGCATATTACCCAGGCCCAAACCGGTGGCCAACCGGCAGGCTCCCCAAAGCGCCAGGGGAAACGTGAACAGGCCCGTCAACATCTTCACCGTAGCGCTGTAACCGATGTAAATATTCATCTTTTTATTCAGCCAGGCGGGAATAAAGCAGGGCAAAAACCAGAAAAGATAACCAATGGCAAACAGTGGGAAACCGAGCAGCAAGCCCAATCCATTCCAAAACAAACGCTGTTGCAAGCCCGGTTGCCAGCTCCAGGCCACGGCCGCATCCGTCAGGCCTTCGGCTTGCAGGGCGGCAAAATATGCAGGCGTTCGTTTGACCACGCCGGGTTTATTCAGTACCGTTTGGGCCAGGTATTGGGAGCGCTCAAACGCCGCGCGCTGCGACAAGGGTTGTTCGTTTTGCCAGATTTCTTCCAGGCGGGTTAGGAGCAGTTCGCCGGCCTCGTCGCGGGCGTGGATGCTGAGCGTTTTGAGTTGCTGCTCCAGGTGCCCGGTCAGGGCGTCTATCGCCTTGGGCTGGTTTTCTTTCCAAAGGGCGGCCCATTCGCGCGGGCATACAGGTTTGCCCACATGGACCACCACATCGCTGCGGAACCGATGCGGCGCCGTATACGACAAACCCACGGGAATGATCTTGACGTCGAGTTGCCAGTTGTTGCGCGCCTCGGCGCCAAACGCAATCCGCGCCGCGCCGCTTTTCAGCGGGCGCACAAACCGGTTCATCCAGCTGGTACCTTCCACGGCGATAAACAGTACGCCGTTTTTCTCCATATGCTCGAACGATTGCTCGAAGGCCTGCAGGTTGTCGCGCAATTCGCCGGCCATCACATCCTCCTTCCGCTTTACCGGTATACAATACAGCCGGCGCAGGAGCCAGTTGCTTACCGGGTGCCGGAATAACCCGTAATTGGCCAGGAAAAACATCTCCTGCCGGATTTCCAGGGCAGGGTTCAAGGGGTCCATCAAGGTGCTGGGATGGTTGGCAATCACAATAGCCGGCCCGTCGAAGCGCAGATTTTCCCGCCCCAACACCAGGCGCCGCCGGTAAAACACGTGCAGGCCGAACCATACGAGGATGCGCAACAGAAAATAAATCAGATGCAGCAGGGGGTGGAGCCTTATGTTCCGGTATGCCATTTTTGAGCAGCGGTGGCGCCAGTGGGGCGCCATTCGAAACCCAAAGGTCTGAAATGTCTTTTAAATTCTTCAAATACCAGCCGGGCAACCCCGCCACAACCATACTACTGCCTCTGGAAACCCGTACCTTTGACGATCTATGGCCGAATCGAATCCGACATATTCCTATATCACGTATGGCGCCCGGGTGAGTGCTGAATCCGTTGTGTTGTTGCTCGAACACGCGTTGGACAGCATGCGGCAAAGCGACGAGCGCCCCACACCCGTTTGTATTTGGGGATTGCATGGTATCGGCAAAACGGAGCTGGTGCGCGACCTGGCCCGCGAGCGCGGTTGTGCGTTTGTGTATATCGCACCGGCGCAGTTTGAAGAGATGGGCGACTTATTGGGGATGCCGCAAATTACCCGCGATCCGGCAAGCAGTGAAGTGACGCACTTCGTGGCGCCCGAGTGGGTGCCGCGCCACCCTGGCCCCGGTATCCTCCTGCTCGACGACGTCAACCGCGCCGACGACCGGATCCTGCGCGGCATCATGCAACTGTTTCAAAATTACGAACTGGTGTCCTGGACGCTGCCCCAACAGTGGCTGATCGTTTGCACAGCCAACCCCGATGGCGGCGACTACTCCGTCACCACCCTCGACGAGGCTATGCTGACCCGTATGCTGCACGTGACCATGGAATTCGACGCCCAGGCCTGGGCCCGCTGGGCCGAACGGAACGACGTGGACCCCCGCGGCATCAACTTCGTGCTGACTTATCCCGAACTCGTCAACGGCCGGCGTACCACCCCGCGCTCGTTAGTGCAGTTTTTCAATAGCCTGCGTCCGCTCGACGACCTGCGCAACCACCTCGGCCTCGTGCGCCTGTTGGGCGACGCCGCCCTCGACGCCGAAACCACCCAGGCCTTCCTGTCGTTTGTCCACCTCCACCTCGACCGCTTGCCCACGCCGGCGGAAATCCTGGAAACAGAAGATTTCAACGCTGTCGCCCGGCGGCTCGACCGCCTGGTACACGACGGCGACACCAAACGGCTCGACATCCTCTCTGTGGTGGTTACCCGGCTCAACAATTACCTGCTGACGCGCAGCGCCGACCCCACCGAAGCCGAACTCGCCAACCTGCAGCGCTTCCTCCTGCTTGACCTGCTGCCCAACGACTTGCGCCTGGCCATGGCCCAGGAACTCACCCAATCCAAACGGCCCGGCCTGTTAAAGTTGTACGCAGTACCGGATGTGGGGCAATTGCTGCTGCGTAAAATGTGACCGCCCCAGATGCCCGGTTTACGACAAAACAGGACTTAATCCGCCCATTTTTTACTATAATCCCTATATTTAATCCACTTTTTGAAATATAAGAACCCGCTTATTATGCCTGCATTTTTATCCCGCCTGTCGAAGGCCGTATTGGGCCTTTTTGTCGTATTCCAACTCACTGCTCAATCCGCCGGCACCCCGCTCCCCCCGCCCGCTTGTGGCGCCGACCTATACTTTAAACAGCTGCAACAGCGCTACCCCGAAATCCGGGAAAAGCTCGAACGCGAGGAACAATTGCGCTATGCGGCGCTTCAAAAAGGGACGCCCCAACCCGACGGCCCGGCGGCGAGCTTCCTGGTGCCTGTAGTGTTTCACATCGTGCACGAGGACGGGCCGGAGAACCTTTCCCATAGCCGTATCCTGGCGGCCTTACAACAACTCAACGACGCCTTCGCGCATAGCGGCTATTACGCAGGGGCCGGCCCGGGCGCCGATGCGCAAATCCAGTTTTGCCTGGCCCAACGAATGCCCGGCGGAGCCGCCAGCCCCGGCATTACCCGCACCTTTTCGGCGCTCACCAACCTGCAATACGGTACCGGCGACGATTCCGCGCTTAAAAACCTGATCCGTTGGGATACCCGCGAATACATCAATATCTGGGTGATACGCGATATCAGCACCAATGTAATCGGTTATTCCACCTTGCCCGGCGCCCATGGGCTGGAGGCCGACGGTCTTGTGGTAGAGGCCAACTATATTGGCCAGCCGGCGGCTTATGGCGGGCTGTTGGCCCACGAAATGGGGCATTACCTGGGTTTGTACCATACTTTTCAGGGTGGATGCTCCAACGACGACTGTCTGCTGCAGGGCGACCGCGTGTGCGACACTCCGCCGGATCAGGCTACCTTCACAGCCTGCCCCTTCAACTCCTGCCAGACCGACGCCGACGCGCCGGCGCCCAACCCGTTTACAACAGACCAGAACGACCCGGCGGAGAATTTCATGGATTACACGCCGTTTTCCTGTATGTATCAATTCACCGAAGGCCAGGGGGCGCGCATGCGGTATTTCCTGTCGGGTACGCGCACCAGCCTGCTCCAATCCATCGGCTGCCTGCAAGCCTGCCCTATTCCCGTGAACGCCGCTATTATCCCCTCTGCCACGAAGCTGCTCGTTGGCGACACGTTGGTTTGCACGGCCCAAACGGAAAATGTCAGCCAATACGAGTGGTATGTCGACGGTTTTTTATGGGCGCAAACGCCTGCGTTCAGGGCGGTCGGTCTGTCTATCGGGGTACACCAGGTCAAACTCATCGGCCGTGCCGGCACGCCCAATTGTCTGGCGGCAGACGCTTTGTTGGTAGACGTGGCCTGCAACCTGCAGGGCGGTATCCTGCCTTCGGCCACCCAACTTACGCCGGGAAACGGAGCAGTATTTACGGCCGTGGTTTCAAATGCCACGCAATACCAGTGGAAGGTCAACAATCAACCGGCCGGCAGCGGGATGAACCTGAATTTTACCTTTCCTGCAGTCGGAATATATCTGGTCGAACTGCTCGTATCGAATACATCCTGCACACAAACCTTTTCCCAAACGGTGGCCGTAAACGCGCCCTGTACTCCGCTCGCTCCACCGCAGTGCGTGCTCAAAGGGTTCTCCTGCCTGCCGGAAGCCTACAACTGCGAGGTGTTCTCCAACGGCGATCTGATGCTGGCCGGCGAAGATTGCGGCAACTCCATGGTCATCCGGCTCGCACCCGACGGCAGTATCCGGTATGCCAACAAGATGGACCTGGGTTTCGAGATCCTTCTGCGCGATGCCTTGCCCACTCCAGACAATGGCCTGGTAGCTACTTCCGGCATTAAAGATTCGTTTTCTATTATCCGGCTATTCAAACTGGACAGCATGGGCCAGATAGACTGGAGCAAAAAAATACCCCGTATCGGTGGCAATTTTTTTGGTTACCGCAGCCTGGCAGTACAAGCAGACGGGTCCCTGCTGTTGTTTGGTTTGTATTCCATCCCGTCGCCGTATACGTATTTCGGGCTGCTGGCCCAGTTGAGCCCGGACGGCGCCGTTCAATGGGCCCGCCGGATACAGGAGCCGAATTATTATCCCCGCATGGTGGTCGCCCGGCGCGGCGGTGGCAGCTATGCCCTGTGGATTCGGGGCTCCGACTGGGACAGCAACCCCGTCATGCGTTTTTCGGAAACCGGCGAACTGCTTTGGCAAAAGGATTACCTCGTCAACTCGGCCCAGCAAAGCGAGCCGCCGGGGGCACTGCTGCCGGAAGCGGACGGCGGGTTCAGCCTGGTGTACCTGACTTATGTGAATTCAAACCGGCACCTTACCCTGGTGCGCTGCGACGGCGACGGCGATGTCCGGTGGGTAAAAGGCTACCGGGTGACGACCAGCGCTTTTATCCCCAGCAACGTCCATTTTGCCATCAAAACAGCAGACAACGGGTACTTGCTCACCGGGTATTCCTACTACACCCAGTACAACCAACCCAGCTACAACAGCCAGGCTTTTGTCCGGCTCGACAGCCTGGGCGGCGTCAAGTGGGCCAGCGGCGTGCTGGCATACGACAATTTCGGGTCGGTCAGCGTGGAACCGGTGACGCGGTGCGGTGCCGACTGGCAGGGCGGTGTGGTGTTGCCGATTCCCAAAGAACAGGCCGACGAAATTTACCTGATGCACACCAATGCCAGCGGTTTTGCCGGCGGCTGTGCGGACCAAACCGCGTCGGTGAGTGTAAATACCACCATTCCAGCCACATTTATCCCTACCAGTCTCCAGGCAATGCCTTTCGATAGCCTGATCGTGGCGCCGGATTCGTTTGCAGTACTATCCAAGCCCGGCGTTTTTAAAGAACTCGAATGCCCGCAATACCCCAATTGCCCGGAAAACTGCTCGAACAGCAGCGTGGATGACGACCGCGATAAATACCCCGATTGCTACGATCCGCAATGCGCGTGTTTTATGGCGCCGGCCTGCACGGCAAAATCCATTACCGGTAATATCCGCGCCCGGCTGGCCTGGGAAACGCCGGTGGCGGAATCGCTCATCGGAGCGGTGCCCATGGTGGGTAATTTGAATCCTGCCGATGGGCCGGTGCCGGAAATTATCGTGCCGCAGGCGCCCAAAACCGGAATTGCCGCTACGAGCAAGGCGCTGCTTTTCTCCGGCGACGGCAGCAACCGCGCCCAACCCGATCGCCCCGCCGTAAACATACCCCTTGTGAACGGAGCGCTCGTGCCGCATTTGGCAGTGGCCGATATGTTTCGCGATGGCCGTCCCGGAATTTTTACTACCCAATACAACAAGTATGTTTACGGCCACTTCAACTTTACGCCGGGAGCAACCTGGCCGCTGCCAAAAACCATTGCCCATTTCTCCAATGGCCCCATCGATCCTTCCTGGCGGCCGCACGTGGCTGATTTCGACAACGACGGCGTACTCGAAATCTATACCGGCAACGCCGTCGTCGGTTTGAAAAAATTCAGTGCAACCGCCCTGCGGCTCTATACGTATATAAAAGCCGATACCACCCTGCCTTTCGGGCGCTTGTCATACAACAATTACCAATACCGCGCCGCTAACCCTGTAGCCGCCGAATTGCTGGTACGCGCGCAATGCAGCAACAAATCCGACTGCGACGGCCTGGAATTGGCCGCCGGGCCGGTCATCTACGCCATCGACTTGTCGATCTGGGATGGTGATTACAACGAGCGCCAAATTTACCGCAACCTGAACGACCTCGACCCCGGTCCGGACATTTGGGGCGATGGCTATACCGCCGTGGCCGATATTAACCTGGATAACACCCCCGACGTGGTGGTGGCCGGCCGGCGCAACGACACCTACGGGGTGTATGCCTGGAATGCTAACGGCCTGCTGAAATTTTTTCCTTATCCGGAAAACACCCCCTTCAGCGGCGGCTTGCCCTGCATCGCCAATGTATTCGACGACCGCCAGGCGGGCTTCACGACCGACTGTCCGGAAATCATCGCGGCCAGCGCCAACCGGCTCACCTGTTTTAACGTGAATGCCGCTACCGCCAATCCAGGCATGCCCTGGTGGTGGAGTATCGCCACGGCCGATTCGGCGGGTTTCATGGGGGTCACTGCCTTCGATTTTAATGTCGACGGCCTGTCAGAAATCGTCTTCCGCGACCCCCTCGAGCTCCGAATCGTATACGGCGGCGGCGCACCTTTCCCGGCCGGCGTGGACCCGTTCAGCCGCAACTGGTTTTCGATGCCGGCGCCCGGTCCGGTGGCCGATTCCTACCCCACGGTCGCCGATTGCGACGCCGACGGCCAGGCAGAGATTATTTTCACCTCGTATGGCCCCAATGGCCCCGATTCCACCGATGCGCTCAAAGGCCGCCTGCGCGTGCTGGAGGCCGACACACTGGCCTGGCCGGGCTGCCGCCCGTTGTGGAACCAGTACGGAAATACCGGCCCCCATATCGATAACGACCTGACGGTACCCATCCACCAGCTGGAACCGCACCGCAGTTTTACCGGCGGCAAACGGCCGTTCAACCGGTATGGCGCTCAAATACAAGACCTGGATACCAACATGGACCCGTACATCCGGGCCGCCGATCTGCATGTTCAGGTAGACAGCCTTTGGTGCGGATCGGGACAGCTCTGGATGAAAATACGCGTGTGTAATACCGGCGCCTTGGCGCTGCCCGACAGTGTGCCGGTGCGATTTTATCGCGGCAATCCCAACGCCTCAAACGCCCCGTTCTGGGCCACCCCACGATACTTGCCGGCGCCACTACCGCCGGGAGGCTGTGTGCAAAGTATTATTCCCATTCCAGTAGAAAATGGCCAACCGTATTTTGGCATGGTAAATGACGCCGGCGTCACGGCCCGGCCATTCGCTCCGGACAGTTTCCATGCCGCAAAAGCTTGGGAATGCAATTATACCAACAACCTGTTCCAGGTGTCCTGGACCTGGAACACGCCCGCACTCAACCTGGGCCCCGATCAGCATACCTGCACCGGCAATGCACTACCGCTGGATGCCGGCGCGGGTTTTGCCCGATACCGGTGGCAGGATGGTTCTTCGGAGCAGTTTTTTACCGCTTCAGGACCCGGTAAATACTGGGTAGATGCCTTCGATGAATGCGGCTTTATACAAACGGACACCCTTGTTCTCCACCCCGACCCTGCGGGACAGATCAACCTGGGGCCCGACCTGACCATTTGCCCGGGCACCCCGTTGAGCCTGAATGTGGCTGGATTTGGCTCGGTGGTTTGGTCGCCGGCAGGAGCGGTATCCTGTGCTACCTGCCCCAGTATCACCCTGACGCCCATCCTGCCGCTAACGCTGACCGTCACCGGTGTATTAGGCGATTGTTATGCCTCCGACTCGATCCGGATAAACGTGGGCTTGATTTTGAACGTCCTGACCAGCACCACACCGGCGCATGCGGGGCAGCCGGACGGGACAGCCGTGGCTACACCGCTCGGAGGCACGCCGCCGTTTCAGTTTTTGTGGAGTACGGGCGCCAAGATGGATAGCTTGTCGGGATTGCCGCCCGGGCAGTACAGCGTCATTGTAACCGATGCGCTGGGCTGTTCCATTTCATCTACGGTAATAGTTGAGCAGACGGTATCCACCACCACCCGTGCGGAAGCGGAAGCTACCCTACACGCGCTGCCTAATCCGGCCGCTCAGCGGTTTAGGGTGGAAATTACCGGCGATATATTCCCAGGCAGTCGCTTGTACATGACCAATACGCTGGGGCAACGCGTTTGGGAAAATCCCATTGCAGATGCTGTCAGAAGTTACTGGGAAGTGGATTGTGCCAATTGGCCGGCGGGTGTGTATCAGGTCGTATTGATAACAGCGTTTGGGCGAAAAACGGTGCAGGTGACGGTACTGCACTGAGGTTTCGGATGGTAATGGGCAAATCCTCCGGAAGTGGAAGCGAATAATCTTTTGCTTCAACCGGATGCTCGAATTCTCGCCGGAGCGCGGCAATTGCAGGTATTTTTGAAAAAAAATGCCATGAAACAGCTTATATTATTGTTTGTTCTGGTTGCGCTGGCCGGCCCGGTCGTTTTTGCCCAGACTATTGTTTGCGACACCAGTGGGTGGGTGTTTAACCGCTTTGTCCTGGTGACGGCGCGCTCCGGCGTTGTCTTGCGCGCAGAGCCTTCCGTACAATCAGCCCGGCTGGCTGCAATCCCCTGGGGCATGGAAATACCGGCTGACGCTAATACGGATGAAATGCCGTATGATACTATTGAAGGAAAGGAAGGATATTGGCACCGGGTCTGTTATGCCGGCAAAACCGGTTATGTCTTTGGCGGTTTCCTGGAGCGCCTTTATGAAAAGACATCGGTACAGTTTGTGGTGCCTGGGGCTGGTGTGGATTCGGAATTGGAAAATATTCAGCTGGATACCGGCCTGCACTGGTATGCCCTTGCCCCGCCGGCTAATGCCAGAAGCACCGGAGATGCCGCATACCGGTTTCTCGAGGGGCTGCCGGTAGACCGGCGCGGGCAAACGAACAAGGGTGTTCCAGGCGCGGAACAGTTGACTTTACCACCGGAAACAGCCCTGCTTTTGGGCGGCATTACGCCGGATAGAATTGCAGGGCAATATTACCACCCGGAAGAAACCAAAATGTTGTTTCCTGGCGACGTGATTCCGTTCTATCTGTTTGATCCCGCCCTGAACGGGTACAGATACTATCAGGTATATGCCTCGGGGCAACCGGTACATGCAACGGCGGACGTCGGAAATTGGCCGTTTTCAGCCATCCGGAAGTACGAGTTGCGCGTCCGGGAGGTTATTGCGCAAGCCGGGCCGGGGCCCAATCCGTACCTGGTGGCAGGAGATCAACTTTTGTTTGGCGGCCGCTTGACATTCGACCGGGATATCGCAGGCTTTCCGGCGCCCCACGTGTATATGTTGGGCGATTTTGACGCCGACCACCAGCTCGACGCTATTTTGAGCATGCATACCGACAAGGGGGTAACGTTTTACCTTTTTCTATCCTCCAAAGCCCTGCCGGGTTTTCTGATGCGGGTGGTGGCGACAAGGCGCGATGCCTGTTGTTAGGCAAAGCGCACAAAAAACGGCGCGTAAAAACCAACCCGGTCCTTACGCGCCGTCTGCCATCTGCCGTCCACCGTCTACCCCCGAGGTTTCGGGGCAGGCCGTCTACCGTCCACCGTCCACCGCGGTTTCACACCTTCTCGGCCCACCACCGTTTCAGTTGCCAGCCTTTCAGGTACATTACCGGCAGGATAATGAGCGTGATGAAGGTGGCGAAGCCCAGGCCAAACACGATGGTCCACGACAGCGGGCCCCAAAACGCCACCGAATCGCCGCCGAAGTATATCTTGGGATCGCCGCTGGCAAACAAACTTTCAAAGTCGATATTAAAGCCTACCGCCAGTGGAATAAGGCCCAGGATAGCCGCAGTGGCGGTCAGCAAAACGGGGGTCATCCGGATACGGCCGGCCTCCACGATGGCGTCGTGCACGTTCATCCCGCGTTGGCGAAGGTGGTCGGTGAATTCGACGAGCAGGATACCGTTTCGCACCACGATACCCGCCAGGGCCACAATGCCCACACCCATCATGATCACCGAAAAGTCCATGTCGAAAATAGCCATGCCCAGTAATACGCCGATGATGGAGAAAATGACTTCAGTGAGAATGATCAGGGTTTTACCGAAGGAGTTGAACTGGGTGACGAGGATCAGCAAAATGATAAATAGGGAGATGATCAGCGAACGCCCGAGGAAGTTCATGGCATCCATCATTTCGGCGTCTTCACCGGCAAAACCTACCGTTATACCCTCGTACTTCGGCAGGCCGAGCAGAGCGGCTTTTACCGCATTGACCACCTCGGTTTGCCTGGGCTGATACTCGGCGGTGATGTTGGACGCCAGCGTCACCATGCGCTCCTGGTCCTTGCGGCGAATGCCGCCGAACGTATTGCGGTATTTCACCTCTGCCAGGGCTGCCATGGGCACCGAGCGCAGGGCGCCGCCCATGTTCATGTCGCGGAAGGTGATATTGAGGTTTTCCACGGCATTGATGTTCTCGCGCTGGTCTTTTTGCAGGCGAATGTTGATCGGCACCTCGTCTTCGCCGTCGCGAAATTTGCTGGCTTCTTTGCCGAGAATAGCCGTCCGGAACTCGCCGCCGATCTGGGCGGTGCTGATGCCCTCGCGGTTGGCGCGGTCGCGGTCGATCTGTATATTGATTTCGGGTTTGGACACAATAAGGTCGCTGCGCAACTCTTCCACACCGGGGATGGCCAGCGAATCGAGGTAGCGTTTGACGGCCATCGAGACCCGGGTGAGCTGATCGAAGTCGTCGCCGCGGATTTCCACGGAAACGGGTTTGGGCGTCGGCGGACCACCCTGCTCTTGGTCCACCGTGATTTCAGCGCCGGGAATAATGCCCCTGGTCGCCTCGCGGATTTTGTCCATATACGCTTTGGTGCTCACCCCGTGGCGTTTGCCGAATTCCACGAAGGCCACGCCGACTTTGCCCTTGTTGGAGGTGGCAGAGCGGTCAAACTGGTCTTCCGAAGCGTTCAGCGCCACGTTGGCAATGACCGATTCCACAACCGGGTTATCCGGCCCGAGCACTTCCATAACCTTTTGTTCCATCACCCGCGTCAGGGAGTCCGTGACGTTCACATCCGTTCCAACGGGCATGTTGAGGTAGACATAAATAAAATTGGGGTCGGCTTTTGGGAACAACACGATATTGGCTTGCCGCGAGGCGGTAATGCCGCAAGAGCCGATCAGCAGCACAAACATACCGACCAGCATGGTCCAGGGGCGTTTCAGGGCAAACTCGAGAAAACCGGCATATACGTTCTGAATCGCCGGCCAGGCCCGCGTCTGAAACCTTGTAACCACGCCATCCAGGACGTACCGGTACAACACCAGCAGCAGTGCCAGCGCCACCAACAGGTTGCCCATAAACAGATTGCCGTTGGCATAAAAATAGGCCGTGGCCAGGGCGTACAATACATAGCCGGCAATAGTGCGCCGGCGCGCTTTTTTCGGGTCGGTTTTTACCGAATCGTCGCCCTCGCGGCGCATAAACCAAACCGCAAAAACGGGGTTGATGATGTAGGCCACCACCAGGGAAGCCGTGAGGGTAATAATAATCGTAACGGGCAGAAATGCATGAATTTACCGAAAATACCGCCCCAGAAGACCAGCGGAAAGAACGGCGCCAGGGTGGTGGCGGTACCTGAAAGCACCGGCAAAAATACTTCGCTGGCGGCTTTTTTGGCTGCCGTGACCACGTCCAGTTTTTCCTCCTGGTAGATCCGGTGGGTATTTTCAATGACGACAATGGCGTCGTCCACCACAATACCCAGCCCCAGCAGGAAGGCAAACAGGACAATCATGTTCAGGGTGAATCCGAACGCCGGCAACAGCATAAAAGCAATACACATCGACAGGGGCACCGACATGGCTACAAAAACAGCGTTCGTGCCGCCCATGAAGAACATCAGGATAATGGTCACCAGGATAAAGCCGATGATGATCGTGTTGATCAGGTCGTGCAGGGTCACCCGCGTGGACCGGCTCTGATCGCCGGTGATAACCACGTTGAGGTTGGCGGGGAAATCACTCCCTTTCATTTCCTCCACGATCTCCTTGATCTTGTCGGAGGCATTGATCAGGTTTTCACCGCTGCGTTTGATTACATTGAGCGCAATAACGTTTTTCCCGTTCAGCCGGCTGAAGCTTTCCTGTTCTTCGTAGCCCATTTTTACCTCGGCCACGTCTTTGAGGTACAGAATGGCCCCCGACTGCGAGGCGATGATGATATTTTTGATTTGTTCGATGCCGGTAAAATCGCCGCGAATAGAGATGGAACGCGTCATGCCGCCGATATCGACATTGCCGGCGGAAATCGTCATGTTTTCAAAAGCGATGGCGTTTTCAATATCGCGAAAGCTGAGCTGGGCTGCGGCCATTTTGTATTTATCCACATTCACCTGCACTTCTTTTTCCAGGGTGCCTACCATATCCACGCGGGTGATTTCGCGCAGTTCTTCGATCCGGTCCTTCAATTTTTCGGCATATTCTTTTAGCTTGTCGAGGCTGAAATCGCCGGAAATATTGACGTTCATAATCGGTATTTCCGAAATGTCGAATTCCGTTACCGCAGGGTCGTCGAGCAGGTCGTTCGGGAGGTCGCGCTTGGCTTTATCCACGGCGTCTTTCACCTTGTTTTTACACAGGACCACGTCGAGGCTGGTATTAAACTCGACGATAATGCTGGAAAAATCCTGCACGGAGGAAGAGGTTACTTTTTTCACCCCGGCAATGCCTTTCAGTTGTTTTTCGATCGGCTTGGTCACCAGCTGCTCCATATCGGAGGGCGAAGCACCGGGGTAGATCGTGGAGACAAAAATGGTGGGCACCACCACGTCGGGAAACTGCTCTTTGGGCAGCGAATTATACGACATGATACCGGCGAGCGTGATAAGCACCGTTATAATAAAAATGCTCGTGCGGTTATCGATGGACCAGGAGGTTGGTTTAAATTCTTTCATTTCAGAAGAGATTGAGTGCTGAAGTGATTATATTTGTAAAAAAGAAATTGACCCTATGGAATTTGATGACATAAAAAACCTGTCACTTCCAGAATTGGAAATATTATTAGCCGCCAAATTCAAATCACTTCATCTTTTGAATGTAATGGAAGATGAAATTCTGGAGAGTGGCATTAGCCATCGGGAGTTAATTACCACCCGGGACCAGATTTTGGACGATATCCTCATGATTCAAGCGCTCTTAAAAAAGTTAAACTATGACGCAGGTTGAAATAGAAAAACTTACTAACCTAATAAATCAATCCATTGAAGCCAAGCCCAAAATAGACGCTGAAGATTTTATGTTAAACCATTGGCGGCCATTTATTTATTCACTTTCACCACAGGACCGTCGGATGGCCTGGCAAGTTTATTTAAGAGCGCAGGCAAATCATATCCATGCTATCGCCAAATATTTGCAAACACTTTCACCAGAAAGTTTACGTGCTATTCAACCTGCGCTTGACAGGTTTGTTAGCGTTAGCACAATCCTTCGTAACTGGGGAGAAGAACCTGTTTCCGCCTAAAACGCCACCGTCTCCCCGTTATTCACGTCCTGAAACCCGGTGGAAATGGCCAGGTCGCCGGGATTCAGGCCCCCGGTGATTTCCACCATACCGTTGTACGTGCCGCCCTGGCGAACGTTTGCCTTGCGCACCACGGCCTGCTTATCGCCTGTTTTATCGGCTACCAGCACAAAATCGCCGTCTTCAGCGGTTTGGATCAGGTTGACCGGCACGACAATCGCCCGCGGATTCTGATAATCGATGATTTTCATCACAGCGATCATATTGGCCCGGTAATCGGCGCCGGCCGGCAGGGCGCACTCCACGGTAAAGGTCCGGTTGGTCGGGTTGATGGATTTACTCACGTAGGACACCCGGGAGGCTACTTCCTTGTTCAGATCGGGAAAAAAGAGCTGCACTGCATATCCCTGGCGGACCTTGGCGGCATAGGCCTCGGGCACCTGGCCGGTAATTTTTAATTGCCCCATGTTGATAATATGGCACAGGGGTGAGCCTGGCGCAATAGCTTGCCCGGCTTTCAGGATCACCATATCCACCGTACCGCTGATTGGGGCGTAAATTTTGGTATACTGCCACTGCTCTTTGGTGGTGGCAATGCGCTGTTCGAGGGCTTCTTTGTTGGTGCGGGCCTGGATAAACTGAACCTCTGTCCCGATCTTCTGATCCCACAGGCCTTTTTGCCGGTTGTAGATATCCTCGGCGGTCCGGAGCTGCAGTTCGAGTTCGGACAGGCCTTTGAGCATGAGTTCGTCATCCAGTGCTGCCAGGAGCTGCCCTTTCTTCACGGCATCGCCATTTTTGATTAATACGCGGGTAATCTGGCCTGCCATTTTGGCCGTGACCGGGACGTTGTCCTCGGCATCCACCTTGCCCTGGAGGTCGATAAAATGCCGGAAAAGTTGTGGTTGAAGCTCGGTCAGCCCCACCGTGCGGATATGTTTGGACACCCCGGGCGTGCCGCCGGCTTCATTTTCCAGTTGGGCAATTTGAGCCTCCAGGGCAGCCTTCTGGTCTTTCAGTGCGGCCAGTTGGGCCGATTTGTCTTTGGGTTGGCCTCCTCCGCAGGCTGCTGCCAGCAGGGTCAGGGACAAGAGCGCAAAAGAAATGCGAGCATTATTTTTCATGAATGGGTAATTTTTAGAAATCAGGATAGCGCAATGGAGGAATAGCGGGGTAGCGGCAAACGCGCTACCCGTCACTTCGTCGCTCCGAGTGCTTTTCGAATAGTCACTTTTGCCGTTAGCAGGTCAAATTGAGCGTTCATAAGGGCTTGCTGGGCGGCGTACAGTTGTTGTTCGGCGCTCACCAATTCGAAGCTGGAGCCCACGCCGGCTTTATACTTCGTTTGGGTGGTATTGTAAATGCGCTGCGCCAGTTCCAGGTTTTGTTGCTGGCTGCCGACCCGTTCGGAGGCATTCAGGTATTGTTTGCGGGCGGTTTCGATCTCCAGGTCGAAGGCATTTTCGAGTAATTGTTGTTGCGCGTCAATCGCCTGGGCGGCGATGATAGCGCGTTCGTGCCGGGCGGCGTTGGCGCCGCCATCCCAAATCGGGATTTGGACCGAAATGCCGGCAATTGCCGAGGGGATGAAAAACCATTTGTTGCCCTCTGCAAAACCGCCTTGCCAGCCGGGCTGGTATTGCACAAAACCAGCCACCGTGGGCATCCAGGGTTTGCGGTAAAGGTCGGCCTGGAGGAGGCGGAGTTCGCGCCCTTTGAGCAAGGCAACGTACTCCGGCCGGTTCATATAATTGAGTCCGGCAGTCAGGTCGGCATCGGCATATTGCGCCATCAGGGCGCCGAGGTCGTCGGAAAGGCTCAATTCCTGTTTTACCGGCATGCCCATAGCCATTTTAAGGATATTGACGACGATATCGCGCTGGCGGGCCAGGTTTTCGCGCTCTGTACGAAGGCTGGAGAGCGCCAGTTGAAGGCGGTCGACATCGAGTTGTTCGGCAAAACCCGCCTGATTGGTGGCCTGGGTTTCCTGGAGCAGTTTTTCGAGGTTGGCGATGTTTTTATCCAGGATGAGCAGGTTTTCAGCAATCAGAAGCGCCGGAAGATAGGCGTCTGTTACCTGGTCGCGCAGGGTTTTCTGCGTGACGGCCTGCTGGAGCTGCACAAACTGGCGGTAATGGCGGGCTGCCTTCAGGCCGGTCAGGTAGCTGTTGCTGAACAGGAGTTGCTGGAGGGTTATGCTTGGGCTGAGGCTGTGTTTGGAACTGAATACGATGCGAACGTCGTCCAGCGAATCGGCCCCGGGGCCGGAGGAACCGAATTGGAATACGCTGGCCGGAATACCCGGGCGTTTGATGAAGTACTGGTAATCGATACCGGCAGAAATTTGCGGCAAACCAATGGCAGTGTTCTCCTTGATCTGGCAGTCGGCATCGGCAATCTGGAGTTTGGCTATCTGCACCTGCGGGTGATTGTCGAGGGCGTATTGAACGCAATCTGCCAGGCGCATGGCCGTCTGGCCAATAACCGTGGCGCTTTGCCCGAATACCAGAAGGCAAATTAAAGATAGGGAATGTAGGAAAATACGGTGCATATCAGGATAATTTTGCTTTCATAATGGGCAATCCTTTTTCCGAAACGATGCCGAACAAATAGCGCAGCAGGTACTCACGAAAAAGCGTTTCTTTCGAATAGGTCATTTTCACCTGACAGGTTTCCGCGCAGGGCATTTAGCGGGCGTTGTAATAACGCATTTTGTAGTCGGTGGCGATTTTTCCGTTGCGGATATCTTCCAGTTTGCGTTGGATCAGGCGCCGCTTGAGGGGTTTGAGGCGTTCGGTAAACAGCACGCCTTCGATATGGTCGTATTCGTGCTGGATCACCCGGGCATTGATACCGGAAAAGGACGCTTCGAATTCCTGAAAATTTTCATCCTGGTAGCGCAGGCGGATGGCCGGCGGGCGCTCCACGTCGCCGCTGATACGCGGGATGCTCAGGCAGCCCTCTTCGTAGGCCCACAAATCGCCGGTCTCGTCGATAATGCGGGCATTTAAAAAAACTTTTTTGAAGCCCGGTTCCGAATTTTCCTTCTGCTTTTTTTCCAATTGCAGGGTGTCGATCACAAACAGACGGACAGGCAGGCCCACTTGCGGCGCAGCCAGGCCAACGCCTTCGGCATGGTACATCGTTTCCCACATGTTGAGGATAAGTTCGGCCAAACCAGGGTAGTCCGGCCCGATGGGCGCTGCAACTTTCTTCAAAACCGGCTGCCCGTAAGCGTATATCGGAAGGATCATGTTGTGCGTTCGAAGTTTGAAGCCCGAAAGAATTACCAGTGGTTCGCTTGCATAAATTGTTCGAGGATCAAAGCAGCGGCTATCTTATCTACCAGCGTTTTATCCCGGCGTTTTTGTTTTTTAATGCCGCTTGCCAAAATGATCCGTTTGGCTTCATTGGAGGTATAGCGTTCATCCTGACGAAAAACGGGTTTTCCAGGAAAAAGTTCGCCCAAACGTTTGGCAAACGCGTCAGCCGCGGCAGCTATCTGCGCCGGATTGCCATCGGGGTAAAGCGGCAGGCCAACCACAAAACTTTCGACTTCCTCTTCCGCGCAATACCGGGTCAGGAAATCCAGCGCGCTGGCCGTTGGCACAGTGCTGAGCGCACTGGCAATAATTTTCAGCGGATCGGTGACGGCAATTCCGGTGCGCTTCAATCCAAAGTCGATGGCAACAATACGGCTCATGAGCGGGCGCAAAGGTACGGAAAATGGCGGGAAAATGGCGGTGTGGTTTTTATTCCGGCCAGGTCTTAGCCGGCGTGTTTAAAATCAGATCGCTGTACGATTCCGCCAGGATATCTTCCGAAGCGATCTGAAATACCTTTATAAAATATGCGCACTGCTCCTGCAGCCAGCGCCGGATCTCCACCTGCCGGGCGGTGCGGGCCTTGATCTCGATATTGAAATGTTGCACAGTGGCTATGGTTAGGACTGTGTTTTTTTGAATTGGACAAGATTAACAGGATTTCGCAGGATCAACAGGATTATAATTTAGGTTTTTGGGAAAGAACCCTTTTCAGCTTAAAAAAAATCCTGTCCATCCTGAGAAATCCTGTTAATGCTGTCTCATCACTCTACGAACGAAAAACCCTGCCCATCCTGTCTTCGTTAGTTGGGCAAAGGCGGCAAGGCAGGTCCGGCGGGCAAGTACGGGTTGAACTGTTCCTCCAGTTCCTTGCGAAGCGCCTCGTCTTGCATGAATTGGGCGATACCGATCAGGGTCTGGGCCGTGCCGGCGGCGAGGCGAAAATCTTGCTCGTAGCCTTTCTGGAAGTCGGGCGATTGCGATTTCACAAAGCGCATGATCTCTTCCTGTGTTTTCGCAACAGCCCGTATTTTATCGGCAGCTTTCTGTTTGGCGCCAGCCCGGGCATAGATATCGGCCATATAGGCGGCAAACTGGTCGTAGGTAAAGTTGAACTCTGGGAACACATCGAAATACTTATCTGCAAGCGCTTCGGCTTTGTCTTTTTTCCCTTCGGTGATCAGTTGTCTGGAAATCCGGATAATGCCGACCCGCATCGTTTGCAGACTGGGCATATAGGAGCGGTCCACATACAGGCGTTCTTTATCGAAGTTGCCCCAGTGCCATTTCTCCATGATGTTCTGGTAGGCGATGTCGGTGGCCACCCGGCCGCTTCCGATAATGCCAAAACTGTTGCTTTCGCTGGCGGTCCGCACCGGTACCAGGCGAAGGGCCAGGCCTTCGAGCTGGAGGTAATCGTCGAGCCCCATCAGTTTTTCTTCCCGGGTGGTGACGGCCCAATAAATCGGGCGCTTCTCAAAATTGGAAGCAATGATATCTAGAATAGCGATATCGTCTTTGATCAGGAAAGAGCGGTCGCCCAGGTCGAAGCGTATGGTATCCACGGCGTTGGTATCGGCCGGGGTCAGCAGCCCCCTGGCGATCATGGCTTGTTTATTGACCGGGATTGCTATTTTGTGTGTCGGCACATACGAATCGAGGTCGCGGCCGCTTTGTGCCGGCAAGGGGTGGTCTTCGCCGATAAATTTCAAAACCTGCTGCAGGCTCATCTCCGGCTCCTTACCCGATGGTGCATAAAACGGTATCTGCACCCGTTTGTATCCGCGGAGCTGTTCCTGCGGAATACTCAGGTCGATCGCCGGCGAGTCGTTCACCTTGCGCCGCAGTTGGTCGATGTACCAATCCACCGCAATGAGCGACAAATTCACCACCCGCACGTCGGTCCGGATACCTTCCACCTCCTGGCAATACCAGAGCGGATAGGTATCGTTGTCGCCATAGGTAAAGATAATAGCGTCTTTGGCGCAGGATTGCAGGAAGTTGTGCGCGTAGTCGCGGCTGCCGTAGTGCCGGGCGCGGCTGTGGTCATCCCAGTTTTGGGTCAACATCAACAGGGGCGCAGCGAGCGTCAGCAGCGTGGCGCCGGCGGCTACCGGAACGGCCGGGAGGCGCTTGCCATCGCTCAGGAAGCTAAACAGCGCCGGCACAGCCAGGCCGATCCAGATGGCAAAGGTGAAGATAGATCCTACCAGCACGTAGTCCCGTTCGCGTGGTTCGTTGGGCGGCTGGTTGGAATAAACGATGATCCCGATGCCTGTGATGATAAACAAGGCCAGCAGGGCGGCAAAATCGCGCGGGCGGCGTTGGTAGTGGAAAAACAGCCCCAACAAGCCCAGCAGGAAGGGAATCATGTAATACTTGTTCCGCGCCTGGTGTTTTTTCATGAATTCAGGCATCTCTTTGTCGGTACCAACCCGGCCTTCATCGAGGAAGGATATGCCGCTGATCCAGTTGCCGGCACTGGGGTCCCAGGAGTAAAAACCCTGTTCGCCGTTTTGCCGGCCGGCAAAATTCCACATGAAATACCGCCAGTACATCCAGCCCAGCTGATACTTAACAAAAAACTCAATATTATCGGCAAACGTAGGCTCGCCCGACGTTTTTTCTATCCACCGGCGGTACAATTGCGGGCGTCCCTGCGAGTAATCTCCCATACGCGGAAACAAGGCTTTGTCCGAATTGGCGTATTCATAGTCGATTTTTTCGTCCACGGCCTCATAGCGGTCGCCAACACGGCCATAGCGCTCTTCCGTCTTGAGCCCGACCGGCTTGGCGTCGAAACTCGGGCCACGCAGCAGCGGCCGTTCGCCGTACTGCTCGCGGTTGAGGTAGGGCAACAAGCGCATGGCATCGGAGGGGTCGTTCATGTTGATCGGCGGATTGGAATTGGCCCGGATGACGACCATGCCAATGGACATATACGCAATGATTACTACCCCGACAGCCACTACCAGGCGCTGCAGCAGGCCGTTGCCCGTACGTTGTGCGCGCCGCAGGCCGTACCAGAGCACACCGCCAAAGAGTAAAAAGACCAGGATAAGCCCGCTGTGAAATGGCATACCAAGGCTATTGACCATAAACCGGTCGAACGTAGCCCAAAGCCGGGGAATACCGGCTATGATAAAATATTGAATCCCAATGATAAACGCCACACCAATACCTGCGGCCAACAAGGTGTTGGTCACCGTAGGTTTCTTGGCTTTTTTGAAATAATAAAACATGGCCAGGGCCGGGAAGGTCAGCAGGCTCAGCAGGTGCACCCCGATGGACAATGCCGCGGAATAAAACGCAAAGACCAACCAGCGGTCGGCCTCCGCCGTATCGGGAAGCTGATACCATTTCAACACGGCCCACAGCGTGAGGCAGGTAAAAAAGGTGGACATGGCGTACACCTCGCCTTCCACGGCCGAAAACCACACCGAAGACGCAAATGCCATGGCAAGACCTGCCACCAGGCCGCCGCCAATCGTTGCGATACGTTGTGCCGGCGACAATTCGCCCCTCCGCCCCACCAAGGTCAGACGCGCCAGAATGGTAGTACTCCAGCAAATAAACATCGCCCCAAAGGCCGTACACAGGGCAGATAGCAGGTTGACCGCGTAGGCAATCGCCGACGGATCGGACGACACCAAGCTGCCCGCCCAGGCAAACAACCGGCCGATTAACAGAAATATCGGCGCCCCAGGAGGGTGCACCACTTGCAGTTTGTATGCGCCGGCGATAAACTCGCCACAATCCCAGAGGCTGCCGGTCGGTTCGGCGGCAGCGCCCAGCACGAGCGCCGCAATAGCAAAGACCAGCCACCCCGTAAGGTTGTTGAGTGTTTTAAAGGAAGTCATCGTAGAAAGGTATGTTTCTGGTACAGACACCGCCCTGCCGGCGGAAGTTGTCTGGTTTATAAAGGGGCAAATCTAATAAAGTCCTGGCGGCCGTATCACTCGACGCCGAGTTTCTTCTTCACCAGAGCCGTCACGTCGATCGTTTCGGCGGCAAACAACATGGCGCCCGAGCTGACATCAAAAATCATGGTAAAGCCGTTTTCGGCCGCCACGGCCTGTATCGCCTCATTGATCCGTACCAATATCGGCTGGAGCAGTTCGTTGCGTTTCGTTTCGACGGCCTTTTGGGCGTCCTGTTCAAATTTTTGGATCTCCTGACGTTCTTTTTCCAACGCTTCCTGGCGCTGGGAGATTTGAATACCGGTAAGCGTCTGTTCGTCATACTGCTTTCTGAACTGTGCAACGGCCGCTTGAAAAGCGCTGGTCAGCAGGCTGTCTTTGCGGTTGAGGCTGTCGGCGAATACGCGCAGCTGCGCTTCTGCCTTGGCCGTTTCCGGCAGCCCGTCCAACAGGTTGCCCAGGTTCATATGGCCGTATTTCGGCGCTTCGGTTTGTGCAACCAGGGAAAAAACACTGCACAACAGAGCGGCCAGGAATAAAGATGTTTTGCGAATCATTGAAAGAGTTCGTGTTTAGTGTAGGACAAAAGATGCCTTGAAAACGAAAAACGGCGGCAAAGGTAACAAAATACGCCAGATACGGCCCATTTCGCGGGTTTCATCTTCGTAGCACCAGCAAAGCAGCCATTTTCTGCATTTTTTTGGCCGTTTTCCGACCATTTAACCCGCCAATACACCGCTGTGCCGCCGGCAGCCGGGCAGCGAATGGCCGATTGGCTGCGTTTCGGGGACACCAGGCGCCGGCCGCGTTCTGTTTGCCCCGCACGTTTTTCCGAAAACAAAGCCACCGTCCTGGCGTTACTCCTGCATATCTTTGTACATCAATCCTGAATTGCCCAACCTTCGCTCAAACGATAAATACAAGCCCGGTGATACGTTCGATTTTCCTGTTTCTCTTCAGCCTGCTCCTGTCGGCCACCGCGGCTGCGCAGGAACCCCAAACCCCTTCGTCCAAAAAACTGATCCAGTTTTCCGGCCTGGTGATTACCAATATGGACGGAAATATGGTGCCCGTGCCCTATGCCAGCATTTTTTTGCCGGAGAAAAAACGCGGCACTTACGCCGACTACCGGGGTTTTTTTACCATCGTCGTGGAAAAAGGCGACGTGATCCGCTTTAATTGTATCGGCTTCGAGCCGGTGACGAAAACAGTGCCGGATACGCTCTCGCAGGACCGCTATTCGATCGTCCAGATTCTCGCACAGGACACGCTCACGCTGCCCGAAGCCGTGATCTTTCCCTGGCCTTCGCGCGAGCATTTCAAGATTGAATTTTTGAAAATGAACGTCACCCCCGAACTCCAGCGCATCGCAGCTGCCAACGTAGCCAACGAATACCTCGCCGAAGCCCGTAAAAATCCCGATATCGTGCCCTACGGCGGTCGTGAAAGCGCCAATTTTTACCTGCGCCAGCAAGCCCGCGAATATGTGTATATCGGCCAGACGCCGCCGATGAATATCTTCAGCCCGCTGGCCTGGGCACAGTTTTTCAAAGCCTGGAAAGACGGGGATTTCA
Organism: Saprospirales bacterium; assembly: GCA_016719895.1. Classification (GTDB taxonomy): domain Bacteria; phylum Bacteroidota; class Bacteroidia; order Chitinophagales; family Saprospiraceae; genus M3007. The sequence goes on along the minus strand of JADJYG010000003.1, from coordinate 57,919 downwards.
AGAAGAAAAAGTGATCTTCCGCGCCATGATGCCACACCCATCCAATTTGTCGCTGCGCCCTATCCGGCCGCAGGATAATAGCCAGGTAGCGGAAATCATCCGCACCGTGATGACCGAATACGGCGCCGTGGGCCGTGGGTTTTCGATCGAAGACCCCGAAGTGGATGCCATGTTCGAGGCTTATAATAACCCACGCTCGTATTTCCTGGTATTGGAAAACCCCGGCGGCCGGCTGGCCGGGTGCGGAGGGATAGGCCCTCTGAAAGGCGGCGACCCGGATACCTGCGAGCTGAAAAAAATGTACTTTTTCACCGAAGCCCGCGGGCAGGGTATGGGGCGCGCGCTCGTGGAGCGCCTGGAAACGGAAGCCCGCCTCCGGGGCTTCCGGTATATGTATCTCGAAACCATTGCCGCCATGCAGGAGGCCAACCGCTTGTATCAACGCCTGAATTTTGAATCCTTGCCAGGGCCAATGGGCCACACCGGCCATACCGGTTGCGGGCTGTTTTACGGAAAAACGCTCTGACTGATGTACCGCATTCTAGCCTTTTTTTGCCTGCTGACGGCCTGCAAAACCCCTCCGTTGCCATTGCCGGAGGTTTCCCTGGTCGTGCTCGGCGTAACCCAGGATGGCGGCTACCCGCACGTCAATTGCCGGCGGACTTGCTGCCAGCTCTACTGGAGCGGCCGGCGCAGCGCACGCACGCCAACCTGCCTGGCCTTGCTGGACCGCCGCCGCCAAAAAATCTGGATGTTTGAGGCTACGCCGGCTTATCCGGACCAATGGCGGCGCCTGCGCCAGGCCGCCGGCATGCCGGAACAATCCGCACCCGACGGCATCCTGCTCACGCACGCCCATATCGGTCATTACGCCGGCCTCATGTACCTCGGCCGCGAAGCCCAGGGCGCGCGAAATGTACCTGTGTTTGTGTTGCCGCGCATGAAAACCTTCCTGGAATCCAACGGCCCCTGGAGCCAACTCGTTCAACTGGAAAATATCCGCCTGCAGCCCCTGCAGGTGGATTCGGCCCTCGTATTGGGCCCAGACATCCGGGTTACGCCCTTTCGCGTACCCCACCGCGACGAATATTCCGAAACTGCCGGCTACCGGATCGAAGCGGCCGGGCAGCGCATTTTGTTTATTCCGGATATCGATAAATGGGAAAAATGGGACCGCGACGTCGTTCGGGAAATCAAAACCTGCGATATCGCTTACCTCGACGCGACGTTTTACAAGAACGGCGAATTGCAGCGCGATATGCGCGAAATCCCGCACCCCTTTATGGAGGAGTCTATCCGCCTGTTCGATGGCCTCTCCAGTACGGACAAAGCCAAAGTGCGGTTTATTCACTTCAACCACACCAACCCGATGCTGTGGGACGACGCGGAAATCCGGGCGGTCGAACGGCGCGGGTTCAACGTAGCCCGCGAGGGCGAGGCGCTCGACCTGCGCAAAAAGCCTTGAGCGCCAAATTCAGTCCGGCTTTTTTCTGTTCCAGTATAAATAAAAGGGCACCCCCGTCAGCATCAGTACAATACCGAGCATGGCCTCGCGGGGGCTGTTGATACAGGTAATAACAATCAATGCAGCGCAAAACAGCACAAACAACGCCGGCACAACTGGATATCCCCACACCCGGTATGGCCGTTCGGCGCCGGGCTCGCGCTTGCGCATGATAAACACGCCGAGCGCTGTGGCGCCGTAAAAAAAGAAGGCGGCGAAAATCAACATGTCGGTCAACTGGTCGAAACTGCCCGAAAGCACCAGCAGGCAAGCCCAGATGCCCTGCATCCAAAGGGCCGGGTTGGGAGTGTGGTATTTCGGGTGTATTTCGGCAGCGCGCCGGAAAAACAAGCCGTCTTTAGCCATGGCGTAATACACGCGCGGCGGCATCAGGATAGTGGCATTGGTACAGCCCAGGGTGGTGATGAGAATAATGATGGAAATGAGCGTGGCGCCGGCGCCGCCGGCGAAATACCGGACGACAGAAACCGCCGCGATCTCGTTCTGGTTTTTATACCCGCTGATAATCTGATCGATCGGCAACACGTACAGGTAGGTGAAATTCACCAATACATACGTCCCGATGATAATCAGCAACCCGGCAGACAGGGCCAGGGGCAGGTTGCGGTTGGGGTTTTGGATTTCACCCCCGAGAAACCCTACGGTGTTCCAGCCTTCATACGCCCAAAAGGCCGCCAGCAGGGCGGCAAACATGGCTTTGATAAACGAAAAATCGGTCCAGCTCCGGTCCACATAATTCGCAGCCGGCGTTTGGATATGCTCAAAACTGCCCCCGCCAAACAACAACCCCGACAGCACGATCAGCGCCAGGCCCACAATGACCGAACGCGTGATCCAGGCGCTGAGCGCAGCGCCGCCCCGCAGTCCGCGCGAATTCACAAAGGTCAGGGTCAAAATAAGGGCGATCGTCACGGCCTTGACGCCGGCGTTTTCAAAGGGTTTAAAAATCAGGAAGTCGATACTTTCAATCGATTCCGGCAGGTGTGGCAAGGGGAAAATAGAATGGAGCGACTGCGTAAATACATAGGCAATGGAGGATACCGCCGCCGTTTTGATCACGGCAAAAGTGCTCCAACCCCACAAAAACGCCGTAAAGCGCCCGTATATCCGCCGGAAATACACGTACTCGCCGCCCGAATCGGCCAACATGCCCGCTATTTCGGCGTTGCTCAGGGCGCCGCACAAACTGATCAGGCCGGCCAGTACCCAAGCCCACAACACCAGGTCGGGCGACATCAGCTGATCCGACATCGGCGCCACTTTTTTGTACACCCCCGACCCGATCACCGAACTGACGACGAGAATAGTAGCAGCGCCCAACGTGAGGCTGCGGACGAGTTGGCCTTGTTTTTTTTCCATTTTGTTTTGCTATGACAGGTTGGGCAGGCAAACATAAGGAAGATTTGGAGGATATTGTGTTATGGTGAGGTTTATGCATTTATTTTTTACAAGTGTATTTCCACACACTACTGGACATTTTTCAATTCGGGCCGATTTGTACTGCCGAACCCCGTTCGGCACTGCGACGCCGAACGGGGTTCGGCAGTACATTTCATTGCCATTCTGAAAAATGTACAGTAGTATGGTGTTTCCGTTGTAAATGGATTTGAATATGTTGCCAATTTTCAGAGAAAGGAAATATAGTCATAGAGCCAGGAGGAGAACCAGGCTGGAAAAGGATACGATTTTTATAAATTGTCATAAATTTGTACAAAATTTCCGTTTTTATGTACAATAGAATAACATTTAAGGCGCTCGAAGCCCATCTTTCCCAAAAGCAGGCGACGGTAATCACGGGTATGAGGCGGGTGGGCAAGACTACTGCTATCCGGTATTTGCTGGATAGGGTAAGACACGAGAACAAATTATACCTGGATATGGAAAGGATTGAGTACCGGCACCTTTTTAATCAGCAGTCCTATTCCGATATCGAACGGGGCTTAGCGCAGTTGGGTATTGACTTGACATTACCGGCAGTAATCGCCCTGGATGAAATACAATTAGTGAAAAACATTCCGAGCGTTATCAAAAGTCTCTACGATACGTATGAGGTGAAATTCATCGTATCGGGCTCCAGCTCATTTTATCTAAAAAACCACTTTTCAGAAAGCTTGGCCGGGCGTAAGAAAATTTTTGAACTCTGGCCGTTGGATTTTCGGGAGTTTCTCGTCTTCCGGGAGGCGTGGGAACCACAGATTGAATTGGAAAGAGGGAAGTCATTTTTACGCACTTTTTATGACCTCTATAGCCCACTATACGAGGAATATATCCGCTTCGGTGGTTTCCCGGAAGTGGTACTGGCCGACAGTAGCGACAACCGGGAGGATTACCTTTCCGATATTATCAATTCTTATATTGAATTGGACATCAAACTCTTGTCTGATTTTGAAATGGCAGATTCGTTATACAGACTTATGCTTCTCTTGGCGGGTAGAGCAGGTAGCAAGCTTGATTACAGCAAGTTAGCTGCCATCATTGGAATCAACAGGCATAAAGTAAAAGACTATATTTCCCTCCTTGAATATACCTATTTCATCCGGCTGGTAAGTCCCCTTGCAAAAGGCATTGATAAGGAGCTGACCAGCCAACCTAAGATTTACTTTTCAGATACAGGCGTCTTGAATTCGTTACAAAAAGGCCTCTCCAGCGGCCATATTTTTGAAAACGCCATCGCCAACCAGATTGCCACCCTTGGCCAGCTGAATTATTTTGAAAAATCAAAAAGCAAAGAAATTGACTTCATTTTGAACGGCAGCATAGCCTATGAAGTCAAGGAAACCCCTATTCCGCAGCATCTGAATGCTTTGAAATACAATGCAACAGCCATCGGCATATCCGAATGCCACCTGATCGGACGCTATCCCGGCGTTGTTGGCTTTGATGAGTTTATTTGGGGAGGGAACATTTTTTAAACGACGGCCGTCGCTGTTGAAGCGGAATTATGCGCCAATAAACGCAACTTCAATATTGGAGGCTGCAAAACTGAAAATGAATATGGCTGTGTGTAAAAATACATTCCTGATTTTTTACAAATTGTTTTAAATTTGCCGCGTTCCATATTCCGACATGCCACAGTTCGCACACCTCCACTGCCATACCCAGTACTCCCTGCTTGATGGCGCAGCGTCTATACCGGCGCTGTTCAAAAAAGCCGCCGCCGACGGCATGAAAGCCCTGGCTATCACCGACCACGGCAACATGTTCGGGGTGTTCCAGTTTGTGGCCGAAGCCGCCAAACACGAGGGTGTAAAGCCCATTGTCGGCTGCGAGTTTTACGTGGTGGCCGACCGGCACCGCCGGACGTTCACGAAGGAAGACCGGGACCGGCGTTACCACCAGCTGTTCCTCGCCAAAAACGCCGAAGGCTACAAAAACCTCGTCAAACTCTGCTCGCTGGGCTACATGGAAGGGCTGTACGGCAAGTACCCTCGCATCGACAAGGAACTCATCCTGCAATACCACGAAGGCCTGATCGCCACCACCTGCTGCATAGGCGCCATGGTGCCCCAGGCTATCCTGCGGCAGGGCGAGGAAGCGGCGCGCAAGGAGTTTGAATGGTGGTACAATATTTTCGGCGAAGACTACTACATCGAAATCCAGCGCCACCAGATGGAAGAACAGGACCAGGTGAACGAGGTGCTGCTGCGCTGGGCCAGCGAATACAACGTAAAAGTGATTTGCACCAACGATTCGCACTACGTCGATCAGAAAGACTACAACGCCCACGACATCCTGCTGTGCATCAACACCGGCGAAAAACAAGCCACGCCGGCCATCCGCGAATTCGTGGAAGAAGGCGCCGTCATGAAAGGCGGGCGTTTCGCCTTCTGGAACGACCAGTTTTATTTTAAAACCCAGGCCGAAATGGGTCAGCTGTTTCAGGACCTGCCCCTTGCCCTGGACAATACGATGGAAATTGTGGACAAATGCGATACCCTGAAACTCAAACAGGATATCCTGCTGCCCAATTTCGTCATCCCCGCAGAATTTGCCTCACAGGACGATTACCTGCGCCACCTGACGTTCGAAGGCGCCCGCGAACGCTACAAAGAGATCAGCCCGGAGATCGAAGAACGGCTTAACTTCGAGCTGCACACCGTCAAAACCATGGGCTTCGCCGGATACTTTCTCATTGTTTCCGATTTTATAAAAGCCGGCCGCGACCTCGGGGTGTTTATCGGTCCCGGCCGCGGCTCGGCAGCCGGCTCGGCAGTAGCCTATTGCATTGGCATTACCAATATCGACCCCATCAAGTACCAGCTGCTGTTCGAGCGATTTCTCAACCCCGACCGCAAGAGCATGCCCGATATCGATACCGACTTCGACGATGAAGGCCGGCAAAAAGTGCTGGACTACGTGGTGGAAAAATACGGCCGGCAGCAGGTCGCCCAAATTGTCACCTACGGCACCATGGCCGCCAAAATGTCGATCAAAGACGTGGCCCGCGTGCTCGACCTGCCGCTCGACCAGTCGAACGCCCTGGCCAAACTGGTGCCCGAAAAACCCGGCATCTCCCTCAAACGCGTGCTCACCGCCCCGCTCGACGGCGAGGGATCGCTGCGCGACAAGGAAAACCTGCTGTCCGACGATATCGAAAGCGCCAAACGCCTGCGGGAATACCTCGACGCCGAAGGCAGCCTCGAAAGCCAGGTGCTGCGCGAAGCCATGGTGCTCGAAGGCTCGGTGCGCAACACCGGCATTCACGCCGCCGGCATCATCATCGCGCCCAAAGACCTCACGGAAATCATTCCCGTTTATACGTCCAAAGAAACCGATCTGCTCATCACCCAGTTCGAAGGCAGCACCATCGAAGACGCCGGCGTCATCAAAATGGACTTCCTGGGCCTCAAAACCCTCACCATCATCCGCGACGCCTTGCGCCTGATCGAACAAAACCACGGCCTGCAGATCGATATCGACGCCATCCCCCTCGACGACCGCAAAACCTACGAACTCTACCAAGCCGGCGCTACCAACGGCACCTTCCAGTTTGAAAGCGCCGGCATGCAGAAATACCTGCGCGAACTCAAACCCGACAAGTTCGACGACCTCATCGCCATGAACGCCCTGTACCGGCCCGGGCCGCTGGAGTACATTCCGAACTATATCGCCCGCAAACACGGCCGGGAGCAAGTAACTTATGACCTGCCGGAAATGGAAGAATACCTGGCAGATACGATGGGGATCGCCGTTTTCCAGGAACAAATCATGCTTTTAGCGCAAAAACTCGCCGGCTTTTCCAAAGGCGACGCCGATGTTTTGCGCAAAGCCATGGGGAAAAAGCAAAAGGCCGTGCTGGATAAAATGAAAGGCCAGTTTCTGGAAGGCGCCATGGCCAAGGGTTTGCCCAAAGAAAAACTCGAAAAAATCTGGACCGACTGGGAGGCCTTCGCTTCCTACGCCTTCAACAAGTCGCACTCCACTTGCTACGCCTTTGTCGCCTACCAAACGGCCTACCTCAAAGCCCACTACCCCTCCGAATACATGGCCGCCGTGCTGACGCACTCCCAGGGCAACATCGAAAAAACAACCTTTTTCCTCGAAGAATGCAAACGGATGGGCCTGGAAGTAAAAGGCCCGGACGTCAACGAATCAGGCGTCAATTTCTCCGTCAATAAAAAAGGCGTTATCCGCTACGGCATGGGCGCCGTCAAAGGCGTCGGCGAGGCCGCCGTGGAAACGCTCATCCAGGAGCGCAATACCAACGGGCCGTTCAGGTCCATCTACGATTTTATGCGCCGCATCAACCTGCGCACCATCAACAAAAAAGTGATGGAAAGCCTCGCCTTTGCCGGCGCTTTCGACGAAATTCCTCCGCTGCAAGGCAATCGCGGCGGCGCCCGGGCGGCCTTTTTCGCCCCCTCCGACAAGTACGAATCCTTCATCGAACACCTGCTCAAATACGGCGCTGCGCACCAGGAAGACAAGGTGCTGTCGGCCAATTCGCTCTTCGGCGACCTGTCCGACAGCGTCAGCATCCCCGAACCGCTGGCGCCCAAAGTGGCGCCCTGGAACCTGCTCACCCTGCTCCAGCGCGAAAAAGACGTGGTCGGCATCTACCTGAGCGGCCACCCGCTGGACGACTACAAATTTGAAGTCGAAAACCTGACCACCTGCCCGCTCGACCGCATCGAAACATTCCGGGGGCAGAAAATCCGGATCGCCGGATTCGTCACCAAAGCCGAGCACCGCATCAGCCAGAAAGGCACCGGCTGGGGCCGCTTCACCATCAGCGACTACTCCGGCAACCTCGAAATCGCGCTGTTCAGCAACGACTACGCCCAGTTCAAGCATTTTTTTGAAGAAGGCAACTGCCTGTACCTCACCGGCGCCCTCCGCCAGCGCTACAACAGCGACGAGCACGAATTCCGGCCCGAAAAAGTAGAACTCCTGGAAACCGTCGGCGGCTCGCAAATCAGCGCCGTCACCCTGCATATTCCCGTGGAACGGCTCACCAGCACACTCCTGGACCGCCTCGACCAGGTTTGCAAGGCCCACAAAGGCAAACACCAGCTCAAAATGCGCCTGCTCGACCACACCAACCGCAACGCCCTGGCCTTTGCATCCGCCGGCCGCAAGGTGAACGCCGATTCGGATTTTGCCATGGAAATGGCGAAACTGGGTTTGGAGTGCAAGGTGGGGTGAGGGGTGGGTTTGCGGGTTGAAAAGACACAATCTCCGGAACAACGCCGGTATCATTCGCCCCCATTCACCGTTTCCATGATCGCCTTGAAACTATCCAACCCGGCTTCCAAATTTTCAATGATCTCGGCAGCGAGGATGTCCGGATCGGGCAAGTTGTCCAGATCGGCCAGGCTCTTGTCCTTCAGCCAAAAGATGTCCAGGTTGGTCTTGTCGCGGGCCATGATCTCGGCGTACGTGAATTTCCGCCAGCGGCCTTCCGGGCCTGTCCCGGCCGCCGGGTCGGGATCTTCCGACCAGGTCTCCTTCCGCGCGTGCCGGTTGGCCGGGTTGTAGCAGGCGATGAAATCTTGCAAATCCTCCAGTTGCATCGTTTTTTTCTTCAGGGTGTGGTGCACGTTGGTGCGGTAGTCGTACATCCAGATTTCTTTCGTCCAGGGGTCTTTGGCGGCCGGTTTGTTGTCGAAAAACAGCACGTTGGCTTTCACGCCGTGCGCATAAAAAATGCCCGTGGGCAGCCGCAGGATGGTGTGCAGCTCGGTGGCGCGCATCAGCTCCTTGCGCACCGTTTCGCCGGCGCCGCCTTCGAAAAGCACGTTGTCGGGAAGCACGACCGCCGCCACGCCGGTGATCTTGAGCAGGCTGCGGATGTGTTGCAGGAAGTTGAGCTGTTTGTTGCTGGTGGTGGCCCAGAAATCCTGGCGGTTGTAGCTCAGGTCCTGCTTTTCCTGCTCGCCCTCTTCGTTGGTGATGGTCATGCTGCTTTTTTTACCGAAGGGCGGATTGGCGAGCACGTAATCCACCCGGATGCCTTCGTCGGCGATCAGGGCGTCGTTGGGCGAAATGAAGGATTCGCCGTCGATCTCGCCGATGTTGTGCAGGAACATGTTCATCAGGCAGAGCCGGCGCGTGCCGGCCACGATTTCGTTGCCGGAAAAGGTGTTGTTTTTCAAAAAAGCCTTCTGCTCGCGGTTCAGGGCGTGCCGGGCAGTGATGTAGTCGTAGGCCGCCAAAAAGAAACCGCCGGTGCCGCAGGATGGGTCGTGGATGGTTTTTTCCGGCTCCGGCGCCACGCATTCGACCATAGCCCGGATGAGGGCGCGGGGGGTAAAATACTGGCCGGCGCCGCTCTTGGTGTCGGCGGCATTTTTTTCGAGCAGGCCCTCGTAGATGTCGCCTTTGACGTCGGCGCCCACCATGGTCCACTGCTCCTGGCCGATCAGGTCGATCACTTTGAGGAGTTTGGCCGGATCCTGGATTTTGTTTTGCGACTTGGTGAAAATCTGGCCCAGCATGCCCCGCTCCGAAGCCAGCGAGCGCAACAGCTGGCTGTAAAAGGCCTCCAGTTCCGCGCCGCGTTTTTGGCTCAGCGTGGCCCAGTCGCAGCGCTCGCCGCTGGGGATTTCGGCGCCTTCGGCGTCTTTTATTTTTGGAAAATGGAGGTCCTTGCCGTAGGGCGGCTTCGACATTTCATCGGCCATTTTCAGGAACAGCAGGTAGGTGATCTGCTCCAGGTAGTCGCCGTAGCCCACGCCGTCGTCGCGCAGGACGTTGGCGAAGTTCCAGACTTTGGCGATGAGGGCGGATTCGTTGCTCATGCGGTGTAGGATTTTGTGTGTTTTATCTTGTTCAGAAGGGCCCGGGCCATAATTGCAGCCGGCCTCGGAGAGGCCCAACGTTTGTAGCATACGGAGGCCCGCAACATCGCCCGGCCTCGGAGAGGCCTAAGGGGTCCAATGTAGCGCGCATTGAGCAAATGTTGGGCCTCTCCGAGGCCGGGTATCGTTAAAAAAACGGGCATTTCTACCAACGTTGGGCCTCTCCGAGGCCCCGGGTTGCCGTGATTATTTGCCTGCTCCTGCCTTTCGTATCCGCGCCAACAACACCCCCGCAGGCTCCCAATCCGCCTCCCGCCGGCACGCCGCCAGCTCCGCCGCGCTCAGCAGCCGCCCCTCGAAAGCCTTTTTCAAAATACTCTGCCGCAGGGCTTCGGCTTTTTCCAGGGCCTCGGCTATGTTGGCCAGGATGTTGTCGCAGACGGATAGGCGGGATTCGATTTCCTGGACGATTTGGGTTTGTTCTTGATTTGTTTTAGGAAGTTGAACTGGTATATTTTGTTTAAGATTAAGCATTGCGTTAACCTGTTGCTCTTTACCTTACAATATCTTGTTTTACATGCAGGGAGTTGATGTAATGCAAGGTATAAGGTAAATTGATTTGGCCTGACAATGTGTTTTTGTTATTTACCCAAAATTGTCCCTGTTCTTTAAAGGATCAAAGGTTCCTGATCTTCCAATTTCAGTTTTCGCCCAATATCCTCGCTATTTGTTGGGTATTATTAAAAACTATAGTTTTCACTTATAGTCGAAAATTTCGTTGACTCGGATCAGATTTCCCCATTTTGAATTGATTTGGATTAATTAAAGGTACCCGCTTCTCAATCATAATCTTCCTTGTCAAATTTCCAAAAGGCCGTTTCTGCCAGTTCCTTTCCGGAAGTCATCAACTTAAGTTTTTTGCTCGAAGGATCCCCCTCAAACGCCTTCTTCAACACCGCCTGCCGGTAAATATCCAGTTTAGCTTTAGCCGCCCGGAGGTTGGCCACGCCGTGGTCCAGCTCGCTGAAGAGCTGCTCTATTTTGGCTACTATGGCGCGTTGCTCGGGGAGGGGAGCGAGGGGGACTGGAATGTCATGTTTAAATTATCGAAGATTCAAAGGTTTTACTTCCGTTACTGCAACGGTTTCCGCTTCGTTGATCCATTTAGTTATATGGTTGATACAACAAGAAATTTGTAAAAAACTCCTTTGTCGTAAAAACAGCTTTAAAAGTCAATCCGGCAAAAGGCTCTTTGCCCATTTCAACTAAAATCTCCTTGTTACTTGGCCATTTTGAGAGGCTAATTAATTTAACCTTCTTAATTTGCCTTTTCCTCTGACCATTTCTTTACTTGACTTTTAACATATGCCAAGATTTTCTTCGTCAAAATTCTCTCCCCAATAATAGGAACAATTCTTCGATCTATTTCGGTCCAACCATCTTCATCATGCCAGTAATTTCCAATGAGAAGAATTATGAATATATTTTTGCCCCGGAGAGGCTCAAGTTGTGATTGTTTTAAGATGTTTTGATGAAAAAGCAAAGCCATTCTGGATTTTGGCTAAATACTTCAATTCTAAACGCTTGCCTCTTTCAAACGTTGCTCCGAGGCCAGGGGAAATCCCCCAACTTGCAAAGTATCTGCTGTGGTGTTAGTCCTAATGCCATTATGCTGCCAAAACCTCATTTAGTTCAGAAATAATCCCTTCCATTTCCGCCCCGAACAGCTGCCACATTTTTCCGCGGCCGCCCTGGGCGTCGAAGGGGGTGTAGTCCAGGTCGGCCAGTTCTACGTGGAAGCTGCCGGCGATATGGTCTTTGAGCAGGCGCAGCCACTGCATTTGGGCCTCGGTGAATTTCAGAGGCCCGGCTTGTTTGCCGAACACCCAGTCCTGAAAATTTTTGTCCACCGTTTTGTCGTAGGGCGTGAGTTGCCGGTCGATGCCCGCCACCCGGCGGATGAGGGAGACGAGGGCCACGAGTTCGTTTTTCGGACTGTTGCTTTTTACGGTTTCCAGTTGGGTGTAGGCTTCCCACACGTAGTGCGGGGCGAGGAGCGGTTTTTCCAGTTTCAGCCGTTCGAGCAGTTCCTTGACCATCTGGAACGTGAGTTCGCGGCGGCGGTAGGGCTGGTCGTAAAAGATGCGCAGGGCCGTTATTTCGGCCTTGTTGGCTTCGATGTAGTCGCGGAAGTTTTGCACCACGTCGGCTGCTTTTTCCTGCGTGAAACTGTCCCATTCGGCGCGCAGCAGTTGGTCGGGGTTGTGGGTGTCGATGATCTGCTCGTGCACCCGGCGCACGTTTTCGATGTAGGCGTTGAGTTCGCCGGTGAAGGGTTGGGCGGCCCGGGCGGCCAGTTCGTTTTGGGCTTGCCGGCGGCAGTATTGCTCCTTGTCGGGCGTGCGTTCGGGCAGCGGGATTTGTTGGAGCAGGGTTTGCGTGTGGCTGTCCAGCACATCGGGGTCGTAGGCCAGGAGCAGGTCTTTCACCACGCCGTTCATGGTTTTTCCGGCGCTCAGTTCGGCAAAGCGGTCTTTTTCGGCGGGCGTGAGTTGTTTGTCCAGTCGGAGCAGGCGGTTGGCCAGCGAGGTGAACAAGTCTTCGTCCTGCACGCCCATGGCCACGGCGCCGAGCAGGTCTTTGAGCGGGACGCCGGGTTTGCGTTCGAGGGGGCGGCTGTCGGTTTTTTTGGATTTGACGGCGCCCACGGCATCCACGATGACGAAGTGGGTTTTGGTGTGTTTGGCGGTGCGGGTCACGCGTTTCAACGTGTCGAAGTCGATGGTGCGCGTGCCGCGGCCTTTCATCTGCTCGAAGTAGTTGACGCTGCGCACGTCGCGCATGAACAAGAGCACTTCGAGGGGTTTGACGTCGGTGCCGGTGGCGATCATGTCGACGGTGACGGCGATGCGGGGCGCCCAGGAGTTGCGGAAGCGGGCGAGCACCGATTTGGGGTCGTCGGCGGTGTAGGTAATTTTTTTGCAAAAGTCATTGCCTTCGGCAAATTCCTCGCGGATGATCTGGATGATATCGTCGGCATGGCTGTCGGTTTTGGCGAACACGAGGGTTTTGGGCACTTCGAATTCGCCGGTTTCGTCGAAGCGGTCGGGGAACATGGTGGGCAGGGCGTCTTTGTAGGCGCGGACGATCTGGCGGATCTGGCTGGGGTTCACCACGTCGCGGTCGAGTTGGCTGGGCGTGTATTCGAAGTCTTCGTCGAGTTGTTCCCAGCGTTTGCGGCGGCTGAGTTTTTCGCGTTTGTCGACGTATTCTTTCGCCCTGATTTTGGCGCCGGCCTGGGTGATTTCCGTTTCAATGGTAAACACGTCGTAGGGCACGTTCACGCCGTCGGTCACTGAATCTTCGTAGGTGTATTCGCTCACGACATTTTCGTTGAAAAAACCGAGGGTGTGTTTGCCCGGGGTGGCGGTGAGTCCGATCAAAAAGGCGTCGTAGTAGTCGAGCACCTGTTTCCAGAGCTTGTAAATGGAGCGGTGGCACTCGTCGATGATGATGAAGTCGAATTGCTCGATGGGGTTTTTGGCGGAATATTCCACCGGCATGGGTTCCTTTTTCTGTGCTTGCCAGCTTTGCTCGTTGGGGTTTTCCTGTTCGGCGGCTTCGTCGAGTTCTTCGCCTTTGAGGATGGAATAGAGGCGCTGGATGGTGGAAATGCAGACCTGGCTGTCGGAGGCGATGTAGCTGGAGCTAAAGCGCTGCACGTTGTAGAGTTCGGTGAATTTGCGGTTGTCGTCGGTGGGTTGGTATTTCAGAAATTCCTGTTCGGCTTGTTCGCCGAGGTTTTTGGTATCGACGAGGAAGAGGATGCGGTGGGCGCCGGCGTGTTTGAGCAGGCGGTACACGAAAGTGCAGGCGGTGAAGGTTTTGCCGGCGCCGGTGGCCATTTGGATGAGGGCTTTGGGGCGGTTGGCCTTGAAGGAGTTTTCGAGGTTCCGGATGGCGGTTATCTGGGCGGGGCGCAGGCCGGTTTCGGGCAGTTCGGGCAGGGTGCGGAGTCTTGCGCGTAGCGTGCCGGGTTTGGCCAACCAGTCGGCCAGGGTTTGCGGTTGGTGGAAGTGAAAAACTGGCCGGGAGCGGGGCTTGGGGTCGCGGTAGTCGGTGAAGCGGGTGAGGGCGCCGGTACTTTCGTAGACGAAGGGGAGCGGGTCGTTGTTCAGGTATTTCAGCTTGCTTTTGGCGTATTCGCTGCTTTGATCCTCCACGGTGGTCAGCAGTTCGCCTGCTTCTTCGCGTTTGGCCTCGATGATGCCGAGGGGTTTGCGGTCGACGAAGAGCACATAATCGGCGGGACCAACGTCGGTTTGGTATTCGCGAATGGCTACGCCCCTGGCGGCGGAAAGGTTTTCGCGGCCTTTGGATTGTACGGCCCAGCCGGCTTCAGCCAGCATCTGGTCGATGCGGTCTCTAGCTTTTTGTTCCGGGTTTTGGTTGATGGTTTCCGGCATTTTTCAGGCTTGTGAATCATTTGAGCGGTGGGTAAAAATACGCATTCGTTCTTTCTTATGAAAAAAAATCGGGGTATTCCCATTGGGGGCATGTCGCTTGGTTTGCCGAATGCGTTTTTTGTGACCACAAACAATTTCGGGTTAAGCGGCAGATAGTGCGCCGGTTAGCAAATATTAAATTTCAAAAAATATGTTTTGTTCCCACAAAATGTTTTAAATGACATTGCGTTCAGGCGATATTTGTTGGAGCGATACCAACAATGAATTAATGTACTTAGCCATGAGCAAAAAAGTAAAATCATCCGGGTACAAGGAACAGATATCACAATCCTGTCTGACGAGGAGGCTGATTACATATCCCTTACCGATATGCTCAAAGCCAAGGATGGTGATTTTTTCATCTCCGATTGGCTGAGGAACCGGAATACGGTTGAATACCTGGGTATCTGGGAGCGGATACACAATCCGGATTTTAATTATGGCGAATTCGCCACAATTAAAAGTCAGGCAGGGCTGAACAGTTACAAAATCAGTGGAAAAGAATGGGTGGAAAAGACCGATGCCATTGGGCTCCGGGCAACAGCAGGCCGGTATGGAGGTACGTATGCCCATCGGGATATTGCCTTTGAATTCGGAATGTGGATCAGTGCCGAATTCAAAATTTACCTGATCAAGGAATTTCAACGCCTGAAAGATGAAGAACAAAAACAATTCAGCTGGGATATCCGGCGCAACCTGACCAAAATCAATTACCGCATTCATACCGATGCGATAAGGGAAAACCTCAACGCCGTATTTATTCACGAAGGCCTTCCCCAATCCGAAAGGCTGCGCCGCCTGAATGCCATTGCCATCCAGCAAATGAAAATATTGCTGGAAGATAAAGCTGCGCAGCGTCTGACAGGAGGTAGTGATGACCAGAAAAATGCAGCAATTCTCGGTTTGCACCAATTCTTCACGTTAACGGGGGCTTGTCATGTTGGAAACAGCCACACAAGCCAACATTCCAGCATAAAATTTGGCTTGTGTGGCTGTTTCCAACATGACAAGTCCCCAGAGAATCGGTGGTTAAAGGCAAAGCGAGAATCACTGAGAAAAATGGAGAAGAAGTATGCGTGATTAGCAAACATTAAATTTCAAAAAATATATTCAATCGGCACAAAATGTTTTAATCTGTGTTTTGCCTGAGCGATATTTGTTGCAAAAGATGCAAGCATGGAAAACAAAGGCGAGGTACTCATTTACGAAAGCGCCGACCGGCAAACGCAGGTCGAGGTAAAACTGGAGGCCGAAACGGTTTGGCTTACGCAAAAGCAAATTGCATTGCTATTTGGCACCCAACGACCAGCAATCACTAAACACCTGAATAACATTTTAGCAACCGGCGAGTTGGATGAAGATTCAGTTAGTTCCATTTTGGAACACACTGCCAGTGATGGTAAAAAATACCAAACACGGTATTATACGCTGGATGCAATCATTTCTGTTGGATATCGGGTTAACTCCCAGCGGGCCACCCAATTCCGCATCTGGGCTACCCAGCGGTTAAAAGATTACCTGGTTCGGGGTTATGCCCTGAATGAAAAGCGCCTGCAGCAATTCACGCAAACCTGCAGGAACTGGAACAAACGGTGTTGCTCATCCGGCAAGGCGGCGATGCCGAAACCTTACAGCTCATAGAAGCAAAGGGTCTGCTCGATATTATCGCGCACTACACCCGGAGTTTTGTACTGCTGAACCGGTTTGACAGCAACGAATTACAGACAGAGCCCGTTCGCGTCACCAAGGCAAGATCAACTTCCCCTTCCCACCGATAATCTTTACCTTGCCGGCGATCTCCTTTTGTATGTACATGACCGCTTTCCGCCTCATCGCCGCCGGCCTTCTCCTGCTCGGCCACCCCGCCCTGTCCGGGCAAAATTTCAACCGCCCGGTGCCGAAAAACGTACCCCCCTACGACTTCGTCCAGTACGACAGCAGCTACCAGGGCTACTACCTGACGGCGCCGTTCCCGCTCGGCGGCAACACCGCCAACGCGTCCCTGCCGCTTATGATCCTCGATTCCAAAGGCTTTCTCTTTTGGTACATGCCCCTGGCGGCCCGGAACCTGCTCGACTTCAAATTCAACTCCGCCGCTCAGCTGTACCAGTTCGTAAAATTCCACAACCCGCAGGAGGTGCAGTACGTGCTGATGGATACCGGATTTAACCCGGTGGATTCCTTCACCACCGTCAATGGCATTCTGCCCGACATACACGATTTTCAAATCTCGTCCGACCACACATTTTTGCTGGCCGGCGCCAGCGATACCATCCTGGACCTGAGCGCCTACCTGTTCAACGGCACGCCCGGCGCCGCCAATACGCGGGCTTTGGGCTTTGTCGTCCAGGAGTTCGACGCCGACCACAATTTGCTGTTTCAGTGGAACAGCAACGACCATATCCACCCGGGCGAAGCCTATGCCAACTACCCCTACTCGGCCGCAGCATTCGACTATTGCCACGGCAACTCCATCGAAGAAGATACCGACGGAAACCTGCTGCTCTCGTTCCGAAATCTGAACGCGGTGTATAAAATTGACCGGCACAGCGGGGATATTCTGTGGCAGATGGGCGGCAAAACCTCGAGCTTCACGTTCGCCAACGACGCCGGTTTCAGCGGACAGCACGACGCCCGGCGCCTGCCCAACGGAAATATTGCCCTGTTCGACAACGCCAATCAGGCCGCGCCGCCCCGAATATCCCGGGCCGTGGAATATCAGCTCGATACGCTGAACTGGGTGGCCACAAAAGTTTGGGAATACCAGCATGCGCCCGGCTTTTTCAGCCCGGCCATGGGCTGCCACCAAACCACAACCGACCGGCGGCATTTGATCAATTACGGGCTTGTTTTTCGCCCCAACCCGAGTGTTGTTTTGACAGATGACGACGGCAAGCGGCTCTCGGAACTGGTTTTCCAGGATTCCTTCGTAATCTACCGCTCCTACCTGTTCGACCTGCCCCTCACCGGCGCGCAGCGCCCGGTTATTTCCTGCGCACAAAACGGCGGAACGGTCACGCTTTCTGCCCCGGCAGGTTATGAACGCTATGCCTGGTCCACCGGCGAAACCGCCGCCAGCATCAGCGTGCAAGCGCCCGGTGTGTACCAACTGTGGGTCAGCCATGGCGCCGGCATGCTGGGCTCCGAGCCGTTTGTCATCCCAGATGTGTCCACAGCGTGCCAGGCGAGCGACGTTTCGGAAACAGGCGGCCCGGACGACCCCGCGCCCCTGGAATATTTTGATTTGCTGGGCCGTAAAATTTCTCCGCCGGAAGGTCCGCGCACGGGCAGCCAACTCTATGTGGTGCGCTTTGCCGACGGGCGCGCACGCCTGCGGCTGCATTGACGCCCCGGGCGCTTACAAATATTTTCCGCCCTCCCGCCGGGTCAGCGGCGCCACTTGCGTTTCCGCCAGAAAACGCCGCACGGCCTCCGGGTCGGTTTTGGAGTACTGCCGCAATGCCCAGCCGGCGCCTTTTTGCAGAAAAAACTCCTTCGAGCCGGCCACCCGGCGGACATAGTCGAACAGCAGATCCGCGTCGGTTTCATCCTTGTAGTTCAATTGAAAAATCAGACATACCCGCTGCAGCCACAGCTCGCCCGAGGCCATCCAGCGCCCGGTGACCGGCCGGATCAAATCTGGATAGCGGCGGAAATGAAGGCCAACGAGTTTGGCAATCCAGTCCACGGTATCCCACCAGGATTTGGTCAGGATCAGCTCCTCCAGAAAACCGATAAACTCCGGCGGCTGCTTTTTCAGCATTTTCTCCACGGTTTGCAGGGCGAAATACTGCATTTCGCGGTGTTCGTCATCAAAACACAGCCGGGCCAGTTCCTGCAGGGCGGCGCCGTCGGGCAAGCCCTCAGCATGGTGTAATGCTTTGGTCAAGACGGTCCAGGCCGGCATTTTCAAGCCAAAATACGCGAACTGATGACGCATATAGGCCATTTGGCCCTGCGCGACGGTTGGGTCGCCGTTGGCGCCAAAGGTGTCGCGAATGCGTCGGTAGTATTCTGTGGGCGTCAGCATGAGGATGGTATTTTCTGTTAAAATGATACATTGCTGCAGCAATTCTCGGTTTCCAACATGACAAGCCCCCAGAGAATCGGTGGCTAAAGGCAAAGCGAGAATCACTGGCATTGCTGCTTAAAAAACGGGGTATTGCAACTATTTTTGCCCGGCCCTGATACCAGGAATCCAAAAATACAACCTATGGTCATGTTCCGGCGCCAAACCCGCGATCCCTTTCCGGTGCGCAATATCATCGCCCTGTCTGTAATTGTACTGCTTGTACTGCTTTACGTCCTGCGACAGCTGAAAAAAGCGGAGCAAGCCGGGCAGGAACCGATCCGCATGGAACAAGGGAAATAACAGGCCCTACCTCCCTAATTCCTCAAACACCGCGTCTATTTCCTCGAACGACTTTACCCCGACCCGTTCCTCCGCACCACCGCGCAACGCCAGTCCGGCCGGGTGCAAGGCGGTCAGCAGTTCGGGAAGGGCCGCCGCCGGCGCATCCAGCGCCAGCAGTGCAGGAAAGTCGGCAAACAAGGCCGACCAGACCGGCGCCTGCGCCAAGAGCTGGGCGCCGGCGTTGTCCAGGTGCGAAAAATCGATGAGGAACCAGCTTACCCAAGGCGCACGCGCCTGCAGCAAAGGACGCAGCAAGGCGGGCGCTGCAGCGCCCGGCACGTGCAGGATAACGTCGAGGCCTTCCAGCGGAGCCAATTCCTGCGCCAGGGTCACCTGCACGGCGTTTAGCCCGTAAAATTCCGCGGCTTCCCGCACGGCGCCGGCCGGCGTCCGGTCGAATTCGCCGACAATTTTCGGTCCCTCCACCCACTCGCGAATGGCTTTCATAAATACAGGGTCGATAAAACCCTCCGTCCCTTCTTCGAGATTAAATCCCAAAAAATGTACCTCCCGGGCGGCAAAATACCGCGCATCGGTCAAATTCGTAATTCCGGAAGCTTTTACCAGCATAAATCAACTGTATTAAATCGGGTGGAGTTTTGCGCGGTAAAAATACACGTTCAACAGACTTGTTGCGGTAGCGCTGACGAGTAAAAACATCCACCCAGCAGTGATACTCGCTAAGCAGCTCGCGAGTCAACCCCACCCCTGCCCCGCCCCAACTGGCTCCCGATTACCCACAAGTTGATCGAAATGAACTGGATATGCTAATGCGTGTAAATCAAGGGCTTGACTAACCCCCGGCTTCAGCCGGGCGTACCAAAGAAAAGGGCCGAATGACGATGCGCCATTCGGCCCTTCAGCCGGCCAATCTATTCCCGGATGCCGGCCAGCTTAAAAGAACCGGCTGCGGTTGTCTTGCGTGTCGGCTTGTTTTTTCCAGGCATTCATCAGGTTCATCCGGACGCTCGACAAGGCGGCGGAGGTCACCTGGCGGCGGAAGAGGGTAAGGTCGGACGGGACAGGCGCATCCTGGAGCTCCGCGATGGTTTTAACCACATAAACGCCCGAAGTGCCGGCAATTGGGGCGCTCACGGCGCCGTTTTTCAGCGAAAAGGCCGTACCAACCACCCGGGGTTCGGAGCCGCCGTTTTGTACAAAGGTCTGCAGCATAGAGCTGCCCCTGGCCGTATCCACCGCTACCTGCCACTGGCTGGCCAAAGCGTTCAGGTCGCCCGGGGTCTTTAATTTTGCGATGATGATCGCCGCTTTTTTGCGGTTGCGGACTTCCTGCACCGCGCGGGTGGTGGCTTTTATCGTAGCGATCGTGGCCGCGCCTTTGGGCGCTATGCTCTTGAGCGCCACGACGGCGTATTTGCTGTCGAAATAGCCGCCTGCCGGGTCGCGGAACGAGAAAATATCCTGGCTGACCGACTCGACCTTCGTTTTTTCGTCAAACACCCAGCGTATGACCTCGCGGGCGTCTTCGCCTGTGCCCAGAGTGCCCAGGGCGTAATCATTTGCCCGCAGGGGCTGACTGGTCTGGATGGCCAGGTTTTGCCGGCCGGCAGCAGCCGTCAGGTCCGCCAATTTTTTGGCTTGCTGGACCAGGGCGAGCGCTTTGTCTTTCACCGTCTGCTGGGTGGCCGTGCTGGGCTCGATGGCTTGCGCCAGGTAGGCGGCCCGCACGCCCGGCTCGTTTTTCAAAAACTTCTTGCCGGTCACTTCGATCAGGTGCCAGCCAAACTGCGTAGCCACTTTGTAATATTGGCCTTGTTCGGCCTGGTAAAAACACACGTTGTTGAATTCCGGTACCATCTGGCCTTCGCCAAACCAACCCAGGTCGCCGCCTTTGACGGCAGATCCGGCGTCGGTGCTGTTTTGCCGCGCCAGGGTGTCGAACGGTATCGATCCCTGTTTCAGGATGGCCAGCAGGCTATCTGCTTTTTGCTCGCTGGCCGGTGTTGCTTCGCGAATCAGGATGTGCCGGGCTTTCACGGAATCAGGCACAATACGGCGGCCGAGGATTTTGGCCACCGTCCAGGCGCCTTTATCCTGATAAGGGCCCACATACGAGCCAACCGGCAGGTTCATCAGCGAATCGGCCACACTACCAGCGGGGAAGGCGTCTTTTTTCTTATAACCCGGGTCCACCACGCCGTTGTTGGCGACTACGTACGCCGAATCGTTGGGTGCAGCGCGCAGGCCTTCCCACATCCGCCTGACGGCATCCAGCGCAGCGGCACTGTCGCCCGAAGTCGGATATACGTCGAACACCAGGTAGTCGACCACGCGGGTTTCTTCCGTTTGGTCGTACAGCCGCGGGTTGTCTTTGAGGTAGGCGGTATAATCGGCGTCGGTGGGTTCCGCCTCGGCGTCCGGTATTTTGTCGTATGGGATACGCACGTAGTTGAAATCGATGCGCTGGTTGTTTTCTTTAAAGGTCATCTCCGCCTGCCAGGCCGGGGTGTAGATGCCTTTCATCACCAGGCTGTTGATCTTTTCCTGAAGGCGCTCTTTGACTACTTCTTTTTCCTGAACAGCCCAATACGAGCGGTTGACCGGGTCGGTGAAAGAGCCCTGGTCGATGGCGGCTTTGATGCTGGCCAGCGTCGCCCGGTTGGGTTGGCCGTCTTCCCCTTTAAAGCGTTCGGCAATGACCGGGCTGATGTTCGTTCCGAATTGGAGGTCGTTCAGCTCGTCTTTGCTCACGCCAAGGCCCAAGGCTTCGGCTTCCTGACTCACCAGGGCATTTTCAACAAAATAACTCCAAATCGCCTGGCGGATCTGAAAGGTGTTGCCCTGCTGATTGGAATAAATCAACTTTTCATAATTGTCAAACTCATTGCGTTTGATCTCCATGCCATTCACATTGCCCAGCGCGTTGATATCGCCGGCCCGGTAGCGTTGTGCGTTCGAAATAACATCCATCAGGATAAAGCCACCGAGGGCCAATACCATGAGCACGATGAGAATCCACCCGTTTTTTCGAATCGTTCCGATTAAAGCCATTGTGCTGTAATTAGTTGAAAATCAGGTTTTTAAATCCTATTATAGATCACTTTTAAAAATGCAACCGCAAAGGTAATTGTTTGCCCCTGAAAAAAGTAAAATTTTTAACCCGCCGCCGAAAAGCCGGGGTATGAGCAGCGTCATTTTCAACAGTGATGCCGGACGTTTGTGAAGATTTATCCGATTGGCCTATATTGCCCCCGAAAAAAAGTTGATTGGTATGAAAAAAGAATCCTTGCTGACCCAACACAAGCAACACAAAACGTGGCTCAATTATCTCGCCTTTTATAAAGATGAGATGCACATTTTTCAGAAACGGCTGGAGGAAGTGGCCGCGAAATATCCCGGTGCGGAAATCATGTCCCATGTAGAGCACTTCCAAAACCAGTTGATACTTCAAAAGGAACAACACGATATTCTCCGGCACGATATCAAGGCTTATGAAAATCGCATCGAGGCGGCCTACGAACAGAATCCGGTGCTCGCCGAAAACAGCCGCGTAAACGAGGAAGCCGAACTGGGCGACCGGGTGGAAACCTTTACCCGCCTGTTCCATGAAATGAAAGACGAGTTTTACCATTTCGTGGCCCGGCACCTCTGAGAAGCAAGTCTGTTTAACCGCAAACCGCAAGAAAATTCACCGGACCCGGATAGTGTTTCACTCTCCAATGGCTGCCTGGCGGCCATTGGAGGGTTAAAACGTCACTGGCAATTCCCTGGTTTCGTTGCCGCGCCGGACTTTCACCTTGGTCGTCTCGCCTTTTTGAAACCTGGAAAGCGCCGTCATATAATCCCGGATGGTTTGCACGGGCGTATCTCCCAAGCCGATAATTACGTCGCCCCGCTGAAGGCCGGCTTTTGACGCGGGTTTGCCATCCGTCACGCCATCCACGTGCACGCCTTCGCCTTCGTAGGTGTAGTCGGGCATGATGCCCAGCGTGACTTTGAAGCGGGGGGTGTCTTCCGGTTTCGACCTGGTTTCCTGAAAGACCAGTTTGGGCTCGGCGTCGAGGGCTTCGATGACGCGTACAGCCAGTTGCAGCACCTCCACCTGGCCGGGGAAGTTCACTTTTTCCACATCGTCCGATGGTTTGTGGTAATCAGCATGCTGGCCGGTGAAAAAGAACAGGACTGGTATGTTCTTCAGGTAAAAGGAGGTATGGTCACTCGGGCCGATGCCCGCGCTGTCGTGCTTGACGCTCAGACCGCTGCCCTGGAGGCTGTTGAGCAGGGGCACGAAGTTGGGCGCCGTACCGACGCCGCCCACTACGAGCCGGCGTTCGGCGTTGAGCCGGCCGATCATGTCCATATTAAGCATAAAACTGACTTTCGACAGGTCGATAGTGGGCGATTCGGTGAATTTTTTAGAGCCGACCAGGCCCAATTCTTCGCCGGAAAAGCAAATAAAGAGAAAATTGTGCTGTTCACGCAGGCCGTTCCTTGCAAAATAGCGGGCCAGTTCGAGCACGCCGGCGGTGCCCGAGGCGTTGTCGTCGGCGCCATTGTGGATTTTACCTGCCGGGTTGGCGTCCAGCGAGTTGTGGTCGTGGCCAAGGCCCAGGTGATCGTAGTGCGCGCCGATGACGATGGTGTAGGGTGCGCCGTTGTCGAGGTAGGCCACTACGTTGCGGCTGCTCAACTCCGGAGCGCCGGGGGCGGCATTGCCGTGCGGGTCTGCCGATTTTTTAAACGCGAAGGGGCTGAACCACTCGCCGTTGGGGCCCTTGGGTTGCAAGCCCGCTTTTTTAAATTGTTTAGCCAGGTATCGGGCTGCTTTCCGTTCTGCCCTGGTGGCGGTGCCGCGGCCCTGCAATTTATCGGAAGCCAGAAAAGCGACGTCTTTGCGCAGGTTGGTTTCGGAGATTGCCGCTTGCGCGAAGGTGCGGATGGAAGACAAAAACAGGAGGCCCAACAGGGCGCCGGTCAGTATTTTTTTCATCGCTGGATGTGATTTTCCAGCAAAAGTACGGCAATTTGCAGAGCTGGGGGAAGGGAAGAGGAACAGATATTTGAATGTCGAACCCAAAACGGCTCTCCCAAAAATAAATCGGGGGCAAAACGCAAAAACAGCCGTGAAGCGCCGTTGCGTTTTACCCCCGGTGTGTAAATTTGGTTAATTCGCGCGTTTCAGCACCATTGGTTCGTTGCCCCGGCCCGGGCAGGCGTCGGTCACTTTGGTAAACGTAACCATATCGCCTTCCACGGCGTAACGATAAACGCCTTTTTGGTCGGAAGGGCAGATATTCTCACCGGCGGTATCCCACACAGTGACCTGGTCGCCGTCGGCAGTATAGGCGCCGGTAACGTCGGGGGTGCCATCCATACCAAAGTCAATCTGGTACGTATCGTCGGAGATGACCATGGTAAATTTCATGGACTGACCGTCGGGGCCGGCAAACGCACCGGTCCATTTGCCCATAATAGCCGAACGCTGCGTGAACGCAGTGGCAGTGAGGGTGAGCAGGAACAGGGCACACAGAAGCAGTTTTTTCATACATTTGAACATTTTGGTGAAGCATACTGGTTTGTGTTGCGAATGTAATACTAAACCGGAACTTTCGCACCAATGCGCCGCTATTTCTCTACATGCTGAAAATCGGAAACCGGAGGCCCGGAAACCATCAATTCTCCGCCGCCACCTTGAATTCCTTTTCCAGGTAGTCCTTCACCCATTTGGTCGTGACGGACTTGGGCCGTTCGAGGGGCAGGCTCAGCGCGCGCGCCCAACACTGGGCGGCCAGTACGCCGAGGGCGCGGCTGACGGCGAAGAGTACCGTGTAGTAGTTGTGCTCTTTCATGCCGTAGTGCATGAGCAGGGCGCCAGAGTGGGCATCGACGTTGGGCCAGGGGTTTTTCACCTTGCCCAGGCTGGTGAGGATGGGCGGTACCACATCGAATATCTTCCAGACGATCTTGATCAGGTCGCTGTCGGGCACGTTGTCTTCGGCAAACTGGCGCTGCGCCATGAAGCGCGGATCGGGCTTGCGCAACACGGCGTGGCCGTAGCCGGGGATCACCCGGCCGCTTCCGAGGGTACTTTTCACGTATTCGGAAATTTGCTCCCGGCTAGGCTTGGAAGTGCCCAGGGTATCGACCATTTTGAGAATCCACCGAATAACTTCCTGGTTGGCCAGTCCGTGCAGCGGGCCGGCAAGCGCATTGGTGGCGGCAGCAAACGACAGGTAAGGGTCGCTCAGCGTGGACCCCACCAGGTGGGTGGCATGGGCCGAAGCATTACCGCCTTCATGATCGGCGTGAATCGTGAGGAACAGCCGCATATATTCTTTAAACCCGGCGTCTTCGAAGCCTAGCATGTGGGCAAAGTTGGCGCCCCAGTCGAGTGAAATATCGGGCAGTGTTTGCTCGCCTTTCTGATACACCCGGCGATAGATGTAGGCAGCCACCCGGGGCAGCCGCGCGATGAGGTACATGGTGTCTTCGTAGGTGGCATCCCAGTATTCCGTTTTATTCAGGCCGGCGGTATAGCGCTGGGCAAACACGCTGGTGTTTTGCATAGCCATCACCCCGACGGAGAGTTGGGTCATGGGGTGAGTGTCGGCCGGCAGGGCGTCGATGGTGCGGAATACGTGTTCGGGTACATTGGCGCGGCGCACCCAGTTTTCGGTCAGCCACTTGACTTGCTCCTTGCTGGGGATTTCACCGACCAGCATGAGCCAGAACAGGCCTTCCGGCAGCGGTTCTTTGCCGTTTACCGCCGCACGTGGCAGTTTATCGCGCAATTCAGGGATGGAATACCCGCGAAAGCGAATACCTTCTTCAGCATCGAGCAGCGACGGTTCCCAGAGCATGCAGGTGATATCGCGCATACCGCCAAATACCTGGTCCAGGCTTACGTCGTCTACTTTTTTGTTGCCGTGTTCTTTAAGCAGTTCCCTTACTTCTTTGCCAAGAGCCTGCGATTTTTCGTAGAATAACTGTTTTAACGGATCCATATACGATAGAACGAGTATGTTGGAAAAATGGTGTGATCAGGGCATTTGGAGCGTGTATAAATGGCCTAACAATCCGGCCGGAAATAAGTTACAATTTTGAAGAACGGCCCCCTGAAAAAAGCCGGATTTTGTAAAATACCGCCATGCTTGCTGCCGGTAAAACGAAAAGCGAAGCATCTCCCCGTTGTGGGATGCTTCGCTTTTAATGTATGGAAAACGGACGAACCGTTATACCGCCTCAGATGTGCCGGCGTGTGTTACCACGCCATTTCATCGTCGTCTTTCGAGGGATCTTTCTTCCCTGGCTTTTCGGACGAGTCATCGACGTCTTTTTCGTCGGCATTCTCTATGTCATCTGCCTCATCGGCTTCGCGATTTTGTGCTTCCCACTCTGCCTGACGGCGATCGAACTCTTCATAGTCAAAGTCCGGCATCAGGTCTGTTTTCACATGGCTTACCACTTCATTCAGCGATGCCACAAACCGGTTAAAATCCTCCTTGTACAGGAATATTTTGTGCCGCTTGTAGCCGTAGCCGTCTTCGCGTCGGGTGCTCTCGGTGATGGTAATGAAGAAATCATCTCCTTTGGTTTTTCGCACATCGAAGAAATAAGTACGGCGTTTGCCGGCCCGTACGCGCTTCGAGAACACGCTTTCTTCGTGTTCGCGATCACTGTCCCGCTCCCGGCCCCGAAAGTCTCCGCCGCGGTCCCGAAATCCACCGCGGTCCCGGTTGTCACCACGATTGCGGGAATCCCGGCGATCCCGGTCCCGAAAATCTCCCTGGTCTCTCCGCTTAAAATGCCCGTATTCCACTTGTCTTGCGTTTTGTTTAAAATAGATGTGAGGATAAGTAGTGAGCAAAGGTATATTTTCCGGTGAAACATCGGTTATTTTTTTAAAAAAACGTTCTGGCGGTCTTTTACGTTAAAATGCCGCCTGGCGTCCGCCTACGTAGGTACGCGTAACCTTTGCCTGGAGAATTTCCGCATCGCTGCAATGCAGCAGGTCTTTGTTGAGCACGATAATATCGGCGCGTTTTCCCGGCATCAGAGAGCCTTTTTCGTGTTCTTCAAACGCCGCATAGGCATTCCAGAGCGTGTACGAGAGCAGGGCTTCGTGGCGCACCATCTTTTGTCCGGTAAAAAATGCCAGGCCGGTGTCGGCGCGTTTGCGGGATACGGCGGCATAGATGCAGGGCAGCGGATCCACGTCTTCCACGGGGGCGTCGGTGCCGTTGGCCAGGAAAGCGCCGGCGTCGAGCAGGCTGCGCCAGGCGTAGGCGCCGGAGCGGGCGCGGGTTTCGCCCAGGCGTTTGACCACAAACGGCGCGTCGCTGGTGCAGTGGATGGCCTGCATGGCGGCAATAACCCCCAACTCGCGGAAGCGGGGGAAGTCGGCGGGGTCGATGTGTTGCGCGTGTTCGATGCGCCAGCGAAGGCCCCCCCCAGCCCCCCCATGAGGGGGGGGGAGCGGTTTTGCCGGTTGAACCGCAGTTGAACCGCTACCTTCCCGCCGCGCCGCGCCGGGTACTACGGTTGAACCACCGCCGCTACCCTCCCGCCGCGCCGCGCCGGGTACTACGGTTGAACCACCGCCGCTACCTTCCCGCCGCGCCGCGCCAGGCACTACGGTTGAACCGCCGCCGCTACCTTCCCGCCGTGTCGCGCTTCCCCCCTCATGGGGGGGCTGGGGGGGGCTTGCATAGATATCCAGCACCTCCCGGTTGGCGCGATCTCCGATAGCATGTACGCAGAGTTGAAGGCCGTATTTCCGGCATTGCTGCGCGAGGCTTCGGATGGTATCCACCGGTGTGGTATTCTGGCCGAAATGGCCGGGTTTATCCGTATAGGGCTCTAGGAGCCAGGCGCCGTAGGAGCCCAGGGCGCCGTCGAGGTAGGCTTTGACGGCGCGCACGGTGAGGTAGCCGTTGCCCACACCGACCTGTGGAAAGGCGGCAAGCCTGGGATAGTCTTTGCCTTCGGGCTGGCCGATCATCACCCACAGGCGGAGGGGGAGTTTGCCGTTTTCGGCAAGCCGGCGATACTGTTCGATTTCCCAGAAATCGGAGCCAGCGTCCTGAAACGAGGTGATGCCTTTGGCCAGGCAGGCTTGGGCGGCGAGCGCCACGGTCCGGTCGAAAGCGGCTTGTTTTTCGGTTTCTGTGCGCCGGCTTTTCCAGTTGGCCAGGGGTTTATCGATCAGGTCCATGGCATTTTCCTCGAACACGCCGGTGAGGTTGCCCGAGGCGTCGCGCACGATACGGCCGCCGATGGGGTCGAAGGTTTCGCGGCTGATGCCGGCCAGCTGCATGGCCCGGGCGTTGGCCAGCAGGCCGTGGCCGCTGGCGTGGCGCAGTACGACGGGGTGTTGGGGCGTCACCTCGCTGAGCGCGTCATGATAGGGGTAGCCATTCACCGAGCGGCCGGGCGGTTCGTCCCATTTTTCCTGGTGCCAGCCCCGGCCTTCGATCCACTCTCCCGGCGGGGTTTCTTTTGCTTTTTGGGCTACCCTATCCACAATTTCCGCCCAGTTGCGGCTATGCATCAGGTTGAGGTTTTGCATACTTGCGCCCAGGCCCAAAAAGTGCCCATGCCCTTCGATGAAACCCGGCATGGCAAAGGCGCCCTGGAGGTCGACCAGTTCCGTACCGGCGCCGGCCAGGGCTTTGGCGCCAGTATCGTCGCCGACAAACAGGATACTTTCGCCCCGGATAGCTACGGCGGTGGCGTGCGGGCGGAGGCTGTCGGCGGTAAAAAAGTTCCCGTTGTAAAGCACAAGGCTGGGGAGCTGGGAGGGCGGCGTGCAGGCCGAAATCGAAAAAAGGACGAGCAGTACAAAAAAGTTCTGTTGCATAATTTTCGGGAGGAAAGGTTTCGTTGAACGGCGTAAAAGTATTAGAGTAGCGCCAGCTGTCAAAATTACGGCCGCGCAACTGCGGCATACCGGCGCCTGTTTTGGTGCGCTGTACGGCAAACTGCCGGGCATTTTTCAAGAGGAGGTCTTCCTGTATTGCCGAACCCCGCCCGGCTTGGGCGAACCGGACGGGGTTCGGCAGTATATTAAGGCGCGGTTGTTCAACGGGCTACAATCACCCGCTCCTGTACGATTATTTCCTGATCGTTGCGCAAAACGGCCATATAAATGCCATCCCGGATATTTTCAGGCAATTGAATAGCCCTATACGGCGCCATCCCGGTGTTTTCGCCGTATAGGGATCCGGCCGGTCAAGTCGTACAGCAGGAATTGAGCGGGTTTCTCATAATCTTCCGGAGCAATATCCGTCAGTATTTCCATTTCGCCCCGCACCGGGTTGGGGAAGATTATCGAACCGGAACCCGGTCCGGAGAACTCCTCATCCCCTTTTGAAATACCGCAAAGGAAATTGCAGTACACAAGGCGACAGGTCAAGCCATTCCGTTCGAAGGGCCCGGTGGGAAAATCCCCAACATTTAACGTGGCAAAGTAGTATTAAGCCTGTCGCTGCCCTTCCGGGGCAGGCGTGACCCTGCTGTCCATCACCCGGAACCACAGTGGCGGCACGAGGGCCAGCAGTACGCTGGTGGGGTAGCCGAAGGGCAGCTGCGGGCTTTCGCCGAGGTGGCGGAGTACCTGGTATTTGCGGGAAGCTTTGTAGTGGTGGTCGCTGTGGCGGGTGAGTTCGTACAGGAAAATGCGGCCCAGTTCGTGGTTGCTGTTCCAGGAATGGGCGGGCGTCACGGGCTCGGGGCGGCCCGATGGCAGCAGGCGGCGGCGGAGGCCGTAGTGTTCGATGTAGTTGATGGTTTCGAGCAGCAAGATACCGACCAGGGCAATGAGTAGGGCGCCGAGCAGGGCTTTTACCCCCAGCAATACCCCGATAGCGGCCAGCCAAAGCAACTGCCACACTTGAAAACGCAACATTTCATTATGCAGGCTCCAGAATGGCCGGCCGGTTTTTTGAAGCCGCTCGCGCTCCAGGCGCCAGGCGTTCCGCCAGCTGCCGGTAACAGAGCGCGGCCAAAACGCGAACAGGGACTCACCGAAGCGCGCCGTGGCAGGGTCGTGGCCGGTGGCCACGTTTTTGTGGTGACCGCGGTTGTGCTCGATGAAAAAATGCTGGTACAAGGCGGTGAGGAGCATCCATTTAGACATTGCCTGCTCGAAATCCTTGCTGCGGTGACCCAGTTCATGCGCCACATTGATCCCGATCGTGCCGACGATAATACCCGTGCTCAGGGTGAGCCCCAATAGTTCCGCAGCTGACAGCGCCCGGGATTGCACGAGGTACAAATACCCGCCAACAATGGCGAAAAGCAGCGGAAAATTGAGGTACAACAGCACATCGAACAAGGGGTGGCGCGAGCGGGAGCCTTCCGCCTCGGGCGCTGGGTTTTCGGTCGACTGCGGCGTCCAGAGTTCCAGCAGTGGAATGATCCCGAATGCGAGCACTACGGTTGACCAGGCCCAGGGACCACGCCAAAGCAGCGCCAGCAAGGCGCTCAGGGGCAGTATATAAGCAAGGAGGTATTTTAAGTCTCGCATAATCCAACTATTCGCATTGGTAATTGTTTGTCCGGTGTACTTTTGCGGCGCCAACAAGACGGTTAATCCAACCGCGAAAGCAACTTAAGACGCTAAGATAGAAATGGATTTTCACGCAATCAAAGTTAATAATATAGTTCCGGAAACACCGGATACCGTCACGCTGGAATTTGCCATTCCGGACCATCTCCTGCCCGTTTTTGCCTATAAACAAGGCCAGCACATCACGATCCGGCACGAGCTGAACGGGCATGAAGTCCGCCGCTCGTATTCTATGTCGTCGAGCCCGGTGGAGTCCCGTTTTGCCGTGACGGTAAAAAAGGTGGCCGGCGGACGAATGTCCACCTTTTTGCACGATCAGCTGAAGGCCGGCGATACCCTGGAGCTGGCGCCGCCCGACGGGCGCTTTTTCACCCCGCTCGACCCCGATAAACGCCGGACTTACTATATCTTCGGCGCCGGCAGTGGCATCACCCCGCTATTGTCTATCCTGAAAACCACCCTGGAGGTGGAGCCGATGAGCAGCATTTTTTTGCTGTATGGCAGCCGGGATGAAGAAAATATCATCTTTCGGGACGAGCTGGAGCGACTTTCGGAGCGTTATACCGGGCAGCTCTTTGTAGAACACATCCTGAGCCGGCCTAAAAAAGCCGCCAGCGGCAATTTTCTCGGCCTTTTCAAGAAATATACCTCCAACTGGGCAGGCAAAACCGGCCGCATCGACGGGCGCGCCGTGGGTCAATACCTCGATGAAAATTTGCCGCACGGCCCGGAAGGCGATTGCCAGTATCTCATTTGTGGGCCGGGCAATATGGCCGAAACGGTAAAGGCCGCCCTGCTCGGGCGCGGTACCAGCAGCAAACTGATCCATACCGAGCATTTTGTAAATCCCACACATATACCCGGCGAGTTCAGCGCGGCGCCCGGCGAGCGGCCGGTGCGGCTGATCGTTCACCTCCATAAAAAGCGCATCGAAACCACTATCCCGCCCGGCGCTACCATCCTCGATGTGATGGTCAAAGAAAAACACGATGCCCCCTACTCCTGCACAGCCGGCGCCTGCTCGACCTGTATGGCCAAAGTGGTGCAAGGCAAAGTCCGGATGGACGCCTGCTATGCCCTCGACGATGAGGAGGTGAAGGCCGGATATTGCCTCACCTGCCAGTCGCACCCGGATTCAGATGTGGTGGAAATCTCGTATGATTTATGAGCCGTCACAGCTTCAATACTCCATTTTATAAATAAGGAATGTACATAAAAATCTGGTTTTTAGCGCGATAAAAAATTACATTTTTTACATGTAGTTTCAATAAATGTATACCAGACCAGGGTAAACGCTTGTATGGCTGGTCTGGAGGCTGCTATTTTCGGCATTGGAAATAGCCACCATTATGCATCAGCGTCAAATCCCGTTTCTGCGTTTGTTTCTGCCCTGGGCTGCCGGCATAGTCGCCGGCGTTTGGCAGGACCGGCCGGTTCCTGGTCTGGCGCAGGGCCTGCTTGCCGCTGCCGCTTTTATGTTGTTTTTCGTACGGATTCGGTATGCTTACCGGTTTAGGTGGGTATTCGGCCTCCTGGTGGCCGTCGTTTTGTTTCTGGCCGGCTATTGGCATGCCGTGCAATATGACGAGCGGAAGCAGGCCAACCATTTCAGTCACAGCGGCGCTGCGGTGCAGTATTTTACTGGAATCGTGTACGACGCGCCTTCCAGGGGCAGTAAAATCAAAATACCCTTGCGTTTGGAGGCGGCGGGGCCATCTGCCGGTGCGCTTCGCCCCTGCTCGGGCCAGGTATTGTTGTTTTTCGAGCCCACTCCGGCTTCCGAGCGATTGGTTTACGGCGATCGCTTGTGGATACAAACCCCGATCCGGCCGGTCGAAGCGCCGAAGAATCCGGACGCTTTTGACTACCGGCGCTATTTGCACTTTCAAAATATTCACTTTCAGGCATTTGTAAAAGATAGGTCATATGGGGTAATCGCTACCGGTCAGGGTCATCCGCTATGGCGGGTGGCCTACCGGTGGCGCCTCCGCTTGCTGGAGGTGTTGCGCGACTATTTTCCGGGACGCGATGAGTACGCCGTGGCATCGGCCTTGCTGGTAGGGTATAAAGACGAGTTGTCGGAGGATTTACGCGCCAGTTATGCCGAAACCGGTTCCATGCATGCCCTGGCAGTGTCGGGCACGCATGTCGGTCTGTTGTATGCGGGTATGCTGGTACTCCTCCGGCGCATTCCCTGGCGCGGTCAAAGTCGCCGCTGGGGCGAAACCAGCCTGGCTTTGGCCGGTATATGGGCTTTTGCGCTCGTCACCGGCGCCACGGCATCGGTATTACGCGCATCGGTCATGTTTACCCTATACCTCGTCAGCAAGGCTGCCCGGCGGGCATCTTTGGTGTGGAACATCCTGGGCGCTTCGGCCTTTTGCCTGCTGATCCTGAATCCGTACCTGCTGCTTGATGCCGGATTCCAACTGTCGTATGCAGCCGTTGCCGGCATGGTCTTCTTTTACCCGTGGTTTCAAAAAATAACGCCGCCCTTGCCCAAATGGGCAGGAGAGGGATGGAAAATACTGCTCATCGGCGTAGCGGCACAAATCGGAACACTGCCGCTGTCGCTGTACTATTTTCACCAGTTCCCGGTCTATTTTTGGCTGGCCGGGTGGGTGGTAGTCTTGGGCGGGGCGGTGTTTTTATGGGGCGGAAGTATCCTTGTGCTGCTCAGCGCCGTGGCTCCCGTTCCGGCCGAATGGCTGGGCTGGGGGCTTTATCGCCTGGTTTGGGGAATGAACCAGCTGATCGGGTACATCCAACATCTGCCCGGGAGTGTCGTTTCCGGTATCTGGATTTCCGCCTGGGCGGCCGTGTTGCTTTACCTGTTTGTTGGCGCCCTGGCCGGCGCTATCCATTACCGCCAACCGCGATGGCTGCTGGCTGCCAGCGTTTTGCTGCTGGCGCTCGGCGTGTGCCGTTTTGGACAAAATATAACCTGTATCCACCAACGACAGGTGACGCTTTACCATACCAACCGGCATTTTCTGCTCGACTTTTTCGACGGAGAAAAACGGTACACCGTATCCGATTGCCCGGGCGCCCGCCAAGAGCGTTTCGCCGCGCAGGCGCACCGCTGGGCGCACGGGATCCGCGAAGCCATCGTGCTGCCGGCCGGGCCGGAAACGAACCTCGCAGACGGCCCTGTTCGGGTGCGGCCGCCCGTTATACAGTTTCATCACAAAAAATTCGTTCTGATCGACGACAGCCTCTGGTTGGATGATCCGGCAGGCCCACCTACCCCGGTGGACGTACTGCTGGTACACAATAATCCCAAAATACCGCCCGGCGTTTGTTTGCGACAGTTCAGGTGCCGTCTGGTCATATGCAGTGCAGCCAACAGTCACTGGCGCGTGGAACGCTGGAAAGCCGCCTGCCGGAAATCGGGCGTCCCGGTTTTCGATGTGCGTGAAAAGGGCGCCTGGGTCGAAGCCATCTGATGCCAGTACCCGCAATCGAAGAACCGCGTAAAACACCTTGTTTTAATGAATCTACTCCAATCCTTCCTTAAACAATTCCATTTTACCAAAGCCGAACGCCATGGCGCCGCAGCCCTGGCACTCCTGGCAGGCGCCGTCTTTGTGGCGCCCGTAGTGTACCGGCGCTTGTACAGGCAGGCCCCCCCCGATTATTCGGGGATATCGGATCAAATCAGCGCTGCAGAGCAAAACACTGCCGGCAATGCCGCGGACTTGCCGGCAAAAGAGGCGGCGCAATTGTTTGTATTCGACCCCAATACCGCACCGGCAGAACAATTGGTGCACCTGGGGCTACCAGAAAAAGTAGCCCAAACGATTGTAAAATACCGAAACCGGGGCGGACGCTTCCGGACGCCGGAGGACTTGCAAAAAATCTACGTACTTGCCGAGGAGGATTATGACCGGTTGCGGCCATTTGTCCGGATCAAATTAGCAGCCGCTTCAGCCAGAGAAAAACGCCAGCCGGAGCGCAGGGAACAAGGCCTTGCAGAATTGTTCTCTTTCGACCCCAACACGGCATCTGAACAGGAGTTGCTTCGGCTCGGCCTATCCAGGCCACTCGTGTCCCGCCTGCTTCGTTACCGGGAAAAGGGCGGTTCGTTTTTTGACAAACCAGATTTTCGAAAGCTCTACGGGTTATCCGACGCTGAATTTGCCCGCCTGGAACCTTTCATCGAGATCCGCAGGGAAACATCGGCGCCCCGACCCGCTACCTATAGCGGCGGTATGGGCGCCGGCAAGCCGTCCAAAGATATCGATATCAATACCGCCTCCCCGGAAGATTGGCAGCAATTGCCCGGAATTGGCGCCGTCCGGGCGCAAAAAATTGTACGCTACCGGGACAAACTCGGCGGGTTTGCACGAATCGGGCAGGTAGCCGAAACGTACGGCCTGCCCGACAGCATTTACCAAATGATCCGGGCAGGCCTGCGCCTGGAAACTCCTGTTTTCAGAATGATTAACCTCAACACGGCTACTGCGGGCGAAATCTATGCACACCCGTATTTCAGTCCCCAACAGGCCAGGCTGATCATCGCCTACCGGGAACAACACGGGAGATTCGGCAGCGCCGCTGAGATCGGGCGCATCCAGGCCTTTACTGACAAAGACTGGCTGGAACGGGTACTCCCGTATCTAACGGTACAGTAGGCCCTCAGCGCAACCGGGTATCCATGGTGGCTGAAACCATGAGCTGATCATACCGGACGCCAAATGGCCGGTAATACACCAATATCTGGTATTCGTTGCAAGTTTCATAGCAGTTGCCTTCAAAACCTTCCGCGTCGGGCTGACCGGTCTGACGATCCACCACAAGGTATTGGTAGTTGTAATAGCCTTGTTTCAAATAGGCTTCGCAAACATAGGCATGTACGCTTTCCTCGTAGCGCATTTTGAACTCAGGCTTCAGTTGCCAATCGCTCAGACCTCCGAAAACATAAACGTCTTCCTGCTCCAGGGGGAGGTTTTGCCGGATAGAAAACAACACTTCGGCGTAGTCGCATTGCTCCAATCCCTGGTTGGTATTGAGGTTTTCAATACTGTAACGGCCGTTCAGATCACCGTAAAAAATATAGCTCCGGTTGGCCCGGCTCTCATCCATTTGCAGGGTGACCTCGTAGTAATCGCCCCGGTTGCGAATATCCCGGATATACTCGCCCCGGTAGTCAAAGGTGCGCATATCGAAGTACCGCCATTCCTTGCCGGCCGGGAAAACGATTTTATCCTGGTAATCAAACACCAATTGATCCTGCCGGACCACAAACGGTGCAAGCGGACCGATGGCTGTATCCCACCGGCCATTCTGCAGCACGTATGCCTGCACTTCTTTTTGCGGGTATTGCACGCGCATACCTTTGGTGCTAATAGTAAAATCAATTTCGTGATGCGTATTCAATTTGTCCACCTGAACAGGCTTGACAAAGTTGGTTGCCACACTCCAGGCGGACTCCACCACCAAAAACCGGCGCACAAGCACCAGCCTTTTTTCACCGGTATTGTCAAACACCTTGAGCAGGTAGTTGCCCGACTTTGTCCAGCGCATATTCGCATTGGGCAGCGACAGTGTGAAGTGCACGTATTGTTGCAGGGTGTTGAAGGAATTGTAATTGTTCTGCAGCCGGTCTTCCGTGAATCCTTCAATATATTCATTATCATCCAGTTCTGAGCGCTGCCAGTTGGCGTTGCAGTGCTCGAGGGTATAGAGATAATCGCGAATGTCGGCGCCGAGGCGATCAAACTCCAACACCAGGGTGCCATTGGGTGCGCGCAACTCCACCATGGGGAACGTGAGCGGCGCGCCGCGCAGGTGCAGCTGTACTGCTGTGATATCAGCGTCGTAAATGCGGAGTTCGTTGTAGGGATTGTCGGCCGGCTGCGCAGCGCCAGCCATCGGATAGAACACACCCAAAGCCAGGCAGCAGCGTAAAATTCGAATTTGCATATTCGTATTCGTTCGGAAATTCGCTTAAAAAACGGATAGCCGGCGCAAAAATTACCCCTCACCCGGCCACAAAATGATAACCGACTCCTTTGATCGTAATAATCTCAATGGCCGGGTCCTGGCGCAGGTAATCGCGCAACTTCGCAATGTACACATCGAGGTTGCGGGAGTTAAAAAAATTGTCGTCGCCCCATACCTGGAGCAGAATATCTTTCCGGGCGACGGTAAAATTGCGGTGCCCGACCAGAATTTTGAGCAAATCGGCCTCCCGGGCGCTGAGTTTACGCGCCGTATCGGACGTCTTGTGCCGGAGTTCGTATTTAAGCGGGAAAAAATCGTACTGGCCGATGGCCACCGCGTCGCTGGCAGACCGGGCCGCTTCCGCTTTGCCCCGGGCAAGCGCCACCAGGTTATTGACCCGCACGATCAGTTCTTCCATACTGAACGGCTTGCGCACATAGTCGTTTCCGCCCACGGCAAAACCGCGCAGCACATCTTCCGTTTGGTCTTTAGCCGTCAGAAATAAAATGGGCAAACCAGGCGCCCGCCGCCGGATTTCTTCAGCCAGCGAAAATCCGTCGCGATGTGGCAGCATGACGTCGAGCACACAGATATCCGGTTGAAATTGTCCGAAGGCTGCCATGACGCCGGCGCCGTCGGCTACCATGCAGACGGAAAAGTTGCGGCTTTCCCGGACGATCCGGCCCAAAAAGGGCTCATCTTCGACGTAGAGTATCTTGGTCAAGGCGTATCAATTGCCGGCAAATATCGCTCGAAAATGACATCCACAGTGTGCCTGAACAGTAGGCGCCTTAATTTTCCACCTCTATCCGAACTTTTCCCGAACCAAGGTCTTTCCCTGTTTTTTGGCGATAAATTTCGAGGTAGCGTTTGTGCGTATCGGCGGGTTGTTTTTTCCCGTTAACGCGCATTTCCTTTCCCGTCAGTTCCAGCGAGTAGTTATCCGGATCTGTGATCAATTTATCAGCCAGGAGGGCGTTTTTGAGCGCGGAGCTGGTCGATTCGGCGGTGTGTTGTTCGGCCCGGCTTGTTGCAGCGTCCTTGCCTGCGCCATTTCCGCTGCCATTTCCTGTTCAATTTGTTGCCACTGGCGTTGTTGCATCTCGCGTTGTGCCTCCTCCAGCGCCCGGCGTTGTTCCCGTTGCTGCTTGCTCCAGGCTTTCCGGTCTTTTTTCCAGGTTCGCTCCTGTTCGCGCAGCGCTTTCTCGATCTCTTTCCGCTGCTGTTCCAATTCGCGCAGGGCTGCGTCGTGTGCCCGGCGCATCTCTTCTTCCGTTATCTCCGGGCGGTATTTTCCCTGCAAACCACCTTCCAGGCCTTCAAAATGAAATTGGTTGCCGTCAAAATGGTAGCCTTCGAAATGGTACCCGTCCGGCATGGGAGGAGCCGGGGGGGCAGGCACTTCCAACATTTGGCCGTCGGGGTGAAAAAACTGCAGTCGATTTGGGTCGAAGCGAAGCATTTGGTTGCCGTCGTGCCAATACAGGAACGAGTTTTCGCCGGGAAGGTCCAGCGTTTGGCCGTCTTCCACTTTTTGGCCGTCCACCCAAACTTCACCGGCCTTCACCCGGATTTCCACGGGTTTGCCGTTGCGTTCCAGGCGGATGATCGTGTTGCCGTCGGCGTCATTTTCAGTATGCAGGCGGGCGGAAGCGGCGCGGGAAGGGAAAGGCGCCGGGGGGGGCGGCGTATCCCAGGTTTCCGGCGCACCGGGCGGGGCGGGGGCGGTTTCCCAGCCAAATCCCGGAGGCGCAGGTGGAGCTGGCGGGGGAGTGGCATCGCGCCGGATATCATCGGTCAGATCGCGGTAGCGGTCATAATCGGAAGCGGCGATTTCTTTGCCATCGATAAGCAATCGGCGGATCCTGCCATTTTCCATCTCCAGTTCCACGCGTTGATCATCGTCTTCCCGAACAATCCGCTGGCGTTTTTGGGGCTTGGTAAGGGTATCGGCTGCAGCCTGCCAGGCTTGGCTATCCTGGGGGCCGGCGGCAAACCAGGCAACCGGGGTGGCGGCCATCTCGCGGATGGCCTCGGCCAACGCGGGTGGCGTATTGGCGCGTACCGTCCAAAGGGTAATCAGGGCCGCTAAAATGGCCAGGGCTATTGTCTTTTCCATAATAGTGGAGGATGGTTGTGGTTGGTGAAGAATACGGTTGATACGCTCCAGCAATTGTGGGCGGCGGCGCAGCAATGTTGGGGCGCCTTCCAGCCCGAGGGCCAGCGCCGGTTGGCGGGCGGGACGGGCCAGCCCTTGTACGTGCACGAGTGCTTTGGCGTAAGTCAGCCGGTTGCCTGAGAGCGCAACCGCCGCATCGTCGCAGCAGTTTTCGCGCTCGAGGCGGATGGCGGCGGAAATCCACCAAACGCCCGGGTGGAAATAAAATACGGTTTCGATGAGGGTTTGCAGCAAGTTGAACAGCCAGTCGCGCCGGGCAATATGCGCCAACTCATGCGCCAGGATCGCCTCGGCTTCTGCCGGGGTCAGTTGGTTGATCAGGCCAACAGGCAATAAAATGAGCGGCTTGAATAAGCCCAGCGCCATGGGTGCATGTACCAACGCCGATTCGAGCAAAGCTACCGGGCGCGACAACCCGGTGCGGGATGCCAGGTCCTGCAACCGGCGGCGCCAAAAAGCCGGGGCCGGGGCGTTTTGCCGGCTCCGAAGGCGGTATATGTAATGCAGCCCGCCGGCCAATTGCACCAGGAAAACCAGCAGGCCAAGGAGCCAGATACTTACAATCAGTGGGTGGTATGGCTCCAGCCCTTCGGCCAGCGCCGGCCAAAAGGCCGCCGGCGCCGCTAGGCCGGGCTCTGCGGCGGCAGAGCTGGATGCCAGGGAACTTGCGCCCGTGTCCGGTCCGGTAGGGGGCATAGCCGGATGCATGCTGAATTTCCACACAAAAGTACCGAAGGCGGCCAGAAAAACCGCCGTCAACGCCGCATACGACGCCCAGTAGCGCTGATTCGATCCGCGCAAACGCGGCAATATCATCCAAAGGACCAGGGCGCCAGCAGCGCCCTGCCAAAGCGAATGCACCAGCGTCCACCCCAATGCATGGACCAGCGTTTCAGGCAAAAAGAACGAAGCGTTATTCATGGTTTCGACTGGTTTTGTTCTATTTGGGCAATGAGCGTTTTGATCGCGTCAATCTCGGCCTGGCTGGCATCGTGGTTGCCCAGCGCCTGCAAGACGAGTTTCATGGCGCTGCCGCGAAAAGCGGTGTCCACAAATTGCCGGAGCAGTGCCGATTGTGTGTCGCGTTCGCTCGCCCTGGCGGTGTATATGTGCGTGCGGCCGTCTTCTTCCCGGCTGACCAGCCCCTTTTCATGCATGATTTGAAGGAGCTTCAAGGTGGTGGTATAGCCGACTTCGCGGGGGCGCCGGCCGCTGCGTTGCGGGGTAGTAGGGTCGTTCAGCCGGTCGTTTACGGCGCGGACCGTGCTGGGGCCCATTTCCCAGAGCAATTGAAGAATTTCCAGTTCGGATTCTGTTGGCTTGGCGTGTTGCATAAAAAAGCGTTTGTAGTCTTGTCCCACGCGCCCCCGTCAAGGGGCATCGGCGGAATTGCCCTGCAAGTTTCTACGAATTTTTTCGTAGACGCAAATTTTTCTACGAATTTTTTCGTAGACCGGTTAAATCTTCCGTTTTCACCGATTAAAAATACCTTTGCCGGCATGCAAACCACTGATTCGGCTGCCGATCCGACGCCCCCCGATTGTTTTCGTCTGGAGGAGCTTTGGGCCTTTCAAGCGTATGAAGCCCAGGTGTTGCTGGATGTAAACTATTACCTCTGGCTGAATAATACGGACACGGACGCGGGTCCGTACCGGTTTTTATACGCCATTGAATTGATTTTTGAGCAGGGGGGCGCTTTGCTATTGAGTTCGGGCGAAGACACGGCCGCGATCCGGGTCATTCCTGCCGAAACCCTGATACAGACAGCCCGCGACTTGCAAGCGTTGCACGGGCAGGTCTGCATTCAACGGGTGCACGCCGGGCCGTTTCCGCTGTGGCAGCTGGCGCTCGGGCATCCCTTGAAAGGTATTCGTTTATCGAACAATGGCGCTGGCCTGTACCTGAACGACGCGCTGGCGCTGGATTTCGGGCAATGGCAGATAATGGTGCAATTGAGCAAAACCGAGGGATTGGAAATGGAAGGGTTTCGGTAATTTAGCACCGTATCAAAGCGCGTTGCGGTGGAAAAAGGCGGGATCCCCCGCTTTATTTTAAAATCAGGTAGTTGAAGCTCGCCGCCCTATTTTCAAAGAAACCTTACCTTTGTCCGCCCATATCCTGATACACACACAAAACACGATTACGGCTATGAAAAAAGTATGGCTTTCCCTGATCGGGGCGCTGCTCCTGAGCCTGGGGCTTTCCGCCCAAACCGCCGCCCCCTTCGAATTTAAGGAATACAAACGCCTGCCGGCAACATCCGTCAAAAACCAGGGCAACAGCGGCACGTGCTGGAGTTTTTCCACCACTTCGTTTTTGGAAAGCGAGGCGCTGCGACTGGGCAAAGGCGAGCATAATATTTCCGAGATGTTTACCGTGCGGAATATTTACCGCCAGAAATGCGAGAATTACGTTCGCCGGCTGGGCAAAGCCCAGTTTGGCGAAGGCGGCCTGGCCCATGATAACCTGAACGCCCTGCGGCAGTATGGCGCGGCGCCGGAAAGCGTATACCCGGGCCGGAAAGACCCGGCCAAACCCTTCAGCCACGGCCAGCTGGAAGCGACTCTGAAGAAAATGTGCGACGAATTTGTCGCGCAGGCGCAAAAAGGCGCGCTGGCGCCCGACTGGCTGAACCAGCTCGACGCCGCGCTGGATGCCGAATTCGGCCCCATCCCCCTGGTGTTTACCTACAACAACGTACAGTATACGCCGCTTTCTTTCCGCGACTTTCTCGGGCTGAATGCCGACGACTACGTGAATATCACTTCCTTTTCGCACCACCCGTTTTGGTCCAACTTCATCCTGGAAGTGCCTGATAATTTCTCCAACGGGCAGTTTTTCAACATGCCCCTTCCCGATCTGATGCGTTGCCTGAACTACTCCATCCAACAGGGGTACACCGTGGAGTGGGATGCCGACGTGAGCAACCCCGGCTTCTCGGCCCGCAATGGTATTGCAGTAGTTCCGGAGGCCGATTGGTCCGCTAAAACGCCCGGGCAAACGGCCAACACCTTCCAATACTGGGAGTCGGAAAAACTGGTGACCCAGGATTACCGCCAAACGCAATTTGACCGCCTGGAAACCCAGGACGACCACCTGATGCACATCGTCGGCATTCTCAACGAAACACAAGGCGGCATTTTTTATGCCGTGAAAAACTCCTGGGGTGAAATTTCCTCCTTGAAGGGTTATGTTTACGTGTCGGAAGCCTATATGCGCCTCAATACCCTTTCTTTTACGGTACACAAAAACGCCCTGCCCAAGGATATCCGCCGGCGTATGGGACTGGAACCCGGCGATATCAACATCGAAGGCGGCGCCACCGGCAGCGGCGAAAATGGAACCTCCAGCGGCGACGACGCCACTTCACCGGGCAACTCCGGCATCAAGCCGGACCCCAAACCACGCGCGATCCGGGCTACCGAACTGCGCCCCGCACCGTCAACCAGAAGAAAAGAGACGTCTAAAGAATAAAACATGAAATCAACACCACTGACTGAAAAACACCTGGCGATGGGCGCCAAAATGGCCGAATTTGCCGGCTATCACATGC
Organism: Saprospirales bacterium; assembly: GCA_016719895.1. Taxonomy (GTDB): domain Bacteria; phylum Bacteroidota; class Bacteroidia; order Chitinophagales; family Saprospiraceae; genus M3007. The sequence continues at coordinate 16,027 of JADJYG010000003.1, read as the reverse complement.
CGATCTCGTACACAACCATCACCGATGAACATCAGGCCGTCCGCACCAGTGTCGGCGTGTTCGATGTCAGCCACATGGGCGAGTTTATCATACGCGGCAAGGAGGCCACCCAATTCCTGCAAAGCGCAACTTCCAACGACGTGAGCAAGCTGGCGCCCGGCGAAATACAATACGCCTGCATGCCCAATAAAAAAGGCGGCATTGTAGACGATCTGCTGGTGTACCGGCTCGACGACGTGCCGGAGATGATCCCGAGTACCCGGGACGTACAGACGTACATGCTGGTGGTAAACGCCTCCAACGAAACCAAAGACTGGCGCTGGCTGCGCCGCCTGGCCCGCGGCTTCGATGTAAAAATGCAGAATATTTCGGCTAAAACGGGCCTTATCGCCGTGCAGGGCCCCAAAGCCGCCGATGCGCTGAAAAAACTGACCGATATCGACCTCAAAGACATCAAATATTACACGTTCCGGCGCGGCCGTTTTGCCGGCTGTAAAAACGTCCTGATCTCGGCTACCGGCTATACGGGTTCCGGCGGTTTTGAAATTTATGCCCGCAACCGCGATATCGCCAAAATCTGGGATAAGGTCATGCAACACGGCGCTAAATGGGGAATCAAGCCGGCCGGCCTCGGCGCCCGCGATACCCTGCGCCTGGAAATGGGCTACTGCCTCTACGGCAATGACATCAACGACAAAACCAGTCCGCTCGAAGCCGGCCTGGGTTGGATCACCAAGTTGAAAAAAGACGCCGATTTTCCGTCCAAAGCGCGTTTTTTGAAACAAAAAGCGGAGGGTGTCAAACGCAAACTCGTCGCCTTCGTCGTGCACGACCGGCGTGTGCCGCGCCATGATTACGCGATCGAAAGCCGCCGCGGCGCTACGATCGGCGTGGTCACCTCCGGCACCCACTCACCCACCCTCGATCAGCCCATCGGCATGGGATACGTAAAAACCAAATACGCCGAAACCGGAAGTAAGATCATGATCGTGGCTGGCAGCAAAAAACTGGACGCCACCGTGGTGAATTTGCCGTTCGTAGAGCCTGGGGTTTAGAGCGGTGCATGTTGGGCTAATACTCCGGGACTAATTAAAATTGACGTAATCGCTCGGGTTCACCGCCCGGCCCTTGTGCCAGAGTTCGAAGTGCAGGTGCGGGCCGGAGGTGTTTTCACCGGAATTACCGATGATAGCAATGGCCTCGCCGGCTTTGACGGCGCTGCCGGTTTGTTTGAGCAGCACGGAGTTGTGCTTGTACATGGTCACGACATTATTGGGATGTTGAATGGCGATGCTGTAACCCGTTTCCACCGTGTAACCCGCGGAGATCACCACACCGTCGGCCGCCGCCTTGACGGCCGTGTTTTTCGGCGCCGCCACATCCACGCCGTAGTGGCTCTTGCGCAGGTCGAATGGCGACATGACCTCGCCCGAAACGGGCGGCATAAACACGTGTTGTTCCAGCGTCTGTTCGCGGGGCAAAAGAGCGCCTAAGCCGGCAACATTTTCGCCGCCCGAAAACGTACCATCAGCCACGGCGGCGCGCAATTCCTCGTCTTCGCCAATGCGCTCCACCGGTTTGGCTACGGCAGAATCCTTGCCCGGCGATGCGGCTGCCGGCGCGCTTTTCTTCCCGACGGCCTCTTTGGACATGTCGTCCAGGTCGCCGACCAGTATTTTTCGAAAATTCTCGTTGTACGCCCGGTGCGCCTCGATCTCGTCTTCCAGGCTGGCCACTTTGGCGGTGAGCTCGGCTATTTCCCCGTCGCGTTGAAAATCGCCGTAGCCGGGGATATACCGTTTCAAGGGGGTGTAAACGATCAGCAGGGTCATGATAATGGCCGTGCCGACGACCAGCGAGCTCAGGAAAATATACACGCTGAGGGGCGTAAGTTTGAAAGACGTCACCTCCTCGAACGTTTCGTCGTTCATGATTACCAGACGGTACTTGTCGCGCAACTTTTCCATCAAGCTGCGGCTGTCGTCTTCCCTCCGGCGGAAGAAATCCGCGAGTTTTTTTATAAAACCGAGATATTTTTGCATCCAGATTTATTTTGTCAGCGCGATCAGGGTATCTACCGGAAAATTTGGTACCGACTTTGCTTGTGCCTGCAAAGTTCGCTCAAATTGCGTTTCCAGGAGCAGAAATATCTGGCCGGCATAGGCTATTTTTTGTTAAATTGCCCCGTGGAGACAACCAAATATCCAAAAACAGCGCCATAAATTTCCATTGCCGAAGGCCGGCACTTCCACCTAATTTTTGTTGGGAAACATGAAAAACGTCCGGATTGTACTTTTTAGCCTGGCAGCCCTGCTGCTTGCCGCGGGTTGCGTAACGACCAAAAAAAAAGGAGCCGAACCTGGCTGGTTTAAAAAAGGATACCACAACCTCACCTCCAAATACAACTACTGGTTCAATGCCGATGAACTGCTGACCCTGTCGATTGCCACGCTGGAAAAACAGCACACCGACAACTACAGCCAAATCCTCGCCCTGTATCCCTATGCCGCTACCGAACCGCAGCCGGTGCTGGGCGATTTGGACAACGTTATTAAAAAATCGGCCATGGCCATTGGCCTGCACCGCATCAGCGAGTTTACCGACGATTGTTATACCATGATGGGGCAGGCGCAATACCTCAAACGGGATTTTGAAACCGCGGAAGCGACGTTCAAGTATATCCGGGATGAGTACAACCCGAATAACAAATCCAAAAGCAAGATAAAAAGCGATAAAAAGAAGAAGGAGACGATAAAAAAGAAAAAAAAGAAGCCCAGTAAGAAAAAACGCAAGAAGGCATCGAGTAGGAAGAAGAAAAAGAAATCGGACAAGCCCGAAGAAAAAGCCAAGGAAAAACCGGAGGAACCGGTTATTCAACGCGACGACCCCTATGACAAATCGCTGCAGCGCACCGCCGCTTTCCCCCTGGCCATGATCTGGTACGGCCGTACGCTGACCGAACGGGAGAAATACGACGAAGCCATTTTTTTGTACCGCGAGTTGCACGAAGACCCGTTCTTCCCGCCGGAATTGCGCCAGGAACTGTCGATGGCCGAAACGTACTTGTGGCTGAAACAAAAACACTATGAAAAGGCTGTAGCGCCGCTCGAGCTGGCTATCCAGCAGACCGACCGGAAAAAAGAACGCGCCCGCCTCGCCTACATCCTCTCGCAATTGTACGAACGCGCCGGGCAATATGATAAAGCCTATGCCACCCTGGAAATTGCCCTGAACAGCAACCCGGCCTACGAAATGGAGTTCAATGCCCGGATTCGGCTGATCCAGACCGGTTGGGCGCACGGCAAGATCAACTCCGCCGAAGCCAACAAGGCCCTGGAACGCATGGCCAAGGATGCCAAAAACACCGAATACCGCGACCAGATCTACTTTATTATGGCCGACATTGCCATAAAAGACGGCTTGCGGAACGATGCCATTGCCTTGCTGCGCAAATCGCTGGATGTCAGCCAGGGCAATGCCAACCAGCGCGGAGAGTCCTACCTGCGCCTGGCCGACCTGTATTTTGAAACGGAAGATTTTGTTTCGGCAAAAAAATACTTCGATAGTACCCTCACCGTATTGGCCGCCACCGACGAACGCCATCCCCGGGTGCAGAACTACGCACAAAACCTGACGGATATCGCCCGCCTGATCACCACTATTACCACCAACGACAGCATCATACGGGTATATTACATGCCGGATACCGAACGCAAAGAATTGGCCAAAAAAATAAAAAAACAACGCGAGGAAGAAGCCCGGCAGGCTGCAGCTGCCCCGGCGCCACCGGCGGGGCCGGCCAAATCGCTGCCCATTCCAGGCGCCGGCGCCGCCAAACCGGCCTCCGCGTTTTACTTCTACAACGACGCCTTCCTTAAAAAAGGGAAAAAAGACTTTTCCAAAACTTGGGGCGAGCGAAAACTGGAGGACAACTGGCGCCGCAGCACCCGCCCGGCGAGCGGCGGCCCGGGCGACCTGGCCGGCTCCGACAGCCTGCAGGCCAACGCCATCAGCGACGCCGAACTCACCGATATTTTCCAGGGCATCCCCCGCAGCGACGCCGAGCTCGCCGTTTTGCATTCGTCCACCTACGAAGCCATGTACCACCTGGGGGTGCTCTTCCGCGACCGCCTGCAAAACAACAAGCGCTGCACGGGCACCCTGGAGGATATGCAAACGCGGTATCCGGATACGACCAAGTATGAAAAGGAAGCCTGGTACTATTGTTACCTGGCCTTCAAGGACCTGGGGAATGCCGGACGGGCGCAATACTATCTGGACAAACTGATCGATAAATACCCCAACAGCCCCTTCGCCCGCGCGATCACCGATCCCAACTTCATGAACGCCAACAAGGAACGCGAACGCGAGCTCAACCAGTTTTATGAGCAAACCTATTCCTACTTCCAAAAGGGCGATTACAAATCGGCGTTCGAGCGTTGCCAGGAGGCCCCGAAGAAATACGGCTCCACCAACCCGCTCATGGCAAAATTCGCCCTGCTCAGCGCCCTTTGTACCGGCAATCTGCAAGGCAAAGAGCCCTATTGTGCCGCCCTCAAGGAAGTAATCGCCCGCTACCCGGAAAGCTCCGAATCCACCCGGGCTAAAGAAATTGCCCGCCTCCTGTCCTGCCCGGGCTTCGAAGTGGAGGCCACGCCGCTAAAAGGCAGCGGTAACACTGCAGCGCCCGACGACGCCTTCACGCTCGACGACGATAAACTGCACTATTTCCTCGTAGCCATCAGCGGCGGCGACGTGCGCCTGGATGACGTAAAAATTGCCGTGTCGGATTATAACCGGGAGTACCACAAACTGGACCAGTTGCGCATTTCGAATATTTTCCTGGGCACCGATACCAACCTGCCGATCGTGGTGATTCGCAAATTCGACAACAAAGAGCAGGTCATGCGCTATTATCAGGAGGTGTCGGGCAGAAGAGAATTCCTTGGGGAGACGGATAAAAAAACCTACAAAAAGGAGTTTTTTGCCATCAGCCAGGAAAACTACCGCCGCATCCTGAAAAACAAGACCCTCGACGGTTACCGGGAGTTTTTCGAAGAGCATTATCTGCAAAAATAAATGCTCCGGGCCGGGCGTAACCTTCGGCAAAAAACAGCGCCGCCCCGTAACACATTACGGGGCGGCGCTATTTTTTCCCTGAACGGTAAAATCTTTTATTCCTGTTCTACTTGGCTTTACCGCCGGCGCAGCAAGCCTTGCCTTCGGCAGCTTTAGCAGCGCAGCACGCTTTACCTTCGCCGGATGCAGCGCAGGATTTTTTCGTCATGCCGGCGCGTGCTTCAGCCGCAACGGCTTTCGGCGCCACATTCACAAAAGTACTCGTGGTTTCGTCGTACTGAACGCTCACAAATTTCACATTGCCCTGGGCATCGGATTCTTTGCGAACGTAGGAGACCGTGCCGTCGTCAGCCATGCGTTTTTCGATAGAGGCATCGGTTGCAGCAGCGCTGGCAGCTTTGGAGGCGCAGCAGGATTTTCCAGCAGCAGAAGCGGATTTACCCTGGCAGCTTTGGGCATTAGCGGCAGCAATACCCAAAACGAAGAAGAACGTAAAGAGGAAAATTCCTTTTTTCATAGAGAGAAACAACTTTTGTGAATCAAATAGATAATTGTTAAAAGCGACGTCAAAAGTATAAACCAGCGGAGGATTTCCAAAGGCTTTTAGTAAACCTTAACATTAAGCATTTCAGGCATTTCTCCTACTTTCGCCGGAAAATGTACGGAAGTTAACCATGTCCAAGCGAAAATCGACCAAGATACCCGCCAGGCCCGGGCCGCGAACAAGGGTATCGCCACCGCCGCCGGCGCACAGGACCACGGCGCACACACCACTGCCACTCGGGCCCGCCTGGATCGGGATTCTGGCGGCAGTCATTGGTTTTGCCTTGTATATCAATACCTTCGGGCATATTTATTGCCTGGACGATTACTCCGCCATCAAGGAAAACTGGGTGACCAAAGGCGGCTTGAAAAATCTCGGCACGATCTTCAGCACCGAGTACCGCTACGGCGCCTGGAACAGCCCCGGCTCGCTTTACCGCCCGATGACGCTGGTCATGTTTGCCCTGGAGTGGCAATTGGCGCCCGACAACCCCTTCCTGGGACACTTCCTGAACGCCGTATTCTACGCCCTCAGCGGCTGGGTGCTCTGGATCACCTGGCGCCGCATCCTGCATGCCTACCCGCCCATCCTGCCCGCCCTGGCCGTGTTGTTTTTTATGGCCCACCCGGTGCATACCGAAGTAGTGGCCAATATCAAAAGCCGCGATGAAATCATGGCGATGCTGCTCAGCACCCTGGCGCTCTACGGCATCTGGAAGTACTTCGAACGCGCCAAAACGGGTTGGCTGAGCTTTTCGGTCGTCATTTACGGCGTCGCTTTGTTTTTCAAGGAGAGCGCCATCACGTTTCTGGCAATCTTCCCGCTGACCATCTGGTTTTTCACCGACCGGCCGCTGGCGCAAAACCTGCGTATTTCGGCGCTGTTTCTACTCCCGGCCGTCTTGTTCCTGGCCATTCGCCACCAGGTACTCAGCGCACAGCCTTACCAGGAGCTGTATTCCACGCTCGACAACTTTCTTATCGCCGCTCAGGATACCTCCTCCCGCCTGGCTTCCGCTTTTATGATGTGCGGCCGCTATTTGCAGCCGCTCGTGGTTCCGCATCCGCTCATCAGCGACCTCGGGTACCCGCAGATGAAACCCGTTACGTTTGCCGACTGGCGCGCCTTGCTTGGGTTTTTTCTGTATGGCGGTATGTTTTTTTGGGCGCTGGCGAAGCTGCCCAAAAAACACTTCCTGGCCTTTGCTATCTTCTTTTACCTGGTTTCGTTTTCGCTGTTCAGCAACGTGCTGCTGGTTATCGGCACCTCGTACGGCGAACGCGTGTTGTACACCCCTTCCCTGGGTTTCGCACTGGCGTTGGCCTGGCTGATCACCGCACTGTTCAACATCCGCCCACAAGCCGAAGCGCCGGCGGCCAAACAGGTGGCTAATCCCGGCGGCAAGGGCGCGCTGGTGTGGGGGGTTGCGGGCCTTATCCTGCTGGCGTACAGCATAAAAACCGTGTTGCGCAACCACGCCTGGTACGATAGTTTCGCCTTGTATAAAGCGGATATTCGCAACTCGCCGAATTGCGCCAAACTCAACTACCATATCGGTATCGAAACCACCAAGCAGGGCATGAACGAAGAACTGGGCCAGGTGACCGACACCGCGTGGGTGAAAAAAGGCATAGCCGCCCACACCAGGGCCATCGAGCTGTTTCCGGCTTACCACGACGCCTACGGCAGCCGGGGACTGGCGTATTTCCGCCTGGGGGACTATGATGCCGCATACCGGGACTACCACACCGCGCTCAAGCACCGCCCCAACGACGACAAGGTATTGTCAAACCTCGGGTTTATTTATTTCCTGCGCAAACAACTCGACTCTGCCGAAACCGTGTATCGCAAATCAGTGACTATTAATCCGCGCTTTATCGATGCCCGGCGCAACCTGGGCGCCGTGCTGGCGATGAAAAAACAATTCCCGCAAGCCATCGAACAATGGCAGGCCGGGCTCAAATACGAACCGGACAACCCCACCCTGCTGCAATACATCGGGTCGGCTTACCGCGATATGGGCCGGCCGGAGGAAGCAAAACCCTGGCTGGACCGGGCGGCAGCCGCAGCGGCTAAGCCCAAACCCAAAAAATAAGTTGATACAGGCTCGTACTGGAATGGAAAGCCGGTCATCGGTGATACCGCCGAGCCTCGGCTACGCATAACCCGCCACCCCAAGCTGCGCTCCCTTTTCTCCCCCCGCGCTTGTCATTCCGCAGGAAACCTGTCCACTCTACGCGTGCATCTCGTGTTTATCCCTCGTAGAGTGGGCAGGTTCTTTCAGAATGACAACCGGGGGGAGAAAAAAGGAGGGTAGAGAAGATTCCGGATTTATGTACAGCAAACGCTCGGCAGTAAAACCGATGCTAATGTTCTTCCGGCCGGCCCAGTATTTTCCCCTGACCGTATATTGTTTGGAGCGCTTCGGCTTCCTTCCGGTCTTCTTCCGTAGCGAGGAGCGGGTCCATTTGGCTAAGGTCGGGCTGGCCGGCATCCACCCAGGCGGTGTACCAGGCCGACGCGACGGCATGGATGGCTGCGCGCATGCGGCGTTCCACCATACCGTCGAGCGCCTGCTGGTAAGCGGCGGCGAAATCGCGGCAAGGGGCAATAAAGACCACTCCATTGCGCATATCGGGGCACATCTGGCGGTCTGGCGGGAACCGCAGGCGCAGCGCCCGTTCGATGTCCAGCACGCTGTCCACCATACTGTTGCTGCTCAGCACCATGCCCCAAAAATAGTCGGTGGTCCGCTGTACGTGTAGTGGTTTGCCGGTGAAATAGTCATATTGCTCGTCGGCAAAAAGTTCGGGGATGCGGCTTTCCCAGAACCCGTGTATGCCCGTCTGGCCGGTTTTCTGGCCGTTGTAATTGCTGGTGGTATGCAAGGGCACGTGAGCGTCGCCAATATAGTGGCCCATATCGGCGCAGAGGCGCAGCAGGCGCTTGCTGTCGCGCCGGCGGAACGCGTCGGTAATATCCCGTTGCATTTTTTGCAGGTGCCAGGGCAAGATGCCGTGCGCCGACAGGCTTTCGCGGAAAAAAGCCGCCTGCAGGGCCGGCGCCTCCAGGCCGTTGCGCTGCAAAAAGACCCGGAGCGTGTCGGCTTGCAGTTGTTTTTCCGGGTCGGTGAATTGTGGCGTCACATACCGGCGGAAATAGGCGCGCCAGGGCTCCTCCGGCGTATGGGGCTCCGGCCGTTCGCCGCCGAAAAGGAGGATGGTGTCGCCCGCGGCCGATACCCCCCACACGTCGGCGTAGCGCAACAGGGCCTCTGTCAAGGTACGGGGCAGGCTGTCGAAGGGCGGCTGGCCGTATTCGTCCAGGTCGATATAATGCCGCGGCGCCTCCCAGGTGGCAGCATAGCGCCGCATGTCGGCGTCTACGGCATGGTCCGAGATCCAGTCGATGTTTTTTTTGAAAAACACCATCATCTCCGGCGGCAGGGAGAGCACGGCGAGGCGGTTGATGCGGCGGTGGGCGAAAAAACCCCAGTCGGGGCTTGCTCCTGCGGCCGGGCAGCAATGCGGCCGCTCCGCCGGAGGCGGGCCCGGCCGGCGAATAGCAGCGCCCGGAAGCAGGAGCAACAACAGGATCAGGACGGGAAAAAAGGAAAAAAGCCGTGGGATCATATTTGTTTTTCCCGGAAAGATAAGCGCCGGAGCACAATTGATATATATATTCCGGCCCGCAGTTTGGCCAACGCAATGCGCAGGCTTATATTTATGCGTCGAACGAAATGCCGTATGCCGGCGCCAGGTAACCAACCACCCAGACGAACTGCGATATTCCCGAAAACGGATAAGTAAAAGGCGCAATGCGGGTTTTACTTAGCTGTTTTCGGGAGTGCAAAAGTTAGTGGCAATCATTTTCAAAAAATGTTGAGCATCAATAGGTTACAACCCAAAAATGCGTCGCATGCCCCGGCCCGCCGATATTTTAAATCGGCAGCAATACGCCTTGAAAGTCTTAAAAATCGTTTGCAAGCGAACAAATGCTTTCGGCATTTGGCAAGGCAGAAAAGCATTGGCGCGGGAGTCTTGCTCACAGAAGCAAATGCTTTTCGGCTTTGCAGCATTCGTGGAATGCACGCTTGCAAACGATTTTTAAAACAAATTTATTGCGTATTGCGACACAAATTATTTTAAAAGCCCGCCGTAGCGTAGACGATAAATAATATAAATGGCTAAACGCCAATAAAATATAAAAAAACCGTCGCAGCGTACACGATAAAAAAAATATCGGCGGGCCGGGGCAGTCGGGCGGGAAGCGGGGCATTTTTGGGTCGAGGCCTTTGAAGTCATTTTTTGAAAACCGTTCGGAAAATGGCAAAAAGCACTTCGTCAATCGAAGATTACCGCAATCCTTTTATGTTATCCATTTTCCGAACTTGACGGCCACTAACGTCGCGTCGCCGGCAATTGTTCATAGTCATTCACAACTGCGGCGACGCCGCAGTTCTCAGAAACTAAAAGAATAAAAAAATGGAAGAAATAAATATACAAAGAGTAGAAAGACTGTTATTTATTCATCATGTCCTTGTAATTGCATTGACGCTTGTATGTGCAATACTATGGGTAAAAGTGAATATTCTTACTAAAAGGTTAGAAAATTTAAGAACAAAGGGATAAAGTTAAACACCACAACATGATAGATAGATTTACAGCAAAAAGATATATAAAAGATTTTTTTTTCATTGGAATGGGCGTAGGTTCTGCCACGCTTGGACTCAAATGTTTCTTGTTGCCAAATCATTTCTTAGACGGTGGTGCAACAGGACTTTCTCTTCTGTCAAATAATATAATAGGAATAGACCTTTCCTTGCTAATTATTTGTATAAATATCCCATTTATCATAATAGGCGCAAGGCAACTTTCATTGCAATTTGCTATAAAAAGTGCAATTGCAATTTTAACATTAGCGATATTAGTTCATTTTGTTGAACTTCCTGTTGTAACTGTGGACAAATTACTGATAGCCGTTTTTGGCGGTTTTTTCTTAGGAGCAGGTATAGGATTGTCTATTCGAGGAGGTGCTGTTATTGACGGAACAGAGGTTTTAGCAATTGCTGTTAGCAGGAAAACGACATTGAGTGTTGGCGATTTTATTGCTTTATTCAATCTTGTACTCTTTTCCATTGCGACATTCCTGATTAATATTGAAACAGCGATGTATTCAATGCTTACTTATTTAGCAGCCTCTAAAACAGTAGATTTTATAATTAACGGCATTGAAGAGTATATAGGAGTAACCATTATTTCGGATAATTCAGTTGAAATAAAACAAACAATTACCCAAAATTTAGGTCTTGGAGTTACAGTTTATGACGCAACAGGCGGTTATGGAAAATCAGGTGTAAAGCAAGAAGACAGAAAAATATTATTCTGTGTGGTTACTCGCTTAGAAATTTCAAAACTATTGCTTGAAATTGAAAAAATAGATGATGATGCTTTTGTGATACAACACCCCATTAAAGATACACGAGGAGGTATGATAAAAAAGCGACCCTTGCATTAAAATGATACCCCTCAGTAACCTTTCTAAAATTTAAAAAATTCTGAGAACAAAGCATGGTCGCACATGGCGGCGAAAGCCCAACCCGCAAAGCCAACGCTCGCCGCCACGTCGCCCATGCAACCGTTAGTGGCAATCATTTTCAAAAAATGTTGAGCATCAATAGGTTACAACCCAAAAATGCGTCGCATGCCCCGGCCCGCCGATATTTTTAAATCGGCAGCAATATTGCCTGAAAGTTTTAAAAATCGTTTGCAAGCGAACAAATGCTTTTGGCATTTGGCAGGCAGAAAAGCATTGGCGCGGGAGTCTTGCTCACAGAAGCAAATGCTTTTCGGCTTTGCAGCATTCGTGGAATGCACGCTTTCAAACGATTTTAAAACAAATTTATTGCGTATTGCGACACAAATTATTTTAAAAGCCCTGCCGTAGCGTAGACGATAAAAATATAAATGGCTAAACGCCAATAAAATATAAAACCGCCGCAGCGTACACGATAAAAATATCGGCGGGCCAGCAGTCGAGGGAAGCGGGGCTCGAGGCCTTGAAGTCATTTTTGAAAACCGTTCGAAAATGGCAAAAGCACTTCGTCAATCGAAGATTACCGCAATCCTTTTATGTTATCCATTTTCCGAACTTGACGGCCACTAACGTCGCGTCGTTGGCAATTGTTCATAGTCATTCACAACTGCGGCGACGCCGCAGTTAGGTACAAAAATATAAATTATGGAAAACGAAATAGAACAAATTGTTGCCCAGTTTTGGGAGGAATACGAAAAGGACGAATTTGAAATTGCCGAGAAAATAAGTGCCGAGATTTTATCTAAATTTCCTGATATGGGGGTGGGGCATTATTGTAAAGGACATCTTTTACTTATGAAAAGAGATTATGATACTGCATTCTCTTGTTTTGATGCTGCCTTGAAGGGCATTGGCACTGATAGATTCAAAAGTTTTGTTACATTTTGGATTGGACAGATATATAGTACTTGGGATTTTCCCGATAATAACCCATTATATGATAATAAGAAAGCAGAAAAATGCTACTTAGATGTTTTAAATTATGAGGAATACCCTATTGATGTAATATTTCAATTGAGAACCTATTTTTATGCTAACCCTGAATTTGGCATTAAAAAGATTGAAGATTCAATAAGTAAATTTCCAAATGAAATCAACTTACATATCTTGTTGGCTAAGTTGTTCCATGATAGGTACAACGATATACAAAAATATATAACTATTTTATTGTCTGTAAATGAATCCCAAAATAAAAATATAGATATTGTAACGCTTATCGCCGAGCACTATTATTTAGAACGTGATTTTGAGAAATCTAAAGCCTATTATGATGAGGCCTTAGCCTTAATTGAAGAAGATAATAATATAGGAGGATATATTAGATTTCAATTGGGTGTATCCATTTGTCAATGAATAAATTGGAAGTTGCTGAAAAACTATTTTTAAAGGCAAAGGAAATACTTCCAAACAATGATTTAGTAAGTATCACTTTAGGTCTTTTGCTGACGAAACTTGAAAAACATGAAGTTGCTGAAAAAATCTTTGAAAACTTAGACATAGAGTATTGGGAGTTTATTAGTCTATCACAGCCGCATTATCTGAGTTCTCAATATGTTTTTGTAGAAACTAAAATTCCATTTGCTTATGAAGATTGTATAAAAATTCTTGAAAATATAAATGCTGTAAAGAATCAAAGATTAGCAGGGAAAGTTGCCTTATTAAAAGCAATTTTTTGGGAATACATTGGCAATTTTGAAAATCAAATTGTTGAACTTCAACTTGTCACCAATGTTTTTAATTACCAATATTTAGTTGAAAACACTTGTTCAGCGTTTAGCAACTGGCTGTCCGTAATTCAAGATGATAAAGATGGAGTTGCAAATTTTATTAATGTGCTACCTTATTTATTGCTAAGAAAACTTCAAAGATTACTTTATAGAAAATTATCTAGATTGGATTATAAAATCTATTTTGATAAGGGGCTATACGACAATGTATATGCCTCTTCACCTCTTTTTTTCTGATGAATATCTCAAAATGATAGTACTACTTGCTTTAACTGTGCATATTGCTTTAATCATGTAGGAAACAAAGAAAAGGCAAAAGAGTTTTATACTCATTATATAGATAATCATGGAAATAGCGGTGCGGTTTTAAATAATCTTGCTTTAATTTATGAAAGTGAAGGGAACACGATAAATGCAAAGGTCATGTTCGAAAAGGCCGTAGCAATAGACCCAAATAATGAAAAAGTAATTTCAAATTTAGAGAGAATAACTAATCATGAAAATGAAAAAATAAAGGAGAGAGAAGAAAATGAAAAAATACAAATCCAGTACAAGGAAGCCTCACAAAGGATATCTTTTGAAAATGATTATGTGTTGGAAAAATTAAGCAATTTCATTAAAAATTCTTCCGAGAGTTCTGGCTTCAAAAACGGCAAAATAGCACTTCCTGAATGGAGAATTCCACCCTTCATGCAGGCGACTAAAGAAAAAGCCCTATCTTTAAAGGAACAATTTATAGCAAAAAAGTATATTATAAAGACCAAGGATAGAAATGAATTCAATTCTTACTATTATGAAATAAACCCTTATGTAGTAGGTGAAATAAAGAAAGTATTGGCAGAACGGAATCGGACAGTTGATAAAAAATGGTTAGAGGGTTTTGAAAATATTACATCTGAAAGACTGGAAAAATACAATATTTTGAACTGCTCGAAAAAATAGGTAAATTTAACAAAAAATTCAGACCCTTTATAGAAAGAGATTTCAAGGAACTGTGCCTGAATTATTTAATGGGAAATACCAAATCAACAGTAGTGTTATCTGGCTCTCTTGTTGAGTTGTTATTAATATATTTATGTGAGAGAAAAAAGATTACGACTGTTGTCTATAATAATCCAAAAAGCATGAAAAGCGTAACCGAAAAATTGTATGATTGTGACTTGTTTGGATTGATTATATATACAGATGAGAACAAACTGCTCGGCAAGGATTTCCCATATTTAGGTCACTTGCTTAGAGTATACAGAAATTTGATCCATCCGGGTGCGAACCAGGGCAGGATCAAGGAATAATTGATGAATCTAAAGTTGAGATCGGTTTTAAAGGAACAATAGAAATTTTAAAACGAATAATATAAATGTACCTAACTATGCATGGTCTCACATTAGCCGACTAAGCGCGGCCACGTAGCCCATGCCCACGTTAGTGGCAATCATTTTCAAAAAATGTTGAACATCAATAGGTTACAATCCAAAAATGCGTCGCAAGCCCCGGCCCGCCGATATTTTTAAATTGGCAGCAATACGTCCTGGAAAGTCTTAAAAATCGTTAGCAAGCGAACAAATGCTTTCGGCATTTGGCAAGGCAGAAAAGCATTGGCGCGGGAGTCTTGCTCACAGAAGCAAATGCTTTTCGGCTTTGCAGCATTCGTGGAATGCACGCTTGCAAACGATTTTTAAAACAAATTTATTGCGTATTGCGACACAAATTATTTTAAAGCCCGCCGTAGCGTAGACGATAAATAATATAAATGGCTAAACGCCAATAAAATATAAAAACCGTCGCAGCGTACACGATAAAAAAAATATCGGCGGGCCGGGGCAGTCGGGCGAAGCGGGGCATTTTGGGTCGAGGCCTTGAAGTCATTTTGAAACCGTTCGGAAAATGGCAAAGCACTTCGTCAATCGAAGATTACCGCAATCCTTTTATGTTATCCATTTTCCGAACTTGACGGCCACTAACGTCGCGTCGCCGGCAATTGTTCATAGTCATTCACAACTGCGGCGACGCCGCAGTTCGCTGCGACAACACCAGGCAAAAAACACTCGGCGCTTACCCGAAACCGGATTCAATCTCCCAGTATGATAATCTGGCAATTAGGATACCTCAAAAAGCGGCTATATTTGCATTAACGAAGGCTTCGTTTTTAAAATCCTGGATATGACGACCGTTTTAAAAGTCAACGCGCACGACCTAAACAGCCAGTTTTTTCACGATTTAGGTCAAATGATTCCGGAAAATTCCGAAATCGAGATACGCATACCCGAAAAAAAGCACAAACTGGAATTGTTTTCCGACGAGCAGTTTTGGCAGGTCATACATGCCCTGGACTGGTCAAAGAACGATTCGGATGAGATTATGGCCCCGGCAATTGGCCAATTGGCGGCAATGCCGGTAGTGAATATTTACCTTTTCGCCGATAAGCTTTCGGAAAGTTTACCAGTTGATACCCGGCTTCACGGCGACGCATACCTGGCCAACGAAGGCGACGACTATCTCTCCGTAGATGATTTTTTATACGTCCGGTGCGCCGTAGTTGCCGAAGGCAAAGAATATTATGAACAGGTTCTAACCAATCCCACCGAGTTTCCTGATGAAATCAGCTTTGAACCGCTTTTAAGTTTGGCAGATAAAGCATACGAAATGAAAACCGGGAGGGATTTTGATTATCACCCAACAGTCAGCTACGAAACCTACAGCAATCAGGAAGGCTGGAAATAGCGATGCCACACAATAATTCCAATCAAAGCATGAAACCCAACCACCTTTACGAGATTGTCGATAAAGTTGGGGAGGATACTTTTAAATACGGCATTAGCAGCGATCCCATCGGAGAGGATGGAATGTCGGACCGAATGAAAACAAGTCAATTACCTGAATCGCCTGTACGAATGGGTGCGATTTTTTGGCAGGATTTTGCTCTATGATATTCCAGGCAAGAAGGAAGCGCGGAAGATCGAGAAGGAGCATATTAAGGAATATGAAAGGATTCATGGGCATAAACCTAAGGGGAATCCAAGATATTGAAATTCAATTAAAAAACACAGCGAACTATGCTCTGCCTGTCATAGCCGACTATGCG
>JADJYG010000002.1 GCA_016719895.1 Saprospirales bacterium | reverse complement strand
TATTATGAAGCGCAACAGGCGGGCGGCCTGACCGATGCGGATTTTGCCCTCGATGCCCGCCAGTCCCACCGCGCACGCAACTGGTTCAGCGCACCCTGGAACGTGGCATCTGCTCGAACGCAGTATGATTTTTCGAAAAAGACGCGCCTGGAATTGAAGTTGTTCGCTTTAGTCAGCGAGCGCAACAGCATCGGTTTTGTGCGGCCCATCAGCACTGCCGACACGATCAGCAAAAGTACCGGCAGCTATGCGCCCCGCCAGTTGGATCGCGACCAATACCGCAACGGCGGGGGGGAGCTGCGCTTTTTAACCAGCTACATCCTGGGCGGACGTGAGCAAACCCTGGCTGCCGGTGTGCGTTATTTCAACGGCTACACGCACCGCCGTCAGCTGGGGGCGGGCGATACCGGCGCCGGATTCAATACGGAACTCCAGGCCGACCGCTTCCCCCGCGACCTGCACTTCGACACCCGCAACGCCGCCGTATTTGCCGAGCATATTTTCCGGGCAGGCAAGCGCTTTGCCCTGGTGCCGGGCCTGCGGCTGGAAAATGCCGCCAACACCATTCGCGGCCGGATCAACACCAACGCCGCCGGGGAAGCACAAGCCGTGCAACCGGACGAACGCACCCGCGCGTTTTTACTGGCCGGTTTTGGCGCCGAATACCATGCCACCCATACGTCGGAAGTATATGTGAATATTTCACAGGCGTACCGCCCGGTAGGCTTTGCCGACCTGACCCCTCCGGCTTCAACGGCTGTGATTGACCCCGGTCTGAGAGATTCCCGCGGCTGGGTGGCCGACCTGGGCTATCGGGGACGCTGGAAAGAAATATTGAATTTCGACGTAAGCTTATTTTACCTGAACTATGCCGACCGGATCGGCGCCCTGGCCCGACTGGCTGACGACGGTACGGTGTATCAGTTCCGAACGAACCTGAGCGCCAGCAAACACCGCGGCGTCGAAGCGTATGTGGAATTCAACCCACTTGCTTTTTTTTACCACACCCGGCGTATTGGGAACCTGCACCTCTTTGCCTCCTTGTCCTGGCTCGATGCCCGGTACACCGATCTGCCGGTAACTACCGTCAGCAATGGCGTCATTGCGGAAACCAACCTGAAAGGCAAATTTGTGGACAACGCCCCCAAACACCTGCATCGCTTCGGCGCCACCTATGCCTGGCACGGATTTTCGGCAACCTGGCAGCTCAGCCGCACCGCAGCGGTATACACCGATGCCGCCAACACCGATGCGCCTTCGGCCAACGGACAAATCGGGCGCATACCCGGCTATTCGTTAATGGACCTGTCGGCAACAATGGACTTGCTAAACAATTTCACCCTTCGAGCGGGGATAAACAACCTGGCCGACGCCCGCTACGCCACCCGGCGTTCGGGCGGCTATCCGGGGCCTGGATTATTGCCGGGAGAGGGGAGAACCTGGTATGTGGGGCTTGGGATGCGTTTTTAAGCCAGGCCTTAGCTGGAGTGGTCGGCAACAATTACCCAGTGACCCTTGATTTTTTTCCATAACAAGGTAAAATGCCCGCTGAGGTCGCCGGCATTGCGGGCGAGATGCCATTTCCCGATGACAAATGCACTTTTGGGCGACAGCAGTTCAACGGAAACCAGGGTAAACCGCAGTTTGCCCATGGCGTCCCGGTCCGGATAACCTTTTTGGTAATTTTCCAGCGTTTGCCTCCAGCCCAAGGTCAGCCCCTTTGAACCGATGAAGGTGAGGCTGTCGGAGCGCCAGTAGCCTTCCATGAACGCCTCCAGGTCGCCCCGGTTCCAGGCGGCTTCCTGCGCTGCCATGACGGCTCGAATGGCTTGGCCGGCTTTTCCGCTCTTTTGGGTTAAACCCGGAAAAGAAATTAACAAAAACAGGTTGAGAAGAACTAAGTGTTTCATAAAAAGCGGTTTGCGTAGAGTTTGTTGCGGGGCTTTTAGTGTTGCACGATCAGTTTTCCCAGCCATACCGCGTTTTCCGATTGGCAGCGGACGAGGTATAGCCCGCTGCCGAGTCCGGAAATATCCAGCACGGCGGTCCCGGAGGCAGAAATGCATGAAGCCAGGCACAGGCGTCCGCCCAGATCGACAATTCGAACGGAGGCGCCAGCCGGCAGCTGTTCCAGGCGGATAAATGCCGTTGCCGGGTTGGGTTGCAGCGTCAGCGGCTGAACGGCCGGTTCGCCGGCGGCGGTGAATACCCCTACCTGCTGGTAGCCGGCAAAAAAGAACAACGTACTGCTGAGCGCCGGCTCGACACAACCGCCGTGATTGGCGCCTGGTTTTACATCCGTAGCGACGAGGTTGGCGGCGCCAAGGGCCAGCATACTGTCGCGCGCTACGATGCTGTTCAGATAAGGCACCTGGTCGTCGGCCATACAGTAAAAAATACGCGTGGGCGCAGCGGGCGCCCAGTCATACACGTTGTTGGCGCGCAGGGCGATGTTGAACGGATGATCCGGATCGTTGCGGACCTCCTGCACCACATCCGGCTGGAGCATGCGCAAGGGCCGGGACGCGCCCTCGTTTGCCGTCAGCAGGCTGATGAGCTGGCTGTTCAACTGGTTCAACGTGATGGTACCGTTGTAAAATGCAGCAACGGGCGTGGCGTACGGGGCTTTGAACACTTCCGAAATTTGGCCGAACAGATTGCCGTAAACCTTTTGGTACGACAGGATGGTGTTGGGCAAATACGCGGGGTGCAGGTAAACGCTGTCGGAGAGGATCAGCGCGCGCATCACTTCACCAATGCTGTACGGCCCGCTCAGGTGCGCTGCAGCGGTGGCGGTAAATTCGGTTTGCAATTCCGTCTCCACTTTTCGGTGCAATGCCATGGAAGCGTGGCCGCCTTGCGAATAGCCGGTCATGAACAATTGGGCGTTGGTGTGCAGGCCGTACTGGGCGCTGAACGCCGGCAAGGCCCGGAGCATGTCAATGGCGACGGATGCTTCGCTTTCAGCGTGTACGTAGGGGTGAAAACCGTCGGACAGGCCCAGGCCGAGGTAATCTGGCAGCAGGGCGACATAGCCCAGGCCCCCGAACAATTGCCCGATGGTGCCTTCTCCACCGGAGAGCACGTTGAACGAAGGCACATCGTACCTGGTGCCGGAGGTGCCGTGTTGGTACACCAGGCGGGGGTAAACTTTGCTGGCGTCGTCGGGCACGACCACCAGGCCGGATGCCGTGTCGGGCAAACCCTGCACGCCGGTGGTGGTGTAGGTTATACGGTAGTATTTAACTCCGTATTGAAAAATCGGCAAGTTGAACTGGCTGGCGAGCTGCGCTTTGGTTTTGGAACCCAGCAGGGTCGAGGAAACTAGCGTTTGAGCGCGGAGCGCCGGGCAAAGCCAGAGCAGGGTAAATAGCAGGGTAGTTCGAATACGCATAGGGGATTTGTTTTGGCCGGAAAAATAGGTAGCGGCTGGGAACTCCTCCATGGGGCGCCTGCCTATTATCACAAATTGTTCCCCATTGCCACCCAAAGCCTATACTGTGCCTTATTATGAACAACCACCGCCTGCACGTGGTCCAAGTGGGTTTTGATGAAAACTTCTTGTGCTTGTAGAACCTCGAAGGGGCGCACCGTGCCAAGCGCTTGACGCTGCATGCTTTGCCGGAGTGCCTTGTCTGCCAGTTCGCTGCCCTCTTTTGCCAGGTCCATTTGTTCTTTTGCGGCCAGTAGTTGGGCGCGGGCGCCAATAATTTCACCGTTCACCTGCGCCTGCATCTGCTCGATTTGGGTTTGCTGGAGGACAATGCGGGCGTCATACTGCTTTCGTTCTCCGGCATAGGTGAGCCTGCCGAGCGGGATGCGCCAAGTCAGGGCAGCATTGACCGACTGGGTGGGGTACAGGACATCGGTGGAGGGGAAAGCCACCGGGTCCATTGGTTCCACGTTTTCCAGCAGGCCGCCGAACTGGGAAGCATGGGCGCCCACCCGTAGTTCAGGCAAGAACAACCCGGCGATGGTGGTTTTCTTTTCTGCCTGGAGCGCCTGCAAGCCCAGTTCCATGCCCCGCAGTTCCGGGCGGAGCTGGTGGGCGGACTCGAAAGAGGCTGCTGTGAAATTTCCGTTTGCCAATGCTAAAGGGGTGAGCAGCGTGTCCACACTGAGCAGCTCTGTGCCAGGGTCGAGGTTGAGCAAGCGGATGAGGGCCGCCGTTTTTTTGCCAAACTCTGCCCGACTATTCAGCGTCTCTACTCTCAGGTGGCTGAGATTGGCTTTTGCCAAAAGCGCTTCCGACTCGTAACGCAGGCCAGCCTGCGCCTGTACATTTACCTGCCGGGCAATACTGTCCGCCTGCGCCGTCAACTGCTGCCAGGCCTGCACGGAAAGCTGTGCGGCGAGGAAGTCGTAATAAGCTTCGATAGTTTGCAGCAGCGCCTTGTTGCGCTCGGCTTGCGAGAAATATTGCATCGCCACAGCCCGGCGTTTCGCTGCGTTTGTTATAAAAATGTCTTCTGAAAAATCCCACGACAGACTGGCCTGTGCGCCCACCCAGAGGTTGCTGCGTTCTACGTCGAGGAAGAAGCGCCCGTTACCGTTCATCACGGCGCCCCAGAGTTGGTGCGTGGCAGCGCCAGCCGACAGTTCCGGCAGCCACCATTCCTTCGCGCGGGTAAGGTTGGCGGTAGCGAGTGCTTGCCGGTGGCGGTACTCCTCGATGGTCAGGTTGTTGGCGCCGGCCAGGGTGAGTACGGTTTCGAGATTGATGGAAAGGGGGATGCTTTGGGCGTTCACCCGGTTCGTATAGAACAAAAGGGAAAAAAAACCGATTGCTATCTGAATGTTAATCTTCATGTCAATTCGTTTTTAAAATGGGTTCAACAATTTGCCCCTCTCTCACCAAGCCTTTGCCCTGCACGATAACCTGCGCTGTTTCGTCCAGACCGGCATTCAGCAGCTCAAAAAAGTCCTTGTTCGCCAGCCCTTTTTTCAGCGGAATGCGCTCCACCTTGCCGTCTTTTACCAACAAGAGGAAATACTCGCCTTTGTCCACTCCCTGCGTTGTGACGGGCAGCGAAATCACATCCCTTTTACTCTCGATTTGCATGGAAACTTTGGCGTACATACCGGGCTTAATGGCGCCGCTGGGGTTCGGCAGGTCAATTTCCACTTGCATCGTACCGGAGGCAGGATCTATCGCTCCTGCGGTGCGGCTGACTTTCGCATGAAAATCCTTGCCTGGCAGTTCAGGGAAGATAATTGTCGCTTTCATGCCTACCTGGACGGCAGCGGCATCCGATTCCGGTAGCGGAAGGGTCAGGCGGATAGGATGGGTTTGCTGAATTTCGGCAATAGGCTGTGGGTTACTGTTCGACAAGCCGCTGCGGATGGCCGCACCGTTGTCCACATAGCGGCGGGTGACGGTGCCCGCAAACGGCGCGCGGACGGTGAGCAGGTCCAGGCGGATCTGTGCGGCATCCCGGGCTGCAGTTTGCGCCGACACCTCTTTTTTGGCAGCTTCGATTTCTGCCCGGGCGATGTCCACGTTAGCTTTTGCGGCCTCAGCCGCCGCCTGCGCCCGCTCTATTTCTACTGCCGGGGTAAGGCCGGGCGTTTTAACAAATACAGCGTTCAAACGGTCGGCTTCGGCGGTTGCTGCCCGTTCCATTGCCCGCATTTTCAGCAGGCTGGCTTCGGTTTTGAGCAGGACGGCCCGTGCCCGTTCCAGGTCGGCTTCCGAGCGCTTGAGCAATTGCACAATTTCGGGGTTTTCCAGCACAGCGACGGTTTCACCCTTTTGCACAGCGTCGCCGATGTTCTTGCGCATGGTAGTTACAAAACCGCTCTCCATAGCGTGCAGCGTGACCACTTGATTGGGCATGGCTTTGCCGCTGATGACGACCTCGGCAGTGAAGGCGTTGCGGGAGGGATTGATCACTTCGACGGTAGGGGTGCCAGTACCTCCCGGTGCGTTTTGTGGTTCGGATCGTTTGTTCCGGCAGCTTGTCAACAGGAAGATGACTGCCGGAAAAAGGGCAAAATATTTTGTTTTCATGTTATTTATCCATTTTTAGAGGTGACAAAATAGGAATACAGCACGGGGATGACGTACAGCGTCAGCGCTGTCGCCATGAACGTACCACCGATGACGGCAACTGCGAGCGGCACGTTCGGCTCTGAGCCGGGACTGGTTGCAAGCGCCGTGGGCAGTAGTCCGAAAATCGTCGTCGCCCCAGTCATGAGTACGGGACGGAAGCGGTCGCCGGCCCCGGCAATAATCGCTTTCTGAATATCATCGCCTTTGCGGGTTAGGACGTTTATCCTGTCTACCAGGATGTTGCCGTAGCTGACGGCGATGCCCACCATCATGATGATGCCCATGATGGACTGGATGCTCAGGTAGGCGCCTGTCAGCCACATGAACAGCGCCACGCCGATGATGGCAAGTGGAAAAGTGAAAATGATAACCAGCGGTTGCACGAACGAGCGGAACAGCGGCACAATGATGAGGAAAGCCAATACAACCGCCAGTCCCAGCCCCATCCCCAGATCGCCGAACGAACTGGTCATCGTGGCTATCTCGCCCTGGAAATTTATCTCGTACCCTTTGGGAAACTCCATGGCGTCGAGCCGCCTGCGGATTTGTGCGGAAACGCTGCCGATGTCCGCTCCCTCCACGTTCACGTACACGTTGAATTCCCTGGTGAGGTTGTGGTGATTCAGCTCCACCGGGCTGACAGCATCCGAGATATTGGAAAAATTGCGGAACGGCACTGGTTTGTCGTGCGTTCGGCTGCTAACGGTCACATTGCCCAGCACTTGTTCGTCGTCAATGCGGGCTTCCGGGTAGGTGACGCCGACGAAGTAGTGGTTTCCGTTTTTTTGATCAATCCAGAAGGCCTTGTCAAAAGTGACAGATGAGTTCAACGCCGACACGACGTTTTTTATGGCATCCGCTGGCTCCACGCCGAGTTCGGCAGCTTTGATGCGGTCAATGTCAATATTTTTGGAGGGCTGGTCAATGCGCTGGACGATACGCACATCCCGGGCGTTGGGCAGCAGAGCGATCGTGTCCCGGATGCGCTCGGCGATTTGGCGCAGCACCCGCAGGTCGTTACCCTTCACCTGCACCTCGATGGGCGAAGGTTTGCCTTCGTTGAGCGCTGCGGTTATCATGCCGCCTGTGTTGAAAGCGATTTCGATACCGGGGAACTGACGGTTCAGTTTTTGCCGCAGGCGGCTGGCGTAGTCGAATATGCTTATGGCGTGATCCTCTTTCAACTGCACACCGATAAAGGCATCCTGTGTGCCGGAGTTGGGCGTGTAGGCTGCGGGCAGGTCGTAGAACACACCGATGTTGGAGATGATTTGTTCCAAATCGCCGCCCGTTTCCTGCCGAACCACCTCCTCCATAGCGACAATAGTTTCCTGCGCCTTGTCGAGTGGCGTCCCTGATTCCATGCGTACAGAGATTTCCATCTGCCCCACGTCGGACCGTGGGAACGAGCCATAGCCGAGGTTGAACAGAACAAACAGAGACCCGGCAAACAGCGCAGCCGTACCGAGCAGCACCGGCCTTCGCCGTTGCAGCGTTTTTTCCAAACTGCGCTGGTAGCGCTGCCGTCCGTTTTCAATTATTTTTTGGAAAGAAGTCAGCTGCGGCGGCGTAGATTGACTGTCCGTGCTTTTTCCATTATTGTAAAAATAGGCGGCAGCCAGCGGCACGAGCGTCAGCGAAAAAATGCAGGAACCGATCATTGCGCCACCCACCGTGATGGCAAGCGGTGAAAACAGGAACTTCGCCATGCCCGTCAGGAACATCACCGGGAAAAAGACGGCGATGATGACCAGCGTGGATGCCAGCACGGGTGTTGCAACTTCCAGGGCGGCGTCTATTGCTGCTGCTTCCCTGGACTTGTCCATTTGCAGGTGACGGTCGATATTTTCCAGCACCACGATGGAATTATCCACCAACAAGCCCAGCGCCAGCGCCAGCCCGCCGAGGGTAATGCTGTTGATGGTTTGTCCGGTGGCGTACAATACGATGAAGGCGAACAGCACGGACAGCGGCAGGCTGATGGACACAATGATCGCCGAGCGGAAGTTACCCAAAAACAGCAGAAGCGCCAGCACCACGAGCGCCAAGCCGCCAAGCCCCGCATTCGCCAAGCCGGAGATGGCATTGCGGACGTAGGAGGACTGGTCGAAAATGACACCGAGCTTTACGTCCTCCGGCAGGCGTTCCCGCAGATTCGGCAGGGCGTCCTGTACCGCGTTTACGGCAGCGATGGTGTTGGCGCCAGGGCGCTTGAAAATGGGCAGATAAACCTGCTCGCTACCATCCACCCGAGCAATGTTAGTCTGAATGGCGCTGGCATCTGCCGCCCGTCCTACATCTTTGACATAAATAGGGTTGCCGTTTTTGTAGGTGATAACGATATCATTGAAATCTTCCACGAGTACAATCATACCCTTGGCGTCAATGCCGTAGTTGATGCCTCCGATTTGGGCGATGCCGGAGGGAATCATAGTCGTATTTTGTTGTATGGCGTCGTTGACCTGCGTTTGCGAAATGCCGAGCGCCTCCAGTTTGGCGGGATCCACGTAGATGTAGATACGTCGGAGCGTTCCTCCGTAAGCAGCCGGGGCGATGATACCTTTCACGCCAGAGAGCATTTGCCGCAGGCTGTAGTAGGCAACGTCGTAGAGTTCCTTGCCACTCTTCATGTCGCTGCTCGCTGTGAGCAACATGAGCGGTTTGGTGGCGGTGGGATCGAAGGGCTGAATCATAGGCGGGAGGGTACCCGGCGGCTGGTAGTACATATCGCTCATGGCGTAGGAGGAGGAGTTCGCCATTGCTTCGGCGGGGTCAATGTCCTCTCCATAAAAATTTGTGACAATGCTGACGCCCATGATGCTTTTTGACACCTGCTTTTCGATGCCGGGCGATTGCCCTGTCCAGCGCTCCATGCGGCTGGTGATGTCCTTTTCCACTACCTCGGCGGGCATGCCTGGATAGAGCGTCAGGATTTGCATAGCGGATTTTTTGAACTGGGGCAATATGTCCACCGGCATCCGGGAAATGAGCACTGCCGCCAGCACCGCCACGGCGATGGCAAACACCAGCACTAAATATGGGTTTCGGAAAGATAATTTAATCATGTATTGGCTTGTTTAATTCCACAAAGACCACTTTCCTGGACACACGTCATTGGGCCCAATTGTCGGGGGTGGGGTTGACACAGTTGCGTGAACACTCCCCGATTGTCAGTCAGCGTCCGGCATCACAAAAGCGGTTTTAGAAAAAAATGGGATGGGAGCGGGATAAATGGCAATTCATTACCCTATTACTTCAAATAAAGCAAGAAGGAGTTGCCCCCGGTGGGAGTGGAAATTAAACAAGTGGAGGGCCCCGAAGTGAATTTGCAGATAAGGGCGGGCCGGAATTACAACGAACCTCCGGGCTTTCGATTTTTTCGCTTTCAGTACCCTTTATTAATGGAATAAATTGAAAAATTGCTACGGCCACGAAGAGAACCTGAAAATCTGGTTGTACAGACGTGTGCTGCGGCAAAGGGAAAGCGCTGGTTATCGCCGAAGCGTGCTCGCAATGCATTGGTGGCAGCCAGGTAGCATCGCCACCTTTATACATTTTGTGCAGGTCACAGGGACTATATTCTTCTGGAGGATGGGGTTTGTGACCAAATGGATGCGTTATGCATAATTCATGCCTGGGAAACAGAAGTGTTCCTGCAATAGAGAGAAGAATATATGCAATGCAATGGCGCATGAAGGTAGCAAAGGTAAGCGGAATGCCTGAATGCACGTATTGGTATTATAACTTCGGCCACAAACAGCCTATTAGGGCTGTCGGCTCGCCGTATTTGTTGCGCCACGATTCCGCGCAATTTATCTGAAATGGTTCGTTGATTTCCATTTCAGCATCCTACCTTTGCACCCCGAAAAGAATGAAAAAGAAACCCGATACCGATTTTTCGGAAATGCTGAACACCGGTGCCCAAACTGGTCTTCAGCATTTTTTTCGGTGGACGGTTTTGACATAGCGCCTATGGCGCCATATTCGTTTCAGCACGATTATCCACCGTCCACCGTCCACCGTCTACCGTCTACCGTATGCCAAAAGACACATCCATACAATCGATTCTGATCATCGGCTCCGGTCCCATTATCATCGGACAGGCCTGTGAATTTGATTATTCCGGCTCGCAAGCCAGCCGTTCGTTGCGCGAGGAGGGTATCAAAGTAGCGTTGATCAACTCCAACCCCGCAACGATCATGACCGATCCGGTGACGGCCGATTATATTTATTTGCGGCCCCTGACACCGGAGAGCATCGAAAAAATCTTGCAGGAACACCAGGAAAACCTGGAGCTGCCCAAACTGGACGCGGTGCTTCCCACCATGGGAGGCCAGACGGCCCTCAACCTGGCGATTGAGTGTGAAAACCTGGGCATCTGGGAAAAATACGGCGTTCGTATGATCGGGGTGGACACTGCAGCCATCGAGCGCACAGAAAACCGGGAGGAATTCCGGCGGCTGATGATTGCTATCGGTATCGACGTGGCCCCTTCCATTATTGCCAACTCGTACCTGGAAGGCAAGGAAGCCGCGCAAAAGATCGGATTCCCGCTGGTCATTCGCCCATCGTATACGCTTGGGGGCTCTGGCGGCGGTTTTGTGCTGCAGGAAGATGCGTTTGATGAGGCACTCAAACGTGGGCTCAACGCATCGCCCACCCACGAGGTCCTGGTCGAAAAGGCTGTATTGGGCTGGAAAGAATTCGAACTGGAACTCTTGCGCGACGCGAACGACAACGTCGTGATCATTTGTACCGTGGAAAACCTCGACCCAATGGGCATCCACACCGGCGACAGCATCACCATTGCCCCGGCCATGACGCTTTCGGATACCGCCTACCAGCGGATGCGCGACCTGGCGATCCGGATCATGCGCGCGCTGGGCAATTTTGCAGGAGGGTGCAACGTACAGTTTGCCCAAAACCCCGAGACGGAGGAGCTGATTGCCGTGGAGGTCAACCCGCGGGTATCGCGCTCTTCGGCACTGGCATCCAAGGCCACCGGTTACCCCATTGCCAAGATTGCCGCCAAACTGGCCATTGGCTTCAGGCTGGATGAGCTGAAAAACCAAATTACCAAAACAACCAGCGCATTTTTCGAGCCGACGCTCGATTATGTCATCGTAAAAATGCCGCGCTGGAATTTTGAAAAATTCCATGGCGCCGACCACCGCCTGGGCCTGCAAATGAAATCCGTCGGCGAGGTCATGGCTATTGGCCGCACCTTCAATGAAGCCCTGCAAAAGGCCTGTCAGAGCCAGGAAAACAGCCGCTACGGCCTGGGCGCTGACAAAAAAGAATGGATGCGTACGGAGGATATTCTCGAACGCCTGGAAAAAGTGTACGACGACCGGATTTACCGCGTCAAAGACGCCCTGCGCCTGGGTATTCCTTCCAAAACCGTTCAAAAAATGACCGGCATCGATAAATGGTTTATCCAACAGATCAAAGACCTGGTCAAAATGGAGGACCGCCTCCTGCGCTTCAATGTAGCCGAGGATATTCCGTATGAATTCTTTATCGAGCTCAAGAAAAACGGCTACTCCGACGCACAAATCGCCTGGCTGCTCCGCATTACGGAGAAAGAAGTGACTACACAACGAAAAAAACTGGGCATCCGGCGGGTATATAAAATGGTGGATACCTGCGCGGCCGAATTCGAGTCGAAAACAAATTATTTCTACTCTACTTTCGATGAAAAAAACGATAGCGTGCGGACGGATAAAAAGAAAATCGTAGTGCTCGGGTCCGGCCCCAACCGGATCGGGCAAGGCATTGAGTTCGATTACTGCTGCGTACACGGCATATTGGCCATAAAAGAAATGGGCTTCGAGGCTATTATGGTCAATTGCAACCCGGAAACCGTTTCGACGGACTATGACCTGGCCGACAAACTCTACTTCGAGCCGGTATATTGGGAACACCTGGAAGAAATCCTGGAGCACGAAAAACCCGACGGCATCATCGTGCAACTCGGCGGGCAAACGGCGCTGAAACTGGCCGAAGACCTCCACCGGAACGGCTGGAACATCATCGGTACATCCTACAATGACATGGATATCGCCGAAGACCGCGGCCGGTTCTCCGATATGCTCCGCGACCTCGGCATCCCATATCCGCATTACGGGGTGGCCCGCGACGTGGACGAAGCCATGAATGTGGCCAGCATGATTCCATACCCGCTGTTGGTGCGGCCTTCGTATGTATTGGGCGGGCAACGCATGAAAATTGTGATCAACGACAACGAACTGGAGCGCCAAGTGCTCACTATTTTCAAACATATGCCCGACAACCGCGTGCTCATCGACCAGTTTCTCGAACGCGCGCAGGAAGCCGAGATCGACGCTATTTTCGACGGCGACGACATCCACATCATGGGTATCATGGAACATATTGAACCGGCAGGTATTCACTCGGGCGATTCCTCGGCCGTGTTGCCGGCGTATTCGCTGCCCGAAAAGGTCGTGCAAACCATGTGCGAGTATGCCGAACGCATTGCACGGGCCCTGAATATCCGGGGACTCATTAATATCCAGTTTGCGATCAAGGACGACCACGTGTACGTCATCGAGGCCAACCCGCGCGCCTCGCGCACCACGCCGTTTATCGCCAAAGCCTACGGCGTGCCTTACCTGAACATTGCCACCAAAGTGATGCTCGGTACCCACAAACTCCGGGATTTCAACATCGAGAAAAAACTGGAGGGCTACGCCATCAAAATTCCAGTGTTTTCTTTTGATAAATTCCCGAATGTGGACAAGCGCCTGGGCCCGGAAATGAAATCCACCGGCGAGGCGATTTATTTCATTAAAGATTTGAAAGATCCGTATTTCCGCGAGTTGGACCGGAACCGGAGTATGTATTTGTACAATTAAACCCAACCTACTCCTCCGCCCCCTTAAACGCGTAATGAATATCGGCCTGCCCGGCCTTCACCCACACCATTTTCCCCTCTACACTTTTGCCGCTCACCCGGCCTTCCCAGTCCATCCGGCCCTCGGCCGCGCTGCTGAGGGTGTAGTTGAAATTGCCGTCCGCATCGCAGGTGTAGGGCGCGTTCCCGAAACCCCATTGCGTGCAAACGTCGTTTTCCACCTTGCCGTCCTTGAAAATCATCCGCTCCGTGCCTTCCGATTTTCCCCCGGTGAAACTTTCGATTTTAAACGTGCGGCCATCCAGGCTGACCGGCGCTTTGGAGGCGGGCGGGGTGCAGCAGGTAAAAGCGGTTAAAAATGCAAAAAACAGTACCGTTTTCATAAGCAGTTTTTTAGAAAGTGAAGAAGATAAAGTCAGGCGAAGTGTACCGGAAAAATGGCGCTTCAGTGTTTTCAAAACAGGTCATCGCCCCGGATTTTGCCGGGGTCGGGGTGGTAGAAGCCGATGATTTCCTGCCGGAGTTTGGGGCGGCGGCGTTCCAGCGGCCGCCGGGAAAAGGCAACAACAATGGCGTACCGGGTATCGCCGGGCAATTGATCGGGCAAGTGGCTGCCGACCAGGCCGGTGGCGCCGAACAGCAGCGCTGTTTTAGGCATAGAAACAAGAGTTTTATAGGGCAAGGCTACACAATTGCCGGCATTTTTTTCAAATCTTGGCCCAAAATTCGTCTAATGGGCACGCTTACCGGTCTGTATGTCTATCCGATAAAATCGCTTGGCGGCATTGCTTTGGCCGAAGCGCAGCTGGAGGCCCGCGGCTTGCAATACGACCGCCGCTGGATGCTGGTGGACGATGCGGGCAAGTTCCTCAGTCAGCGCGAGCAGCCAGGGCTGGCTTTACTGGGCACAGCCCTGGAGCCGCCGTTTTTAAGCGTTTTTTTGAAAAAAAATCCGGCCGGGCGGCTGAAGATTCCACTGGAGCCCCAGCTTGAAGAAATGCGGGAAACGGCGGTGCAGGTATGGGGCGATCACTGTCTTGCCCGCTTGCACCACCCGGCTGTGAACGAGTGGTTTTCCAATGTGCTGGGCGTTTCGCTCCGGCTGGTGTTTATGCCAGATGATACGCGACGCCTGGCCGACGAACGCTACGCACCCGGGCGCACGCCGGTCAGTTTTGCCGATGGTTTTCCGTACTTGCTCATCGGCCAGGCGTCGCTCGACGACCTCAACAGCCGGCTGTCGCAACCGTTGCCCATGAACCGGTTCCGGCCCAACTTTGTGTTCACCGGAGGCGCTCCGTACGAAGAAGACGGCTGGCGGGATTTTAAAATTGGCAACGTGCTGTTTCGCGGCGTCAAGCCCTGTGCCCGCTGCATCATCCCCACGATCGATCAGGATACGGCAGTGCGCACCGCCGAACCGCTGAAAACGCTGACAACCTACCGGCGTGCCGGGCAAAAGGTGTTGTTTGGGCAAAATGTAGTTTGGTTGGGACAAGATGTGGGGCAAATTGTGCGGGTGGGGGATATGGTGCTCCCCGGGAAGAAAGGAGCCGCCGGTCCTTGCTAACGCCACCATCTCCCCGGGGCAATCAAACTATATTTGTCACGGCCTTTTTACGAACTTCCCCAACATGCTCGTAAAACCAACCGTCCGCCGTCAATCGTCAATCAAAACGTGCGCTGTGAGCGCGATTGCTGATGCAAATGGCGATTGACATCTTTTTGGGTTCTTCCATAGCCGATGGTTTTATACCCGGCGGAAAGTGCTTTGCGAAAAGACCAATTGCTTCCACTTTTTCGCAAAACACTTTCCGTTGGGTATATATTTTAAAACAAAATATTTGACCAAAGACGTTTGTTTAAAACAGACCGCGCTTATTTTTGCCACAAATAATTTTAAAATAACTCGCCTCCGGCCTGATTGCACAACGGTTCCTTCGATGTGTGAAGGACTCATTTTAGGATGGTTTTTGATTTTGGCTGATGCTTGATGATGGCACGCCACGGACACATCAACAATCAACAATCATCCATTAACCCATTCCGGCCGTGTTCCTCAACGCCCACACCTTTTTCTCCCTCCGCTACGGCGTCTTTTCCCCGGCGCGGCTCGTGGAGGCCGCCGCCGCGCGCGGCGTGAAAACACTGGCGCTGACCGACATCAACAACACCTCGGCTGCGCTCGACTTCGTGCGCGCCTGTGAAAAGCACCGGATCAGGGCCGTGCTCGGCATCGAATTCCGCGACGCAGAGCACCGGTACCTGTTCACCGGCATCGCCCGCAACAACGCCGGCTGGGCGGCCCTTTGCGGCCTGCTCACGGAGCATTCGCTGGCCGGTAAGCCCCTGCCCGAAGCGCCGCCGCCGATGGACGACGTGTTTGTCGTGTACGACCGCACGGTGAAGCCGCTGGAGATGTTCCGCTCCAACGAGTTCATCGGCATCCGGCCCGCACAGGCGGGGGCGCTGTTCAGCTCGCCCTGGCGGCGGCGCCCGGACCGGCTTGTGGTGTGGCAGCCCGTCACCTTTCCCGATCGCGAGGGCTACCGCCTGCACAAGCTCCTGCGCGCCATCGACGCCAATACGCTGGTGACGAAGCTCGACGGCGTGGCCGTGGCGCAGCCCGACGAGTATTTCACGGCCGAAGCCGAAGTGCTGGCGCCGTTCGACGCCCATCCTCAGGTCGTGCAAAATACCCGCCGCCTGCTCGAGTCCTGCTCCATTCGCTTCGACACGGGCCTGCAGCGCAACCGCCGCACGTTCATGGGCTCCAAGGCCGGCGACCTCAACCTGCTGACCAAACTGGCCGAAAGCGGTTGCCAGCGCCGCTACGGATCGAATCACCGTCGCGCGCAGGAGCGCGTGCGCAAAGAATTGGCCGTCATCGCCGAGCTCGATTTCGCCGCCTATTTCCTGATCACCTGGGATATCGTGCGCTACGCCGAATCGGCCGGATACCACCACGTGGGCCGCGGCAGCGGCGCCAACTCCATCGTGGCCTACTGCCTCGGCATCACCGATGTGGAACCGCTCGAACTCGACCTCTACTTCGAGCGCTTCATCAACCCCCGGCGCACGTCGCCGCCCGATTTCGACATCGACTTCTCCTGGGACGAGCGCGACGACGTGACCGACTATATCTTCAAACGCTACGGCCGCGAACACACGGCCCTGCTGGCCACTTACAGCACCTTCCAGCACGCCGCCGTGATCCGCGAACTCGGCAAGGTATTCGGCCTGCCCAAGGCGGATATTGACGCCATCGTGGAATACTGGTCCCAAACCGCTTCCGGTAGCTGGCAGTGGACCGGACGCAAGGGTGAGCAGACTGTTGAGCCGCCCACCCCCGAGGTCCCGGTGCAGGCTGCCCACCGTCCACCGTCTACCGTCCAATTGCACCCCTGGGCCCCGCATATTCTGCGCTATGGCGGGCAGTTGGTGGACTTCCCCAACTACCTGTCCATTCACGCTGGCGGCGTCATCATCTCCGAGGCGCCGCTGAACGAGGCTACGGCCCTGCAGATGATGCCCAAGGGCTTTCCGGTTGCGCATTTCGACATGTACGCCGCCGAAGCATGGGGCTACCACAAGTTTGATGTGTTGAGCCAGCGCGGCCTGGGGCATATCAAGGACTGCGTCGACCTCGTGCGCGCAAACCAGGGCAAGGCCGTCAACGTGCACGACGTAGAGCGCCTGAAGGCCGACGAAAACGTGCGCGCGCAGCTGCGCAGCGGGCGTTGTATCGGGTGTTTTTACATCGAAAGCCCCGCCATGCGCGGCCTGCTGAGCAAACTCCGCTGCGACACCTACGTGCATCTCGTGGCGGCCAGCAGCATCATCCGGCCCGGTGTGGCGCAGTCGGGCATGATGCGCGCCTACATCCAGCGTTTTCACCAGCCGAATGCCTTCGAGTACCTGCACCCCGTGTTCAAAGAGCACCTGGGCGAAACCTTCGGCGTGATGGTGTACCAGGAAGACGTGATGAAAATCCTGCACCACTTTGCCGGGTTGGGTCTCGACGAGGCCGACGTGATGCGCCGCATGATGACCGGCAAAAAACGATCTTCAGAGGACTTCGCCCGGCTGCGGCAGCGCTATTTCGACAACTGCCAGGCGCGCGGCTACTCCGGCGAGCTGACTGGCGAGGTGTGGCGCCAGATCGAAAGTTTTGCCGGCTACTCGTTCTGCAAGGCGCATTCGGCGAGTTTCGCCGTGGAGTCGTTTCAAAGTTTATTCTTAAAAACTTATTTCCCGCTGGAGTTTATGGTGGCGGTAATCAACAACTTCGGCGGTTTTTACAACACGGAATTTTACGTACACGAGGCGCGCATGGCCGGCGCCGGCGTCCACGCTCCCTGCGTGAACCAAAGCCGCCACCTGACGCATATTGAGGGCCGGGACATTTACCTCGGCCTCATCCACCTGCAGGGACTGGAGCGGCAGGTCGTATCCGATATCGTGCAGCAGCGCGCGGCGTTCGGTCCGTTCAAGACCCTGGAAGACTTTGTACGGCGGGTGCGTATTTCGACGGCGCAGCTCGATATCCTGATCCGCATCGGGGCCTTCCGGTTTACCGGTATGAAAAAGAGCGAGCTGCTGTGGGAAAAAAACCGCGTATTGCACAGCGGCAGCGGGCAAGGCGCACAACCGCTGTTTGAAGACGAGGCGGATACGTACCGCCTGCCCGAGCTGACGGAAGGGCCGTACGACCAGGCTTTCGACGAGATGGAGCTGCTGGGTTTTCCGCTGTGTACACCGTTTGACCTGCTCGACGATGCGGCCAAACAGGCTCCGCCGGGCCTTCTGGCCCGCGAAATGGCCGATCACGTACACGAGCTGGCTACCATGACCGGCTACTACGTCTGCCGCAAAGACACCCGCACGGTTAAGGGCGATCTGATGCACTTCGGCGCCTGGCTCGACGCAGAGGGGAGGTTTTTCGATACGGTGCATTTCCCCGCGCAGCTCCGGCAGGCGCCGTTCCGGGGGCGGGGTGTTTACCGCATGCGCGGGCGGCTGGTGTTGGATTTCGGGTTTGTGAGCCTGGAAGTATCGGCGATGGAGCGGCTGATCTACCGGGCGGATGCGCGGTATGAAAAATAAAAAACCCCCGGCGGCGAACCACCGGGGGCGTAGGACTTTATCAATTAAACGCCCGGTCGCTTAGGCGATCTTGACATCTACTGCATTCATTCCTTTTTTGCCGCGTTCGGTGTTGAACGTGACCTGGTCGCCTTCGCGGATGTTGTCGATCAACCCGCTGACGTGTACGAAAATTTCCTCCTGGGAGGAGTTGTCTACAATGAAGCCAAATCCTTTGGACTCATTGAAAAACTTTACTGTTCCACTATACATTGGTAAAAATTGAAAATGGTGATATGGCAATGCGCCGGCACAAAGGTATGCGTTTAATTTGTAAAAAATTGATTTTCAATATTATTAACAAAAACCTGCTTCGCCGGGCACCCGGATAAGGTCGCATTCCGGGTTTCCGGCACCGTTTTTCCCATTTTCCCTGCATAAATACGGTTGGAAATCAAACGCCCCGGCCTATTCTAAAACCGTATCTGCAGCCCCAGGCCGATACTGCCGGTTTCGCCGGCTACGGGGCGGAGCGTCAGGGTAACGGGTGGTTGTGACGGCCTGGAGGGGGCTGCCGTCAGGCCCTCGTTGTAGGCGGACACGGCGCGCCGGAGGTGTTTGGTGGCCTGTCTGCGCGCAACAATGCCGCCGGCGGTAAATACGCCCGCGGCTGCCCACCAGAACGCCGCTTGCCGGGTGATGGTGGAACTAGGTTCGGTATATACCCCGAAAACGCCGCCGAGATAGGGGATGGTATGGAAAACCGCCAGCACACCGGCGCCCGACCCGCCAATGCTGCAGCCCAGTACCGCCCATGCGGCGGACCGGTAGCGCTGCATGTGCGCCGCAGCGAGGGGGTTGGCCGCCACTTGTTTTTCCAGTCGGTTGCCCGTAAAGC
Source organism: Saprospirales bacterium (assembly GCA_016719895.1). GTDB lineage: Bacteria > Bacteroidota > Bacteroidia > Chitinophagales > Saprospiraceae > M3007. Next base: position 137,933 of record JADJYG010000002.1, on the reverse strand, counting down.
CGAGACGTTGCCAGGATTGGCCGGCGCCGGCGCGGAAGTGTGAGGGCGGGCGGAGGTGAAATCCCCCCCATTCATAGGTTTGAACCGGAAGAAACGAAAGTTTGCGGTAGCCAACCTCCACCTGCGCAGGCGATTGGGCCAGCACCAGGACCGGAAAAAAAAGGCAAAACAAACGCAGCGAAATATAGGTACGCATAAGGCTGGAATGGTGAAAAAAAACAACGGATACGGGGTCTGTAAATACGCCTTAAAGTAGGCTTTTTTACCGCTGATAAACAAGGAATTACAATCAGGGAAGTTGTTGATTTCAATCATCGGATGTGTCGTATTGAATTTTCCCTGAAAACATCAATACCTGCCTCGGCATACCCAGCCTGGGCGCCGGCTGTACCGGGCGCGGTTTGTGGCGCGGTGGGAATGACGGGCTTCTGCCTGCGATGTTTTATGCTGCGAAATATGCGGCGGGACAAACCCCTTTTCGAAAGCGCTGTTGTCATCGTATCTTTGGATCGCTTTTTACCTGTTCAATGCGGCTATGACAACCTTTGACCGCGCCGTTCTCCACCTCGACCTCGATGCCTTCTACGTCGCCGTCGAATGCCTGCGCAACGACAGCCTGCGCGGCAAACCGCTGATCATCGGCGGCAGCAGCAATCGTGGGGTGGTGGCTTCCTGCAGCTACGAGGCGCGCGCGTTCGGCGTGCGCTCAGCCATGCCTATGCGCCAGGCTCTGCAGCTCTGCCCCGATGCCACGGTGTTGAAGGGCGATATGGAGGCCTATTCCAAACACTCGGCCCTGGTGCGCGACGTGATCGAAGCCGAGGCGCCGCTGTTCGAGCAGGCCTCCATCGACGAATTTTACCTCGATCTGACGGGTATGGACCGCCATATCGGCTGCTGGAAATGGAGCGCCGAACTGCGCGAACGCGTCATCCGCGAAACCGGCCTGCCGTTGTCGTTCGGCCTGTCGGTAAATAAAACCGTGTCGAAAATCGGTGCCGGCGAGGTGAAGCCCAACGGCGCCAAGCTCGTACCCGCCGGTATGGAAAAAACCTTCCTGGCGCCCCTGCCGGTGGGTAAAATCCCGTCCATCGGCCGCGAAACCGAACGCCGCCTGGCCCTGCTGGGCGTGCGCACCTGCCAGACCCTCAGCGCCATGCCGCCGCGCCTGCTGGAGCGCGAATTCGGCAAACACGGCCTGCTCATGTGGAAAAAAGCCAACGGCGAAGACGATAGCCCCGTGGTGCCTTACCGCGAGCAGGATTCCATTTCTTCCGAGCGCACCTTTCACGCCGACACCATCGACCTGCGGTTTTTGCAGGATGAAATCCGCCGCCAAACCGCCCAACTCGCCTACGAGCTGCGCGCACTCAGCAAGCTTTCGGCATGCGTGACCATCAAACTCCGCTATGCCGATTTTAATACCTTTACCAAACAGGCCAAAATACCGTTCACCGCGCAGGATGGCCCGCTTACCGGGCACGCCCTGTCGCTTTTCGAGCGCCTGTATGAACGCAGGCAGGCCGTGCGCCTGCTTGGCGTGCGCTTCAGCGAGCTGGTGCCCGGCTCCAGCCAGATCAGCCTGTTTGACGATACCGAAAAAGAATCGCGCCTGCTGGCCGCGATGGACCGCATCCGCAACCGGTTTGGGAAAAATGCCGTGCGGCGGGGCGGGAAAGGATAGCGCCGGGGCAGGTCTATTTTTTCGCCAGCGCTTTTAGCTTTTCCAGGTTGTTGAATTGGGTCCAGATGCGCAGGCCTTCTTCCTCGGCGATCAACTGCCCGTCGCTTCCGATGAGCAAGGTTGTGGGCAACGTGACGACGTACACGTCAATAAACGCGGCATCGAGCCGGGCAAATTCAAAACTGAAATTTTGCTTGGCAGCGAAGGAACGGATTTTACCGGGATCTTCATCGCTGACCGCCAAAAACACGATATCCTTTTTAAACTGCTGATATACGGTTTCGATCGACGCCATTTCACTCAAACACGGCCGGCACCAGGTGGCCCAGAAGTTCAGAAATACCGGTTTGCCGGCCAGCTGCTGCAAGCTGAACGGGCGCCCGTTCAGGTCGGTCATTTTGATCTTGGCCAGGCGTGCGCTCAGTGGGGCCGCCTGGTGAGGGCGGGCGCCGGAGCGGCTCGTGCGGCAGGAGAAAGTCAGGCATGCGGCGAGTGCCAAACTATAGTATATTGATTTTCTTAACATAATTTGCCGGTTCTTAAAGTTTAATTTAGATTTGCCCGCCCGTAATCCGTACCACACGCTTGGTTTGACTCAAAATATTTGGAGTGCCCGCTCTGCTCCTTCAAAAATGTAAAAACGGACGAAAAAAGCCCTCCTTTTTAGATCCGGCAGTACTTGTCCCGATTACCCGGGAAAATCCCCGACACGCTCGAAAAGTAGACAAGTTTAACCAAATTGGAATAACTATGCGAACCAGGATTCTTTTACTTTTTTTATACCTGTGCTCCGGGCTTGTTGTGTTTGCACAAGACGGGCTGCCGCCCAATCCGGTGCCCGGAAAATGTTATATCCGTTGCATCAAAGAGGATAAGTGGCGCGATGAAGAAAAAAGGGTGGTTACCCGACCGGCATACAAACAGCAGGAAGTGGTGCCTGCGGTGTACAAAGATACCGTGGTGCAAGTGTTGATCAAGCCGGCTTCGAAACGGTATGAGTTTGTACCGGCTGTGTACAAAAAGGTGACCGAAACTATTCAGACCGAGGAACCCTACCACCAAATCACCCTTGTACCTGCCCGATTCGCGCCCGCTATGGAGGAAGTGGTCAAGCAACCGGCCTTCGGCCGCTTCGAACAAAAATCTTCCGTTGAAAATTGTAAATCAAAGGACCCGCGGGATTGTATGGTGCTCTGTTATGTGGAATATCCGGAGCAAATAAGCCGTATACCGATACAACGGCTGGAAACGGATGCCACGGTGACCACAGAACCCAAGGGTGGCAGGACCATTACCATCACCAAAGAGGAATTGGTCGCACCGCCACAGGTCAAAGAAATCGAGATCCCTGCAGAATACCGCGCCGTCACCAGGCGGGTGCTGGTAAAAGACGAAACCGTCCGGGAAACGACCGTCGAGGCCCTGTACCGCATAGAAAAAACCCGCGTATTGGAAGATAAAGGCGGCATGGACCCCGTTTGGGTGGAAATCGACTGCAAACTGACCGATCCGAACGTTTTGCCGATCTTTTACGAGCTGGGAAGCGCGCGCCTGACGCCCGGTTCGAGAAGCATCATCGATGAAAAACTCCTCGCCCTGATGACGGAAAAACCCTTGATCCGGATCGAAATCAACGCGCATACCGATGCCCGCGGGTCGAATGAATACAATATGGACCTTTCGCAACGCCGGGCACAATCGGTGGTAGACTATCTGGTGTCCAGAGGCATCAGCCCCGCGCGCCTTATTGCCCGCGGCTATGGCGAAAGCCTGCTCAAAAACAATTGCTATGACGGCGTGGAGTGTACGGAAGAACAACACGCGCAAAACCGCCGCACAGAATTCAGGGTGGTGCCGTTCTAAAAATTGGTAACCATGAAAACGGTTTTTTCGCTGCTCCTGGCAGGAAGCGTATGGTATGCGCCCGCCCAGTCCCCTCGTTTGATCATTCCTACCGGTCACACCGATGCGGTCACCTCCGTTGCCTGTTCGCCCGATGGGAAGTACATCCTCACCGGAAGCAAAGACAATATCGCCAAGCTCTGGAACAGGTCGGGCCGTGAAATCGGCGCCTTCACCGGGCATAAAGAAAGCGTGCGCGCGGTAGCGTTTTCCCCAGCGCTCCCCGGCGATTCCCTGTATGTCCTTACCGGCAGTAATGATGGTACCGCCAAACTCTGGAACCTCCATCAGGTACTCCTCCGAACATTTGGCGGGCATACCAACCGGGTGACCGCCGTGGCGTTTTCACCCGATGGCAAAAAGATCGTAACTGGTAGCCGGGACAATACCGCCAGGCTTTGGGAACGGTCGACCGGCAAGCCCCTGGGCATGTTTCAACATGCCGGCGAAGTGACCGCTGTGGCCTATTCGCCGGATGGAAAGTATATAGTAACAGGTAGTAAGGACCAAACGGTCCGGCTCTGGGACCCGGCTTCCGGCAAACTTCTGCGGACGCTGAACCATCCTGCCGCCGTCAATGCCGTCGCGTTTTCGCCCGGCTGCAGCGCAGCCCCTGCCGGCAGCGCTCAAATCCTCACCGGTTGTGATGACGGTACGGCCCGGCTCTGGGACCACGCGGCGGGTAAAGTGATCAAATCGTTGCTGCATTCCGGCGAAATCTATTCCCTCGCTTTTTCTGTTGCCGGCTGCGGGAAAAGTGTGGCGACCGGCAGTTCAGACGGAACGGTCAGGCTCTGGAACCTGTCGGGGGAAACGGAGCTTGTATTTGATGCAAGGCATGGCGACTGGGCCGTCAATGCTGTTGTTTTTTTGCCGGTTGCTAACGGCGAACCCTTGCTTTTATCTTGTAGCGAGGACCGGATCGCCAACGTCTGGGACATGTCGGGTAAAATCGTAAACACCTTACACGCACACTCCAGCCCAGTAAACGCCTTGGCTTGTTCGCCCGACGGGCGGTACCTTTTAACCGGCAGTGAAGATACCAAAGCGGCGCTGTGGGATATGCGCAGTGATCAGGTCCGTACGTTCTGGCATCTGGCCGGGGTCAATGCCGTAGCGTTTTCCCCTGCCGGCGCCGGGTTTTCTATCCTGACGGGTAGCGCCGACATGAGCGCCAAGCAGTGGGCGCCGGATAGCGCGTCGGGCCAGGCCATTCGCACCTTTACCGGGCACCGCAACGAAGTTACTGCCGTGGCATTTTCTCCGGACGGAAAATCGGTTTTGACCGGAAGTTATGACCAGAGCGCCATACTTTGGGATTCCACGGGGCAGCGCGCCCAAACGTTCGGCCAACATTCCGACGCCGTCCGCTCAGTGGCGTTTTCCACTGCCGGCGGGAAAAAACTCGTTCTGACCGGAAGCGACGACGGCGCCGTCAGGGTGTTTGATACAAAAAGCGGGGCGGTGCTCCACACGATTCTGGCGTCTTCCCCGGTGTTGGCCATGGCTGTCTCGCCAAATGGGGAATCGGTATTAACGGGCAGTTATAATGGTGGCTGCAAACTCTGGGAATTGTCCGGCACGCCGATTGTGACCATCCAGGCCCCGTATGGCGATAAGGTGCATGCGGTGGCGTTTTCGCCGGCAGGCCCGGACGACCCCGAAGGCGGGCGGTTCATCCTGACCGGCAGCGGCGCCGGTATTGCCAGATTGTGGGACCATAAAACGGAGGGCTTGCTGCACACGTTTAAACATACCGATGAAATTCGCGCCGTAGCCTTTTCACCGGCCGACAGTGGAAAAACCGTCCTGACCGGGAGCAAAGACGGTACCGTAAAGATATGGGACCGCAAAACGGGCGCTGAAATCGCCACATTGATCTCCATCGACTCCAGCGATTGGGTCGTTACGACACCTTCCGGCCTTTTCGATGGCTCCCCCCGCGCCATGAGCCAGCTGTATTACGTGCAAGGACTTGAGATCGTTGAACTGGATCAGATGAAAAAGCGCTATTACGAGCCCGGTCTTTTATCCCGCTTGATGGGGCTTTCTGATGGCAACATCCGCGCTGTAGAGGACCTGGGGGCCAAAGAACTGGCTCTTTATCCGGGCGTATTGGAAGCCACCCTCACGGGCGATAAAATCCGGGTGCGGTTGGAAAAACGCAACGGCGGCATCGGGGAAGCCCTTGTACTGCTGGACGGCCGTGTGGAAGTCATTGCTGACGCCAACGCGCAGCGCCTGGAATCCTTCGAAATCGACCTGAGCCCGTATGCCAAATATTTTTACCCCGATTCCGCCAATCACCTGTCGCTGGTTTTTTCCAATGCTGAAAACTTGCTGCAGAGTCCGCCCTGTCTGTTGGAATATATTCCCGGCGGGGCAAAAGAAAAGGGCGATCCGTCAAAACCGCAGCGCATAGCCGGCTTAAACGCGCTGAAAGACCAGAAAATCATAAACACCCTGTATGCCCTCGTGGTCGGCACCTCGGATTATACTGGCGCCGAGCTCGATCTGCGTTTCCCCGACCAGGATGCTGCCGCCTTCAAGGAAGCGCTGGAGCTGGCCGGTTCCGGCCTGTTTGGCGCCCGAATGGAAATAAAACTCCTGAATACCGCCCCTGGAGGCGTCCGTCCGGATCGAAAGGCGATCCGGGCTGCCCTTCAGGAATTTGCGGCCAAGGCCGAACCCAAGGATGTCCTGCTGGTTTTTCTCTCCGGCCACGGCGCCACCTGGCCGGCTAACAGCGAAGACGGTCAGTTCTACTATCTGACTGCCGAAAACAATAGTTTCCTGTTCGACGATGCTCAAAACCGCGACAGGGCGATTGCACAGGACTCCCTGCAAGCCTGGATTCGCCAGGTGAGCGCGCGCAAACGCATCCTCATCCTCGACGCCTGCCATTCCGGCCAGTGGGTGAAGACGTTCGAACCGGGCTCGAAAGGCGCAAGCCTGAGCGTCGACCAGCGCCGGGCTTTGGAGCGCATGTATGACCGCTCCGGATTTTTTGTGTTGGCGGGCAGCGCGGCCGACAAATTCAGCTATGAGGACCCCCGCTTCGGGCATGGCTTGCTCACCTATAGTTTGTTGCGCAATATTCCTATGGTTGCCGCCGGCAACAGCGACCGCTATGTCAGTGTGGGAGAATTGTTTCAGGAAGTGCGCGAAGACGTACCCAAACTGGCCAGGGAACTCAATAAAGAACAGGAGCCCAAATTGATCGGTATGGAAGATTTTCCAATCGGAATTATGAGCGATACAGCCCAACTGGTACTGCCGTCGACTAAAAAGATCATTATCCGGTCGTCTTTTTCCAATAAAAAACGCACGGACCCGCTGAAATTCACCAGCGCCATAAACGGCGAACTGGAGAAAGCGCTGTATGGCCCGACCCTCCGATTCGCTTTCTGGCCGGTAAATGATGCCCCCGGCCTGCACTATTTCCTGAACGGCGAATATGAAGAAGACGGCAAGAATATTCACGTCACCGCTTATTTTTATAGAAGCGACCAGAGTAAAGAACGCGCAACTTTCAAGGCATCGGGCAAAGCAGCGCAGCCGGAAACAGTGGTGGATAACCTTGTGAACCAGCTCATCGATTTTCTGCAGACGGCCACAGACTAGTCCGCTTGTTTGAACGCTGCCATTCCAGTCAAACAGTTGTAACCCAGGATGCGGGGGTAATAGCGTGTATCTTGTCCGCCAACCGACAAGTGTTTACCCGCCGCCCAAACAAATGCGCCAAAATCGGGTTTAGCTTCTATTTTTGCCACTCGAAACGGGGCGACCAGAATACTGGATTATGCGCATGTACGTAAAGCCCTCTGGTAGGTTTAAAACAGCATTTCATGTCAAAGAAACACTACTTCGATCCCGAAGACCTGAAAAAATTTGGCAACATCAGCGCTTGGCAAAAACCCATGGCCGATAAATTTTTCAGCTGGTATGCAGAGGTTTTTAAAGAAGGCGCCCTGACCGAACGCGAAAAAGCCCTGATCGCCCTGGCGGTGGCCCATACGGTACAATGCCCGTATTGTATCGATGCCTACACCTCGGGTTGCCTCGAAAAAGGCGCCGATGAGGAGCAAATGATGGAAGCGGTGCACGTGGCTGCCGCCATTCGCGCCGGTTCCAGCCTCGTATTTTCCACACAAATGATGAACCACGCCGAAGACTTGGCGATGTAGACGCCGCAGCGGCGTCGCTTTCGTTTCAAATTGCTTGTCGCATGAGTATTCACCAACGAACAAAGTCGCTGGCTGCCCGGCACAGCGCCTTGTCCAATACTTTTTTTCAACTGGAGGTGCTGAACGGCAAAGCCCTCAGCGACGTCCGCTTTCCGGCGTTTTCGGATGCGATCCGGCAGGCGGGCTTTCCGGACGGGCGCTTGAAACCTACGCGCATCCAAATTTTTCAGGTAAATGTTGGCAAACTTTGCAACCAGACCTGCGCCCATTGCCACGTGGATGCCGGCCCCGACCGCAAAGCGGAAAATATGAGCCGCGAAAATTTTGAACGTTGCCTCGACATTCTCCGCCGCTATGATATCCCCACCGTCGATATCACCGGCGGTGCGCCGGAGATGAACCCGCATTTCCGCTGGTTTGTGGAAGAATGCCGCAAAATCGGCAAACACGTGCTGGTTCGCTGCAACCTGACAATTATCGTCTCCAACCATAAATACCGCGACCTGCCGCAGTTTTTTGCCGAACACCGGGTGGAAGTCGTCTCTTCGCTGCCGCATTACAACGCCCGCCGCACCGACAGCCAGCGCGGCGACGGTGTTTTTGACGACAGCATCGAGGCGCTGCACCTGCTCAACGCCGCCGGCTATGGCAAAGTGGACACCGGGTTGATAATCAATTTGGTTTATAACCCCACCGGCACGTTTTTGCCCGGCAACCAGGCTTCCCTGGAAAACGAGTTCAAGCGCCAGCTGAAGCGCCAGCATGCGATCGAGTTCAACCAGTTGTATGCGCTTACAAATATGCCGATCAGCCGGTTTCTGGACTACCTGCTCCAACACGGCCAGTACGAAAACTATATGCAAAGCCTGCTCGATGCATTCAATCCCGGGGCGGTGGCTGGCGTCATGTGCCGCAATACCATTTCTGTGAGTTGGGACGGCTACCTGTACGATTGTGATTTCAACCAAATGCTCAATCTGAAAGTAACGGGCGCCGGTACGCATCTGGCAGATTTCGACCTGCACGTGCTGGAAAACCGCGATATTGTATTAAACCAGCACTGCTTTGGCTGCACCGCCGGGGCCGGTTCGAGCTGCGGCGGGCAGGTGGTATAGATTCAGTGGTATCGGTCAGATGACCTGGAGTCGTCAATCCTTATACGGGTCGTACATATCGGGCGCTGCCATAGCCACGCCGATGGGGAGCAGGCGGTGCGTCACTTCGATGGTACCTTCGTGGTATTCCAGCACGGCGTTTAGTTTTTTGTAGCACTCGGGCGATTCATCGGGGCCGCCGCCGCGCAGCGCGATGCGTTTGTTTTTCAGGATTTTCTTCCATTGCGGCCAGTCGACCAGTCCTTTGCTCAGGTATTCGATTTTACCGTTGCGCCAACGTTTTTTTCCGGCAGCCTGTGTGCGGCTCATCACGCGGCCGGCGCCATGTACGGTGGAATAAAGCCCTTCGCGGCTTTGTTCGCCCTCGATACCGCGAATGATGACGGAGGTATCGCCCATATTAGCGCCTACAAAGCCGTACTGACCCGGGAAAGCCGGGGTGGCGCCTTTGCGTACGACGTAAAGTTTCTTCCCGAAATGTTCTTCCTCCCACAGGAAATTGTGGTGGTTATGTACCTCAAATACCGGTTTTGCGCCGAGTATTTCCAACACTTTGCCCACTACCACATCCCGCCCGGCATACGCATACTGGCCGGCGAGGCGCATGGCGGCCAGGTAGTCTTGTCCCAGTGGGCTCGATGCGTCGAAGAGGATAGGGGGCGCGTCCATGCCACCTTCGGGGGCCTGTTCGTCGAATTTTTTACCTTTTGACAGGGCGATAAACCCCATCGTGGTTTTATGACCGAGTCCGCGGGAGCCAAAATGCACACCGATCCAAAGCCAGCCGGCCTCGTCTTCAAACAGGTCGACAAAGTGATTGCCCGAGCCAACGGTACCCAGTTGGTCCATAGCCAGTTTCATCATGGCGCGTTGGGGGACGAATGCCGCCCTGGCAATGTCGTCGAATACCGGATGGTCGACTGGTTTGGGGTTGGGCCGGCCAATACCAAAGCCGATCTGCCGGAAGACCTCATCCATGACCTTTTCGGCGTCGATATCGGCGGCCCGGATATTGGTCTGGCAGGCTTTGTTGCCGCAGGCGATATCAAAACCGACGCCCGAAAGGCTGATCTTGCTGGCATACGCTACTACGCCCCCGATGGGGTGGCCGTAGCCGTAATGCGCATCGGCCGTGAGCGCCGCATGGTCGTCCGGGCCGTTGATGCAGCGCCGGATCTGGCTGATGGCGTTCGGGTCGATAATCGGTTCGCCGAAGATTTTAAGTTTTTCCATTGCACAGCAGATTGTCTGATAGTATGACAGCAGTTCAAAGCCCGCCGTCGCAACAAGTCTAATGCAACACGCTAACCATAAAAATTTTATGAAAGTTCTGACAAGTACCACAATTGCCGTTATTTTTTCTGCCGGCCCCTGGGCATCTTGCTGCAGATTTGGCCTTTGGAAGAAAAATTCCGGTTTTTCATCGACGGTTTCGCGGCGTTTACCACCGGGGATGGTAAGTTCTGGCCGGATGCCCGGATATTTGACCGGGAATAAATTCAATGCATGAAAAACTACCTTTTTCTTTTCGTATTCCTCCTTGATTCGATCTGTTTGAGGTCACAGGAAGCGCGCAACGGTGCGCCTCATATTTTTCTGGACTGCCAGTGGGGCTGTGATGTTCAGTACCTGAAATCGGAACTGGACTACGTCAATTTTATGCGCGATCGAGCGGATGCTGATATTTTTATCCAGCAAACAGCACTGGTAAACGGTTCCGGCGGGGGTTTCCTATACGTTCGGCTCTATTTACTCGAATGTCGTCAACCCAAGGTTTGATTAAAGACCTAGCCTGAAATCAGGCACTTTCCTTGCGTTCGCGGTCCCAATCAGTGTTGGCGAGGGCAATAATAATAAACCCGGACATGACCAGGAGGATTTTGGCGACAAAGGCAAAAAGGCGCCCCGGTATTTCCAAAAACTGAAGGAACACCCATTGGGCGCCTACCAACTGCAATACCATCGCCGTGATGCCGACCAGTACCAGTGCCAACCCCAAAACGATCCAGCGTCCTTTATTTTTCATGATATCTTTTTTTATTTTCCACAAGATGTAACCTGCGCCATGTAATCTCCGCAAACGTAACTTTAGGGCATCAAATTTGTTTAGCCTAACCAACTAAATCAATTCTGTTTTGCCGTCCGACCTCCACTGCCCACCACTCCCGGTCAAGCTGATCGAATGCCCGCGCGATGCGATGCAGGGTCTTAATGATTTTATAGAAACCGGCGTGAAGGCCGCATACATCAATCAGCTGCTCGCAGTGGGCTTCGATACCGTCGATTTCGGTTCTTTTGTCAGCCCCAAGGCGATCCCGCAAATGCGCGATACGGCGGAAGTACTGGCAAAATTAGACCTTTCACAAACAGCTACCAAACTATTAGCGATCGTGGCCAACCAGCGTGGTGCGGAGGAGGCTTGCCGTTTTCCGGAAATTCAGTACCTGGGCTACCCGTTCAGCATCAGCGAAACGTTTCAATTGCGCAATACGAACGCTACCATTGCGGAAAGCCTGGAGCGCGCCAAGGCGATTCAGGATATTTGCGAGGCGCATGGAAAAACCCTGGTCCTGTATATTTCCATGGGATTCGGCAACCCCTACGGCGATCCCTGGAATGCGGAAATTGTACAGAAATGGGTGGATAACCTGGCGCCGTATGGTATCCGTATTTTTTCGCTTTCCGACACCATCGGCTGCTCCAATCCGGAAAATATTGCCTACCTCTTTGGCGCCCTGATCCCGGCTTACCCGTCGATCGAATTCGGCGCGCACCTGCATACCCAGCCGAACAACTGGCGCGAAAAAATCCAGGCGGCCTGGGAAAACGGCTGCCGTCGTTTCGATGGCGCCATGCGGGGGTTTGGGGGCTGCCCGATGGCGAAAGACGACCTTACCGGCAATATGGCAACCGAAAACCTGATATTTTTTTTCGATGAGGTGGGCGCTGATTTGCCGGTTAACCGGACGGCTTTTGGTAAAAGCATGGCAATGGCCATGGCAGTTTTTCCGCATTAAAACCTGTCAGGTCTAAAAATTAATTTAAATCCCGGCCGCGCCAAACGCGGCCGGGATTTAAATTAATTTTTAGACCTGACAGGTTAGGATTTCACCACCCACAACGCCCGCCGCCCCGCGCCGGCTTCCAACACCAGGGAGTACATGCCGGGTGTCAGGCTGGCAGGCAGGCGGAGGCTTTCCCGGTGTTTTCCTGATTTCCGGGGGACTTCGCTCATGAGCGTCCCTACGGACTGCCCGGCCGCATCAAAGAGGCGCGCCGTCACCCGTTGATCGGCTTGCAGTTCATACTCTACCTGCAGGGTTTCGCCAACCGGGTTCGGGTAAACCATCAGGATGGCGGAATCATCCGGGCTATCCGCGATACCCAGCGCCGGTCCGGTAAGGAGGCGTACAAGCAGGACGTCATTTTGAAAATAAAAAGCCTTGTTATCCGGAATGTTTTGCTGGATTACCCCCGCGGCCACGATGTTTCCATCTTGTTGTAAACCCACCCGGTTGGCAATCAAACCCCGCAAATGAACCATTCCGTTTTGGCCAAACGTCGGATCGAGGCTGCCGCCAGGGTCGAGGCGCAGTACGACAAACCGCTCGTCCCAATCCGTGCCTGCGGTCGGAAGGCTGCGGCCGGCCAGTACGATCCGGCCGTCGGCCTGCACGGCAAGGTCCGTAACGCTGTTTTGCATTTGCCCAAAATCGTACGCGACCCGACCGTTGTTGCCAAACGCGGGATCAGGTGTTCCATCGGGTAGCAGGCGGATAACGCTGAAATCTTCATAACCGCCCGCTACCAGTAATTTACCGCCGGGTAGCAGCGCAATGACGTCCACATGGGTGCCGCTGCCCACCGGGCTGGGGTCCAAAAACAAACCGTTCTTTCCAAAGGTAGTATCGGGCACGCCATTGGGCAGGAAACGGGCTACCACGCCAAAAGCTGCCGTGTCGGTAAACCACTGGCCCGCAGTAATGATCATTCCATCCGGGGCCACGAGGAGCTCGGTCCACTGGCTTGATAATGGCCCTAAGGGAGCTTCCGTAGCGCCGTTTTGCCCAAAAGACAGGTCCGGTAAGCCATCCGGCCCGAACCGTTGGAGGATGTTTTTGCCTTCCGGCAAATCGTATTGCCCGGCGGCCAGTATTTTCCCGTTCGGTTGGACGGCGATTGCCCGGAAGATACTTCCCGGGCCCAGCTGGGTCTGCACCAGACCGGCATTGCCGAAAGTGCTGACCGGCAGTCCATCCGGCCGGTATGCGGCCAATCCGGCCTGGTTGTCCAATTGTCCGGCGCAAAGGACAATACCACCGTCGGGGAATACCGCCAGATCCTCCCAGCGGTCTGTCGAAGGCGTCAGGTTGTTGCTCAGGATACCCGCATCGCCAAAAGTTTTATCCAGGCGCCCGTCGGGTTGGTAGCGGAGCAGGGTGCTGTTGATATACATAGGCGCCGTTACTTCCTGCCGGGAATATCCACCGATGACGATAGCGTCATCGGGCAGGATCAGCATGGCCGATGCCTGGTCGTAACTGGACCCGTTGTCGGTGCGCACCACACCGCCGGAGCCGAACGCCGGATCGAGATTGCCGGCAGGCGAATAGCGCAACACCGTCACATCGGCCTGTTCAAAGTTGTCGGAGCGCCCGGCCAGGAAAATGTGGCCATTGGGTTCGAGCGCCAGGGCGTACGAATTGTCGTCGTTGTCGCTTACCGATGATATACGCAGTCCGTTGTCGCCAAAGGTAGAATCGGGCATGCCATTGGGCTGGAGTCGCAGCACGAAGATGTCGCGCGCATCGAGGTCTTCGGTCATGCCCGACAACAACAGCTTGCCATCGGGCTGCACCGCCACGTCGGTGCTAAAGCTACCCAGGTCGCCTACTGCCTGCAGCACTTTTCCGTTGGCGCCGAACGTACTGTCGGGGGCGCCGCCGGGCAAAAGCCGGGCAGCCGATACCTGGCTGATAAAGTCGACGGAAGAGAAGCCGGCGGCAATAATTTTACCATCGGGTTGGAGGGCAATTCCCCGGCTAAGATCAAAGGAGGAGTCAAAATTAAGCGTGACGATGCCGTTGTCGCCAAAGTTGGGGTCGGGCGTTCCATCAGGCAGGTAGCGGCCGATGATATAGTCGGCTTCAAACGCAAAGTCATAAATATTTCCGGCGACGAGGATTTTGCCATCGGGTTGCAGGAGGGCATCGTAAATGACTTCGGAGAAAACATCTACGGATTGGACCAGTTTGCCGTGTACGCCAAATGTACTGTCGGGGTCGCCGTTGGACAGGTACCGGGCTATGGCAAAGTCGGATTCTGCGCCGTCGGGCGAGGTGTGGCCGGCTGCTATGATTTTGCCGTCGGGCTGCAGCATGACGGCGTAGGCGAAGTCGTCGCCGCCGTCGAAATCGGTGAGCACCCGACCCTGTTTGCCAAATGTCGAGTCCGGCTGGCCATCGGGCAGGAGGCGCATAAGCGCGAAATCGTACCGTTGCGCGGGGCGTTCGCCAATACCGGCGAGCAGGGCGCGGCCATCGGGGTAGAGCGCAACGGCATAGGCGATATCCTCGCCCGGGCCTGCCGCCGAACGCACCATTTTGCCATCCAGGTCGAAGGCGGGGTCCGGGTCGCCGTTAGGCAGTAGTTGCATGGCGGCAAATGCCCGTACGGAATCGCGCATGGCGCTACCTACCACCAACAGCCGCCCGTCGGGGCGCCGGACGGCGCCGAAGGCCTGGTCTTCGCCAGTGTAAATATTGGCAGTGGTGATGCCCACGCGCCCGAAAGCGGGATCGGGGGAACCGGGCTGGGCGGAAAGGCCGGCGCAATAGGCTAGCAGAAGGCCGAGGAAGGCGATTTTTTGAATAGTCATAGGTATTAAATTTTTTTGCAGTTATACAGTTAAAGCATTTTTGGGATTTTCCCGCCGGGCGAACGCCGCCAACTCCCGAAGTGGTCAGCCGGCTAACGCAGCGTCGGAAGAAAAGTTTTACAAACCGGGCGAAGAAGGGAGCGACCCCGGAAGACGGGTGAAAAACAAAAACAAAGGGCATGCCGTGGTTTCCAACGGCAGGATGTACTTTTGCCCGCTATCCGGCATAACGCGATGTTCTCCTTCGATCCCAGCAAGATTCTCGACCAGTTTGTATACCACCCGGAATCGCCGTTGTTGTTCAGCAGTGGGCTTTTTTTGTTTTTGTTCCTGGGTTTTATGCTGCTTTACCGCCTTTTGGCGCCCCAGGACCGGCTGCGGATCTTATGGAGCACCTTCTTTTCGGTTTATTTCTACTACAAGAGCAGCGGCATTTTTTTTCTCCTGCTGGTCGGCAGTGTTCTGGTGGATTTTCACCTGGCCCGGTGGATTCAGCAGGCCCGGAGCAAGCGGGCGAAATATTGGCTGCTGGTGTTCAGCCTGGCAGCCAATTTGGGCATGCTGGCCTATTTTAAATACACCAATTATTTCCTCGAACTGTGGGCTGGTCTGAGTGGTACGCAGCCCCTGCATTTCGATATATTTCTGCCCGTCGGGATTTCATTTTTCACGTTTCAGTCGCTGAGCTATACGATCGATGTGTACCGGGGGAATCTGAAGGCGCTCGACGACATTTGGGACTACGCGTTTTTCGTCACCTTTTTTCCACAAATGGTGGCCGGGCCTATCGTGCGGGCTGCTGATTTTTTGCCTCAGATACACCGGCCCCTGCATGTTTCCCGGGAAGATTTTGGCCGGGGCGTTTTTTTGGTTTGTATTGGCTTATTCAAAAAAGCCGTTATTTCCGACTATATCAGCCTGAATTTTGTCGATCGCGTTTTTGATTCGCCGGCCCAATACACCGGATTGGAGAACCTGTTTGGTATTTACGGCTATGCCTTGCAGATCTATTGCGATTTTAGCGGGTATTCGGATATAGCTATCGGGATCGGCTTGTTATTAGGATTTCAGTTTCCCATCAATTTTGATTCGCCGTACCAGTCGTTGAGTATCACAGAATTTTGGCGGCGCTGGCATATTTCGTTGTCCACCTGGTTGCGCGATTATCTGTATATTTCGTTGGGCGGGAACCGGGGCGGGCGCTTGCGCACGTATTTCAACCTGGTGCTTACCATGCTGCTTGGCGGGCTGTGGCACGGAGCAGCCACCCGGTTCATTATTTGGGGCGGACTGCATGGGGCGGCGCTGGCGGCGGAACGCTGGTGGAAAAGCGTTTTCCCCGGCCGGCCCGGTTGGTGGCGCCGGTTTTTGGGCGGTTTATGGACCTTTCATTTCGTTTGTTTTTGCTGGATATTTTTTCGCGCCCCGGACCTGGAAGCAGTGCAAGTCATGCTGGGTCAGATCTTTTATGCGTTTGAGCCCCAGGTATTCGTTGAATTTCTGGGCGGCTACGGGCCGGTGGTATTCTGGATGATCTTCGGCTACGGGCTGCATCTGCTGCCGTCTAGCTGGGAGCGTGGGGCCGAGCGTGGCGTGACGGCGCTGCCGCTGCTTGGAAAAGCCATGTTGATCACGTTGGTAATTGCCCTGGTGATGCAGGTCAAGTCGGCCGACGTCCAACCGTTTATTTATTTTCAGTTTTAGGCTGGTTTTTGTCCAGCAAAGCCTGGATTTCGTCGCATTTGTCGCGCAGCCATTCAGAATCCACCACTGGTTTTTCGGTCAGTTGTCGCCGGATCTCGTCCAGGTCCTGGCGGATTGGCACACCATCAGGGTTCCGCAACTGCAATTTTTCGCGAAGCCTGAAAAGCCGGATGGCCACGTCATAGAAGCCGAGTATGGCGTCACGGCGTTCGGGGCGCAGCGTTTTGCCTTCCTTGATCCGTTTATGCGTAGCGCGTTTCATATTGACGCCTTCAGGGTCGAGCAGCGAACCGTTTTCATACCGGATACGGATGTCCAGTGTGGCGGCCAGGGAATACAGATTAGGGTCGTCGGAAGCGCCGTAATTGAAATAGTGCGGAAGCCGGTCTGCGGCTTTGCCGTATTGCCCCCGGGCAAAATACAGCATGGCATAGCCCAGGTCAACCACCGTTTCGGGTATCGGGGTCGCGGTGATTTGGCCGGAAAATTCGTCCAGGAAGGCTTCCGCCCAGTCGAGGTGTCCCAATTTGATGGCATTGAATAAAATACTTTGGAAATGGGAACTTTGAATACGTTCCTGCAGCCGGCGCAATTGCGCGAGGTCTTCGAGATGCGACAGGAAGAGCTGCTCCAAAAAATCCGGATTGCGGGTCTGGCGATACCGGCGGGCCCAGTAAGAGCGGACGATAACATTGAAATCCCGGAATCGTTTGGCGGGCACGAGGTCCTGGTGTTGTTGAAGCAATTGGAAGAAACGGCCGGCCAGGGGGTCTGTTTTTTCCGGTTTTTTTTTCGACAGCAGTTGCAGCAACGTCAGGTAGAGGGTAATACCGGGGTCGTTGGTGTCGTAGTTATGCCTGGCCAGTAGCTTGGCCATTTTAAGGGTGAGTTTTTGGTTGGTGGTCAGGCGGCGGTATTCGTCGGTGTCGGCGCCGAAGGGCATGGCAATCTGTTGCAGGTGTAGCAGTTTGCAGATTTGGTCGAGTTTGGTAAGCAGAAAAAAGCGGTCGAGTTTTTCGGAGGCGACAAGCAGGTTGACAAAACCGCCCTGGGCCGACCATTCGTCGAGGCTTTCGTAAATCGCTTTTTCCTGCTCGGCAAGAAACCGGAAATAGAAAAAGTCGCTGAATTCGTATTCTTCGTAATGACTGAAAGCATGTTGCGACTGAAAAACCTCCTCCAGTTCTTCGTAAAGGCTCTGGAAAAAATTTTCCGCCTTTTTCACGCGCCGTTTTTTCCCCGCTTCAGGCTCCCGGGCCGTGACGCGTTGCGGGCGCTCTTCCTGGGGTTGTTGCAGGAGCCGCTCGCTGTAAAAACGCATCAGGGCCAGTTGTTGGCGGGCAAAATTCAGGAGTGCGACAGGGTCCTGGGTAATATTGCTTTTGCGACCACCCCGCACCACCCGGCCGCCTTTGACGGCGGAATACCGGAAGTTGATAAACTGTTTGACGATGTGCATCAGCTGCGCCATCGCGCGCTCCACCTCGTTTTCCGGCTGGGTACGGTTGGGGTAAAGCGAGAAGCCCGCCACGGTTTTGTGCAACGCGGCATTTTGAAAGTCAGGATAATATTCCTTGAGGTATTCGAAGAGCCGCACGGTGTCGTGGAACCGGTTCACTTCATTGAAGATCGGCGATTCGACAAAATATTCCAGTGTTTCGAATTCCTCCGGGGTGAGTAATTGCAGGGTTTTTAGCAAAGGACTATCCTGCATAAGTCATTGATTGGCAATGAAAAATATGTTCGATAATGCGTCTGAACGCACAGAGCAGCCGGGGTGGGGAACTGCGAAATTGGGGAATACTTTGGCGCCTGCCAAATATTTCCAGGGGCAGTTGTGGAAGTTAAGCGCTTTTTCGTGTTTGCCGGCGTGCGGCAGTGGGCCGCATCTTTGTCCCATCACCGCGAGCCGAATACCAAAGCGGAGGATGCGACCCCGAAAAGCCTGCCCCAAAAACCAAAGAAACATGCAGAAGGGAAACTGCGATGTGTACTGTTGTTCTTGAAACCCCTTAAAGCCAAAAACACCTAAACCTTTTTTACGACGGGTGTAATCTCAAATGCCTTGGCTCAAGTTCCTGAAATCCGATCGTTCTCCGGCGCGTCTGACGCGCTTTGGCTCTAAACCCGGAAGTGGGTTTCTGCGTCAGACGCCTGCCGGAGAACAATGTTTTCATTGCGATTTGTTCCTTACCCATACCCTGCAATGCGGCTAATTTGCCTCAGTTATGTTATCCAAACCAATGTGAAAGCCCCCCCCTGCCAAAGCCCTGAAAACCAAATGCGCCAAACCGCTTAGAACCAATTCCACCGACCCACGGGCTCGCCCCGAAACCAAAATACCTGGGGTCACTCCCCCCGGTTGATGTCAGGACTTGTTTTACGGCGATTCAGAGAGGATTTAAGGTTTACGCCGTTAAACGACCAACCGCCCGCATCCTGCTTTTCAGGAGGCGGGCTTTTTAGTGCGCCCAGGGTACGTTGTATGCCCTCCGGCGTGTTCTAAGACGTCGGAATCACAGCAGCGTTGCGTCCAGCTCGATGGGTACAGCGGCCAGGGCCCTGCTGACCGGGCAACCCGCTTTTGCTTTTTGCGCAAATTCCAGGAACTGTTCTGCGCTGATACCGGGTACGCGGGCTTCCAGACGCAGGGTGATTTTTGCAAACGTCCAGCCGGCGTCGGTTTTTTCCATTTGAATGGTTGCCGAGCAGCGCAGTTCGTCGGGGGTAAAACCGCCGTTTGTCAGGCCAAAGCTGAGCGCCATGCTGTAACAACCGGCGTGTGCGGCGGCAATAAGCTCTTCCGGATTGGTGCCGGCGCGGCCGTCTTCATTCTGGAACCGGAGCTTGGCGGAATACGGGGTGTTGTCCAGCACGCCGGAGGGGCCGCTCAGGCTGCCGGCGCCTTCGGGTCCGGAACCGTGCCATTCGGCAGATGCAGTGCGTTGAAATGATGCCATGGTGGTTGATCAATGATGAATGATAAAAAGGTTGTTGCGGCAAAAGTCGGTAAATTAAATTACTTGCACCGCGCGGTGCGTTGCGCCTTCGTGAAACAGGCGCCCGGCGGTTTGGTTTGATCTTTGCAATATATTTCAGGCCAGCCTGCAGGCCCAATAGTGCGGACTCCGGATTTCCGGTGCAGAAAATCCGGAACACGCGCCGGATCCTGTTTCGTTTTTCAGGCCAATTTCCGCACCTTTGCGCCGCTTTTCCCGCTGCAGTATCCGGATTCACCGGATTGCCGGTCAAAACAATTCAGCACTTTTCACTTAAATAATGCACTTCCATGCAGGAAGATCTCTTCAGACGACTCGTTTCGCATTGCAAAGAATATGGCTTCATATACCCTTCCTCGGAAGTTTACGACGGGCTCGGCGGCGTGTACGATTACGGCCCCCTGGGTGTCGAGTTGAAAAATAATATCAAGGAATATTGGTGGAAGGCGATCGTCCAGCTGCACGAAAACATCGTGGGGCTCGACAGCGCCATTTTTATGCACCCCAAAATATGGAAAGCTTCCGGTCACGTAGATGCCTTCAATGATCCCTTGGTGGACAACAAAGATTCCAAAAAGCGCTACCGCGCCGACCAATTGATCGAGGGCGAAATTGAAAAACTGAGGCTAAAATTGAAAAAGAAGTGGAGAAAGCCCGCCGCAAGTTCGATCCATTCGACGAGGCGCTTTTCCGCAGCACCAACCAACGGGTATTGGAATGGGCACAACGCGCAGACGACATTGCGCACCGGCTGGCGGCAGCCATGAGCGCCAATGATATGGACGGGCTGAAGGCCCTTATCGATGAACTCCAGATCGCCGACCCCGAAAGCGGCTCGCGCAACTGGACCGAAGTGCGGCAGTTCAACCTCATGTTCAGCACGCAAATGTCTAATATAGCCGGCGAGGAAGGAAAATTGTACCTCCGCCCGGAAACCGCCCAGGGCATCTTCGTCAATTTCCTGAACGTACAAAAAACCACCCGGCAAAAAGTGCCTTTTGGCATCGCGCAGATCGGAAAAGCCTTCCGGAATGAAATCGTAGCCCGGCAATTTATCTTCCGCATGCGGGAGTTTGAGCAAATGGAAATGCAGTTTTTTGTCCGCCCGGGCGCAGAAATGGAGTGGTATGAATACTGGAAAGCCCGGCGTATGGCCTGGCACCGTGCCGTATCCCCTGCTGCAAAACTGCGCTTTAAGGACCACGACAACCTGGCGCACTATGCCAACGCTGCGGTGGATATTCAGTTCGAATTTCCGTTCGGCTTTAAGGAACTCGAAGGCGTGCATTCCCGGACCGACTTTGACCTCGGGAGCCACCAGGCCTTGTCTGGGAAAAAACTTCAGTATTTTGACCCCGAACTCAACGAAAGTTATGTGCCTTATGTGGTGGAAACCTCTGTGGGAGTCGACCGCATGTTTTTGTCTATCCTCAGCAATGCCCTGATCGAGGAAACAGTGCCCGATGCGCAGGGCGAAGACAGCGCCCGCACTGTGCTACGCATACCGCCCGCCCTGGCGCCGGTCAAGTGCGCCGTGTTGCCCATTGTGCGCAACAAAGAGGAGCTGGTGGAAAAGGCCCGGGGTGTTTTCGACCGGCTGAAGCGCCATTTTCCGTGCCAGTACGACGAAAAAGACGCTATCGGCCGGCGGTACCGCCGCCAGGATGCCGTTGGCACGCCCTACTGTATCACCATTGATTTTGAAACCCTGGAGGACAATTCGGTTACCCTGCGCGAGCGCGATTCCATGAAACAGGAACGGATTCCGGTGGACCGGGTGGCGGACATCGTCCGGGAAAAAACCGACATGCTCCGGCTTTTGGACCAATTGATTTGATCTTTTTCAAACGGATAATTTGGGTGTTTAAGAAAGGTTTGTCAGCACGCTGACAAACCTTTCGCTCAATTAACGCCGCATGAATTTTGCGCACTCAGGAAAAACAGTACCTTTACGGCAGTTCCCAATCTCGCGAAAAGTCAAAACCGGAAATGGATTGACTTTGGATAATTCCTCCTGTTCCTTTTCTTCAGCACCTTCGGTTTGCCTCCCTCCATAATGGACCGGTGCATCTGTACTGGTACGTTTTTTGCTTCAATATTCGCTTCTGGGTCGTTTATCCGCAT
Source organism: Saprospirales bacterium (assembly GCA_016719895.1). Classification (GTDB taxonomy): domain Bacteria; phylum Bacteroidota; class Bacteroidia; order Chitinophagales; family Saprospiraceae; genus M3007. The sequence continues at coordinate 116,340 of JADJYG010000002.1, read as the reverse complement.
TCCTCCCTTCCTGGATACTCTTTCAATCCGTTTTTCTCATTGCATCACAAAAACACTGCGCTTGTGAAGAGAACGCTATCCGTACGCCATTTTCTATTCTTCGTTGCCTTATTTGTGCCAACCGTACACCTGTTGGCGCAGGATATACACTTTTCCCAATTTCACAACAGCCCGTTGAATATCAACCCCAGCTTCTCGGGTATATTTGGCGGCGACATACGTTTCACCGGCAATTACAAAAGCCAGTGGCGGTCCGTGCCGGTGCCCTATACGACGTTTTCCGGCAGCGTGGAAAATAAAGTGTATTACAAAAAGAGCCAATACGACCGGTATTTCACGGGCGGCTTGCTGATCAACTATGACCGGCAGGGAAGCCTGGAACTTACCTCGCTGCAAATCGGTATCCCGGTCAGCCTTACCCTGCCCTTGGCGAAGAATAATTTCCTGTCGGCCGGTATTACTCCGGCTTTTGGGCAACGGGCTTTCAACAACCACCAATGGACTTTCGACGCACAATTTGTCGACTGCCTGTTCAATCCGGCCGCGCCAACTATGGAAAACGGCGCTTTGTTCAGTACGAATCTGCAATATTTTGACCTGAGCGCCGGGCTGAATTACCGCTTTCACGCCCCCCGGTCGCGTACCCGCTTTGATATCGGCGGGGCGTTTCACCACGTCAACCGCCCGAACCACGATTTTTGGACCAACTCCAGGGACGTGCGCCTGGCCGTCCGGCGCGCATTTTACGGGATGGGCCTGGCTCAGCTGACGTCTAATTTTGATCTCACCGGGCAGTTGATGTTCCAGGAGCAAGGCGGTTACCGCGAACTGATTTATGGCATCGGCGGCCGTTTGCTGCTGAATGAAAAACCCTATGAAGAACTGGCCCTCCAGGCCGGCGCTTTTTTCCGCCAGCGCTACACCGATGCCTTGGTATGGCATTTTGAGGTCTATTGGCGTACCTGGATGCTCGGGTTGTCGTACGACCACAACTTGTCTAACTTCAGCGTAGCTACCGGCAGCCGGGGCGGCCCGGAAATATCCCTGATTTACCGGATTTATAAAACGAAACCCGTTAACAAACAGTGTCCGATCGACTGATCTCATACTCCCTGTATATGCTGAAATCCATAAGTGTACTGCTTCCGCTCTTTTTCCTTTGCGCACTGCCTTGGGCCAATGGACAGCAGGGTATACCAGAGCGCATCGGCACCAACATCCACCGCGGGCCATCCATAAAAGCGCTGGAAAGTAAAGCCCGGAAAAGCTATTCCGACGGCAATTACTACCAGGCGATGCAATACTACCGGCAAATACTCGCGGTCGACAGCCTCCATGTAGGCGCATTGGAAGGCTATGCCACCGCGGCATCGGCTTTTACCCGGTACGATGAGGCTGCCCGTACGTATGACTTTTTACTGGAGAAAAACCTCGTGGCGGCCGGCGGCCCCACCCTGTTGCGGCGCGCCGAAAGCCGCTACCTGCTGGGCGACTACACCGAAGCCCAACGCTTGTATCAGTTGGCCGACAGCCTCAGCAGTTCGGCAGACGACCGTGCTGCCGCCAAAATCGGCTTGAATAACTGTTCCTGGGCCCTGAAAGTGCACCGGGAAATGCTGGATATTCCGCTCGATAGTTTGCGGGATGAAATCAATACGCCCTATGCGGAGTACGCCGACCTATGGGCGGGCGACAGCCTGCTGTATTACTCTTCTTACAGTCTCCCGCTAAAAGGCGATACCAGCCGGCTGCTGATGCAAATTCTGGAGGCTCAACGCCAACCAGATGGCCGCCTGGGCAATATCCAGCCATTTCGTTTTAATGCGGAAACACGCCATACGGCATATATTACCTTCAATCGGGACCAAACGGTCATGTATTATGCCGTAGGCAAATACGCGGGCGGGAAAAAAATCCGCTTCGAATTGTACCGCCGAAAGCGCAGCGGCGAAAGCGCGTGGAGCGCGCCGGAAAAGCTGCCGCGAACGGTCAATATGAAGGGCTTCTCGTCCACGCAACCGCATATCTGTACGCTCCCGGGCGACCGGGCTGAGACCCTGTTTTTTGTAAGCGACCGGCCGGGTGGAAAAGGGAAAAAAGATATCTGGTATTGTCAGCTGCAAAACGACACCTTCTCCGCGCCGCAAAACCTGATGTTGAACACGCCCGGCGACGATGTGACGCCGTTTTATCACGATAAAACGGGCATACTATATTTCAGTTCCACCGGCCGGCAGGGCTTGGGGGGGTTCGATATTTATCGCTCGGAGCGTATGGGTACGATTTGGAAAACGCCGGAACACCTGCCCGAGCCCTATAATTCCAACGCCAACGATGTTTTTTATTCCCTTTCGGCTGCCGGTAAAATGGCTTATTTCTCTTCTAACCGCAAAGGCGCCAGAAATTTTTCGGAAGAAGAATGTTGCTACGATATCTTCAGGGCCGGCCTCGAAAAACCGGTGATTACTATTACAGCCTGCAACGATGAAACCAAAGACACCCTCAACTACGCTGAAATGACCCTGTACGATTTGACACCGGACGGTTGGGTCGAACGGAGCAGGGTAAAAGTACCGGGCGCCAAACATCCCTTCCCGCTATTGCCGGGCAAATCCTATATGGTCATTACCGCCAAGGAGGGCTTTGTATCGGATACCTTTTACTTTGACTCGCCGCAAAAAATATTGGATACCGAATTGGCCGCCTTCCGCTGCCTCCGGCCGGCACGGGTCAAACTGCTCGTTTCCATCATGGATGGCGACAGCCTCATGCCCATGCCCGGGTCTACCCTGGTGTTCGCCACTCTTTCACACCTGATGCCGGATGGAAGCCTGGACAGCGGCCCGGACGGAAAAGGCCTGCTCACACAGATAAAAAATGCCCCGGACAGCAGTACTTATGCCTTTGACCTGCTTTTCCAACACAATTACAGCCTTAAAGCGTCCAAAGTTCGTTTTACCTCTGATTCCTCTTTTTTCAGCACCATCGGCCTGCAAGGCGATACGACCATACGGCGGGAATTGGTCCTCCGCCGCGGACTCGACCTGGACGTCTATGTGTTTGATGACATAAAAAAAGATCCGCTCAACGACGTTACCCTCCGGTTGATCGAACTGCGCAAACCACAACAGTGGACCTACCAAACAGGCCCGCAAGCCAATGATTATCACACCATAATTTATTACGACACGCGATACCGCATCGTCGCCACCAAGGAGGGTTATTCCACCGACTCGCTGGAGTTCCGGACCGATGACCTTGATCCCATACCTTTTCAGCGTATTCGCAAGGAATTGTTCCTGCGGCCGCTGTGCCTGGAGTGCTACCTGCCCATCGTTTTATATTTCGACAACGACGAACCCGGGCCGCACCGGATTGGCGTCACTAAAATAAAACAGGAATACCGCGAAACGTATCTGCCGTATTACAACCGCAAGCAGGAGTACATCGACAAGTTTACAGCGGGGCTCTCCGGTGAAGCGCTGGCAAAAGGGCAATTTGATCTGGATACCTTTTTCGAACGGCGTGTAAAGGGCGAATGGAACCGCATGCGGATGTTTTCGGAGGTGCTTTACGAAATGCTGCTCAACGGCGACCAGATTAATATCAAAATCAGCGGATTCGCGTCGCCGCTCGCCAATTCAAATTACAACGTTGACCTGACTTCCCGCCGGGTAAGCAGTATTATGAACCACTTTTCCATCTTCGATGGCGGCATCTACGAACCCTTTATTAAATCCAGGCAATTGAGATTGATTGAGGTGCCCAGAGGCGAAGACAAAGAGGCGGAGAAAAAAGGCGTCAGCCCCGATCCCGCAAACAGACGGCTTTCTGTCTTTAGCGTCGGCGCGGCTAAGGCCCGCCGCGTGGAAATTGTCGGCGTCGATGTCAATGGAAATGAAATTCTCCTGCCGTTACCTCAAAAATAAACGTACGGATTGCATCTGTTACACCGTATTGATCCAATGCCATGAATTGCAATGTTATGACTATTGAGAAAATAAAATTCGCCGCTGCTGCACACCGACTATTCCGGATCCTTGTATTGATATTCGGATGCAATGCAGTGGGTATTGCTCAGGGATCGCTCCAGTTGTCCCTGTCCTTTGCGCCGCCGACCTGTAACGGCGATACCGACGGCGCCGCAAGTGTGGCGGCCAGTGGCGGCATATCGCCGTATACCTACAACTGGAATAACGCACAGCTAACGGCTTCGATTCAAAACCTGGCCGCCGGAACGTATATTGTTACGGTAACGGACAATGCAGGCACGACGGCAATCGGGTCTGTTCAGGTAGTGGCGCCGGCGCCCTTGCATTTCGCTGTCACCGTCAATATGCCCTCCTGCAACAACAGTAGCGGGACGATGACGGTGTTCGCCACCGGCGGCACTTCTCCGTACAATACCCTGTGGAGCAATGGAACGATGGGCGCAACGGCCGGCAATCTCCAGCCCGGCGTGCCCTATACGATTCAAACCGTCGACACGAAGGGCTGCCAGGCCGATACCGTGGTCGTTTTGCCGGAAATCGACAACCTGAACGTCAGTTTGCTAATCGCAAAAGCCGAATGTGCCGGCGTGGAAGATGGCAAAGCTACGGCTATAGTAGACCCGCCCGGAGGCAGCTATCAATATCTGTGGAACATTCCAGGCGCAATTACCCAACAGGTTTCTAACCTGGCGCCCGGAGCCATGGTAGCGGTCACGGTAACGGATGCAAATTCTGGTTGTACCGGCTCGGCAAGCGGCATTGTAGGCACCCATACGCAATTAAATCTGCAAATGGACAGCTCCGGTAATATCCTGTGTGCTCATGATTTCAATGGCTGGGCTTCCGCGCTGGCCTCCAATGGCACCGCTCCCTATACCTATGCCTGGAAAGGGCCGGGTCTGGTTAATGCTAGTGGGTCCATGATCACCGGCCTGGGCGCCGGCGCCTACGGCGTTACGGCAACGGATGCCCGCGGCTGTACTGTTGCCGGCGGCGTCAATATTGGCGTTACCTCCAAACTGAAAGCCGGCTTTACCCTCGCCAAATCGTGTATCGCCAACCAGTTTTTTGTAAAGATTACGGATGCCTCTTCAGACCCGTCCAGTACGATTGTCGCATGGAACTGGACCGTAACCTGGGACGGCGGCGGCGCCTTCTCCAGCAGCTTGCAAAACCCGCCCCAGGTGCCTATCCCAAACCAAAGCGCTGGAATTGCGCAGCTGGTCGTCACCTCCGCAGCAGGCTGCCGGGATACGGTGCTATTGCCGTTTAAAGTAGACGGATTACTTGACTTCCAGGTCATTACGGATGGCTTTAGCTGCGCCGGCGGCCCGGTACCGGTCACCGTTACAGGCGATTCCACCTTCACCTATAAATGGTCCCCGCTGGACTCCCTGACGTTTAATCCCGGGCCACAGCAGATTATTGCAAATCCTCCGGGCACTCAAACTTACCTGCTCACCGTGAGCAGCGCAATGTGTTTTGATGTCGATTCAGTGACCATTACCCGGCAACCGTTGCTAGTTCTGACCACAAGCCCCGTCGTCACCTGCGATACCACAGCGCTGCTTACAGCCGCCACTAATGTGCCGGCAACGGTTGTTTGGACAAACTTGGCTGGCGATACGATTAACCCACAGGCAGTAACAGGCGGAGTTTACATCGCTATCGCCACGGATAGTTTTCAGTGCGTCCGGAAGGATACCGTTTCGGTGACCCTTCTCGCTGTGCGGGCCATAGCAAATGTGCCGCCTATTGCCTGCCCGAATATCCCCTTCAATCTTACAGCCCAAAATTTGAATCCGGCTGATACCGTAACCTATCAATGGTCGTCTACCCCTGCCGGATTAACGATAAATAATCCGGGCTCCGCTAATGCCACGGCATCTGGCCCGGTTGGACAGTACGCCATATCCTTGACGGTTACCAACCAACACAGTTGTTCCAAAAACTTTGAATTTCAAGTGAATATTCAGGACTCCCTGGATATAACGCCGTTCATTGACATAGACCAGGCTTGTAACAGCACCGCTGTTACACTGGTCAATACAAGCGGATACGGAGGGATATGGATATTTGGAGATGGCAGTGGCACCAGTACCCTGGACAGCGTGACCTATCTCTATCCCGGACCGGGCAGCTATCTTGTACAATTCAACTCCTCAGCGGCCTGTGTCGGGCCTTTTGAGCAAATGATTGTTGTCACCCCGGATATATTCAGCGTGACGGCTGCGGACGTGACGGCCTGCGCGGCATCGGCGAGCCTGACGGCGGCGACGAGCGAGCCGGCAACGGTGGTGTGGACGGACCTTGCGGGCGCGGCAGTAGCACCCCTCGGCCGTTGGCGCGGGGACGTACATCGCGGTGGCCACTTCGCTGGCGGCGCAATGTGTGGACCGGGACACGGCGGTGGTAACGCTGCAGGATTCGATAGACATCAGCCAGGCAGTGACGGTGGCGGCGGCGTGCAACAGCACGACGATCAGCTTCAGCAATACAAGCGGCTACGCGGGTACCTGGATATTCGGCGACGGGACGGGGACGAGCGCAGCGAACAACGGGACGTACACCTATGCAAATTTCGGGACGTACACGGTGACGTTCACGGCGAATGCGGACTGCGTGAAACCGGCAGGTCAGTCGGTGACAACTTCGCCGGACGATTTCAGCGTGACGGCTCCGGATGTGACGGCCTGCGCCGCGTCGGCGAGCCTGAGCGCGACGACGAGCGAGCCGGCAACGGTGGTGTGGACGGACCTTGCGGGATCGGCAGTAGCAAACCCCTCGGCAGTAGGCGCGGGGACGTACATCGCGGTGGCGACTTCGCTGGCGGCGCAATGTGTGGACCGGGACACGGCGGTGGTAACGCTTCAGGATTCGATAGACATCAGCCAGGCAGTGACGGTGACAACAGCGTGCAACAGCACGACGATCAGCTTCAGCAATACGAGCGGCTACGCGGGCACCTGGGTATTCGGCGATGGGACGGGGACGAGCGCAGCGAACAACGGGACGTACACGTATGCAAACTTTGGGACGTACACGGTGACGTTCACGGCAAATGCGGACTGCGTGAAACCGGCAGGCCAAACGGTGACGACCTCGCCGGACGATTTCAGCGTGACGGCTGCGGACGTGACGGCCTGCGCGGTGACGGCGAGCCTGACGGCGGCGACGAGCGAGCCGGCGACGGTAGTGTGGACGGACCTTTCGGGCGCGGCAGTAGCAAACCCCTCGGCAGTTGGCGCGGGGACGTACATAGCGGTGGCGACTTCGCTGGCGGCGCAATGTGTGGACCGGGACACGGCGGTGGTAACGCTGCAGGATTCGATAGACATCAGCCAGGCAGTGACGGTGACAACAGCGTGCAACAGCACGACGATCAGCTTCAGCAATACGAGCGGCTACGCAGGCACGTGGGTATTCGGCGACGGGACGGGGACGAGCGCAGCGAACAACGGGACGTACACGTATGCAAACTTTGGGACGTACACGGTGACGTTCACGGCAAATGCGGACTGCGTGAAGCCTGCGGGTCAGTCGGTGACAACCTCGCCGGACGATTTCAGCGTGACGGCTGCGGACGTGACGGCCTGCGCGGCATCGGCGAGCCTGAGCGCGACGGCGAGCGAGCCGGCAACGGTGGTGTGGACGGACCTTGCGGGCGCGGCAGTAGCAAACCCCTCGGCAGTAGGCGCGGGGACGTACATAGCGGTGGCGACTTCGCTGGCGGCGCAGTGCATAGACCAGGACACGGCGGTGGTAACGCTGCAGGATTCGATAGACATCAGCCAGGCAGTGACGGTGACAACGGCGTGCAACAGCACGACGATCAGCTTCAGCAATACAAGCGGCTACGCGGGCACCTGGGTATTCGGCGACGGGACGGGGACGAGCGCGCAAAACAACGGGACGTATACGTATGCAAACTTCGGGACGTACACGGTGACGTTCACGGCAAATGCGGACTGCGTGAAACCGGCAGGCCAGTCGGTGACAACCTCGCCGGACGACTTCAGCGTGACGGCTCCGGACGTGACGGCCTGCGCGGCGTCGGCGAGCCTGAGCGCGACGACGAGCGAGCCGGCAACGGTGGTGTGGACGGACCTTGCGGGAACGGCGGTTGACCCGGCGTCGGTGGGTGCGGGGACGTACATCGCGGTGGCGACTTCGCTGGCGGCGCAGTGCATAGACCAAGACACGGCGGTGGTAACGCTGCAGGATTCGATAGACATCAGCCAGGCGGTGACGGTGACAACGCGTGCAACAGCACGACGATCGAGCTCAGCAATACGAGCGGCTACGCGGGCCTGGGTATTCGGCGACGGGACGGGGACGAGCGCAGCGAACAACGGGACGTACACGTATGCAAACTTCGGGACGTACATGGTGACGTTCACGGCCAGCGCGGACTGCGTGAAACCGGCAGGCCAAACGGTGACAACCTCGCCGGACGACTTCAGCGTGACGGCTGCGGACGTGACGGCCTGCGCCGCGTCGGCGAGCCTGACGGCGGCGACGAGCGAGCCGGCAACGGTGGTGTGGACGGACCTTGCGGGATCGGCAGTAGCAAACCCCTCGGCAGTAGGCGCGGGGACGTACATCGCGGTGGCGACTTCGCTGGCGGCGCAATGTGTGGACCGGGACACGGCGGTGGTAACGCTTCAGGATTCGATAGACATCAGCCAGGCAGTGACGGTGACAACGGCGTGCAACAGCACGACGATCAGCTTCAGCAATACGAGCGGCTACGCGGGCGTGTGGGTATTCGGCGACGGGACGGGGACGAGCGCAGCGAACAACGGGACGTACACGTATGCAAACTTCGGGACGTACACGGTGACGTTCACGGCGAACGCGGACTGCGTGAAGCCGGCAGGCCAGACGGTAACGACTTCACCGGACGATTTCAGCGTGACGGCTGCGGACGTGACGGCCTGCGCGGCATCGGCGAGCCTGACGGCGGCGACGAGCGAGCCGGCGACGGTGGTATGGACGGACCTGGCGGGTACGCCGGTGGACCCGGGCGCAGTGGGTGCGGGGACGTACATCGCCGTGGCGACTTCGGTGGCGGAGCAATGTGTGGACCCGGACACGGCGGTGGTGACGCTCAGGATTCGGTAGACATCAGCCAGGCAGTGACGGTGACAACAGCGTGCAACAGCACGACAATCACCTTCAGCAATACGAGCGGCTACGCGGGTGTCTGGGCATTCGGCGACGGGACGGGGACGAGCGTACAGAACAGCGGGACGTACACATACGCGGCATTCGGGACGTACACGGTGACGTTCACGGCGAACGCGGACTGCGTGAAGCCTGCGGGCCAGTCGGTGACGACTTCACCGGACGATTTCAGCGTGACGGCTGCGGACGTGACGGCCTGCGCCGCGACGGCGAGCCTGACGGCGGCGACGAGCGAGCCGGCGACGGTGGTGTGGACGGACCTTTCGGGAACGGCGGTTGACCCGGCGTCGGTGGGTGCGGGGACGTACATTGCCCTGGCGACTTCGGTGGCGGAGCAATGTATAGACCAGGACACGGCGGTGGTGACGCTGCAGGATTCGATTGACATCAGCCAGGCGGTAACGGTAAAGACAGCGTGCAACAGCACGACGATCACCTTCAGCAATACGAGCGGCTACGCGGGTGTCTGGGTATTCGGCGACGGGACGGGGACGAGCGTACAGAACAGCGGGACGTACACATACGCGGCATTCGGGACGTACACGGTGACGTTCACGGCGAACGCGGACTGCGTGAAGCCGGCAGGCCAGACGGTAACGACTTCACCGGACGATTTCAGCGTGACGGCTCCGGACGTGACGGCCTGCGCGGCATCGGCGAGCCTGAGCGCGACGACGAGCGAGCCGGCGACGGTGGTATGGACGGACCTGTCGGGTACGCCGGTGGACCCGGGCGCAGTGGGTGCGGGGACGTACATTGCCCTGGCGACTTCGGTGGCGGAGCAATGTGTGGACCAGACACGGCGGTGGTGACGCTTCAGGATTCGGTTGACATCAGCCAGGCGGTAACGGTAAAGACGGCGTGCAACAGCACGACGATCACCTTCAGCAATACGAGCGGCTACGCGGGTGTCTGGGTATTCGGCGACGGGACGGGGGACAAGCGTACAGAACAGCAGGACGTACACATACGCGGCATTCGGGACGTACACGGTGACGTTCACGGCGAACGGGGACTGCGTGAAGCCTGCGGGCCAGTCGGTGACGACTTCACCGGACGATTTCAGCGTGACGGCTGCGGACGTGACGGCCTGCGCCGCGTCGGCGAGCCTGACGGCGGCGACGAGCGAGCCGGCAACGGTGGTGTGGACGGACCTGGCGGGTACGCCGGTGGACCCGGGCGCAGTGGGTGCGGGGACGTACATTGCCCTGGCGACTTCGGTGGCGGAGCAATGTGTGGACCAGGACACGGCGGTGGTGACGCTTCAGGATTCGGTTGACATCAGCCAGGCGGTAACGGTAAAGACAGCGTGCAACAGCACGACAATCACCTTCAGCAATACGAGCGGCTACGCGGGTGTCTGGGCATTCGGCGACGGGACGGGGACGAGCGTACAGAACAGCGGGACGTACACATACGCGGCATTCGGGACGTACACGGTGACGTTCACGGCGAACGCGGACTGCGTGAAGCCGGCAGGCCAGACGGTAACGACTTCACCGGACGATTTCAGCGTGACGGCTTCGGACGTGACGGCCTGCGCGGCGTCGGCGAGCCTGAGCGCGACGACGAGCGAGCCGGCGACGGTGGTATGGACGGACCTGGCGGGTACGCCGGTGGACCCGGGCGCAGTGGGTGCGGGGACGTACATTGCCCTGGCGACTTCGGTGGCGGAGCAATGTGTGGACCAGGACACGGCGGTGGTGACGCTTCAGGATTCGGTTGACATCAGCCAGGCGGTAACGGTAAAGACAGCGTGCAACAGCACGACGATCACCTTCAGCAATACGAGCGGCTACGCGGGTGTCTGGGCATTCGGCGACGGGACGGGGACGAGCGTACAGAACAGCGGGACGTACACATACGCGGCATTCGGGACGTACACGGTGACGTTCACGGCGAACGCGGACTGCGTGAAGCCTGCGGGCCAGTCGGTGACGACTTCACCGGACGATTTCAGCGTGACGGCTGCGGACGTGACGGCCTGCGCGGCGTCGGCGAGCCTGAGCGCGACGACGAGCGAGCCGGCGACGGTGGTATGGACGGACCTGTCGGGTACGCCGGTGGACCCGGGCGCAGTGGGTGCGGGGACGTACATTGCCCTGGCGACTTCGGTGGCGGAGCAATGTGTGGACCAGGACACGGCGGTGGTGACGCTTCAGGATTCGGTTGACATCAGCCAGGCGGTAACGGTAAAGACAGCGTGCAACAGCACGACGATCAGCTTCAGCAATACAAGCGGCTACGCGGGTGTCTGGGTATTCGGCGACGGGACGGGGACGAGTGCAGCCAACAACGGGACGTACACGTACGCGGCCTTCGGGACGTACACGGTGACGTTCACGGCCAGCGCGGACTGCGTGAAACCGGCGGGTCAGTCGGTGACAACCTCGCCGGACGACTTCAGCGTGACGGCTGCGGACGTGACGGCCTGCGCCGCGTCGGCGAGCCTGACGGCGGCGACGAGCGAGCCGGCGACGGTGGTATGGACGGACCTTGCGGGAACGCCGGTGGACCCGGGCGCAGTGGGTGCGGGGACGTACATTGCCCTGGCGACTTCGCTGGCGGCGCAATGTGTGGACCAGGACACGGCGGTGGTGACGCTGGGCCTGGTTGCAATCGTAACGCCGGAGGAAATGTTGATCTGTTTTGGAGATACAGTGGAATTATCCGTTGAAAATCAGGACCCAACGCAGGATTTGATCTATGAATGGTCTAATGGGTTGCCGGCCATTGCGAACCCGCCGGTAAGCCCGGAAACGCTGACGACTTATTCGGTAACCGTTACCAACCAATATGGCTGTACGGACGAAACCGAGGTAACCGTTGATGTGCTTTTAGTCACTGTTACCGCCGAAATAACCGGCAAACCGGTCTTATGCCCCAATGAATCTACTACTTTGCTGGCAACGCCGGGTGGCAACGCGACCACCTACACGTATTCCTGGTCGCCGGCCAATACGCTGACAGGAGCCGAAACGGCCACGCCGGTAGCTACGCCTAATGGTCCTCAGGTTTATGTGGTAACGGTCACGGGGGATGATTTGTGTACGGCGACCGCATCGGTGGAAGTCCTTTTCATGGAAACCGAATGCCGCGACCCATATATTTTTGTACCCAAGGCATTTACGCCGAATGCCGACACCAACAATGACTTTTTCCGCGTGCGCGGCACGGATATTTCGGAGATATACTTTATCGTGTACAACCGTTGGGGCGAAGAAGTGTATAAGACGGAGGATCCGAATCACCAGGGCTGGGACGGCACTTTCCGTGGTAAGGCTGCTACGCCGGATTCCTACGGATGGTTTTTACGCGTCCGTTGTGGCAATGGCGATTTGTTTGAACAAAAGGGCAATGTAACGTTGTTGAAATAAGACGGGGTTATAACATCATGCCCGGCCCTGACGTTGCCCCTTGTATTACAGGGGCTCTGATGTCGCATTTTTGATGAGAATTAACTTGGCGCCGCCTTGATCTACTTTTTTATATCGGCATACAAATCGGGCTGGGGAAGCCAGCTCGCCGGTGGATGGTTTTATTCCGCTTTGGTTAGTGTTGGTATTGCTCAGCCTGACTAAGCCCGCTCCGTATGTTCAACTTTCCCTTATCGGCATTTCAATGGCGGCTGGCGGCACAGGCGTTCAGTATCCGCAGTTTGGGGCGTTTCCGGCTGAATTATTCAATTAATCCGCGGCCTTCTTTCACGATTTTCTCCTCTTTGAGCAATTTTTTCATGAGGCGGTCAAGTATGCCGTTGATGAAGTCTTTGCTGTTTTCCGTGGAATAGGTCTTGGATATTTCCACATACTCGTTGAGCGTGACTTTTGTTGGAATCGTTGGGAAGTGCAACAATTCGCAAAGCGCCATTTTTATCATGATCATATCAAGCACGGCCACCCGGTCGGCGTCCCAGTTTTTCAAGTTGGGCGCAATGAGTTCGAATAACACCTGGTCTTCCTGGCAGGTTTTGCGAAGGAGTTGTTCGCCAAATTCCCGGACGGTTTCGTCGGACGGTTCGTATTCCTTGTAAAATTCGCCTTCCAGCGGCATAGCCTTCAAGGTTTTTTTCATTGCGCCGACCACCAGCGACTCGTCGTCCTGCCAGTTGTTGTACCGGTCTTCCGTCATTTCAATAAACAGATCGTGCGCATTCAGAAAACGGTATAATTCGAGCAGTATTTTGGCGTGATCCTGATCGGTAAGGTCGTCCTGCTCCAGGTATTTTAGATACGCTTCCGTTTCGGCAAAGGCGTTATACATCCGGCGAATCTGGTCTTCATCCAACGCTTCATTGGCATGAAACTGCGCCACGATGTTCAAAAACGCAACGTGGTTGGCCAGGCTTTGTGTGCAGGAATTGCTGTACAGGTGGGGAGAGAATGTCTTGTCTTCGTCGGATGGTAAAAGTTTGGCCGCCCGAATTTCAGCGTCTTTTTCGGCGTATTGGGCAACTTTTAACAGCAGGTGGAGCTGGAAAATATAAATTTCATAGGTTTTCCAAATGCCGTCGTTATACCCTTTCAACAAATCCGGAAAGGCCAGTTGCTCATCGCGATTGAGCATGTACAACAATTGCATCACCTTGATTCGAACGCTGCGGCGGCTTAACATAGAATTTCAAATAACATTAGCAGGTAAGAGGTACAGGCAATAGCCTGCCGCAAAGAAACGAATTTCTTCGAATATGAGTGGAGTTTTCTGAATTATGCGCAAATTCGGTTGCACAGCGGTAAACCTGTAACCTATTTTTTTACCACCAAGGCGCTCTGGTATGTCGGTCCGGTTGCCAAGGTGCAAATATATGTACCCGGCGGGATGATTTGGAAATCCAGGTTCATTGTGCCAGCCCCGGCATCCTGGATAGGGATGTCCAGCAGGATATTTCCTAATATATTGGATACGATCAGGCGCCCATCCTGGTATGCGGGCGATTTCCAGGACAGCCGGGCGGTGGAGACGACCGGATTCGGCTGAACCTGAAAATAGAAGGGGTCTCCAGCGGGCAAAGGCGCACTGGTAAAGGAGGGGTCTTTATAAACAGTTATGTCGTCAATCTGAAGAATGCTGTCATCAGTGGAGTCATGGAGAAAAGCGATATAGATTTTTTTTCCGGCATAAGCCGCCAGGGGTACGTTGTGCGGTTCGAGCCGGCCGGTGTAGGCGCCGGCGTTTGGGGTGATGAGGAAAAAGTAGTTCGAATCCGTATACCGGTCGGCGTGAATATAACCGAAAGAGAACGTGTAGTCATTCGGATTCAACGACCCCGGAATGGTGAAGCCGGTCATTTCAGCGGCCACAAACAGGGTGTCGGTAAAGTCATCGGTAAAGGGTTCGTTTCCGGTAGTCGAAACGAGTATTTTATAACCATCCAGGTATCCCGGGCCTTCAAATGCCAGCGAACGCCAGGACAGCACCGCGAAGGAATCTGGGATCAAAACCGGCGGGGTGATGAGCCAGTTTTCATTCGCTTGGTTTTCGTCTTCCAGATAAGAACAACTGGTGAAAGCGAAATTTACCGGCGGGTCGCTTGGTTCACCCAGGTCACTCTCCCAGTACCAGGAACCGGGAATGGGTTGGTTGTTGCCGCAAAGGGCGCCAAGATTGTCGGCATCCCAGTTGACCCATTGTTCGTCGGCGCCGCCGGGAAATTGCAGCATCGTATCCGAAGGGTCCACGGTAAACGTTTGAAAAAGGATCGTGTCGGGGGCAAAAAGTACTTGGGCATTGGCGGCGGCACAGCCTGACAGGAGCAATACAAGGAGCAGGTTCTGTTTCATGGTTAGGAAGGTTGGTTCAGCCAGTTTTCGGTCTCTTTTTCCAGGATATCCCGCCGTACGGGTACTACGCCGGGATATTCGCAAACCTGGCCGCCGGCCAGGTTGCACACTGCTGCCAATATATTTTTTTCCAGGCCGGCGACCAATCCAAGCGTTGCAATGCTGATCACGGTATCGCCGGCGCCGCTGACATCCGCAATATTCCGGGCAATAGTGGGGTAAATCTGGCCACCTTTTTCGTCGTCCAAAAATAAACCCTTTTCAGAAAGGGTGATCATGGTTATTCGGTTTTGTATGTTTTGGCGCAAAAAACGGGATGCCTGTTCCAGGGACCTTGCATCGGGGTCCACGGCAAAAGGCGCGCTTTCCCGGATTTCTTTCAGGTTGGGTTTGAACAGGTCCACGTGTTGGTAGGCAAAAAAGTTGGCCTTCTTTGGGTCCACTGCCGTCAATATACCGTGTTGTTTGGCATGAACCGAAATAGCGGCAATTACAGCCGGCGTCAGGACCCCTTTGTTGTAGTCCTGAAAAATAATGGCCGATACGGGAAAGTGCTCCAGTAATTCCACCACTTTATGGACCAAGCCGGCCTCCTCCTGTGCCGGCAAGTCATGCGTGTCCTCCTGGTCGATCCGCAACATTTGCTGGTGGTTGCCGAGCACCCGCGTTTTTACGGTGGTTTTCCGGCCCTCTGATAATACCAGGCCCTCCGGGTGCAAACCTTCGGCGTTCATCATGCGCTGCAAGGCGTGCCCATCCGGATCATTCCCGATGACGCTGCAAAGGATTGGCCGGGAGCCCAGGGCATGGATGTTTAAGGCCACATTTGCAGCTCCACCCAGGTGATCGACTATTTGTTCAAACAAGACCACCGGCACCGGCGCTTCGGGGGAAATCCGGCTGACTGTACCCATCAGGTAGCGGTCGAGCATGACATCTCCGACAATTAATATGTATTGATTTTCAAGTTTTTGTAAGATATCCTTCGCCTTCATCGGGCCAGCTTTTTATTCCAGTAGCGCAATAATCCGGCCACCGACATATAGGCAGGGTTAGCGGCTTCATACCGGGCAAGTCCGGTGGCATCCAATCCGGCTGCCAATAGTTCAGCGCGCACGAAAGATTCGAAGGCCGGTACTACTTCCGGCGCCGGGGTCTGGTTTTCGGCAAAGGGTTTCATCCATGCGGCCCATTGCTGCAAACGCGCCTCCAGGGCGTCCAGGTGGGCGTTCTTGTTGGCAACGGGCCCGTAATGCGTGAGGTATAGCGTCGATACCGGCAATTCCCGGATCAATTGCAAAGACTGCCGCCAGTCTTCCAGGTTGATATCCGGCGGCGGGCAGGGTGGCACGACCAATTGCCCGTCGATACAGATTCCTGCCACATCGCCGGTAAACAAAACGGCACTTTCGTCTGGCTGGGCCAGCTCCCAGGCAATGTGGTGTACGGCATGGCCGGGGGTGTGCCAGGCGGTCAGATGAAGGCCGGCGACATCGATGGTTTCCCCGTGTTGGGGCGCATATAACTGTTCCTCCGGAATGGGCTCCATGGCGCCCCAAAGGGTATCCATGGCATCGCCATAGATCATCCGGGCCGATTGGTATAGCTTGCCCGGGTTGGCCAAATGGGGTAGCCCTCTGGGATGAACATATATTTTAGCGCCGTGCTGTGCCAGTGCCCAGGCTGCCCCGGCATGGTCAAAATGAATGTGCGATAAAAAAACATACCGGAAATCGGCGGGGCTCCAGCCTTTGGCGGCCAGGGTAGCCAACAACTGCGGGTAGCTGGAATATGGCCCTGTTTCAACGAGCGCCAAGCCTTCGGCGCTTTCCAGGGCAAAAACAGCAATGGTATGGTTCAGGTTCTGGAAGGTAATATCCAGTGTGTGTATTTTCATCAGATGCTGTTCGATATGGCTTCCGGCTTTTATTCCTGTAAGACTTCCCGGGCGATTACGATTTTTTGAATTTCCGAGGTGCCTTCACCAATGGTGCAAAGTTTGGAATCGCGGTAGAATTTTTCTACCGGAAAATCTTTGGTGTACCCATAGCCTCCATGCACCTGAACCGCATCCGTGCTGACTTCGACGGCAATTTCGGAGGCGTAATATTTGGCCATTGCCGACTCCAGGGTACATTTTTTTCCGGCGTTTTTCAGTTGGCCGGCCTGCCGGGTGAGGAGTTCGGCGGCATTGATTTTAGTGGCCATATCGGCCAGTTTGAAGCTGATGCCCTGGAAGTTGGCGATGGGTTGTCCGAATTGCTGGCGCTCCTTGGCGTATTTGACCGAGGCTTCATAAGCGCCTTTGGCTATACCAAGCGAAAGCGCAGCTATGGAAATGCGGCCGCCGTCGAGAATTTTCATTGCCTGGATAAATCCTTCGCCTTCCTGACCCAGCATCTGACTTTGGTGCAGCCGGCAATTATCAAAGATCAGTTCCGCTGTTTCGCTTGCCCGCATGCCGAGTTTGTTTTCTTTTTTCCCCCCCCGAAAACCCGGTGTGTCGCGCTCGACGATAAATGCCGTCATACCCCGGCTATCCAGCAGGTCGCCCGTGCGGACGATCACCACCGATACCTGCCCGCTGATGCCATGGGTGATCCACGATTTGGTCCCGTTGATAATATAATAATCGCCTTCGCGCCTGCCGACGCATTGCATGCGGCCGGCATCGCTGCCGGTGTTCGGTTCGGTGAGCCCCCAGGCGCCGATCCACTGCCCGGTGGCCAACTTCGGGAGGTATTTTTGTTTTTGTTCTTCGTTCCCGAAGGTAAGAATATGATTGGTGCACAATGAATTGTGCGCAGCGACACTGAGGCCGATAGAACCGCAAACTTTAGCGATCTCTTCGATGATGGTAATATATTCCTGGTAACCCAGCCCGGCGCCATGGTAGGCTTCCGGGACCAATACCCCGAGAAAACCATGTTCGCCCATTTGTTTGAAGAGTTCAACCGGGAAAAATTGAGCCTCGTCCCATTCCATAATATGCGGGCGGATGTAGGTCTCGGCAAAGTCGCGCGCGCTTTCGCGGATCAGTTGGTGGTTGTGAATATTGGGTTCTGCCGTATTTGTCATGATCTGATCTGGATAAGGCTGGTGATCAACAGTGGGTTCAAGCGCGTCGTCCCGGGTGTTCATCCGGAACACGTGGAAAGGTGGTATTTGAGGCCTGCCGTGGTGGATAGCAGAACCCAAAAATACGGTTAATGTTCAAACGGTTCCGTGGGTTTGTAATGAATTAGTATTCGTCTTCTTTGCCTTTGGGGTGGGCTTGTTCGTATACCTTAATCAACCGGTCGATTGAATTGTGGGTATACACCTGCGTGGCGGCCAGGCTGGCATGCCCGAGCAATTCTTTGATGGCATTCAGGTCGGCGCCCCGGTTCGACAGGTGTGTGGCAAACGAGTGGCGCAGCACATGCGGGCTGCGTTGGTCGGCGGTGGTGACGCAGGCCAAATATTTCCGTACAAGCCGGTACACGGCGTCCGGTGGCAGGCGTTGCCCTTTTTTGCTGAGAAAAAGCCAGGGTTCGGAATTGTCCGGGAACGCCTCGGCACGTAAAAGGAGGAATCCGGAGATCAAATCGGCCAGGTACCGCGCAAACGGCGCCATGCGTTCTTTCCCGCCCTTCCCCAGTACCCGGAATACGAAGCGGCCCAGGTCGACGTCCGAAATTTTCAGGTGAATCAGTTCGCTGCGGCGCATGCCGGTCGCGTACAATACTTCCAAAACCAGGCGTTCCATTTGACCCCTATAGTCCGCCGGAAAGGCAACCCGGCCAAATAAATCGGCCATCTGGGATTCCTGAATAAATACGGGCAGGCGTTTGCCCGTTTTTGGGGCCAACACTTTTTGCATGGGGTCTTTATCGATCCAGGCGCGTTTTTTCAAAAAGCGAAAATAGGTATGCAGGCACGACAGGCGCCTGTTGATGCTGCGGGCGCTGATGCCTTCTTGCATCTGCACCGCTGCCCAGGCGCGCACATGCAAATGCCTTACTTCGGTAACCGTAGTAAGGCATTGTTTGTCAACTATATGCGCGATAAAACACTGTAAATCGCTTTTGTAGGCCGTCAGCGTGTGCGGCGAAAAACGGCGTTCCAGCGCCAGGTATTGAAAAAACGATTCTTCGTGAAACATCCGTGTTGTGTGCTAACTGAACATTGCAATAGTACAGCATTATTGCCGGATTCACGATCACCTGGGCGCCATTATCAATCGTTCTTGTTGCCGTACATGTCTTCCTTATACACGGCTTTGAGCACTTCGGCACGCCGTTCAACCGACGGCTTGGTAAAGGCCTTGCGGCGGCGCAATTCTTTCAGAATGCCGGCGCGTTCAAATTTCTTTTTGTACTTTTTGAGTACCTTGTCGATGGCTTCGCCGTCTTTTACCTCAACGATGAGCATGAAAATTCTTCTTTTTGATAAAATGAATGCTAGTAAAAATTAGGGATGCAAAGGTACGGCGAATTAGGCTGAAACTGCAAAGGATATGAAAAGAAATTGTACGTGCGGGGGCAATTAAAAATATGTGCCGGCGATATCCTTTGATGCCCAAATAAGGAGGTTGTCTCAAAAGTTACCTTTTATCCCTGTAAAACACCGCAACTACACGATGCCAAGTGGGCGTAAACGGCCCCTATCCCTCAAAATCACCCCCTATACAGACAGACCTCGGTACCGCCGAGCGTCGGCTACGCATAACCCGCCACCCCAAGCTGCACTCCCTTTTCTCCCCCCGCGCTTGTCATTCCGCAGGAACCTGCCCGCTCTACGCGTGCATCTCGTGTTTATCCCTCGTAGAGTGAACAGGTTCTTTCAGAATGACAAGCGCGGGGGGAGAAAAAGGGGGGTAGGGAAGATTCCGGATTTATGCACAGCACACGCTCGGCAGTAGAGAGGTCAAACGTTGGTAGAATTCCGTCCCCAAGATACCCACACGACCTCGGAGAGGTCGAACCGGTCTAAATCGAGCCTTAAAACAAACATTCGACCTCTCCGAGGTCGCGTAAATCTTCCGTTCGACCATTCTTCTACCAACGTTTGACCTCTCCGAGGTCCGTATAGGGGTTGATTTTGGGGGACAGGAGCCGTTTGCACCCATGTCAAGTACTAAAACGGACTTATGAGACAACCTCATTCGACAGGTCGATTACTGTACTGCCACACTTAATACGCGAACGCCGCTTTCAGTTTGAACCTGCAACTGGTACAGGCCTTTTGCCAGGTTCAGGCCTTCAAACGGAATACGCGAAACGCCCGGAGGCGTATTTGCCCCGATCGTTTTAACCAGGCGCCCCTGGGCATCCAGCAAATGGAGCTGCAGGGTCACCGTGCGCAAACTGTTCAACTCAACCATAAAATCACCCTCGGTCGGGTTTGGCAAAATCCGGATATTGCTGATCTCTGCCAGTTCCTGCGTACCCACAAAGGTCAGGTCGAAGGTTTGCGACTTACTGGTAGACGAGCATACGTTTGTTACTGTTAGCGTCACGGTGTAGGCGCCTGGCGCAGCATAGATATGAACCGGGCTGACCTCGGTACTGGTATTGCCGTCGCCAAAGTTCCACAGGTACGATTGCCCGTTGGCGCTGGTATTGGTAAACGTTACCGTACCGGCAGTTGCCGACCACGTGAAGTTCGTTACCGGCGCAGCAAACACGGGCACTACCTGCAAAGCGGTATCGGCGCCGTTCGAATTGCTCACAATGAGGCGCACATTTTTATTGCCGGGCGTCAGGTAGCGCACGTTGTGCGGGCCCACGCCGGTTGCATTGGACGGTTGTGCGCCGGAGCCGAAGAGCCAGGTATAGCTCGTGAGGGTGCCGCTCGGAATGGCGGTATAGGTAATGGTATCGAGCCGGCAAACGGCCGGCTCGGAGGCCACCAGGTTGGCCACCGGCGGGCTGAAGTCGTATTCCAGCAAGCCGATATTGTCGATAAAAATATTATTACCAAAATCATTTACCGAAACAAACCGGATTATCACCGTCTGGTTGGCAAATGGCAGCAGCGAGGCCACTTCGGTCCGCCAGTCGCTGGCATTGTCCGGTCCGAACGAAGCGGTAGAGGGCAGGGTAGTGGCCAGGCTGGGTCCGCCCTTGCCCCAGATCACCGCAGGCGTAGCGTTCAGGTCGCAATCGGCAAATACCTCTATCCGCAGGCTGTCGTAATACGTGGAATCGTAGTTCGCATGCGCTAAATCGAAGCGGACTCCCGGGCTCGGCAAACCGCTCAGGTCTACCGGGACCAGGTACAGGTAATCCTCTTCGCCTTCGCTGCTGTAGTTATAGCAATCGACAGTGATAGCGCGGGTGGGCGTTCCGGCCGGGCCGGTTACGTTACCGGCGGTACGCGCCCAGGTAATTCCGCCGTCGGGGTTTTCCACCTTCCAGCCTGTCGGCGGAAAAGTTGCTCCCTGGAAGCCTTGCGTAAAGAAGCTGTTTTCCGGCTTCACCGTGGCGAAAAAAGTACTGCTCAGCGTATCGTTGAAAAACACGTCTTCATCGGCGTAGGTAGACCAAAGCAGGAGGGTGTTGTTGCCGTTTTGCGACACGGTGAGCGCCTGCATAAAGGTGTAATCGAGGGTGGCGCCCGCAGCAATATCTGGCAGGGTTTCGGTAACCGGCGGTTCGTTATTCAGTTGATAACTGAGTTGGGCGCCGCTGATCGGGTTAGTGCCTTCGTTTACAATGTGCGCTTTAACCGTTGTCTGAATGGCGTCGCAGGAAACGATGGCCGAAATATCCTGCGCCAACGGCGAGAGCAGTTCGCCTAAGGCCACATCGTCGGGTTGTTTGCAATTCAACAGGCCGCCCGGCCAGTTCACAGCAAGCGCCCTCCGGCCGGCGAGCCCTCCGGGCATGGCCGCCCGAACGGAAACCCACTGTGCTACACCGGCATTTTGAATGGGGAGGGTGTACGATGCAGCGCCGGTAGACCCAACTATTTCCATATATTTTTGGCCCAGAGTGTATACGTCGTATTGCAGGGTATCGTTGATGGCCGTCCAGGAAACGGTCATGGAATCGGGGCATACTTTGTCAATCTTGAGGTCGGCAGGTACCGGCGCGATGGTGAGGGCAAAGTCGGTGGTATCGCGTTTGCTTCCCCGGATAATGAGCACCTTGATCCGGCCGTTGACCTGGTTGGGTACGGTCCAGTCAAACATCCGGTTGGCGCCGGGGGTCGTGGTGATCGGTAGGAAGGTTTGCGCATTGTCGGTGGAATAGCGCAGGGTGAAATTGGTTGCCGTGCCGTAGGCGTCCCATTGAATGCGGCACACTTCGCCGGGCACGAGGCCTTCGCCGCCGGCAGGGTAGGTGAGTTTGACGTCATCGTTGTAAAACTCCCAGGCGAGATAGTAGGCTTGCGGGCCGAAGGGCACCTCGAATCCATTGACATTGACCGTATACATGCCTGCGGCGGGATTGTCGATCGTCACCTGTTCCATGTTGTTCAGCGAGTCGCGGCCTTTTCCAGCCGGGGTATCCAGAAGGATGGGGTCGGGTGTCGGGTCGAGCCGCCAGGGAAGGTTCACCGTGCCGCCGGGCGCCGTGACGGTCAGGTCCAGGTCGTTGATCAAGGCGCGGGCGGCGTTTTCGTCGGCCGGGCGCTCCACCCAATAGACCATAATTTTTGCCTGCCGGGTGCCGGCAGGTATTTGAATGGTATGCGTGCTTTGCATGCCTTGTTCCACGCTACCGGTCAGATAGCGGTTGTTTGCCAGCAACTGATAGGCGCGCCAGTTGTTCACATGGCCCCATCCGAACTTATAATCCGGCCCGACGTTGCCCATTTCGTTGGCGGTATTCAGCAGGGCCACTTTCAGCAGGGCAGCATCGGGTTGTTGGCCGCTGTGCATTTCTTTGTACGCCTGCGTCAGCTGCGCCAGGCAACCGGCGATACCCGGCGCGGCGGCGGAGGTGCCGCCAAACACCTGGTACGTATTGTTGTGGTCGGTGGAGTTTTGGTTTTGGCCATGTGCGGAGATATCCGGCTTGAGCCGTCCGTCGTGGGCCGGGCCCCGGCTGGAGGATTCTTCCAGGGCGCCATCGGCGTGTAAATTAGCCGTTGCAATGGCGTTTTTCGCCATTTTGTGGCCGCCGGTAATATTGCCCCATTGGTCGCCTGCGCCGTACCCGCAATCGCTGCCATTGGCATTACCGGCAGAGAAGACGTGCATCAGGGTGGGATTATCGAGCAATTGCTGCTCTATCGTTTGGGTAATGGTGGTATAGCCCACGTTGCAACCGTTGGAGTAGGAAGAGTTGGTAATGGTGACGCCTTGTTGCAGGTGCAGGTCCATGGTATTGTCCTGAAAATCGGCCTGATACCGGATGGTAAACATGGTGGCGCCTGCGGCCATGCCTTTCATCACGGGGTTGAGGTTGCCGGCGCCGGACATCACGCCGCCCACACCGTCGCCATGGGTGCCATTTGCCGTGTCATTGGCGCCAAAAACGTCGGTGTTTCGCCCCTGAAAGTCGATGTGCGGGCCGAGCGGTCCGTCGTCGCGGACCATAACCGCAACGCCTTCGCCATTGAATTTTCTGCCGAGCGGATGGTCCACGTCCAGCAGGTTGGAGCGGTGCAGCGAGCGGCCGCCGACATCGTCGGGCTGGCTGGGCGGCGGGAGTAGCTCCAGGTGGCGGACGAACGGCAGGGCGGCGGCGGCGGCGATCTGGTTTTCGTGGAGGCGGACCTGCAAAATGCCGTTTTGGTTGCCTTCTTTTACGACGGTCAGGCCGTTCAGCCCACACCAGGCGGCGGCTTCCGGTATGCGCACGTGTGGATACACCTGGAGGTAGATATCCACCTGGTCGCCTTCAACAGCCCAGCTGCCGTACGGTTTTTCGCGCAGCGTGCGGGCCAGTTTCCATTCCGGCAGTACCGGGACGATACTGCGCACCTTCAAGGCATCGAGCTTGCCCAGGTCAAACTGTTCGGGCAGGGCAACCAGGTAGGCGCCGTAATGCAGGTACGTGATAAACTGCACCCCGGCTTCTTCCAGGCCCGCCCGCATGGCGGCCGTGGGGATTTCGGCGCATTGAATGAACCGGGTGTAATAACCATTCACGATGTCAGCCGGTTTAACATCCGGATTTTGGCGAATGGCCTGATAATTGTCGGGGAAAAACTCCGTACCCCAGAAAAAACGCACGGGGTAGGTTTGTTGGGCGAAAGCGGGTTGGAGTAAAAAACAACCCAGGAGCAAAGACAGCGTAGCAATTGTTCTCATGATGAACACAGGAGGTTTGATCGAAAATAAAGAACTGTTTGTCGGGCAAATAAACTGCCCGGGGCATATTTTCAAACGAAATGGGTAGAGGATTGTTCCATATTCCGTCTAATCAGGGCAAAAGTCAAAAGTAAGCGTAATTATCCGAATAATTTGGAAACAGACTGTTGTAAAAAAATATCAAAACAGCATTTTTCTGTTTCGTATCTTTCCCTCGTAAAGTTGGTAATGAACGATGATTGAATCATATGTATGGATAGGGTTTATTGCCCTGGTGCTGATTCTTATGGCCTTGGATCTCGGTTTTTTCAACCGGAAGGCCCATACGCCGACGGCGAAGGAGGCGTTTTTCTCGACGATCGCATGGGTTAGTTTGGCGTTGGTTTTCAATGTGTTTATTTATTATGCCTATGAAAACAAGTGGCTCGGGCTTGGCCTCTATCCGTACGAACCGATGGATGGGAGCGAGGCAGCCCTCAAATATTTGACCGGCTATTTATTGGAAGAAGCCCTGAGTGTGGACAACTTGTTTGTCATGGCGCTGGTGTTTGCCCAGTTTCGGGTACCTAAACTATATCAGCACCGCATATTGTTTTGGGGTATTCTCGGCGTTTTGGTTTTCCGGGGTTTGCTGATCGGCGCCGGTATCGCACTGGTGCATTATTTCACCTGGCTGTTCTACTTTTTTGGCGCTTTATTGTTGTGGTCGGCTTATAAAATGTGGCGCAGCAGTGACATGGAGGAAGATATCAACGACCATGGCGTGGTCAAATTCATCCGGCGCATTTATCCGGTGAGCCGGAGTTATGCCGGCGGCAATTTTTTCACGATCGAGAACGGCCGGCGCGCTGTAACGCCGATGTTTGTCGCCCTGATGGTGATCGAGACTACCGATATCATGTTTGCCTTTGATTCCGTACCAGCGGTGTTTTCCATTACTACAGACCCGTTTTTGGTGTTTTCTTCCAATATATTCGCCATCCTGGGCTTGCGGTCGCTGTATTTCGTTTTGTCCAATATCCTGGACCGGTTTACGTACCTCAAATACAG
This sequence comes from Saprospirales bacterium, assembly GCA_016719895.1. Taxonomy (GTDB): domain Bacteria; phylum Bacteroidota; class Bacteroidia; order Chitinophagales; family Saprospiraceae; genus M3007. Next base: position 91,084 of record JADJYG010000002.1, on the reverse strand, counting down.
CATGATTGGTATTCTCTTTTTTATCGGGGTAAAAATGATCCTTCTGCCGCAGCATATCCATATCCCCGAACTGATGTCCCTGATGATCATCGGATTATTACTGGCGGCTGGCGTGGGGGTGTCTATTTTTAAAGAACGGGACGCAGACAAAAGTGTAGACTGGGAGGCTGATGAAGACCGGATGGACGAGGGCCTGGCGCTCGAACAATTGGAACCCGAAGAAAGCCAGGCAGAAAAAGTTTAACAGGATAATCTGTTGCGAATTCCAAAGGAGCGTTTATTTTTGTACCTGTCTGGCACGACGACTACTGGTTTGTACGACCAGATGATTGTTTCACCAAATTCTTACGAAAATTACCTAAAGCGGTTTTGCCATGAAAAACTGGGAAAAAAGCAAAAAAGACTACCGCCATTCGGACGATCGCGAACAACAACACACTGCTCACAAAAAGAAAAAGTTAAAGCCGGTAGAAAAGACTAAATACCGTTTGAAAGGCTTGGACGAGGAAGACGAGTAGAGAGAGGGTGTTATTCGATCCTTAAAAAAACGCGCCGCTTCCGGTTGGAAGCGGCGCGTTTTTTTTGGTGTAGCCGGGCGGGCGGGCAATTCCTATTGTTTCACTTCCGTGTCATCGCCGCCCAGCAAACCGATCATCCAGGCATATTCCAGGGCGCGCTCCTTGAGTCGCTCGAAGCGCCCTGACGAGCCTCCGTGCGAACCGGTCATGTTGGTATGGAAAAGCAGCAGGTTGCGGTCGGTTTTCAGATCGCGCAGTTTGGCCACCCATTTTGCCGGCTCGAAATATTGCACCTGCGAATCGGAGAAAGACGTAAGGACCAGTATGTTGGGGTATTCCTGGGCCCGCACGTTGTCGTACGGCGAATATTGTTTCATATACGCATACTCTTCCAGGACAGCCGGATTTCCCCATTCGGTATATTCGCCTGTAGTGAGCGGGATGCTGGGATCGCTCATGGTCGTGATCACATCTACAAACGGCACGCCGGCAATAATGCCCTTAAACTGTTGGGGGGCCATATTCGCCACAGCGCCCATCAGAAGCCCTCCGGCAGAGCGCCCGCTGGCAAACAGCCGGTCGGCGCTGGTATATTTTTGGCTGCAAAGGGTTGCGGCGCAATCGATAAAATCATTAAAAGTGTTCATTTTGCGCAGCAGTTTACCGTCGTCATACCAGCCGTAACCCATTTCGGTGCCGCCACGGATATGCGCAATGGCATACACAAATCCGCGATCCAACAAGCTCAGGGCATCCCGGTTGAAGTATGGATCGTATGAAAAACCATAAGAGCCGTATCCAGCCAACAGACAGGGGGCGCTCCCATCGCGCCGGAGCCCTTTCCTGTAAACCAGTGAAACGGGCACGCGCACTCCGTCGCGGGCATTGGCCCAGATAAACTCGGTGGTGTAATGGTCCGACGCAAATCCACCTAAAACCGGCTCGGTTTTGAGCAGGGTTTTTTGCCGGCTTTCCATATCGTAATCGAAAATGGACCCCGGGGTTTTCAGGGAGGCAAAACGATAACGGAGTGTCTTGCTGTCAAATTCCGGATTGGCGTCGGCGTCGGCGGTATAGGTAGGCTCGCCAAAATCCAGGTAGTGTTCAGCCCGGTCCGACCAACGGATAATGCGCAATTGCTTGAGCCCTCCTTTCCGTTCCTGAACGGCCAGGTAATCTTTGAACACCTCCATGCCATCGAGCAATACGTCCGTCCGGTGCGGCAGTAATTCTGTCCAGTTTTGAGATTCCGGCTGGCTTACGGGTGTTTCCATCAACCGGAAGTTGCGCGCATTCCAATTCGTCCGGATCAGGAACTTGTCGCCGTGGTGTTCGAGGGTATAGAAAAACCCCTTCTCCCGGGGCCGTACTACCTGAAATTCACCGGAGGGGTTATTGGCGTTCAAGAAATGTGTTTCCAGGTTATCGGTATAGCCGTGGTTGATAAAAATATATTGTTCGGACTTCGATTTCCCCAGGCTCAGGTAAAGCGTTTCGTCTTTTTCAACATAAACTGTCGTCTCGCTTTTCCCATCGCCCCCCAGCTGGTGCCGCCAGATTTTATCGGTGCGCAGGGTTTCAATGTCTTTGGTCTCATAGAATAAATACCGGCTATCGTTGGCCCACGCTGACGAGCCGGCCAGAACACCGGAGAAACGATCCGGCAGTAATTGGCCCGTGCGCAAATCCAATATCCTGCCTTCGAACAGGTTGCGGCCGGTGTAATCGACCACGTAGAAGAGCAGGTTATTGTCGGGGCTTATCTGGAGCCCTGTGGCCAGGCAATAGGGTTTGCCCTGGGCAAGGACATTGACGTCGAGCATTACCGTTTCAGGGGCTTCCAGCGCGCCTTTTTTACGACAATAAATTGGGTACTCTTTTCCGGATTCATATCGCGTGTAGTACCAGTAGCCATTTTTCCGGTACGGCACGGAGTTGTCGTCTTGTTTGATTCGGGCCTTCATTTCATCGAACAGCCGCTGTCGCAGAGCGGCTACGGGCTCCAGCACCGAATCGGCATACCGGTTTTCGGCCTCCAGATAGGCACGGACGGCGGGGTTTTCACGCTCCCGGAGCCAGTAATAATCGTCGGCCCGCTGGCCGCCGAAAGCGGAGGTCAGGGTATGGGTTTTTTTTTCCGGGTGCGGCGCGCTGTATGGTTCCGGCTTAAAAACGGAGGGGGGCATTGGATCGGGTGTGTTGGAAGATGAGGGAGTTTGTTGGCAAGCGCCTGCAAAGAGGCCAAGTAAAAAGGAGGGTAAGAGTAGTAATCGCATATAGGAATTGATTTCGCGGTATTGTTCTGAAAATAGGATCGCACGTAGCGTTACAACCCAAGCAAGTGCCCCATCAGCTCCTGTTTCGTGACCAGGTAATCGCGATTTTCAGCATGCGGCTGAATCACCAGCGGAATCCGGGCGGCCACTTGTATGGGAGATTTCCGCAGCGCGTCTACTTTATCGGGGTTATTGGTAATGAGTTCCACCTGCGTAATACCGAGGTCTTGTAAAATGTGGATGGCGCATTCGTACTGACGTGCATCCACATCGAACCCCAGGTGGGTATTGGCTTCGGCGGTATTAAAGCCCAGGTCCTGCAGGTTGTAGGCTTTGAGTTTGTTGATGAGGCCGATGCCGCGGCCTTCCTGGCGTAAATATACCAGAACACCGCCACGCTCGATGACAATTCGCAGGGAGGCATCCAATTGTTCACCGCAATCACAGCGGCGGGACTCGAACAGGTCGCCGGTCATACACTCCGAGTGTATCCGAACGGGTACGGGGATAGATGGATCAAACCCTTCGGCTACCAGTGCAATATGCGGCATGCGCTCGTCTGCACTGGCAGCATAAGCGATCATGTTAAAATTACCCAAACGGGTCGGTATCCTGGCCTCAGCCTGTCGATTCATGTGGTAAAATAACGCTCCGGCCGTGAGGATTACCGGAACTACGCTGTAATGATTCGGGCAAAAGTAAAGGATTTTTACCGAAGCCAAGCCTTAAACAGCGGAAAGGAGGCTGTGGTTTTTCCAACCCTTGGTTTTTCGACCGAATTAGAATTTTTCCTGTTCAGCGTACAAACGGCACGTCTACGATAACCGGGCCGGCGCCGGCAGGCGACCAGTCAAACTCCCGGATCAACCGCATGGCTTCTTCATCGCAACCAAACCTCAAGGGCTGTATAACCAGCACATTGGCCGGTTTGCCGTCGGGTCCGATGGTGAATTGGAGGCGCACTTTTCCGCTGATGTTATTATTCCGGGCGGCATCCGGAAGGCGGGCGTTGCGGCGCAGGTAAAGGTGGAAGTTATCCCATCCGCCGGCTGGTACGCCGGAAGGCGCAGTTTCGGCTGCTGCCGACTCTTTTTTGTCAGATGCTGCCGGCTGTGCAGCAGTTGAATCTTTGGCGCGTTCATCTGCTTTTGCTTTTTCCGATTGCCGGGTAACATCTGTAGCGGGGGCATTGTCCGGCTTGTAATTCGCTGCCGGGCCGCCGGGAGTCGGGTTAAGCGGCGCATTTTGCAGGAATTTATCTGGGCCGCCCACCGTCACCGGGTCCGGAAGATCTGGCTTCGGCTGCAGCCCTTCGAAAATCCGGACGGGAGGGCTGCTCGTCTCCTCCGCGTGTGCGCTTTCCGATGCCGTCCATTCATTATCGGCGGTGGCGACACCCTGCGCGGATTGGGGTTGCCCGGCTGCCTTTGGTTCCCTTGCAACAATAGCAGAATCCGGCATGCGCTCCGGGTTGGTTGATTGGGCGGCAGGAGAAACGGCTGGAGGTTTTTGAACGTTTGGGAAAAAATACACAACGGCCACCACCAGCAAGAGTATTGCCGCGGCGGCCATCCACATACCGATGGGAATACGCGATCCGCCCGCGCGCCCAAGCAGGCGCTGGCGCAGCCGGTCGAGTTGTACCTCGTGCTGGTCGCCGGGTAAGGCGGCGAAGCCTTCCCATGCTTCCTGGCGGAAGGCATCTGTTTCCGTCAGGGCATGCAGTTCCCGTTCATCGGAGCGGGTAAACTCGCCCGTCAGCCAGCGTTCCAGCAGTTCGAGGAAACGCGTATCGTCCGTATGCACAGAAGGGTCAATCATTTGCGTTTGTTCAATGGTTTTTCAGGGGCGTGATTAAGTCGAAACTAAGATTCCAGGGCGCCGCGCACGCCTGCTTTTTCCAGGCAAATTTTCAGGTTGCGCCGGCCGTTTTGAATATAGGACCGCACTTTGCCAATTTCTTCGGAAAGGAGCTGGGCGATATCCTTGTACGATTTTTCTTCAAAATAAAACATTTCCACGCTTGTTCCCTGTTGTTTCGGCAACGCATCGAGGCATTTTTCAAGGGGTTTGACACTCTGAACGGGTAATTCCACGTCGAAAGCGCCTTCCACGGCGTCGTAGTATACCATATCCTCCGGGGCGTGATAGTCCGTTGGGCGCCGTTTATTTTTCCGCCATTCCATCAGGCAGTGATTGCGCGCCAGCACGTATAACCAACCGCGAAACGACTCCACCTGATGTTCGCGGGCTTTATACACCAGCTCTTCGTAAATGGCCATCACAGCATCTTCGGATTTCCCTGGATCGCGCAAAATCTTCAGGCAAACACCATACACCATGGGCATATACCGTGCGTACAACGCACCCAGATAGCGGGTCTCTCCACTCGCCTTGTAGCGGGCCAGCAGTGCATCGTCGGTCAGCGATCCGGGCGAATTGGAGCGAAAAAACTGGAGCATGCGTTTGTAATCCGGCAATTTGCCGGGAATGGTGGAGTTTTCCCGCCAAAGGTATGGAATGGATGGTTTATTCAGCGGGAATGCATAATTTCTGCACCTGTCCGGTGGAAAACTGAAATATTTTTATCAATTTGTGGCGGTGTTTGAAACAAATATTCCCTTGCTGCCGGCGCCGGCACGAAACCGTAAAAATCAATCGCGCGTCATGATGAATGTATTGAAGCCGGTATTATGCTGCTGCCTTTTTTGGGCAGCCTGCCGCTGCGCCGGCGCCCAGGATGCGCGCGCCATTGTGCAAAAAGCCGACGAAAGGTCGCGTGGGAATACCTCGATAGCCCAAATGACGATAACAACCATCCGGCCCAAATGGACCCGGAGTATGGAGATAAAAGTATGGACCAAGGGCTCGGATTATGCTTTGCTCCTGATTCAGTCGCCAGCCAAAGACAAAGGGGTGGGCTACCTGAAACGAAAAAAAGAAGTGTGGAACTGGCTTCCAACCCTCGAACGTACGATTAAATTGCCGCCGTCTATGATGGGAGAATCGTGGATGGGTACCGATTTTACCAACGACGACCTGGTGAAGGAAGCCTCCGTAGCGGAGGATTATGTGCATAGCCTCCTGGGTACGGAAAAACAGGGCGGTCTGGAGTGTTATAAGATTCAACTGATCCCCAAGCCAGAGGCCGCCGTGGTATGGGGGAAAGTACTGGTTTGGATCGATAAAAAAGATTATTTGCAGCTCCGCACCGAGTTTTACGACGAGGATGATACATTGGTGAATACGATGATCGCATCGGATCTGAAAATGCTCGGCGGGCGGTTGTTGCCTGCCCGGCTCGATATGTTCCCGGCCGATGAAAAAGGGCATCGAACAACGATCACATATACCTCAATCCTATTTGATCAGCCGATCGCCGATTCTTTTTTCACCACCGCTAATTTGACAAAAGTCAGGTAACCTCCTTATGCTGCTCAAACTCGCCTGGCGCAATATTTGGCGCAACCGCCACCGTTCCCTGATCACGATGAGTGCAATAGGGAGCGCGGTCTTGCTGGCCATTGTTACCGTCTCGCTGCAACAAGGGGTATTTGATAACCTGGTGAAGAATCTCGTGAGCCTTTATACCGGTTATGTGCAGGTACACGGCAAAGGCTATTGGGAGGAGCAGACCCTGGAAAATTCATTTTCGATCAACGACACGGTTTGTCAAACGGTCCTTCAAACTCCCGGAGTGCGCCATATCACCCTTCGCCTGGAGAGTTTTGCGCTCGCCTCTTCAGGGGATAAAACACGCGGTTGTCTGGTAGTTGGCATCGACCCGGTAGCGGAGGACACCATCACCCACCTGAGCTCGAAAATCAGTGCCGGGCGTATGCTGCAACCAACCGATGAGGCCGCTTTGGTGGCGCAAGGCCTGACGGCCAAACTGGGCTTGCAACTGGCTGACACCCTGGTATTGCTCACGCAAGGGTATTTCGGCAGTACGGCTGCCATGAAGGTGGTCATCGGAGGCGTATTGCACTTTGGTTCACCGGAGTTGAACGACCGGATCGCCTACGTGCCCCTGGCCCTGGCGCAGCACTGGCTCGATGCCGCCGGCCGGGCAACTTCACTGGTAGTCGGACTGGAACGCGCCCAAAATTTGCCGGCTGTCGCGGGCGCGTTGAAAAAGGCAATGCCGGGAGACCTGGAAACCCTGACCTGGAAGGAAATGATGCCGGAAATTACCCAACATATCGAAGCCGACACAGCCGGCATGTATATCATGCTGGGGGTATTGTATCTGGTCATATCCTTTGGCATTTTTTCTACCTTGCTCATGATGCTGGCCGAGCGGCAGCGGGAATTCGGGATGTTGAATGCGTTGGGGATGCCGCTGCATGCGATTGCCCGGGTAGTGTTTGCTGAAACCATATTCCTTACCCTCTGCGGATGCCTGCTTGGCATTGCCCTGAGCTACCCGGTAGTATGGTACCTGACCAGGCATCCCATTGAATTGGGTGGAGATATGGCTGATATCTATGAACGATTCGGCTTTGAGGCCATTTTCCCGGCTATTATCAAAGCCAAAATATTTACTGATCAAGCTATTACGGTACTCTTAATCGGCCTTCTGCTGGCAGTTTACCCCATCATCCGGGTATTGCGCCTCAAAGCAGTGGAGGCAATGCGAAAATAGGTTGCCGGGGGGGCAGTACCGGCAGATCGCAGGTGGTACCATCCGGAACGATCCTGAACTCCCGAAACCTGAAACTTTGGAACCATGCTCTTCATAATTGCCTGGCGAAATCTTTGGCGCAACCGGACGCGGAGCGTGCTTATTGCCAGCTCCGTAGCCCTTGGGATGTGGGCTGGCCTGTTTATCATGGCCATCTATTTTGGAATGGGCGATAGCCGTTTGCGCATTGCCATCGATAACGAGCATTCCCATATCCAGATTCATCACCCCCGGTTTGCAGATGACTTCGAAGCGCAATACAGCCTGCCCTTCGACAGCCTGAACCGGATATTACAACAAAAGCCGGAGGTAAAAGCCTTCAGTTTGCGAAGCCTGACTACGGGCATGGTCGCTACTGCATCGGGCAGCCAGGGCATACAGGTTAACGGGATCAACCCCGGCGCCGAACAAGCGACCAGAGGATTAGCCGCTTTTGTAACGGAAGGCGAGTATCTCGACACGGAAAGGCGGCATCCTGTGCTGGTAAGCACGAAATTGGCGGAGAAAATGAAATTGAAAACCGGAGGCAAGGTTGTACTCACCCTGCTCGACACGGCATCGAACATGACCTCCGGGGCATTCCGGATTTGCGGATTGTACCGCACCACCAATGCGCCGATGGATGAATTGAACGTCTTTGTGCAAAAGGACGATCTCGACCAACTCATCGGCACGAGCGGCCGGCTGCACGAAGCCGCCGTATTGTTGCACCGGGATGACGCCCTGGACCCGGTTTTTCACCGGCTGCAACGGCAATGGAAAGGTTATCGTATTGAACGATGGCAGGAAATATCTCCAGAGACGGCACTGGTATTGTCTTCCCTGGACACCTATTCCATCATTTTTATCGCCATCATTCTGGTGGCCCTGTCGTTCGGCATTATCAATACCATGCTGATGGCAGTACTGGAACGAACCCCCGAAATCGGCGTGCTGATGGCGGTGGGCATGAACAGATGGCGGGTTTTTCGCATGGTTGTTTGGGAAACGGTGCTGCTGGCCGTGACCGGCGCGCCGGCAGGCTTGCTGGCCGCCTGGATAACAGTAGCCTGGCTGCACCATACCGGCATCGACTTGGGCGGTATCATGGGCGATACCTTGCGCAATTTTGGTTACGCCTCCATAATTTACCCCATATTACCCTGGCACAATGTGCTCCAAACGATGGAACTGGTGCTGCTCACCGCTGCTATTGCAGCCATGTTCCCCGCATTCAAAGCCTTGCGCCTCAAACCCGTGGAAGCAATCCGCAAATAACACACAAATCAACAAACCACCCATGGATGCCGTAATCGACGCGCACAACATCTCGAAGGTGTACAATCCGGATACGATCCCGGTTTATGCTGTCAACAATGTCCATTTGCATTTGAACCGCGGAGATTTTGCAGCCCTGGTTGGCCCTTCCGGCTCGGGTAAGACAACTTTGCTGAATATTATCGGCGGCCTGGATATACCCAGCGACGGTTGGGTGGAAATTAACGGTGTAAACATCACCGGACTGCCGCCGAATCGCCTGATTGATTTTCGTTTGCACAATATCGGTTTTGTATTTCAGGCGTTTAACCTCATTCCGGTGCTGACAGCCCGCGAAAACGTCGAATTCATCATGCTCCTGCAAAAACGCCCTAAAAAGGAACGGGAAGCGCGCGTCCGGGAACTCCTGACGGCGGTCGGACTGGAAGATAAAATGGATATACGCCCGGCCCAGTTGTCGGGCGGCCAGCAGCAGCGGGTAGCGGTGGCCCGGGCCCTGGCGTCAAAGCCTCAATTTGTACTGGCCGACGAGCCCACGGCCAATCTTGATTCCCAATCCGCCACGGCCTTACTCGACATCATGGAAAAACTCAACCGCGAAGCAGGGATGACGTTCCTGTTTTCAACCCATGACCGGCGCGTCATCGACCGGGCCCGGCGTGTGAGTACCCTTGTAGACGGCCGCGTGACCAAAGACGAACCCGGAACCACGCCGTCTACCACCGCGTAACTACGTTCGGCTGAAATAAAAAAACCGGAATGCCGATCCCCGACACGCCGGTTTTTCAGTCAAACAAACTTGCACTATATAACAAATACCAATACTAACCACTTACTATCAATAACTTATGAAATCGGTAAAATCGTTCTCCGTAGCGGGCTGGTTGCTCAAGCCACTTTTTCTGCAAAAAACACCCGTACCTGGGCAACGATCTGGTTTCGCGTCATGGCGCCGGCGGTGATCACCGCTTTCACTTCAGGTCGATAGTGTTTAATGCCACCGATCATGCGTTGAAGCCCGAGTTTGGCTTCAGCAGGGCCGAAAATCAGGAGTTCACAGGTGTCCGGGTCTATTTCCCGGAGGATGGATTCGAAATAAATCTTTTCTTCTTTTTGGCGCCGGGCCATAAACGCCTGTTCGTTGATTCCGCCCTGCGGAGCCCAGGGGCTTTTGCCATGCGAGCCGCCTTTTGCCACACCCCACTCGATATTGGAAAGGATATGGCGGACTTCGGGAGCGCCCCCTTTTTCTTCGTCTATGATCACCAAAAAGGCTTCCTTGTAATCCAGCCAAATGCCGATTTGCTTCTTATAATTTGTCATAATGATGCTATTTAATGCTACAAATATAGCTGCCTTTTCCTCCTTTGGCTTTAACCGGCATCAACCTCCTTGTTGATTTCGGTCATACGGCAGGGTAGGCCTGGCGGGCTATATTCGCCTTCATGCGCCAACAGGTAATTCAACTATTGCGAGCCGGCTTGTTTGGCCTGGCTTTAGCGGTTCAACCGTCTCTTTTGTCGGGGCAAACACTGGATGCGTCCGCCTGGGCGGTACGGGGCTATGTAAAAAACCTGCAACAATGGTTTTTTACAGAAAGGCCCAACACACTGGTCAACGGCGGATTTTTTCACAACCGGGTCATCCTCCGCTATACTCCGGATACGCTGTGGTCTTTTGGCCTGGAAATGCGCAACCGGCTGTTTTATGGGGAGTGGGTCCGGTTGCAGCCGGGTTTCGCCGATGCGTTGGACCAGGATGCCGGGCTGCTCGATCTGGCTTTCGTGCCGGTGCGCCGCCCGGCCCTGATCGGCAGTGTGTTGACCGACCGGCTTTGGGGCCAGTGGCAGCGACGGCGTTGGACGGTCCGACTGGGCCGCCAACGGGTCAACTGGGGAATGGCGCTTACCTGGAACCCCAACGATTGGTTTAATGCCTTGAATTTTCTGGATTTTGACTACGAAGAACGGCCGGGCGCCGATGCGCTGCGGGTGCAATATCAGGCAGGCGGATTTTCACAACTCGACCTGGCCATCCGGCCCGCGCGGGATGCCCGGGGCTGGGTGGGCGCCATGCGGTACGGCGGCCATACGGGGCGTTTCGATTGGCAGGCCATGGCGGGGGTATACCGCCACACCGTAGCTGCGGGAACAGGATGGGCAGGCGATGTGGGCCGGGCCGGCCTGAAAGGGGAGGTTTCGGTCTTTTACCCGATCGACTCCACGGCCGGCGAAGCCAGCCTGAGCGCATCTGCGGAGGTCAATACCTTGTTTGGCAATTCCTGGTTTTTTAATGGCGCCGTACTGGTCAATTCTAATGGATTTGGCGACCGTACCGATCTTCTTCAACTGACGCAGGCGAACCTTTCTGCCAGCAATCTTATGCCGGGCAAACTATCGCTCCTGGCGGCCATCTCGCACCCCTTCACGCCATTGTTGCAGGCTTCTTTTACGGCAGTGTATTCGCCCAATGGTCAGCTGATCATCCTGGCGCCCACAGCAGCCTGGTCGGCGGCGGACAACTGGGACCTGGACCTGACAGGTCAGCTCTTCTGGCTTGAAGGCGCCCAGGGCCGACTTGAGAATGCCGGAAACGGCATTTATTTACGGGTACGGTGGAGTTGGTAGCGGGATCAAACCACGATATTGACGATCCTTCCGGGCACTACGATGAATTTTTTCACAGCGCCGTCGTTCAGGTTGCGCTGCACAAAATCCTGCTGCATCACCAGCGTTTCGATTTCGGCCGGGGTGGCTGCTGCGGCGACTTCGATATTGCCGCGCAATTTACCGTTGATCTGTACCGGATACGTGATGGTATCCGCTTTCAGGTATTCCTCGTTCAGCACAGGCCAAACGGCATCGCATACCGACGATTCGTATCCCAGGCGGTGCCAGAGTTCCTCTGCGACGTGCGGGGCAAATGGCGCGAGCAAAATTACGGCCGGCTCCAGGATTGCGCGTTTGTCGCATTTCAAGGCCCGCAGTTCGTTGGTCAGGATCATAAAATGGCTGACGCAGGTATTCATGGAAAACCGCTCGATGTCGTCGGTTACCTTTTTAATGCACCAATGCAACGCGCGCAGTTCTTCTGCCGCGGGGGCTTCGTTTGTGGGCAACCCTTGCCCGTCTTCGCCCACATACAAGCTCCAAAATTTGCGCAAAAACCCGTACACGCCGGTGATCCCTTTGGTATCCCAGGGCTTGCTGACTTCGATGGGGCCCAGAAACATTTCGTACATCCGGAAACAATCGGCGCCATATTGGGCCACCATATCGTCGGGATTCACCACATTAAACTTCGATTTCGACATTTTTTCCACTTCAAAGTGGCAGGTGAAACGCCCTTCCGCATTCAGTTTGAAACCGGAATGCTGAAACATGGGCAGCTGACTGGCGCGCTGTAAATCCAGGACGTCGTCGGTCACCATATTAATATCCACATGGAGTTTGGCAAAACAATCGGGGGAGTATTTCAAGGTCAGGTCGTGCGATACGAACAGCTGGCCGGACTTGGGACGCTCTTCCGTCATAAAGAACCGGTCGCGGCTTTCCAGGGCCTGCCGGATACGGTCGGCGGTAATGTCGTGTTGGTTGATATGATCGGCCAATTCTTCATTGAACAGCACCAGCAGGCGCTTGCCGTCGGCTTCCGCCGCCTTGCGAATGACTTCTATTTTATCGGTTTGTTTCCAAGATACCACTTCTATAACCAGGTCGTTGGTTTCGAAGGCGAAGTCATAGGTATAGGATTCCTCCACTTTGGATGCCGGTATCTGCATGGGGCCATAGGCGGCGAAAAATGGCTGTAATACCTTGATCCAGAGGTATTCTTCGTAAAAGCACTCTTTGGCCCGGAATACGAGGCTGGACCGGCCCTGGATCATCCCCTGGTTGGTCAGTTTTTTAGCGTATTCCCGTTCAGGCGCCAGGCCCAGGTCGAAGAGGAAGTGGTTCCAGAAGCGGCTGTACAGCAGGTGTCCTACGGCGTGCTCGGATCCGCCGATATACCAATCCACGGCTTTCCAATACGCCGCAGCTTCCTTGCTGCAGAAGGCGCTGTGGTTGTGGGGGTCCATGTACCGGTAAAAATACCACGACGAACCGGCCCAGCCTGGCATGGTACTCAGTTCGTATTCATAGCCGGGGCCGGCTGGGTCGGAATAGTATTTCCAGCCTTCGGCCCGGGCCAGCGGAGGCTCGCCAGTTTCTGTGGGCAGGTATTTATCGATAGCAGGCAGGATAAGGGGCAGGTCATTTTCAGCGATCAGGTAAGGCATGTCGTCTTTCCAGTACACGGGCACGGGCTCGCCCCAGTAGCGCTGGCGGCTAAAAACGGCATTGCGGAGTTTATACTGTACTTTTCCTTTGCCCAAACCGTTGGCTTCCAGGTATTCGATCAATTTCGGTATGGCCTGTTCATAGGTCAGCCCATTGATCATGCCGGAGTTAATATACCGGCCTTCCTTGGTTGGGTCGGCGACCTCGCCGAGGTTTTGCTGGGCGTCGAGAACCGGGGTGACCGGGAGGTTAAAACTGGTGGCAAAATTCCAGTCGCGCTGGTCGCCGCTGGGTACTGCCATGACGGCGCCGGTTCCATAGCCTGCCAGCACATAGTCTGCGATAAAGATGGGGATTTTAGCGCCATTGAACGGATTGACGGCAAATGCGCCGGTATTGGCGCCGGTCACTTTTTTTGCCTCCGACATGCGGTCCAGTTCGGAGCGGGATTTGGCCCATTTCACGTAAGCGTCCACTTCGGCGCGTTGAGCGGGCGTAGTCAGGCGTTCTACCAATTCGTGTTCGGGAGCCAACACCATGAAGGTGGCGCCATATATGGTATCGACCCGGGTAGTGAACACGTCGATAACGGCGTCCGGATGGCCGTCAACGGCAAACTTTACCGATGCGCCCTGGGAGCGCCCGATCCAGTTGCGTTGTTGTTCCTTAATCGAGTCGGACCATTCGATCTCGTCGAGCCCGGCCAGGAGCCGGTCGGCATATGCCGTGATACGCATGCTCCATTGTTTCATCAGCTTGCGCTCCACCGGGTAGCCGCCGCGTTCGCTGACGCCGTCTTTCACCTCATCATTGGAGAGCACGGTGCCCATTGCCGGGCACCAGTTGACATACGATTCCTCCGGAAAGGTCAGCCGGTATTTCAGCAGCATGGCCTGCTGCTCTTTTTCGGTCCGGTTGTTCCAGTCGGCGGCGGTAAAAGCGGGGGTGTCTTCGTCGCAAACGGCGCGCAGCCCGGTATTGCCTTGTTGCTCAAACCGTGCCACAAGGGCGCTGACCGGCAGGGCTTTGGCGGCGTCCAGGTCGTAATAATGTTGAAACAATTGCATGAAAATCCACTGCGTCCAGTGGTAAAACGCCGGGTCGCTGGTACGGACTTCCCGGTCCCAGTCGAACGAAAATCCAATGTTATCGAGCTGTTCGCGGTACCGTGCGATATTTTGCTCGGTGGAAACTGCCGGGTGGATACCGGTTTGTATGGCGTATTGTTCGGCCGGCAGGCCGAAAGAATCATAACCCATCGGGTTGAGCACTTTGAACCCGTTCAGGCGTTTGTACCGCGCGATGATATCACTGGCAATGTATCCCAGGGGGTGTCCGACATGCAAGCCGGCCCCGGAAGGGTAGGGGAACATGTTCAGAATATAAAACTTCGGTTTCGAATGGTCGTTATTTACCTGGTAAGTGCGTTGTGCTTTCCACCAGGCTTGCCATTTCGGTTCAATTTCGCGTGGCGTGTATTCCATTGTTTCGGTAGACGGTAGACGGTAGACGGCCTGCCCCGAAACCTCGGGGGTGGACGCCGGCAATTGTTTCGTGCAGCGGCAAAATTAGTTATTTTGAAAGAATAATATTTCAATTCAACGGAACAGCCGGCACAATAAAAAAAGTTCCGGCGGGTTTTTTGTCCACAACCCGCTGTTCAATACTATTTTTTTCGTGTCCAAATCCCGGTGTAGGCGTCAAACGAGGCGTATGAAGCGGTTGATTTAATATTTTTGTTTTGTTCTAATCCCTGGGGCCATGTTTATTCCCATTCAATAACCGATTATCCATGAAAAAAATCCCGCTCTTTTTGTTTTATCTCTTTTGCATCCGGGCGCTCCCGGCGCAAGAAAATATCACCCGCGATACCGTTCCATTCGATTTTTGGGGTACAACTTTCTGGCCATCCGACCGTTCGGTCGATCAAATCCGCCATCCGGACGACCAGTCGCTGCTGGCCGTGCGCCGGTATTATCCCAATGGGTCGGTAGCGGAGGAATACCTGCGGATCAGCGATACCCTGTGGCTGTACCAACAATTTGACAGTTTGGAGCATTCCCATATGCTGGCCCGGGGGCTGTTTGAGGCGGATCCGGAGTTTCAGCCCCTCGACACGTTGGCAACATTCGACCCGGAAACGTACGAAGAACACATCCAGTTGCGCTATTCCCGGTACTCGTTCAAGACGGGCGCCTGGTTGGAGCAGGATCGCAATGGTTATATCTGGACTGGCACGTACGAAGACGGTCTGCGCGAAGGACTTTGGGAAAAACGCGATGCGTACGATTTTACCGAATTGCGCGGCTACCGCTACTTTGATGGCGAAATCACCGGTGATACGACGCTCAATTGGGCGCTTTCGACCGATACGGCCCGGATCATAGGCCTGTTGTGCGAAGGGGTGGTACCCGGTCGCCGGGGCGGCATCGTACAGGAAAATACGCCGGGCGGGTATTGGCGCCTGTGTCTCGTTGGGCCTGATCTGCAGGGTAAAAACACGATTTGGCGCCTCAGCCACATGGATTATCTGGTCGGGCAATGCAATGCGGACACCTGGGGTAGTTACCTGTTCCTTGAAAACCGGACCCTGTTGTTTTTACTGCAAAGTGAATATGATAACTACACTTTCCGTGACGAAGGCCGCTGGGAATTGCTGGACGGAAACAAGATTCTGCTCTCCCTGCAGAAAAAAGGAGACAAGCGCTTTCTGATGAAATACCTGGCCGGCGGCGACCTTATCCTGGTGGAGCTGCCGTATTGATTGGTATCTCGTACAAAATTGCATTTTCGGACTAAATACTCTTGCAATTAATTATATTTGGGGGGACAAACCATCCGTGCGTATGAAAACTGTTCTATTACTTACCGGCTTACTCTTCACCTCCCTGATTTATTGGCAATGTGCCGCCACCCGAAACAGCCGCATGGCGGCGCAAAACGCCGAAACCGTTCGTATCTGGTTTGAAGAAGGCTGGAATAAAAACCGCAACGAGGAACTGTTGGAGCGTGTTTTCGCCCCTGACTGGGCTGACGGCAACCCTTTGCGCCCGGATCAAACTACGGGTATCGAAGGCATGCGTCAGTTTGTCAAATACTACCAAACAGCCTTCAGCGACGCCCATTTTATCATCACTCACCTCTTTGCCACCGGCAACCAGGTGGCCATCCGGTATGAGGTATCGGCTGTTCATGTGGGGGTCGCCTTTGGCATTCCCCCTACCGGCAAACATTTCACTTCCACCGGTATCCTCATCTACGACATGGAGCGCGGGCGGATCAAACGTACCTGGCAGGAGCTCGACCTTATGGGCATTATCAAGCAGTTAAGACCGGAGCGTAATTAGGCGCTCCCGCCTGCCTGCGATCGAAAAAAATAGATTTTTACGATCGCAGTGGCTGCCGGTCACTAGAGCAGTAAACATCTCATCCGGCGTTCGGCTCCAAAAGCCGGCTTCGGCACGGTGGTCGGTGGATGTCGGCATGGCGGTGCAGAACAGATTGCCAAGTTACTCCGAATCCATCGAATTACCGCGTATCTTTGGGTGGTAAAAACCTGTGTTTTTCGTTATAAACCATTCGTATGCGTTCACTGATCAAACTTGCCCTGCTGCTACTGGCAGCCATTCTGGTTTACAATTATTTTTTCGGCACCAGCGAAGAAAAAACGCAATCCAAAGAGGTGTTCAAAAAAACCGGCGATGCCTTGGGCGCTGCCTGGAATATCCTGAAATCGGAGAAGCAAAAATTCGATGCCGGTAAATACGACAGGGTGCTTGACCAACTTGGCGGCGCATATAAAGCCATTCGCGAAAGGGCGCAATATGTCGATGAAAAAGTACTTCGGCGCCTGGACGAACTTGAGCGCCGGAAAGCCTCGCTCGAACAACAACTGGACTCGATGGAAACCCAGGATGCTCCTGCGCCCCAGCCGGCGCGGAAAAAAGGCCTGAAATCGGACGCCGGCGATACCACTGCCGCCAAACAAGCCGACAACCAGCGGCGCAAGGAAGCGCTCCAGCGTGAACTCGACCAACTCATCCGCGATACCGAAGTTCTGTTGAAACAAGCCCAGGAAGAATAACGGGAATCGGAGGCTACCTGATGAAATTTCCGCATCTTCGCGGCGTTTTTCAATCCCTTTTCGCTTCATGTTTGAGTTTTTCGAGCAACTATTAGGCACCGACCTGGAGAACGCAGCCATCATTGTGTTCAACCTGATCCTGATCGAGAGTTTGCTATCGGTAGATAACGCGGCGGTGTTGGCCACTATGGTTATGGATTTGCCGCCGCACCAGCGTGCCAAAGCACTGCGGTACGGGATTATCGGCGCCTATGCCTTTCGCGGGTTGTGCCTGATCTTCGCCGCGTATTTGATTCGGATTTGGTG
Source organism: Saprospirales bacterium (assembly GCA_016719895.1). Classification (GTDB taxonomy): domain Bacteria; phylum Bacteroidota; class Bacteroidia; order Chitinophagales; family Saprospiraceae; genus M3007. The sequence continues at coordinate 73,679 of JADJYG010000002.1, read as the reverse complement.
GCTCAAGCCCCTGGGCGGATTATATTTACTTTATCTGGCCTACGATTTTTTTCAAAGTAAACTCGCGCCGCCAACCGGGGACGATACCCTGAACAAGGAGGAAAAATGGTTTTACCGCATCACTTTGGGCTGGATGGGTCCCTTTTGGGCAACCGTCGTGGCGGTGGAAGTGATGGACCTCGCGTTTTCGATGGACAATGTGTTTGCAGCCGTGGCGTTCACCGACAATATCTATCTGATTTGCACCGGTGTATTTATCGGTATATTGGCTATGCGTTTTGTCGCACAGTGGTTTGTCCGCCTGCTGGAACGCCACCCTTACCTGGAATACAGCGCTTTTATTGTAATTGGTATACTTGGCCTGAAACTTTTTCTGGCCCTGCCCTGCCATTTTTGCCAGGATGAGCCTTGGGCCGAGTGGATCGAAAGTGAACAGGCCGACCTCATTGTTTCCCTGGTGACTGCCGCGTTTTTCTTTGTACCGCTGCTGACCTCGAGCCTGTTGAACTGGCCGGGCCGCCGCCGCGTTTAGAAAAAATCCTGTCAATTCTGTCCAATATGGTTCATTTTACGCGATCAATCCTATCCAATGGCCTGCGCGTGCTGGTACACGAAGACCGGAACACCCCGTTGGTGGCGGTGAACGTGCTCTATTTTGTCGGCTCCCGCGATGAGCGGCCCGACAAAACGGGTTTTGCCCATTTGTTCGAACACCTGATGTTTGCCGGCAGCCGCAACGCGCCGGATTTTGACGAACCGATGCAACGCGCCGGCGGCGAAAACAACGCGTACACGACGAACGACTACACGACTTTTTACGAAATAGTACCCGCTGAAAATATCGAAACGGCGCTCTGGTTGGAAAGCGATCGTATGCTGGCCCTTAACATCCATAAAAAAGCCCTGGACGTACAACGGCGGGTAGTCGTGGAAGAGTTCAAGGAATCCTGTTTGAACGAGCCTTACGGCGATGCCTGGCACCATTTGTCAGATTTGATGTTCAAAGTACATCCGTACCGCTGGCCCGTAATTGGCCTGAAGCCAGAGCACCTGGAAAATGCAGCCATCGAGGATGTACGCGAATTTTACCAGCATTGGTACACCCCGAACAATGCCGTTCTGACTATTGCCGGCAATATTCGCACCGAGGCGGTGCTGCCCTTGGTGGAAAAATGGTTTGGGAATATTCCTGCCGGGCCGGCGCCCGACCGGCAATTGCCGCCGGAGCCGCCGCAAACCGCGCTCCAGCAACGCACCGTACGGGCAGACGTGCCGGTGCCGGCCGTTTACCTGACCTTTCGGACGCCGCCCCGCCTGCACCCGGATTTTTACGCCGTCGACCTGCTGTCCGACGTGCTGGCGCAGGGTCAATCGTCGCGCCTGTACCGCCGCCTGGTCAAGGAAAAACGCCTCTTTTCCGGCATTGATGCCTACGTGACGGCCAACCTGGATCCGGGTTTGCTGATCATCGAGGGCAAACCCGCCGACGGTGTGCCGCCGGAAGAGGCCCTTGCCGCCGTCTGGGTAGAACTTGACGGCCTGAAGTCCCAACCGATCGACGCACGCGAACTGGCCAAAATCCAACATCGCCTGGAGAGCACGATCGTTTTTTCCGAAACCAGCGTGCTGAACAAGGCCCAGAACCTGGCTTTTTATGAAATTCTGAAAAACGCCGAATGGATGAACGACGAGGTAGCAGTGTACCTGGCTGTGACACCGGACGACTTGCTGCGCACCGCACAAGAGCTGTTCCGGCCGGAAAATGCTGCGGTGCTGACCTACATGCCGCAACAACAAGAGCCGGGCAAATAGGTATTGACCCGTAACCTGTCAGGTGGAAATTTGGGAAAAAGACTGCCGGCATCGGCCATGCGCGAAGTGCTGCCGCTGCCGGCAGTCTTTTTCCCAAACTTCCACCTGACAGGTTACAGAGGCTTTAGAGCGCTCACATCGTTGGAGGTTTTCTTGACGGCCGCCAAATTGAGCTATCTTTGACCCATCGCTGTTTGGCTGGTTGGGATGATGGTTTATATGTACTGGAGGTGCTGACGCCTGATGGCGAGCGCTCGGCTGTGCGGTTTGTATTAGCTCGGTAATTTAAAGGCGGCTCAAGACGCCCGCCGCAACGAATCATTCATTTATCCGTCTCATATGGAATTTATCTTAAGACCCTGGTCGATCCATGACCTCGACAGCCTGGTGAAATTCGCCAACAATTTTGAAATTGCCAAAAATCTGACCGACCAGTTTCCGCACCCCTACACGGTAGAAAAAGGCAAATCCTTTATTGAACACGCCAGCAGCGCGACTCCCGCCAGCATTCTGGCCATCGAAGTAAACGGCGCAGCTGCCGGAGGCATCGGGTTGCACGCCCAGGCAGACATTTACCGCAAGAACGCGGAGTTGGGATATTGGTTGGCCCAACCCTATTGGGGGCAGGGTATTATTACCCGGGCGATTGCTCAAATGGTGGAATATGGTTTTAAACACTTCGATATCCAGCGGATTTTTGCCCGGCCGTTCGGCGCCAATATTGGGTCGCAACGGGCGCTGGAAAAAGCCGGCTTTGTGCTGGAAGCGCGTTTCGAAAAGACGCTTTTTAAAAACGGGGAATACCTGGACGAACTGGTGTATGCTACCCGGCGCCCGGCGGATGTGCCGTAGGGCGCATCCGCCGGGCGCCGGCCGGCAAGGTCTTTCCGGCCGGGAGTATAACGCTGGACCGGCCCGTTTTGCCCTGCAGTATGCCCCGGCTTTGTGCTGGGGAAAACGATTTTTACCCCGTTGCTGTTGGTTGCCTCTCCGCTGTGGGTTACCTTTGCGCGGCCTGTTTTAGCGGGCATCCCTGTTCAGGGCCTCCAACTCCCTGCTTTTCAGGTGGCTTTTATTACCCCTTTCAATGTACTTAATTATTCCTCCAGTAATGACGACGTATTCCATTGCCCGCCGTTGTAGTGCCTTCCTTTTGTTCACGGGAGTATGGTTGTTTTCCGGGCCCTTTCCAAGGGCCTGGGCACAGGTGGCCGTAAACACCGATGGCAGTTCGGCGGACCCGAGCGCCATGCTCGACGTCAAATCCACCCTGCGAGGGGTGCTGATTCCGCGCATGAGTACCGCCGAACGCACGGCCATTACCACTCCGGCCACGGGGTTGCTGGCGTTTGATTCGGATACGAATACTTTCTGGTTTTATAATGGCACGGCATGGGAACAACTGATCAGCGCTTCAATTGCCGCTGGCCCCAATGTGATCACGCCGCCCCAGCTCACCGCCAGCGCGCACAACTACAACCCTGCGGGTTTTGGCAATGCCACCGTCGTGCGTATTTCCGGCGACATTGGTTTTCAGATGATCAGCGGATTCAATGCAGAAACAAACGGCGAGGAAAAAACGATCGTCAACGTCGGGAACTATCCCGTGTACCTCGCACCGGAACACTCCGGCAGCACAGCAGCGAACCGTATTTCCTATTTTGAGGAGGTGGTTATTCCGCCCGGCACTTCCTGCCGTGTGCTTTACGACGGCGTCATCTCCCGGTGGAGGCCTTTGACGCCGCCTTGCCCGAATTACATGCACAGCAAACGTTCGGTACATTACGACAAATCGGCGGGCAAGATACCCGAAGGCGCTTCAGATGACATTCATATCGACGTTTTTGGCAGTCTGCAACAAACCGCCACGGACCCTTCCGCTACCTCGCCGTTCACCTCCTGGAACTTCAATACCGGCTCGGCCACCGCCGGCGGACTCGGCTTGTTTTATCCCAGAAGCTCGGAAGATATGGCCCAGGTGGGCAGCGCCCATATCGTGGCGAAAATGCACTTCAAAAGCCCCGCCCAACTGGGCGACGAAACCAATAATTACTATTTCTTCCTTCGCATTGCCGACCTTCCCAGCAGTGGGTTCTGGAACCAGAACAACTCCCTGGGACTGCGCTACTGGCATTCCGTAAACAGCGGAAACTGGCAATGTTATTCCAGAAGCAACACCGGGACAGACACGGCTTTAGATACTGGAATACCTTTTGCCGTAAATACGGAATACGAATTGCTGGTGACGCTCAACAAGAGCAATACCGAAGCCACGTATTATATCAACGGGGTGGTGGTCGGCCGGATCACGACCAACCTGCCGGCTGCCGTATCGGTAGGGCCCTCCACGCACCTGGAAAAACTGTCGGGTAATTCAGCGCGCTCGGTTTTGGCGTACCGCTTTATGGGCGCCGCTATTGCACCCTGATTCGAATATTCCGTTCAACGTGGTTAAACTGCATGTGCATGCGACGAATTTTATTGTTTTTGCTGATTGCCGGATGGACATGGTGTGCCCATCCGCTAATGGCTCAGTTGACGAATACCGGCCACGTGATTATCACCAGCGGGAGCCATATCGTATCGACCGGCCTGAGCGTGCAAAACAACAGTGGCGGCGCCATTACCAACCAGGGCACGCTGAGCACTAGCGCCAACATCACCAATGCCTCCGGCGCCACGCTCACCGGCAACGGCCAGTGGACGCTCGGCGGAAACTGGACTAATGCCGGCGCATTTACGGCCGGCAGTTCGACGGTATTGTTCAACGGCAGCGGCGCAAGTACCGTAGCAGCCGGGGGGGCGGCTTTTTTTAACCTCCATCTCAATAAAAATACAAACGACCTCACGCTGTTGTCGGCCGTTACGGCTAACGGCGCCATTCAGTTTCAGGCCAATAACAACAGAATTATTTGCGGTGGATTTGATTTTACTGCAGGCGCCGCAGCTTCCATTTCGGGCTATGATGCCGATGCTTATTTTATGACCAACGGGACCGGCCGGCTGGTTCGCCAGGCGCTTGGTGCCAGCCCGTTTTTATTTCCGGTGGGCGCTGACGCCAGCACCTACAATCCGCTGACTCTGGAAGAAACCGGAAGCCCCGACGATACCGGCGTTCGCTGCCTGCCGCAGCCCTTTGACAATGGCTATAGCGGCATGCCCCTGGCTGCCGATGCTGTGAATGCTGCCTGGGATGTAACGGAGGCTACTGCCGGCGGCGCCAACCTGAACGCAACGGCTGGCTGGCCGGTCTCGGATGAATTGAGCGGCTTTGTGCGGACGGACTGTGGCATCGCGCGCTACAATGCCGGCGCCGATTGGGATTTGCCGCCGGCCAATATGGGTACTGCAACCGGTTCGGATCCCTATTCCCGTACCCGCAGCGGACTGAGCCCCGGCCTGCTTGCCGTTATGGACGAGGCTTTTTTAAACCGGGTGAAGATCGCTCCCCGGGTCGTTTTGCAAGGGCCGTTCAATACTGCCACGATGAAAATGAACGACCAGTTGCGCGCCCTGGCGGCCTTTCCGCTTACGGCACCCGCCACCTACGGCGCAGGCAAGTTCACGCACAGCGGCTGGCAACCGCCGGGCGGCTATACGATAAATTCCTCCGTGTTGACGGTGACAGGCGACGACGCTGTCGTGGACTGGGTCTTTCTGTGGCTGAAAAACCCCGCCAACCCGGCCGCCGTTATTCAAACCTCGGTGGCCTTGTTGCAAAAAGACGGCGATATCGTTGATCTCGACGGCATCTCCTCCGTGCGTATGGCGGCCAACGCCGGAAACTATATTCTCGGCATCGGCCACCGCAACCACCTCAGCGTGCGTTCGCCAAACGGCCCGGGTATTGCGCTAAATGAAACCACGGCCACTTCGTATGATTTCACCACCGCCATGGCGCAGGCCCACGGCACGAATCCCATGAAACAAGTACAAACCACGCCCGCTATTTTTGCCCTTTGGGGTGGCAATACCAGTGTGAACAACACCACACGGGCCACCGGGCCGGCCTCGATCAACGACTATACGGTGATCCTCAACACCCTTGGCTTCCCATCTAACGTCCTGCTAAACGTGTACTCGAATTCAGACGTGAATATGGACGGCGTGGTGCGGGTCACCGGCCCCGCTTCCATCAACGATTACAGCAAACTACTAAATATCCTTGGTACACCTACCAATATCATTACAGAACAACAATAAACTGCCATGCACACGGTCTTCCGCCTTTTTTTCTTTGTGTGTTGCCTGTTTGCGGCGATAAATAGTACGGCTCAACCGTATTTCCGGGCGACGGCATCTGTTGCAGGCAACAGCATCCTGTTCAAAATAACAGCCATCAACGGCGCGATCACCTGCGGATGGTCCGATATCGAATTTTTTTTCCGCAACCCGACGAGCGCCCCGGATGCACATTCGACCTTTCAGAACGCTACGATTTCCGTCAATACCACGCATTTCCCCGGCGTCTCCATCCCGTATAATGGCATGAACGTGCAGGGCGCGGAAGACGACTATAATAATTACTGGCTTGGTATTTCCTTTACCGCCACCACGCCCCAAACCTACAACCAGGGCCAGGAATACGTGGTGTGCACCATCACCCTCGCCAGTGCGCCTGCTGGGTTTGCGCTTGAATTGTGTCACAACGAACCCTTTTATAGTCCGCACTATCTGGCATTGACCGACGAGGCCGGGGTGGACCGGAGCAACCTGACCGGTACGAATAAATTTTACGGCCCCGGCGCTATCATCTGTTCGCCGGTCAATTGCCCTTCAACCACCTGGGGCAATAACCACATCTTGCCGCTCAACGGCACGACACCCGTGGAACTGGTCGAATTTCAGGCAAGTAAATACGGGGAAAACACCGCCCGCCTGGACTGGCGAACGGCCTCTGAAGTCGACTTTGATGCGTTTGCGATCGAGCGGCAATACGGCCAGCAGTTGTGGAGCCAAATCGGGGAGATGAAAGCAGCCGGCGTGGATGGCGTCGGCGCTGTTTATACGTTTTTCGATGAAAACGCACCGCCGGACCAGGTGTATTACCGGCTGAAAATGCGCGATCTGGACGGGTCCTTCGAGTATTCCCCGATCCGAAGCCTGCGCTTCGAACCGGACGGGGCCCTGCAGATATTCCCCAACCCGGCTTCTGACATCCTGAACCTGTATTTCAGCGCCGGTATGCAGGAAGAGGATATCCTGCTGGACATCCTGAACGCAAAGGGGCAAGGGGTTTTTCAGCGCCGGCTGGCGGCGGCGCCTGATGCGCACATAACAATTTCTTTGCAGGAGGTCCAACTTCCGGCTGGCGCATACCTGATTCGGGCGGTATCCTCCAGCGGTTTCCGGCACACCGAACGGATCGTGGTGCAGACTGGGCATTAAATTTGTTGGTGTATACTCTTTATCCCTCTCCACGCATCTTTCATGTCCGGATTACTTGCCATAGAAGATTTTGCGGCAGGTATTTACGTTTTTTTAATACTGTACATGAACGATGAAACAACGCATTGAGGAGCTGGATGCCCTGCGCGGATTCGCCGCATTGGCCGTTGTTTTTTTTCATTACACACTGGAAAATAAACAGGCCGGCTTCCACTTCAACATCGGCTGCATGGGTGTGGATATGTTTTTTGTCATCAGCGGATTTGTCATTTTTATGACCATCCAGAAATCCAAAAACTGGAAGGCGTTTCTGGTGAGCCGGTTCTCCCGGCTCTACCCGGCCTATTGGACCTGCGTTTCCATTACCGCCCTGTTCCTTTACGGAGCAGTTCAAGCAGATCTATCTTCGATGCGCAACCCGCACCTGACGGAGCATTTGCCGGCAGCCTACGTGGTCAACCTCACGATGTTTCAACACTATTTTAAGGTACCGGATGTGGATGGGTCGTACTGGACCCTGATCGTTGAATTGGTTTTTTACATTTTCGTGCTCTTGGTACTCGCTTTCCGGCAAATCAACAAACTGGAGACCTTTGGAATGGTATGCCTGGTTCCGGTTTCGCTGTACGCGATCAATCCCCTTGCCGGTCATTGGCTGTTCCGGGAATTCCAGATGCTCGTTCCCCTGGTCAATTATTTTCCGTTATTTTTCGGCGGCATAATCTTGTACAAGATGAAGTTTGAAAAAAGAACGGCCCTGCGGACAGGGGTTTTTATCCTGACGTTCACGGTGCAATGCCTGATCTTCCAGCACTGCTACCGGAACCGGTTTTACCTGGGAACGACAGAGTATGTAGTGGTTCTTTTCGGCATTTACGCGCTATTTTTTCTGTTTTTATACGACCGCCTGGCATTTATTGTCCATCCTGTAACGACCTGGTTGGGTAAAATTTCCTACACCTTGTACCTGTTGCACCAGGTTATCGGCGTTTATATTATCATACCGGCAATGACGGATATATTCCATTGGAATTTCTGGCCTTCCGCAATCCTGGCAATCGGTGCGGTATGCCTATTAGCGCATTGGGTAAACCGGTTTGTCGAACAACCGGCCATGCGGTATATTCGCGAAAAATCTAAACCTTTTATCCAGTAAGGCCCAATGGAAAACATCCTGGATCAAGATTTTCAACGCGAACGCACCGAAGCCGAACAATCGGAGCTGAACCTCCTTTTAGTGGACCTCCGGATTTGTATGGAAAAAATCAGGCAGGGCAGAATTGCCCTGTATGTCATGATTGGCTTTACTGTTCTGGGTACCGTATTGGGCCTGACGTCCGAAATTGAATGGCTGTTTGTGTTTTTAGAAGCTGCGGTGGTGATCGGCATTTACCTGTTCTGTATTTATTATCTGGCTAAAAATCCGCTGGTGTCTTTTATTGTCGCGCTGGTTACCTACCTGGGCATGAATATTTTATATGGCATCATTGAACCGTCCAATATTGCGAAGGGAATTTTAGTCAAGGCAATTATCGTTTACTACCTCATCCAATCGATTACTTATAGCGTCAGGTTACGAGATTACATCCGGCGCGGACATAATTTGGGCGTAGAACGGGAGGACCTGCTGACAATGGTTTAATCACTTGTTTACTAGACTTGTTGCGGTGGGAGCGCCCGAGCCATGAAATTAGAGATTTTTGGGCTGGTTGAGGCTCATTTTTGAGTTCGTAGCAGCGCTACGGACGAAAAAATGAGCCTCAACCAGCCAAAAAGATCAATTTCTGGCCGGGTGGCCTCCCACCGCAACAAGTCTACTATCTTTCCGCCGAAAAACGGCATATATGAAGATATTATCGCTCCTGTGGCTCGCCTTGCTCCCGGTTCATCTGCTCCTTGGCCAGCCAGCGCTTAAATCAAAAGCCGACGCTTTGGCCAATGCCATGGAGCAGAAAGTCATTACCTGGCGCCGCGATTTTCATCAATACCCGGAGCTGAGCAACCGGGAATTCCGGACGGCCGAACGTGTAGCCGCCTTGTTGCAGGAATTTGGCCTCGAGGTGCGCACCGGCGTAGCCCATACCGGCGTGGTCGGTATCCTGAAAGGTGGAAAACCGGGACCGGTCATCGGATTGCGGGCAGATATGGACGCCCTTCCCGTCACCGAACGGGTGGACTTGCCCTTCCGGTCCGCGGCTAAAGGCCTGTACAATGGCGAAGAAGTTGGCGTCATGCACGCGTGTGGGCACGATACGCATGTGGCCATCCTGTTGGGGGTGGCTGAAGTGCTCAGCCGAATGCGGAAGGAACTGGCCGGCACCGTGGTTTTTATATTTCAACCTGCCGAAGAAGGCCCACCGGACGGCGAGCAGGGCGGCGCTGAACTCATGATGAAGGAAGGCGTGCTGGACCAACCTAAAGTAGAAGCGCTGTTTGGCTTGCATATCGACGCTCAAACGGAGGTCGGTACGATCAAATACCGGTCCGGCGGCTTTATGGCGGCATCCGACTGGTTTTATATTACCGTACACGGCCGGCAATCGCACGGAGCGGCGCCCTGGAGCGGGGTGGACCCCATTGTAGTGTCCGCCCAAATCATCCTGGGTTTACAAACGATTGTAAGCCGCCAGACAGACCTGACGGAGCAGCCGGTCGTCATCACGGTGGGAATATTTGAAAGCGGGGTGCGCGCCAACATCATACCCGAAAAAGCCGAACTGACCGGCACCATTCGCACCCTGGACACGGCCATGCGCAGGCAGATCCATCAACGGCTGATCCGCACCGCAGTCCACATAGCCGAAAGCGCCGGCGCCCGCGCCGAAGTGCGCATTGAAAACAAAACGCCCATCACGTTCAACGACCCGGCCCTGACGGCCCGCATGCTGCCCAGCTTGCAGGAGGCCGCCGGCGCCAACCACACCAGGGAACAAAACCCCCGCACCGGCGCGGAAGATTTCGGTTTTTTTGCCCAAGAAGTCCCTTCTTTGTATTTTACGCTCGGTGGAATGCCCATCGGGCAGGATCCGGCAACAGCCGCCGGCCATCATACACCTGATTTTTTCATCGATGAAAGTGGGCTGACGCTGGGCGTCCGGGCTTTTTGCTACCTGGTTTTAGATTATTTTGACAAGAAATAAACCAACAGTGTATTTTTAAAGCCCAATTTTCCCGAGAACCCGCCAATACTGTTGCGTACCAATTAAACGAAGCACCATGCCACTTTCCAAACCAATTGAAATCATCAAACAGGAATTGCAGGGGCAATTAGTGGAGGATATCGCCGCAGCGCTCAAATCTTTGCAAAATATGCTTCCGCCTCCATCGGAAAAACAGGCCCTTGTCCTCGCACTGCTCGGGCGCCTGAACGACGCCAACAAGGCGCGCCTGCGCAATACGCTTTCCAACGACGACCTGCAGCGCGAATATGATAAAATCCGGGCGGACTTTTTCGATCTGATCCAGGATTTGCAGGAGGCCGACTTTGATGCCAGCGCCGGCGCCGCTGCCGGGCCCGAAGGGCAAGCAGCGCCCAAACGGGGCAGTATCCTCTATCGTATTCCTGGCACTATGCCGAAGGATATAGAAACCAAGTGCGTGGTTCGCATCGCGCTAAGCGAAGATGCCATCGTAGAAAACATCACGATCGATGAACACGTACAGTTGAAAGAACTCTACAAGGTGTCGGATACCATGCAGGCGGAATTACTCGACCCCGGCGGTGGCCGCGTATTCCGCATCAATACCATCAGCGAGCCGGTTCAGATCATCGATGAACAAGGATATACCGAATGGTGGTTTTACGTAACCCCTTTGCTGGAAGGCGTCCATCCGCTCGTCCTGAAAGTGTCGATCATCGAGTTGGTCAACGGCCAGCCCCACCCCAAGGAGCTGGTGATGGAGGAAAGGGTGCAGATCGTTACGGAAGGCCCGGTATCGGAGGAGGGGCAAGGTGAGCCTCAAGGCGGCCGGGTTTGGCCTTTCGTTTCAATCCACCGCAACGGCCGCAGCCGGCCTGGTTATGGCTGTGCCGGAAAAGAAAGCCGCAGCGCCGGCCAAAGCAGCCGGCCATATCCTGCAACGCGCATCCATGGCAATGGTCGTCCTGGTAGCCGGCATTGGCGCCGCCTGGGCCTTCACCCCCGGCCATGTGCGCGACTGGCTGGCCGCCCGGTATTTATCCGATACGCCGGAACAATACCAGGCTTTTATGGACAAACATTCCGACAGCAAGTATTACGAGCCGGCCGCCTACCGCAAGGCCGAATTAGAAGATACGCCGGCCGCTTACCGCGATTACCTGTATGAGTTCACGGATGCGAAATTCCGCGCTGCGGCAACTGACGCGCTGACACGCCTGGAGCAAAAGGCTTTGGGGGATTTGGAGCAAAACCCAACGCTTCCCGGCCTCCGCACATTTCTGGTCGATTTTCCGGAAACCGGAAACCTCGACCGTGTGTTGCAAACCGTTCAAAAAAACGAAGCCCTCCGGAAGGTCTACCTGCCGGTTATCTTGCAGCAAATGGAAGAATGCCGCCGCCTGGAACCGCTCACCCAACTGGTAGACTCTCTGAAGATGACCGGCTTGCCGGTGCCGGCACTCACGCCGGCCCCGCCAACCGTCAAAAAACCGGAAGGCGCTCCGCCAGTGGCTGAAACGCCAGCGCCCGCAACGCCCGAACCCCAACCAACTGCACCAGCGCCTCAGGGGCCAGCCGTATCGGCGCCGGCAGTACCCGCCCCTGCACCCGCCGGCAACGTACAACCGCCTAAAATGGCCACCGTAAAAGGCGGAATCTTTCAAATGGGCAGCGCCGACGGGGTAAAGGATGAACAGCCTATTCACCAGGTTACCTTGCAAGATTTTCAGATCGGCGCCTACGAAGTAACCTTTGCGGAATACGACAAATTCTGCGCGTCAACCGGCCGCACCCCGCCAGCCGATGAAGGCTGGGGCCGGGGCCATTTGCCGGTTATTCACGTCAGTTGGCTGGATGCGGTGGCATACTGCAACTGGTTGAGCACACAGGTTGGATTGAAGCCGGCCTATACCATCGCCCCAAATGGCGCGATTACCCTCGACCGCCAGTCCAAAGCTTATCGCTTGCCCACCGAGGCCGAGTGGGAGTTCGCCGCGAAAGGCGGAGCCAGCCAGCAGGCTTATGTTTTTAGCGGCAGCGATGAGCTCGACGAAGTCGCCTGGCATTCGGGTAACTCCCGCAACAGCACCCATCCCGCAGGCCACAAGAAGCCCAACGATCTGGGCGTATATGACCTCACCGGCAACGTGCGCGAATGGTGCCACGATGGCTATGGCCGGTATGCGGCAGCAAATACTGAAAACCCGTTGGGCGCCGGCATCACCGACAGCCGGGTCATCCGGGGTGGCATGTGGGGGCGAAACCCGCTGCAACAACGCAATACCTACCGCAACTTCGCCAAGCCGGATTATAAGGATTACGGCACCGGTTTTCGCGTGGCGCGCTGGCGCTGACGCCGGACCTATTTTACTTGTATTTTGAAACTTCTAAAGAATACGTGTTCAACAGCCTGCTGGCGCTTTCCGAAGTGCAGCAACAATTGCTGCAGACGAATAAAACCAGCCGTTCCGCGCATCCGTAGTATATTGAAGCAGCTTTTAACGGAGTATCGTGACATCCCCTTTTTGCCGGAACACCTGTCGCTCACCCAATAGATCACCTTCCCATTCCAGTCGCCACACATACACCCCGGAAGGCAGGACAGACCCGTTCCAGGAGCCATCCCAGATTTTTTCCGGGGATTCGGCTATATATATCCGGTTACCCCAACGATCGAATACTTCCAGCCGGAAGCGCAGCCAGGCGCAGCCCAGGTACACTTGCCAGTGGTCGTTCCAGCCATCGGCATTGGGTGAAAAAACATTGGGTGCATAGATCGGACAAGGTTCGCAGGTAAAAAAGGCAATTTGCACGGTATCGGCGAAGGTACAATGCGCCGTTTGGCCGCTCAGCACATAAGTGCCGGGTGCTGCAATATCGCGCGTGGCAGCCGTCGAGCCGTCTCCCCAATACCAGCTGCCAAGGCCGGCCGGAACCTGTAGCCGCAACGTATCGCCATAGCAGATCGTCGTGTCGGCGCGCAATTGGAAACCATACTCGACCGCCACCCCGACGCTGGCGGTGTCGCCCGGGCATCGCCCGGCGCCGGGCAGGATGTAGCGGTACAGGCCGGGCGCGTCGGCATTGGGATCAAACCGGTTGCCGGCGAGAGCCGGCTGCCAGTATCCGCCGGGTTCGGCAGCGCTCCCGAGCGCGGCGAACAGGTTGACGGGCGGTGTGCCGGCACACAACGTCGTGTCGGCAGACATGCCGGTATCCCCGGGCGGGAAAACAGGCAGATATGCATAGCGCAGGCCCATATCGCCGCATTCCGTAAATACCCGCTGCCCGACGAGGCGTTCGCCCCGTTTCGGGTTGGGTGAATTGCCGGCGTACCGGACCGTCAGCAGGGCCGCCAGGAAATCGGCTGGCGCACCCGCGCCATTGTTGACCAGAGTGAGCCAGCCCGGTGCATGCTGTTGTACGGATAGAGAAGGCGGGTGTGGGCCTGCGCTGAGGCTTTCAGTTAAGGGGTCTTGCGCCAGCAAAAGCCGCAGCACGATGGAATCGATCCGCTGTTCCGACTCCAGCCGGGCATCCAGGTCCACCACGGGGCTGAGTGGATCACAGAGCGTATCGGCGGCAAAGCCGCCGTCGGTGGCGCCGGAGTTATCGTCGCCATCCAGGTCGAACAGGAAGGTGCTTTCCAGGACAAAATTGTCCAAACCGCCGAAATCAGCCTGCGCGCGGTATTCGCCGCGGATACGGAGGGCGGTAATATTGGCCAGCACGGCGCGGAATTCCGCGGCAGTCGGCGCCAGTCCGCCGGTATTGCCGAGACGCCATCCGGCATCCTCGCGCAGGTGTATATCGAAGTGTTTCCAGGCCAGCCCGGGGTTTTGAGCATTGTCGAACACCAGGTGCAGGCCGGCGCCTTCGAGCACCACATCGGGATCGCCGCCAAAGACCTGTTGGTTGGTAGTATCACTGGTGAACTGGTCCCAACGCAGGTAACGGTCGTAGGCGTCGCATTTATTTCCACGGAAGCGGCCCGGCGCTTCGAAGTACCAGGTGCCGCCGATGGAAGCATCGGTAACCCGGATATAACCGCCGGGATTTCCGCCGGCGGCCTGCCAGGCGGCGTCGGTGGCGACCGGGTCGCCGGAAGCGCGCCAGTTTTCGTTGTTGACGTCAAAGGCACTTTGCTGGGCGGTTAGCAGTTTGCTACAGCACAACAACAAGACTGTTAATTGCCGGATGATCATGGTTTGTTGCGTTCAAAGATTTGAAAACCGCGTTGAAGGTATACAATTATGCTAGTACGCGAGGGGCGCCACCAGTTGCGTTACCCTGGCATGCCACTGCGCCGAATGGCAGAAAAACCCGGTTACGCACCGGTACACTGTGGCCATTAGAAACCGTCTGAAAACCCCCAGCGAGGCGAGAAGGTGTAGGTTTTGGTGTCAGGCAAGGCTCATTTTTAAGGGAATAGTCTTGTCCTATTGCCGCAAAAATAGCCGCTGCATGACGGCGAAAGATACGCCTTCTCGCCTCGTTGGGGGTTTTCAGACGGTTTCTTACAAAGCATTTGGAGGAAATAACAGGGCGAAAAACACCGGAAAAGGCATACTTCTCGAGTAAACGGCGGTGAAATAACGATTTTAGTTAATTTCTTGGTTTTTTTCTGTCAAAATCCGATTGCCGTTCTATTTTTGCCTTGCCCCGGATTGTGATTTATCATTTGCTAAACCGTTTCTCTACTTGTGAACACCGACGACACAAAGTCGCAGCCCTTGCTGCGGCGGCTGTGGCAATCCCGTTTTCGGAACTGGGCAATTGCCGGAGCATTCGCTGCCAGTGCTGCCATAATCACTACCTCCCTCCAGGAT
This sequence comes from Saprospirales bacterium, assembly GCA_016719895.1. Taxonomy (GTDB): domain Bacteria; phylum Bacteroidota; class Bacteroidia; order Chitinophagales; family Saprospiraceae; genus M3007. Next base: position 58,510 of record JADJYG010000002.1, on the reverse strand, counting down.
ACTGAAACCCGCCAGGCCGCTGCCCTTATTTTGGCGCAGCCCGAACTGGGCGCCTTGCCGGTAATACCGGCAAACATGCGTTGGGGATTCGCCCTCGATGAATTTCACCTGTTCGAAGATGAACTCCGGTACGGCGACGTGCTCGGTGAAAAGCTGGTAAAAGAAGGACTCCCGTATCCCACGGTAGCCCAATTGGTGGAAAACGCCAAAGGAGTGTTTGCCATCACCTCGATGCGGGTGGGCAAAAAATTGAACTTCCTGTCCCGCGAGCAGGGCTTGCCGCCGGCCTATATGGTGTATGAGCCCTCCCCGTATGAATATGTAGTCTTTCATCTGGAAGAACCCTTCAAGGTCGAGCGGATCAAACGCAACGTCGTCACCGGGATCAAAGCCTCGTCCGGCGTGTTGGAAACCAACTTTTGGCAGGCTCTTACCGATAATGGCCTCAACGACGAGCTGGCCGACGGCATGATCGACGTGTTGTCGTCCTCCGTGGATTTCTACCACCAAAAAGTAGGGGACCGCTTCAAGGTAGTATACGAGCAGCACTACGTAGAAGGGGAAGCAGTAGGTACCGGAAAGATCATCGCTGCGGTATACGAACGCGAGGGAAAAGAATACTATGCCTTCAACTTTGAAAAGGAAGGCGAAAAAACGAACTATTTTGATTTCGATGGCCGGCCGGCCCGAAAGGCCTTCCTGAAAGCGCCGGTTAAATTCAGCCGTATTTCCAGCCGGTACAGCCTCAACCGCCTGCACCCGATCCTCGGATACCGCCGGCCACATTTCGGCACCGATTATGCCGCGCCTTATGGCACGCCGATTATTGCCGTGGCCGAAGGTGTCGTCACGGAAGCTGCGCACCGGGGTGGTAACGGCATTTACGTCAAAATCCGACACGACGGCGCCTATGAATCGCAATACCTGCACATGCGCAGCTACGCCAAAGGCATCCGCCCCGGCACACGCGTCGCACAGGGCCAAACTATCGGCTACGTGGGTTCCACCGGCCTGGCTACCGGCCCGCACGTGTGCTTCCGGTTTTGGAAAAACGGCCGCCAGGTGGACCACCTCCGCCTCAACCTGCCCCAACCAAAACCGATCGAAGGCGTCGTGCTGGAAGCGTTCAAGGTGGTGCGCGATCGCCTGATCAAACAACTCGGCGAGGTGCCCTACCGCACCCGGGAGGAAATTTTCCGCAAAAAAGCAGAGATGGAACAGCGACAAGCGGTAAACCCGTAGTTAACCGCCGGCCCGGAAAAAACAATACGCAATCACGAGTCCATATTACCTCTGTATCGGTCACCTCTGCCACGACAAGGTGCGTGGAGCGAATGTCCTCGGCGGTACTGCCGCTTACGTCAGCCTGGCCGCCCGCCTGCTGGGCGTGCAAGCCGGTGTGCTGACCAGCGTAGGGCCGGAGTTCGCTTTTTTTTTCCGTGTTCTTAAAGAGCTGCGCCTGATACTGGGCCCCGGTAATTCGGTTATGAAAGACAGTGTGCTTTACGACCTGGACACCCCCAGCGCCCAGCAATCGGGATTGAAAATCAAGATCGACAAAAGCCTGGGCTTGGCGTTCGATTCGCTGACCGTCGATTTCGACGCGGAAAAATCTATCGTGGAAACCGGCAACGGAAAGTTTATACTGAAACCAGTGATCAGGGTGAAGAACTGAAACGCGTAATGTCGCTGCAGCGCACATCCCTGATGGGCTCTGAACATTTGCGCCCATCAGGGATGTGCGCTACGCCTTACTGCCGTTGTTGCCCTCCTCTTTCCGGATGATAAACCCCGGCCGCCCTTTCACCTCCTCGTATATTCGCCAGATATACTCGGCCACCACGCCGAGGCAAAACAGCATAAGGCCGTTGAAAAAAGCCACCAGTACGATAATGGTTGTCCAGCCCGGTACCGGAAATCCGAACAGGTGGCTGTGGGCGAAAAATCGGGCGTACACGAGCAGTGGTATCGCCAGCAGGCAAAGCAGGGAAATAAAAAGCCCGAGGTTGGTAATGGCCCGAATGGGAAAAGACGAGGAGGCGAAAAACGTATCCTTGGCATGCCGGACTTTCTTGCGCCAGGTCCAGCGCGATTTTCCAGGCCGGGGCGGCCTGTTGTAGGGGATAAATACCGGATCGAAGCCCAGGCGCAGCATCTCCACCACAGAAGACGTGTGGATGGGGTGGATGCGCGTGTTCAGGATATCGATGATCTCGCGGTCGGCGAGGTACACGTCGGTGCCACCCGGCGGGAATTTGACCTCCGACAGATGGTTCATAACCCGGTAGTACAGGCGGGAAAACAGATCGCTGAGCCAGCCGTCGTTGCGCGAACTCCGGTACGACACCACGATTTTGTGGCCCTTCTCCCACTCGCGGTACAGCGAAATCACCATCGATACCGGAAACTGAAGGTCATCGGGTATCCAGGTGATGCAGGCGCCCCGGCACACGGAAAAGGCAGCAAACTGCAGATAGGGTGGAGTGACGTTGCGCGCCATGCGGAAAGCCCGCACGCGGGGGTCGCTTTTGGCCAGGCGGCGCGCCATGTCCCAGGAGTTGTCGTCCGAGCCGTCGTCCATGATCAGCAACTCAAACGGGATTTGGGCGGCATCCAATTGGGTTGCAATGGTTTCGTAGGCGGGTTGGAGGCGGTGTGCGCTGTTGAAACAGGGCAGAAGCAGGGAAAGGAGGCGGGCGTCGTTTTGCATGTAGGCTGGCTATTTTACGCCGGGTAAAAATAACACAAGCCTCGCCCTTTTCGCGGGATCAATTATTTGGCTCCGATCAGCATTTTGTTTTCTTCCCGGGTTTTCATTTGCGCAAAAGCGTCAAAACCACAGTCGAGGAAAGCGCGGTATTCCTCCACTTCCGGCGTATAGCCGCAGGGTTCGTTGAGCAGGGTTTTGCCGTCGTTGTGCATCAGCACATACCATGGCTGGGAGTTGCGCTGAAAATTATTGATCTGAAAGGCGCTCCACTTGTCGCCCACGGTGCGCATTTTCTCCCCGGTATGCGGGTCAAGCAGGTATTTGAATTTGTCGTCGGGAAACAGGCGGGCCTGGTCGTCTACGTACAGCGACACCACCACGTAGTTGTTGCGCAAGTGGTTCAGGATTTCTTCCTTGTTCCACACGGTTTCTTCCATTTTCCGGCAATTCACACAGCCGTAACCCGTGAAATCGACAAACAGCGGTTTGTTTTCCAGTTGCGCCACCTTGATGGCTTCGTCGAAGTCGTGGTAGCAGTCCAGCCCGTGCGGGCAGTCCATCGGGCGAAAAAAATTGTAGTGCACCGGCGGGGCGATGCCGCTCAGCAGGTTTAGCGATTTGTATTGGAACAAACCGTTGGCCAGGTAAACGGCAAACAACAGCGACAAGGCGCCGACCACTGCCCGCGCGGGTCCGGGCTTGCCTGCGGCGCCTTTGAGTTTGGGGAGCAGGCCGAACTGATATAAACCCAGCAGCAGGGCGCAGATAAACCAAAGGCCCACGAAAAGTTCAAACTTGAGCATACCCCAGTGGCGCACCATATCGGCGGTGCTGAGGAATTTGAGGGCCAGGGCGAGTTCCACGAAGCCGAGGGTGACCTTCACGTTGTCCATCCAGTTGCCCGAACGGGGCAGGCTCTGCAGCCAGCCGGGGAACATGGCGAACAAACCGAAAGGCAGGGCGAGGGCGAGCCCGAAGCCCGTCATCCCAACCAGGGGCCGTACGGGGATGAACCCGAGCAGCGCGTCGCCGGAATTCGTTTTTGCCGTTTCCACCAGCAGGGTACCCACGATCGGGCCGGTGCACGAAAACGACACCAGCGCCAGGGTAAAGGCCATAAAGAAGATGCCCAGCATACCACCCTTGTCGGCCATTTTATCGCTGCTGTTCACCCAGGAGGAGGGCAGCGTGATCTCGAAGAGACCGAAAAAAGAGAGGGCGAAGACTACAAACACCACGAAGAACAGCAGGTTGAAATACATATCCGTGCTCATCTGGTTCAGGATCGTCGGGCCGAACAGGGAGGTCAGTAAAATGCCGATGCTCACGTAGATCAGCACGATACTGGAGCTGTACCACAAGGCATTGCGCAGGCCCGTGGCGCGGTCTTTTGAGCGTTTGGTAAAAAAACTCACCGTCAGCGGGATCATCGGAAATACGCAAGGGGTGAGCAGGGCGATGAGGCCGCCCAGAAAGCCGGCGATAAAGACCCACCAGAGCGAGCCGTTTTCTTTTTCCGCAGTGGAACAGGCATTGACGAACTTGGCGGAGTTGATCTCGCGTTTGGCGTCGAAGAAGCCCTGAAAATTCTTGTCGGCAGGCGCGGCGGGCGTCCCAGCGGCGGCGGCTCCCGTGGCTTCGGTGGGCGTACCGGCCGGCGTTTCGGAGGCCGGCGCAGCGCCCGTGTCGCCGCCGGAGCCGGCGGGTGGCGCAGTGTTTGTTTTTTCTTCCGGTTTGGAGCTGCCGGATTTGGCGGGGCCGCCGGCGCCGGCGATCGGTTCGAATTTAAAATCCACATCCTTGGGCGGCAGGCACATTTCGTCGTTGCAGGCCATAAAGGTCAGGTATCCGGTGATGGGCGTACTAAACGTTTTAACCTCCACGCGCTGCGTAAAAATGGCCTTGTGTTTGAATTTTGTGAGGTTCATGCCAAACACGTTGTCGTATTTGGTGAACTTTTCACCGCCCTCTTTCGCCTTGCCGACCAGTTTGAAGTGATTGCCTTCTTCAAACGTAAAGGAGGTGGGCACCGGCCCGTCGTCGCTTTCCAGAAACTGGGAGTACGTCGTCCAGCCCTCCTCGATCGTGGCGGTAAAAATCAGGTCGAACTGGTTATTGCCGGCATCTTGGACGGCATACGACCATTTAACGGGGTTCTGGGTGACGACAGCCGTTGTGGAAAGCAGCGAAAGCAGGTAAAGGACTAGCGAACGGATATTCATGCTTCAGGATTGCAATTAATTCGGGTGCAAAGAAACGGGTTTTTTATGGGTCAGGATTGGAGTTTTTGAGGGTTTAAAAGAACTTTAACCCAAAATGTTATGGAGCGGACCTTAGTAGCCCTTAGAATATCCCTGGTGTAGTTTTTGCCGGAATGCCCACTTTAGCGCACCTTTGCAAGCCCTTGATTTCACCTTTAGTCGGTACCAATTTCCGTACCCATAATGCGACTAAACAAAACGTACCATTGAATCAGCCCCCAATGTCATAGAATTTCAAAAAATGAAACTACTTCTTGTCACTATAATCGAATACATCTCCTCCGGTTCCTACCCCGACTGGGTGCGGTGCCGGTTTGAAGATGCGCACGGAAGGCTTTGGAGCATTTTTGAAAAAGTCCCGGTGGTTACGCACCACGGTTTCGACGAGACCACCCCGCTTCCTCATCTGGCGTATGTGGCAGTGGTTGTCCTGAAAACGTACCTGGATGCGCAAGGCCGGGAAGTGGCAACAGTAGATACCGACAGCATCTGGGGCATCGAATCGGAGGATGGCGTTTCGGTTTTTGATGTTTTTTACACACAACTCGTGGAGGAGGGCTAAACAAGGGTGCCCGCTGTGCCGAGCCGAACACTAAATGGCAGGGCGCTGCGTGGCGCCGGAGGCGGCGCTGCGATCCCGCCGGACGTGAGGGAAGGGGCTCTTTTTCACAGTCTGCGTTAGTGGCTGAGGTGGCTCAATTTTGCCGCACACTTTTCTGTAAAGAGATAAGGTTCGGTTGGTTTGATTCCGGGGCTCAAAGTTCATTGATCAGGCTGGCATAGGATTTTGCGCAGCATGCCATTTTTGCTCAAACAGTTCAGGTATTTCGTAGCCGATTGCCGAATGTCGGCGTTTTCGGTTGTAATACAGTTCAATGTATTCAAAAATCTCGGTATAGGCGTCGTCAAAGATGAAGGTCAAAACTTGAGGTTTTGGTGCATGTCCCACAGGCCCCAATAAGCGCCTACATCGCCTTCGGCGCCTGTTTTCCAGGACTCATCGAAGGAGGAGAAATAAAAAATTTCGATACTTTCCTCCCGTGACCATTGTTGGGTGTTGATGAAGTATTTCATGGCATTCTCCACAGAGGGTTCAGCGCCTTCAAGGCTTTTTCCCTGGCTTGGCCAGCCGGTCTCCGTTATGATCACTTTTTTGCCATTGGCGGCCTGCACTGCTTGCTGGTACATCTGTTTCATATAAACCAAGGAATAGTCGATATGGCAGCCCTCCCAAAAGGGGTAGCAATTGGACAAAATCACATCGCAGGCCTCGGTGATTTGGGGGCAATCGGTGAACTCGTAATAGGCATCCACATAGCCGACCTGCAGTTCCGGGATAGCATTTTTCACCCGGTGGATGTAATCCAACAGCGCCGCCTCACCCAGGTCTTTTCGGTAGAGCACTTCGTTGCCAACGGCGGCAACGTCCACGTATCCTTCTTTTGCCAATCGTATCAGGCCGGTTATTTCCTGTTCGTTCAGGTCTTTATCTTTTCCCAACCAGGCGCCAACAAGGGTTTTTAGTCCGAACTCACGGGCTATTTTGGGCACCAGTTCGTTGCCTTCGATGCAGGAAAACGAGCGTATCCATTTGGTGTAAGGGGCAATTATTTTCATCCGCCGCCGGATTTGTTCTATCGATAAAATATCGCCTGGCTTTTGGCCCTCTTCGTAAGCGCTATAGCAGAGGCCATGCATGCCGCCTTCCAAGGTTTGCCGGAAGAGGCTTTGAAGTTGTTCGGGCGATTTGTCTGAATAGTTTGTTCCCGATAAGGCTAAGTGTTTTCCTTGTTTGAATGACATAGGTTTATCCTGCTTTTAATATGAATCAAGGATTGAAACAGCCAGAGGTATACCCGGCGGAAAGTGGTTTGCGAAAATCGCCGGCTGCGAACACTATTGTCGGCGTGACTCGCAGTCACGCCGACAATAACTCTGGGGTTTTCATTTTCGCAAACCACTTTCCGCCGGGTATAAATCAAGTTGGTTTCAACCGAACTTTTGTTTTTCCTTTATATCCCATAACCCCCACTGAGAGCCTACTTCTCCTTCATGGTGGAACTTCCAGGATTCGTCAAAAGAGGAGAAATAGAACAATTCAATGTTTTTATCTTTAACCCACTGCTGCATATTGATAAAGTATTTCATCGCATTGTCAGCCGATGGGTTGGCGTCCCGCACAGTTTGCCCTTTGCTTGGCCACCCGGTCTCCGTGATAATTACTTTTTTGCCCTTGGCAACGCGGGTTGTCAATTCATACATGTGTTGTATGTAATGGAGGGCGTGATCATTATCGGCCCCTTCCCAAAAGGGGTAACAGTTGATCAAAACCACATCGCAAGCATCCGCCAAAGCGGGTTTTTCCAGAAAATGATAATAGGCATCCACATAGCCTAAAGGAATGTGTTTGGGAAGCAATGCGCGTACCTGCTGAATATATTTGATCACTTCCTGTTCGGAAAGTTCATTGCGCTGCAGCACTTCGTTGCCCACCGCCGCTATGTCCACCAATCCTTCTTCCGCCAATTTTACAAGCGCTTTAATTTCGCTTTCGTTCCTTTCCTTGTCCTGGCTTATCCAGGCGCCCACCATTGTTTTCAAGCCTTTTTCCCGGGCAAATTTTGGAATCAGTTCATTGCCTTGGGTACAAGAAAAAGAACGTACCCATTTCGTATAGGGCGCGATGATTGCCATTCGCCGGCGAATCTGGGATTCGGACAAGAGATCACCCACGTTCTGACCTTCTGCATAAGGACTAAAACACAATCCATGAAGGCTGTTATTGAGCGCTTGGGAAAATTTAGACTTGATTTCTGCCGTCGTTTTACCGCTGAAATCCACCCCGGTCGTCGCATTCAGATTCACGCCTTGTTCTTTCAGCAAAAGTAGTTTGCCCGGCAAATAAGCAGACGAGCCATTGGTAGCGGCTTTTTTCCGGCCTATTGCTGCCCGTATTTCATGGGCGCGTTCTTCACTCACATCATAATCGCGCATGATCCACATGGCAAGCAGGGTTCCGAAAATGGGCACTCCGGAAAAAAACAGCCTTAAACCGGCTATTGCGCCTTCCGGTTGAGCTGCTGAATCCGGCGAGAATCCAACAATACTCATAATAGCGCCGCTCAGCAGACCGGCAATGGCAAAACCGAACTTTACCATCCACCAATAAATGGCGCCGAAAATACCTTCCCGTCTTTTGCCCGTATTCAATTCATCCAAATCGCACACATCCGCTGTCATGGACATCATCAGGGTGAACAAACTACCTATACCAAAGGAAAAGAACGGAAGGGCAAAAATGAACATATACGGTTTGCCGGGCACAAAGAGGAACCAAAACAAGATATATCCGATAATAGAAATACCCTGCGAGAGCATAAAGGCATTTTTCTTGCCCATTTTCCTGGACATCCACGCCACGGTGGGTATTACTGCAAAAGTGGTCACTATAGCCCCCAGACTTCCGAATAAAGTCGGCCAGACACCTGCCGCTCCTGCATCGCCATTGAACATATAATACACAATGATGAAAAAGGAGAAGGACGCTACCGTATTGAACGCATTAAAAATCAGAAAGGTCGAAATACACAATTTTCTGAACGGCCGAATCACGAAAGCTTGCCTGAACCCGTCCAATATTTCTTTGAGGCCGCCTCCAACATTTCTCAGACTCAATGGAATGAGGCTGTCATCATCTTTGGTGGATTTGCTTTTGATAAAAAAAGCGGGAATCATGGCCAAAATCATACAGAATATGCCAACCCATACAGAAAGCGTTCGGGTAGCGGTATCTGCATTTTCAAACCAGGTGGGGTCGTACATCACTACCCAAAACCAGGGGGCAATAACCCAGGCCCATTGGCCAATCCACTGTGCTACGGCCATAATGTTGGTGCGCTCATGGAAATCGTCGCTCATTTCATAGCCCATGGCTACATAGGGCACACTGAAAATGGTCAGCCCCGTGTAGAATACAAAAGACCAAAGCAGGAAGTAGATGAAGTTATATTCCACGCCGTTTTCCCGGTGCAGTTGCCACATCGCCACAAACGAAATGCCCATGATGACGGCTCCCATGAAGACATAGTGCCTGCGTCGGCCCCACACGGAACGGGTATTGTCGGTGATAAACCCCATAATGGGATCGGTAATGGAATCATACACCCGCGGGAGGAAAAACAGGATGCCCCACATCCAGCCCGGGAAACCTAAATCCTGTACCAGCACAACCATGAATATCCCCAGGGCAGCAGGGAACATTTGATTGGCCAGCATACCCAATCCGAAGGCAACCTTTTGCCCGAAAGGAACTTTGTTAGAGGCTGTTGCTGAATTACTCATTGTCGGTGGTTCGTTTATTGATCAAGATGGTTTGAATCGCTTTGCCGCTGATTTTCAATAGGGTCGAGTTTTCTCCTAAAGAAAGCCTGAAAGGTTTTTCATTTTCCGTGGGATTAAAAACCACCACGGCAATGGAGCCGTCGGGATTTTGGGCGGCCGTGACCAGAAGTGTGTTGTCCGTATTTTCAAACCCAATCCGCACCGCTCCCGGCCGGATAAATTTGCTGAAATAAGCCAGTGTGTAATAGAGGGGAGTGAAATACACCCTATCTGCATCCGGATCAACAATGACGGGGGCAGTACACCAGTTTTTGAACCAGTTGGGGCCGCCTTGTCTGTCCAGCACCATATTCCAGTCAATCCAGCCGTCTACCCAGTTATTGAGGCAACCGATAATGTCGCCTGCATAGCGGTTGACGGGAGCGTATTTGGGGTGTAAAGGTTTGTCCTTTTCCGGCGCCCATTCCCAGCCCCAGTCGGTGGCTTCTTTACTCCAGTACCAGGCGTCGTCCTGCCAATGTGGCACTTCGGCGTCCACACAGGCTTCCGATTGAATCAAATGCTTGCCGGGGTTTTTGTTGTGCGCATATTGCAAAGCATCGGGAAATACCTCATACGTGCTGGCATACCAATGTATGGCAGCGCCATCGTAATATTTTGAAGAGGCTTCATCCCGGTACATCACGTCCACCCATTCCTGCAAATGCTCGCGGTTTTGGTCGTAGCCCAGAATTTTTACATGGCCTTTTCCGGTGGCTTCCAGTTTTGGACCCAAGTGTTTTTGCACAAACAGGGTCATTTCCTCCGGCGTAAAGTGCATGCTCTCCCAGTTGTTGCCATTGCCCAGCGGTTCGTTTTCCACGGTAAGGCCCCATATGTCAATCCCCTCTGCCCTGTAAGCGTCAATATATTTTGAAAAAAACAAGGCCCAGGTGTCGTAATATTCCGGCAACAACTTACCGCCCACCCAATCGTTGTTGTCCTTCATCCAGGGAGGAGCTGTCCAGGGAGAGGAAAGGATGTTAAACCCGTCTTTGGAAATGGCCATGGCATCTTTAATCATGGGAATGATATCGCCCCGGTCTTCTTCGATGGAAAAATTTTTCAATGCTAAGTCGCCGGCTATGGGGGCATAGGAGTAATGTCCCAAAGAAAAATCGCAGGAGTTGATATGGGTGCGGGTCAGGGAGTAGCGGGCGCCGGCATCCCCAAAATAGGCTTCCAAAATCTTGTCGCGGTTTTCTCTGCTCAATTTGTTCAACAGCGAGGCCGATGACTCCGTAAACGACCCTCCAAACCCGGTAATGGTCTGAAATTTTTGATCCGGCCATAGTTTGATGGCCATGGTTTCGTCTGCCGCGGGGAATGTCCTGATTTGCCGGAGCTTGTTGCCGCTCGCGGAAGTTTCAAATACTTCCACGTCCAATTTCTTATCCCTTGTAGTACAAGCACCGAGCATGACCATGAAAGAAAATATGAATCCGTTTGTTATTAAAGCGCTCATGTTGAATTTTATAAGCAAAGCTTCAATTACCGGCCGCCTTCCCCTGTTTTACCGGAGGAAGCGGTACTTGTTGGAGCAGTGCGGCTTTGTTTCCACCATGCGTTTTTACGATTGGATTTCCATCCCGCCCCAGTCCTTTAAAAAAACCCCTGTCCACTAAATCCCACAAGGCATACTTGGCCTTCCCGTCGATGGTGAACAAGCCAAAGTGGTTTTCCGAGCCTCCGGGATTGGCGGCGTCTTTCCAGATTTCGTCAAACGCTTCGAAGTAAAAGCAAGCGATGCCCATGTGATTGGTCCATTCCCGCATCATGTTGTAATAAATCCCTTCCTTGTATTCGTCGGTCGCTTTTGAGCCATTGACCCCGTAGTGTTCATTGGATGCGCTCGCCCAACCTGTTTCACCGATATGAATTGGTTTTTCAATGCCCAATTGCCTCATGTATTTTGCGACGGCCTGGTATTGCGAAACGGCATAGTCCCTGGCACGGGTCATGGCAGCGGCAATTCTGGCCGCATCAGAGAGCGTTTCTTCCCCCGCGAAATTGCCCCAAAAATCAGGGTTATAATGGGTGTCGTGCATGGGGTAGATGTGTATGGACACATAATCAACCGCCTTGAACAATTTTGTCAGATCTTCGACATGGTATTCGGCGCCTCCGCCACCCCAGGATGCGAAATTATCGGAGCTGGTAATCCATAGGTTTTTGGGCAGTTTGCCTGCTTTCTTCAGCGCTTGCAGTTGGTTCACATAGTTCAGAATCACCCAGGGCTGCACGAAGTAACTGGCGGCCCACTGCACCATCGCCTCGTTGCCGACGGCTATGATTTTAACGATGTCGGGGTATTGGTTAGCCAAATCTACCGCCCTTTGTATTTCGGCGGCGTTGGCTTCTGTGTCTTCTTCATTATGGTGGGGGTGGTTCGTCCACGCCTTTTTGCAATCAATCCATGCGCCCAACATGACATAAAGCTCGAAATTGTGGTCTTCCTGCTTTAATTCACGAATTGCCTTTAACAAATTTGAGGCTTCAGCCAACTTGGTGTTATACGTCCGCAGCACCTTGACGTTCATGGCGGCGAGGATTTTTATGTCCTCTTTCAATTGCTCCAGAGTGGGTTGTATGTCACGGTTGTTCCCCCGATAGCCACCGTAAGAAATAGCCAGATATTTGGGGTTTCCCAAGATGTCTTTCGCAGTCACTTCTTGTTTTGATTGTTGATGTGTATGGTGTGGCTGCCCTGTGTGGCATGAAAAGATGAAGGCTAAAGCCAACAGGATTAGCCATCGTGTTTTCATATTATCGCAAGGCTGACGCCCTGATTTGAACATTGATTTGCACAATCGCGCCGGTCCTGCTGAAGATTTCCCGGCTGCTGCGGGCATCCATGTTCAAATGATCGGAAGTGGTGGAAGTGTTATTTTTATGTATGGTTGTCAGGCTGTTCTCCGTTGCCAACGTGTACACGACCGGTACCTGGCAATAGGTAAAACAAAGATTCCCTTTTTCAAGGGGCAATTGCCGGCGTTCCTGATGGACATCCACGTATTCGAATATTTTGGCTTCCCCGAGAAACGCACTTTTCCGCAGCAGGCATGGGTTGAAATGCAGTTGACCATTTTTTACAATAACGCCCAGCTCGCCGAACCTGCTCACAATGTCTTCTTTTACCTGCCCCGTCATTCCGGGTTGCTGTGCGCCTTTTCCGGCAGGCGTATGCGAATACGGATCGGTAGGGAATGCGCCGTACAGCGACGGGGATTTATGTACGCCAATGCCTTCGTTTATTTCATAATAATGCGTCAGTAATTTGTCTATGGCCTCATCACTTTCTCCGTTATCAACGGCTTTCAGGCAACATTCCAGCACGGCCAATTGGAGTTTCGATACCATATGCCAATAAATGGAACCCAAACCTTCATAGCCGAAAAAAGTGCCGGAGCGCCCGGTGAACGCCTTGTGGTTGAATATATGCTCAAAAAGTAGCTGTACCCGCTTTTTGTCTTTTTCAACGAGTGGCGCATATTTTGTATTCGACAGTTCGTTCAACGCGGCGTTCAGGTCATTGGCATTTTTAAAATTGCTGTTAAAATGGTACACTCCATTGACGTCCTTTTCAATAACGTCCACATTGCCGTCGGATACCAATTGGGTGAGCAGGGTCGCCTGCCCGACGGCTTCTTTTGGCAAATTGTTTTTTTCCAGGAAGCCCGGCAAATCTTTGTTGGGATAAAGCAGGTAACTGTATTGGTCGGGTCGGAACAATTTGCTCTTTTTCAAACTGTCCAAAAGCATTAATGCCTCCCGGGCGGATAAATATTTGGAACTCAATACGGCCACCTGTCCTTCCAGCATTTCGCTCAAACAGGAAATGGAAATTTTATCCCCGTTTTCGGGTGTCATCAAATTATAGGCGTGGTACAAATTATCCGGCCTTTTATTGGCATCAATCGAATGTTCCAAATAGCGGAGGCTCAGGTCAAAAAGTTGCGCTATTTCATCCAAAGGAACAGCCTGTTTAATTCCTGAAAATGACTTGCCGTAAATTTGGGTGCGGTATGCGCTGCCGGCTTCCCCCAAACCGTCCAATACCCGCTTGCGGTCGTTGTCATTTATTTTCCCGGAGAGCAAATGCCCGTGCTTGTTCAATGTCTGCGACACGCCATTAAAAAAAACAACCAATTCAGTGGAAATGCCGGCATGTTTCGACGTTGAATCAGCCAATATTTTTTTAAAAAAATATAAAAACCGCCGCAGATAGCACAGCGTCACCACCGAAACGCCGTTGCCCACCAGGGCGTTGTTCGCGTCGTTCCATTCTGGTCGCTGGGTGTTCATCCAGATGCCGCCTTCCGGAATAAAATTAGACAATTTGGCCAATACCGTGGCCAATATTTTCTCCACAAACGTCACCGTGCAAATGTCGCCGTTTTCATCCCGCAACAAAGCCCCGTCCGCGCCTAAACTTTCTTTTTGCAAACGGATTTTCTTGTCCAGTTCATGGTCAAATTCGATGGTATCTTTCGGGTTTTGGAGGATGTCCTGGTAGGTTTTGATTTTATAGGGTACATGGGCATATACGAAGCATTGCTGGTCAAAAAAGCGTTCCAGTTGGCCGGGAGCATGGTCTTCCATAAACTCCAGAAACTTCAGCAGGTAGATAATCTGGTGGTCGCCCCAGTAACCGATATAAGACCAGGGGTTGTCCGGCTCGATGGTTTCCCAATCGAAGCCGTCTTTTGTCACGCGATAGGGGTTGTATCCATCGAATGTGGTTGCATTCAAAAATTTATGTACCATGCTCTCGATGAACGCCGGGTAAGCGTGCGCGAGCGCTTCCCAGTTTTGAAATATATCCCGCCAATTGCCCTGATAATCCAATATTTTCGAGCCGTCCTTTTCGCTCCGGGTATTGATCGAAAACCAGTTCCAGGGGCGGCTGGGGTCGCCGTGCCTGCGGCTGAATTTGAGCGGCATGTATTCGAGGCACAGTCGCGTGAAATGAGCATCCCCGCTTTGCAGCGCTATTTCCTTTACGTCAAAAAATGAAAAAATATCGGGCAATTTATCCAAAACCGGTTTCGCATTTTCAAAAACGGCCCTGTTAGCCTTGGACAAATAGTGGATGAAATCCCATTTTTCGATTTGATAATTATGGTCAAATATGCCGCCCCGCATGATATTGAAAAGCACGTTGGAAAAGTGGCGGGCGTCCTGGCGGTAGTCGGAGCTCAGTTGCAGCCCGTCGGCGGCCGCGTTGAGCGCGAGCAGGCGATTGGCTCCGGCCGTTATGTCCTGGTTGACGAGGTGGGATAACCCTTTTTCCCGTTTGATTAATTCCAGAAGTTGGGCTATAGCCGCATGGCTTTGGTTAACATTAGCGACAATCATCCATTCGTTTTCCGCATGAGCGGGCAGCGCTATTTTCTTGTGGAGGAAATAGGCCCCTTTTTCCGCTTTTATGTCTTCCTCCTGCCGGAGCGGGATTCCTTTCCTGAATGAGCCGAGTTGAAGGGAGGAAAGCAAACAGGTCGGGTTTTTCAAACCGAGCGACCAAACGACATTGGCTTTCAGCGCCTCGCTGGGTTCGGCTTTGTCTACAATAATGGCGCTCAACGCAAAAATGCCCAAGCCCGTCGCCTTGTCCAATTCGCTCCTTTTATAAGCGTCCACAAGGTTGCTGGCGCTGTTTTGCAAACTGCTGGGCACACCGGAAGGCAATATATTCTGGATGCCGTCCAACAGAGAAATACTGACCTCGGCCGGAGCATGGTTGATCAACCTTGATTTTCGGACAAAGCCAAACTTATCGCTGGAATTCCATTCCACCTGAAAGGTCAATTGCAGGTCGTGGTTTATTTCTTCGAAAATGATTTTATGCCCGAAAATATGCTTGTACAAATTCCGGCTGGTGCGGTGTGTGCCTTCATACCGGCTGGAAAAGGGTTCCCAGATATGTTGGGCGCCGTCATGATGAACCAGGAATATGGACTTGCTGCCGGTGATTTCGGCTGACTCGGTTATTTTGTCGTCGGTATAATACGGAAACAGCGCATGATCAGCATTTTTTCGCCCGGCGCTCAACCCGCCGTTGCTGGAAATGAACATCCAGTGGTCGGAGTCGCTGACGATGCTCATAAAAAAAGGGCGAAGCGCATCGCAGTCCAGTATTTTAAAATAGCGATCGCCCCTTGTTTCAATATATTGCAGTTCCATATTTCATTCAATTAACCTCTTTGTAGGCCTTCACATAATCCACCAGCATGGTTTGTGGGAATGGCGTCTGCGGAGTGGGGAAGCCCACATAATTTCCGCCCACGGCAACATTCAGGATGATGAAAAAGGGTTGGTCATACACCCATTCCCCGGGCACATTTTCCGGTCTTATTCGCTGATAAAGGGTATTATCGACGTAGTAATCGATGTAATCTTCCGCCCATTCAACGGCAAAAACGTGGAAATCCACATCGAAGCGGTCGTTGGTGAAACCAAAACTTTTCGTAATGGCTGCTCCCCCTGAATAGCCTGGGCCATGCAAGGAACCGTGAACCAGGTTGGGTTGCTGCCCGCGGTATTCCATGATGTCAATTTCGCCACACTGTGGCCAGTAAACTTCATCAATATTGCTCCCAAGCATCCAGAAAGCCGGCCAGATTCCAGGCCCCCAGGGCATTTTAATGCGCGCTTCAAAGCGGCCATAAGCCTGATCGAAAGCGCCTTTTGTATTCAATCTTGCTGAGGTGAAGGCACGACCTGCGTAGCTTTCGCTTCGTGCAGTAATCGCCAGGTTGCCTGCTCCATCGAGGGCGACGTTTTCAGGGCGATCGGTGTAGTATTGTAATTCATTATTGCCCCAGCCGTTATTTCCGGGGCCGGTTCCGATGTCGTAAGTCCATTTCGCAGGATCAGGAGCCGCACCGGCCGGGCCGGCGAAATCATCTTCCCAAACCAATTGGTAGTTGCGGTCAACGATGGCATTATCTTCATCCTTGCAGCCCCAGAAGGCGAAAAAAATTACGGTAAACAGAAATCTGTTCATCAGCATTGAATGGCTCCATTTCATGGCAAATATTATTATTCAGGTTAATGTTGAAAGAAAAACATCAGTGATTCTCGCTTTGCCTTTAACCACCGATTCTCTGGGGGCTTGTCATGTTGGAAACAGCCACACAAGCCAAATTTTACGCTGAAATGTTGGCTTGTGTGGCTGTTTCCAACATGACAAGCCCCCGTTAACGTGAAGAATTGGTGCAAACCGAGAATTGCTGGAAAAACATGGAGATTTATCTATCGCCTTGTTTTGGAAGATTAGGAACGATGAAAGAATAAGGTTCTCAGTTGTGAAATAATATATTGTCGAAATAGATATTTCCGTCGCCCTCGAATTTGAATTGAAAAACATCGGCCAGGTTAACAGCCGGGGTAAACTCCGTCAAAGGAATATCAATACTCGTCCAGCCCGATGTAGGTACGGTCAATGTATAAGACTTCTCCGCGGGCCCCGGACTGATGAGGAATACCTTAAGAGCGGTGGAATTTGCCGTCCAGAAATCGAGGTGCAGGTGGGTCATGCTGCTCAAATTCTGGTTGCTGCCCAGTTGAATGCCCTGATAATTCAGGCCGGTGTACAGAAGCGTATTATTACCGGCAACCGGTACCTGGGTAACCTGGGTAGCTTGGCCCCAGTTCGGGTTGAGGTCCGTTCCGGCGATGTTGGTATAAGCGTCGCTGAATACGGATATTACATTGGCCGCATTAAACGCAGGCGTTGGCGCCGCAGTCGTTGGTATCGTGCCGCCTCCCGTTTTGTAGAACAAGATGTTATCCAGGTAAATATTACCATTTCCTTCAAATTTAAATTGGAATACATCGGCCAGGTTAACCGGAGCGAAGCTGGACAGCGGAATGTCCACACTTGCCCAGCCATTAGTGGGCACGCTCAGCGCAAAGGGCGTTTCCACCGGGCCGGTGCTGATGAGGAACACCTTCAAGCTTGAGGAGTTTACTGTCCAGAAATCGAGGTGCAGGTGGGTCATATTGCTTAAATCCTGGTTGCTGCCCAGTTGAATACCCTGGTAATTCAGGCCGGTGTACAGGAGCGTATTATTGCCCGCAACCGGCGTCTGGGTAACCTGGGTAGCTTGGCCCCAGTTCGGATTGAGGTCCGTTCCGGCGATGTTGGTATAAGCGTCGCTGAATACGGATATTACATTGGCCGCATTAAACGCAGGCGTTGGCGCCGCGGTCGTTGGTATTGTGCCGCCGCCGCCGTTTTTGTAGAAGTAGAGGTTATCCAGGTAAATATCGCCGTTGCCATCAAATTTGAACTGAATCAGGTTGTCGAGGGCGACAGGAGCGAAATTAGCCAGGGGGATGTCCACACTTGCCCAGCCGCTGGTGGGCACGGTGAGCGAAAAGGGCTTCTCCACCGGGCCGGGGCTGATGAGGAAAATATTCAGATTGGATGAATTCTGCGTCCAGAAATCGAGGTGCAGGTGCGTCATGCCGGAGACGTCGAGGTTATTGGCGAATTGCGTTCCCTGGTAGTTCAAGCCCGCATAACGCAAGGTGTTGTTCCCTGCGACCGACACTTGAGAAACAACCGTCGCTTGTCCCCAATTTGGATTGAAATCCGTTCCGGCAATGTTCGTGTACGTATCACTAAAAATGGAGATAACGTCAGCGGGATTACGGGTTGGCACCGGTGCGGCAACCGTCGGCCCGGTCGGCGCCACCGGGCCTGCATTGTAGAAATACACATTGTCAATATATACGTTGGGCAGATCGCCGGACAGCACCAGTTGGGCGAGGTGTGCCCTGTTCACCAGCCCCGCGAAATTGGACAGTGGAATGTCCAGGCTCACCCATTGCTCCGAAACAAGGGTTGGTCGGGTGAACGACAGCTCGTGCGAAGCGTCGTCGCCCCCGCCAAACGTCCCGTTCGCCCCGAAATCAACGAGTAGTACCTTGAAGGCGGCCGGTAGTTCGGTGGGGTCGGGCGTCCAGAGGTCTATATGAAAATGCGTCATGGCCGACGCATTGATGGTCTTGGAAGAAAACTCGATGCCTACGAAATTGAGTTTCCTGTAGCGCTTTACATCGTCCCCGGCGATTTGAATGTCAAAATCTTCGGCGGTTGAAAATTGCCAGCGGGTGTTCCAGGTGTCCACGGGAACGTTGTTGTAGGCATTGCTGAAAAGGGAAATCACGCTATCCGCATTGACAGTAGGGGTGGGCGCCGCGGTTGTAGGGCCTACGGCTTGTCCGGTTGAATTGACGGTCAAAGAGCCGATGGCAGGCCGGCTACCTAAATTGGCGGTGATGACTGCCGTTCCGGAATCAACGACCGAAACAATGCCCGTGCTGCTGACCGAAGCAACTGAGGTATTGGAGGAAGAAAAGCTGAAATACGCCGGGGCGGGCTTCACGCTTTGGTCAACGCCCGTCGGCAAATTAAAAGTCGCCTTCAATCCGCCGATGTCCAGTTTCTGGCCCGTCTCCGCCGAAAACACCTGGTCCTGTCCTTCCAGTATAAAGGATCTCGGATGGGCTAGCGTTCCCAGTTTTTCAAATTTCAGCTCGTCAATCCAGAAGGTGTAACCGAGGCCGTCTTCCGGGCCTTCCGAGTAGAAAAACATGCCCCTTTCCTGTGTCAGCTTCGAAGGGTCAGGGATAGGGATGATGTATTTTTGCCAGTTGGTGTTGACTGGTACGCCCTCCAGCGTGACCAGGAATGTTGACTCGCCAAAGTCGTTTCCAAAACCGACCACATCGAGTGTGGCTGCTTTGGAGGCCCTGGCCCAGAACGTGAGCGCATCGTAGCCCGACAGGTTACGCCCGACTGCGGTAAAATAGCTGCCGCCAGCGTATGCTCCCTGGGGGTCTCCGGCGTCCGGAACTGCAAATTTCATGGAGGCCGCGCCTTTGTATTTCACCTCGGTGTCCACGTCGAAGGCAGTCACCTTTGAGCCGCCGAAAGCACCGTAGTTCAGCCCTGCACTGAACCCGTCGATGAACACTTCAGCAGTGGTGGGAAAGGAGGCGGGGTCGAGGTCTTCGATATCCCGTTTGCAACTGATCACCGTCCATATGGCCAGTGTGGCGAGCAGGGCAAGTGCTGAAGTTTGATATTTTATATTTTTCATGACAGACTTTTTCTTATAGTTGTTAATTGCCAATATTGATTTGCAAATAGGTCTGTATTTCCCATTCCCGTCCGTTGTCGAAACCTATGGCGGTGGGGTCGCAAACGACTTCACCCCGGTCATTGATCTTCGTCGCCGGGCAGTAGCGGGGCGAATACCGGTTGAGGGAGCGCCAGGAGTACCGGAGGCCCAGGCGGGAGTTGGGCAGGTCAAACCAGGATGGCTTTGCCAGGCTCGTGGAAATATCGGCCATGAGCTGGAGCGGGAACGTCAGGTTGAAGTCGCGGTGGTAATCGTAAGGCCCCCAGTCGTTCACCTTGGCCATCGCGGTAAGTTTGGTCTTTTTATAAATGATGCGCAAATCGCCGCCAAAGCGTTTGATGAGCCTGGCGTCGCTGCCGTTAGCCTGGGCCGTCCCTGCGAAAAGGTTGGAGACCAAACCGAAGTCAGGGTTTATTTTTGAAACGATGCGGGCATAAGCCTCCCACAGGTCATGCGCGGGGGCCGCACCCGGGAATGCGAAAACGGTGCGTCCGTCTGCGAGGATACCGATGGCCGCGTCCTGGGTGGTGGGCAGGTGGCGGTAAATGAAGCCGCTGCTGACGGCAAACTTAGCGTCTTCGGCAATATCGTTGTCCCATTCGTACATCCAAGTGCCGGGAGTGGGGTCATAGGTGAAGAGGATTTCACCGGCCACGGTTTCCCGGTTTGCCCGCACGGCAAACGGGTCATCGAGTATATTCCGCGGCCGCCCGGGCGCCGGCACATCGCCGGGGATAGGATCTTCGATGGGTTTTTGCCACAGGAAGTTGGGAGCGATCTGGAGAGGACCAAATCCGAGGGTGAAGCCGGTAAGAAAGTTATACTGGTTGCCGCTGCCGCTGTCCTTGAGCCGCCAACCGGTGAAGGTTTTGGTGTAATCGGCCCCAGCTTGCGCAAGGATTCCATGCACCGCCCCCTGGGCATACCATTGGAAAGGCCCCGATGCATAAGTGAGCTTGACTTTGCCGCCCCAGGTGTCGCCCATGGTGGTTTCATCCTGATAGATATCGTATCGCCCTTCCGGTGTTTTGTGGGCTATCTGGAAAACTTCTCCGACCCGGTTTGAGTTCGACCACAGGCCGCCCAGTTCGACGCCGACCGGGCCCAGTTTCCGTTTCAGGTGCAGTGCCGCCCTGCGGGTAGGGGGGATTGGTACCGCGAATGAACTCACGGCGGGCGCTTGCCTGTCCAAGTCTTCGTGGAAAATACCTGTAATGCCAAATTTGCCGATTTGCCTGCTGTATTTCGCCAGGATTGCCGGGTTGGCGCCCCACCACAATTGAGGGCCGAACGCCACTTTAAAACCATTGAAACCCTTTTTGCCCGCCAGTTCAAAACCGAACGGCGCTTCACCGTTGTAAATGTCAATATTGGGGCCATAGTTGGCTTCAGGGTAAAAGCCGAAGAAGTCGCCCTCGTACCCCCAATGGTAATGCCCGGTGCGGTAGAAGCCTTTGAGGTCGAAATGCCTGGCATTCCAGCTGAAATCCGCCCGGTACACCTTGAAGCGTTCTACATCCCCCAGCGTTATGGTTTCGATTTGATTGGTAGCCGGGTTGAGCGATTGCGCGGTTTGGGGTCTGCCCCGGTTTTCGTAAAAAATCTCGTTGATGGGGTTGGTAGCCACATTGCCGAGTACGTTGAACGAAACGTTGGCCCGAAAGCTTTCAGAGGGTTTAGCTTCAACGCCGATGAAAAAAGACTCCATATGGTCGAATCCCAATTGGTCGGGGTAGGCCGTCCTGCCGGGAACGGGGTCCTTGGGCGTTGAAATCCGCTCGCCACCCGTGCTGAAGGTATAAAAGTCAGCCCGCAGCTCGCTCATGCGCACCTTTTTAGACTGCTCGCCGCTGAGGGCTGCCTGGTCGCCCCGCGCCTTGACCACTGCATCCGCAAGTTGGATACCAGAGAAATGACTTTCCACGGAAGCGCGGGTCGTGCCTTTGGCGAAGGGGTTCAGGCGGTGGGCCTCCTTCAGGGCATAGTAGGCCGCGCGGGGGTACAGCTGGTAAAGCCCCCGCTCGTTGGTGGGGCCTTTGGCGCAGATGCCAAACCACTCTTCGTTCATGTTGTTTTCGCCCTCGGCGAAATCGCTCAGGTAGCCGCCGTTGCTCCAAGAGGCATTGTTATCGTGAACGGTGAGGTTGCTGGTTTGCCCGAATTTCCACCAGCCGTCGCTGAACTGGAAAGTGAAGCCGCCGAGGCAATTGCCCGCTTTGCCCAGACCTGCTGCATTTTCATAAATTTCCCTCCAATTGCCCACCATGTAGTAGGCTTGGGATCGTTGGTCTTCCTCGTTGTCACGGGCGTTGAACGCATCGGCGCCAAACTCCGTGAACAAAATGGGTTTGTTAAATTCATTCCTGACTCTTTGAAAAGCATCCCCGAAGGAAGCGCCCCGGTACATGTTGGCGCCGAAAATATCCACATCCTTGCACTCTTTCACGATGATTTCCAAAAAAAGCAGGTCGCCGTTGCACATCGCCACGGGGTGCGATTTGTCGATGCCTTTCATGGCTATCGCTGCCTCGTTGAAGAGTTTGTACATGGCCGTTGCCCGCGCGGTGGATTTTCGGTCCTGAACCGGGATGTCTTCCGTTTCGGCGCCTTCCCAAAACAGTCCGTAGTTGTTTTCGTTACCGAGCAGGTACATCAACAAACCTGGCGTGTTCTTGTACTCCTCGGTCATCACCTGCACCTCCGAAAGCAGCAAATCCCGCGTGCGGGGGTCGGCATATTCCGTGTTGGGGACCCAGGCGCCGCTCAAGGTCAGGCCATAGCGCCCAAAGGAGTGGTTGAGCATGGTGTAGATGCCGTATTTTTCATAGATATACTGAATCCACCGGGCGGGCACCCCGGTGTACTGCCGTACCACATTGACGCCCATGTTCTGCAGCAAAGGCATTTCGGCGTCGAGGGCCGCCCGGATAATATCGTCGGGCTGCTTCCAAAGGCTGTAGGAGTAGTTGGTGCCAATCGGGAAGTAGTCCCAGTTCATGCCGTTGATGAAGAAGTCGTTGCCGTTGACGACCAACTTCATCCCCTCCTGGTTGGTTACGATGGAAACCCTGTCAGCCTGGGCCATGGCTGAAATGGCGAGAAAGCATAGAACCAGTGTTTGTACAGTTTTTTTCATGACCAATTATTATAAGGTGAATCATATTTAACGAATATTTCCTCCCCGCCCCGAGCGCCCGTCTTTTTCCCTCTGGTTTTTATGATCATTACAAGCTAATGGCTCAAATGTAAATCCACAAATCAGCGGAAAAAAAAATCACACCCCATCAAATATTTCATCAAACCTTATTTCAACTACTACAAAATCGTATTTTTACCATTCTAATTTATTTGTTATTAACAAATTATGACATTTGGTTACTTTCACAGCGATGGATACCTAACCTACACGAAGTACATTTTGTGTCTGCTTCTCGCCTTTTTGCCAGGCTTGCCATGCCGGGCTTTTTCAGGAAAATACCCTGTTCATAATTTTATACCTTCCGATTACAAAGCCGGGATACAAAACATTGATTTTGCCCAAAACAGGGACATGACGCTGTTTGTGGCGAACAACCTCGGCGTACTTTCCTACAATGGAAAAGCCTGGGAGCGGCATGCCTTCCAAACGGGTAAAAAGCAACGCTCCCTGGCATTTGATGAAAAAGCCAACCGCTTGTATTTTGGTTCGCAGGGAGAATTCGGGTACTTTAACGACAACTGGGATATGGTGTCGCTCGTGGATAAAATACCGCAACCTTCCCTCGATTTCGATGAAGTATGGGATGTTTTCCTGAACAACTCAAAAGTCTATTTTTGCACCTTTCAGGGTATCTACGTCTATGATGGCCAGTCCATTTCCGTCCTTACACACAAGCATGGCTTTAACCGTACCTTTCAGGCCAATGGAAAGCTGTTTGTCCAAAGCAGGGAGGGACAACTTTTTGAAATAAAGAACCAGGAACTTCTTCCCCCTCCCTATTTGCGCAATTCGATCAACGAGACGATCGCCGGGGTCATCTGGCAGGACGGTGGATACCTGCTGATTTATAACTCGGGAAAAATCGAATTTGCCACTTCCTTTGGAGTGGTGGGAAAATACGACGGCCTGAGCAAGGCCTTGCAGGGCAAGTACGTCAACCATGTACTCCAGCTATCGGACAGCCGCCTGGCCATCTCAACCCAGACGGCTGGCGTGTTCTTGTTCGATCTGCAAAAACAATCCATCGAAAACATCACGGCCCGGGATGGCTTATTATCCAATGCCTGTCTGCGGGCTTTTCAGGACTACTCCGGAAACCTGTGGGTGGGCATGCAAAACGGGATTGCTCTCATAGATATTAACTCCCCGATGCGCTTTATCAACCAGGAAATCAACATCCAGGGTAGTGGATACGAAGCATACAAAAGGGAAGAAGGCGCCTATTATACCACCTCGAATGGCATTTACTTTTTGGCGAAAAACGCTGCCCAAAGTGTATTCCTTAAAGGGACGGAAGGCCCCGCTTACGGCATGCAAAATATCGCCGGAAAACTTTATGCCGGACACCACACCGGGCTTTTCCTGCTGGCAAACGGGACTGCCAAACGGATAGCCCACACGCATGGGTTGTGGCAGGTAAAGCAGTTGCTTTCAAACCCGGGATTTGCCATCGGCGGTACCTACTCGGGTTTATATCTTTTCAGAATTAATAAAAAACAGGAATTGCAGGGCGTCGGGAAAATCAGCGGCTTTGAAGAGTCAAGCCGTTTTTTTGAAGAAGACCGGGAAGGGAAAATCTGGGTCGGGCAGTTCTACAAGGGCTTGTACCAACTGACCTTATCGCCCGGTTTGACGACAGCGGTTGCGAACAAAATGTCTGTCGGGCAGGGTCTCCCGGTGGATGAGCAGCTAATTTTGTGCCGAATTGACGACGAACTTTTTTTAGGCACCCCGAAAGGGATTTACATGGTAGATCAGGCAAAAAACCGCATCGTTAAGTCGGAAATCTTTTTCAAAGTTATAGGGGAAAAACAGGTCTATTTGATGGTGCAGGACAACCAAAAAATCGTCCATGTTTACACGGAAGACATCGCAGGTTTTTTTAAACAAATCCGTTCCGGCAACTATACATTCGTACCTTCTTCCTTGTTTCAGTTGCGTTATTCTTTCAACAACGACTTGTTGAATATTTCCGTGAATACAGGCGACGGCGTGTTGTTCAATGCCAACGAAGGCTTTATCCAGTACAGGCCTGAATTGGAAAACCGTTTGGCAACAGAAAAACCGCTGATCATAAGCAAAGTGGTAAATGTGGCGGAAGACAGCGTTTTGTATGCACGTAATCCCTTTGAAGTAAAACCGGAAGATCCGGTGCAATTGACCGTTTCTTACCGGGCAAAAGTTTTGCAGTTCGAAGTGGAAGCATTTCAGTTCAATGAAGTAGACAATCAACTGTTTCGCTATTATTTGAAGGGTTTTGACGAGAGTTACGGGGAATGGACCCACGCCACGACCAAGGAGTACACCAATCTTAAAGAAGGCGAATATGAGTTCAGTGTGCAGACCAAAAACTTTCTGGGGCAAATTATAACCAGCCAGCCCCTTTTTCTGAGGGTAAAACCGCCGTTTCACAGGAGCCTGTTGGCCCGGATCTTATACGTAGTACTCGGGGCCTTGTCGCTGTTGATGGCATCCAGGCTTCAAAAGCGCCGTTATCAACTGAAAGCACTGGCAGCGGAAGACGCAAAGCAGAGGGAACTTTTGAAAAAGCAACAGGAATTGATAGAAATAGAGCGGCAAAAGGAACAAGCCGTAAGGCAAATAGAGGAAGATAGAATGAAGAGCGAACTGCGGCACATCAATAATCTGCTGGCTGCTTCCACCATGAACCTGGTGGTGAAAAACGAGTTCATGGAAACAATTAAAGAAGAGCTGGAAGAGGTGAAGCGGAAAGGGAAAAGCACAGAAACGAAGCATGCATTGGAGAAAATCGTAAGGGAAATAGACACCACCCTGAGGCTCCAGCAGGACTGGGAACAGTTTGAGTATCATTTTGACCAGGTTCACGGAGACTTTCTAAACCGCTTGCGGGAACAATTCCAGGACCTAACGCCCAACGAACAAAAACTCTGCGCCCTGTTGCGGCTAAACCTGAGTACCAAGGAAATCTCCAACCTCATGAGCATCTCCCTGCGGGGGGTGGAAATTGCCCGTTACCGCCTCCGCAAGAAATTGGGACTGGACCAGGGGCAAAATTTGACGAAGTTTATTTTAGAGTATTAATAAACTGACCCACCTCATACCGCCAGCAAGCATGCGACAAGACCCGGTTGGCCGGCGTAATTAAAAAAAGGGCCGTGCAGGATAAAACCAACGCGAATACAGTAATTTTACGGCCCGGAACACTTCTTAACAAATCAAATGGCGCCATATGACATTAATTGACCGAATTCGGGACCTCATCGCCTCCGGTAAAACGGAACAATCGCTCGACGAGCTCTATCATTACGTCAAAGAAAACAATGCCGATACTATTGATCACCTGGTGATGTTGCAAAACCGGATGAAAACCTTGCAACGCAATGTGCAGATCGGCACCATGGACGAAGAAGCCGAAGCCAAGGAACGCGCCAAAATCAATGATGCCATATTAAAACTCCTGCCGCAACTAACCCCGGAGTATCTGGCCCAGTTCAACCGCACCGGCACGTACACCGCACCCGCTAAAAACATGAACCGGCTCTATCTCATCGGCGGCGGAGCGGTACTGCTCCTGATCATTTTGATCATCGCGCTCAGCCGCGGCGGCGGCAGCGAAGGCGATGCCCTGGCCGAAGACACCGAGTTGACTGCCAATCCGGATATGGCGGCCGACGAAGCCAGCGGCCCGGCCGAAGGCACGCTGTTGTACGATGTCATGGCGGCGCATGGCGGCTATGCCGTATGGAAATCAGAGTACAACGAGGCCAACGGACAAAGTATTTTCCGCATGGAAGATGACAAAACATGCCAGGAAATAAAAAACAACCAGGTTGTCGGCACGTTTCAGATACTGACCAACTCGCCGGATTATATAACGCTCTACGACGCAGACCGGCAATTGTACCTGCGCATCGGCGACATCAGCGCGGAGTTCCACAACGAAGGGGAGTCCAACTGGAACCCCCTGTTCGACGGAGCATGGATCACGCCGCCCGACGCGCCGCAATAATTGAAGCCGGCGAACCGAACCACAGCACTCCGAAAGCAGCCAGTAAGGCAAACCCCAGAGCCAGCACCGTATAACTATGGTTGTGCCACAGCCATTCGCCCATCAGGGGGTTTTGTATGTTCAACGCAGCCGAATTGCCCGTGCGGATAACCCTGAAATTACCGGTCAGCCGCAGACTGATCTGCTCCGGGCGGACGCTCAGCTCCTGAACCAATACTTCGCCGGAAGGTTCCAGCGTCAACTCGCTGTTCTTCTCCAGCGCAACCGTACGGTAAGCGTTCCCTCGCCCATCCGTCAGCCGGATTTGGCCGGAAACAAGGCTGCTCACGCGCTCTTCACCCGTTTTGATGGAGAAATCGAGGTCATCGACGGCCATCTTTGGAACGGAGAAATGCAGGGAATCTTTAAATTCGAGGTAAAAGGTGGCCAGCGACTGCGTGTTCTCCACAAATATTTTGGATGCGCCGGCGGGTACGATCAGCCCCGCCAACTGGCCGGGGTTGCCGGACAAACCTGGGCCGGATATTTCCACCAGGTTGGCAAAAAACAGCAGGCTGTCTGAAAAATCAAACTCGCCTTGGGTGCGCGCAGAATGAAGCACATCCAGCTGAAGTTCGCGTGGGTTTCCAGCAGAAGTGCCTATACTTAGCCGGGCGCCCGGCGCATAAGCAAGCGAGGACAAGTGCAGGGGGCCTGCCGAAAACTCCGCGCCGCCGGCATCGGGGACCGGCAACAGGCTGATCAGGCCCTCCGGCACGGCGGCTTCTTTTTCGTATACCGCACCGTCATTATCCAAATCCATCCAAACCCGGTTTGCCTGTATACCGGTTTGCGTAAAATTTTGCACCCGCAATTGCCGGAGCGGTTCGTTGCCAAAGACCTGGCTGTTGCCCTTTAAAAAGGTGAATGCCACCCGTTTACATACAAGGTCGATGGCGCTTTCGAAATCGTTTCTGGGCTGAAACATCCAAAAAACAACTGCGGCGCTCAGCACCGCCAGGCCGGCTACGGCAAAACGGCGGCTCCTTCGGCTGCCCAGGAAACGCGGCGGCTGAAAGGTCTCGTTGTTCAGCCGGATCAGGGCTTTCACGATGCGACTGTGTTCGCGGCGCAGTTCATCCGGATCTTCCGTATTTTCCATTTCCTGGCGCTGCATTTTTTCCCAGCGGGCAGCCAGCAGCAACAGGGTTTCGTGCTGCTCCGGCGCCTGCCCTTTGGTGCGCTCGTGCAGGAAGTTGATCGCTTGTTTCAGGTCGTCCTCTCCGATTAGGCGGTTAATCGTCGTTTGATCGCTCATGATGGTGTGTTATGGAAGTGCCGGCTGGTGGTACAGGCAAAAGGTGTACGCGATCTTTTGGCCGCCGCCCGTTTTTTCCAACTCCAGGGCCACGGTAATCCATCCGGCTTCCCGGCCCATGGGTTCTGCGGGCAACAGCAGCGGCAGGTTGCTACCCTCCGAATAACTCCGGATCGACAAGGTGTTGATCAGCTTGTCGGCCGGCGGAATGGCCCGGTCATAGGCGCCGCGATAAATTTTAGCCTTGCCTTTGACTATGGCATGCCCGAGGCGCAATTTGGCGATATAACGCTTGACTTCCGCCGGGGCGCTGCTGTGAAAAAGCAGTACCGGGGCAAAGCGGTGGCGCTTGGGGTCGCCGGCATAAGCCACCACGCCGAGGTTGTCGGCTGGCACGTTCAGGCGCTTCAGCCAGCCGTCGACCGGCCAGTTTTCAAACCGGTTCCAGCCCGGACGGCCTTTGGTTTCTTTGCTCTGCATCCAGTAGTACTGGATTGGGCGCAGCTCCTCCGCTTTGATCAGGTAATCTCCACCCCCGGGCAGGTATATCAGTACTTGTAACTGTTGCCGGGCGCCGGCCTGGTAGGGCTCGAAATTGCCGGTGAGCGACACCAGTTCGATCGAGGGGTTAGCCACTTGCCGCGCGTAGTTGCCTTCGAATCGGTTGCCCTGGTCGTTTTTTTTCAACCAGGCGCTGTCGCGCTGGGCAGCGGCGCAGATTGGCGCCAGGATTGAAAAAGCAAGGACTAAAATTTTGCGAATATGCATGATACGGATAAATTAAAGTGCGTTCAGATCAATCGCCCGCCACCCGGAAGCCCAAAAAACAGTTCGCCTCTTTGGCGCGCAAGGCCGGCTCAAAAGCGTACTCTTGCCCCGAGGATTCGCCTTCCAGGAAGCAGTACGGATACCCCCCCTGAACAAAGAGTTGTTTATCGTTGCGGTACCAAACCAGCCAGTTCGGGCCCAAAAACAAATGCCGGACAAAGTCGCCCTCCTCTTCGTTCCAGTCTTCTATACCATCGCTGACCCATTCGCTCACATTGCCGTACAGGTCATGCACCCCCCAGGCGTTGGGTGAAAAAGCGCCTGCCGGGGCAAGCAAGGTATGGCCGTCGGCATATTTGGTAAAGAGCAGGTTGGGCATCATGTTGATACCGATTTGGGTGTTCCAGGTGGAATCCATGATATTGCCGAATACCGCTGTGGGGCGGCTGGGTTTGTTTTTTGCCGGCAAAAAAGCGTATATCCACTCATTACCACCCGGGAGCCGGTAGTTTTTGCCCGTACGTTGGCTGACCCAGCGGCAATAGGCGTCGGCATCCTCCCAACTGACATGAATGACCGGGCGGTCATACGCGCTGCGGGGCCGCAGCCGCCCGAATTCGTCGTGCCGCCAGTTGACGTTGCGCATTCGTTGTAAATACCGGGATTCATCCGGGTCCTTCCGGATCGCGTTGCTATAGCCGGTGCGCTCCGCCGTTGTCACGTAGCCGCTTGCGATGACGAAGGCCTCGAACTCCAGGACCGTAGTCTCGTATTTTCCAATGGAGAACGCCCCGACCTCCGTCAGGCCCAGGGTGCTGTAGTCCAGCGGTTCGCCGGACCAGCTGTCGGTCAGCAGGTGTATGAAAAACGAATCCACGCGACTGATCCCGGCCTTAAAGGCCACCATTTCCGGCGCCGGCGTATAAATAAAACCATGGTGTGCGGCTTGTTTTTGCAGCCACCGGGTGAGGGCGTCCGCCTTCAGGCATTTGGCCTGCACCATGCCGGTCTCTGTGATCATGCCCAGCCAGGCGCCGTTTTCCAGAAAAACGGGTCCGCCCGAGCAGCCGCCCACAACGGCCTGAGGGGTGATGCTGAAAAAACGTTCGTCCTCGTACAGGGAGGTTTGCTGAACGATATTGATCAAGTTGGGTATCCAGTAGCCGCCGCCGGGATGGCCGATACTTTGCACTTTTTTGCCTTGTGCAATGATCGTTTCTTCGGCGGGAATGAGTTGGCTGATCTCCAGCGGTTTTTCCGGCGTAAAAGCCAGCACTGCCGCGTCGAGGCTGTCGTCGGCATGTACCAGCGTCGCTTTGTATTTGGACTTCACCCCGTGCACCAGCAGGCTGATGTCGTCGGACTCCGCCACTACATGTTGCGCCGTGACCAAAAAATACCTGCCGCCTTCCTTGCCGACGATAATCCCGGCGCCGGTTTCTTCGCCGACGCCTTCAATCTGCGCAGTAATGCGCACGATAGATTTGATGAACGGGTGATCCTGGGCAGTCAAATGCTGGAGTATCAGGGTGCAGGAAAGGGTTAATAGAATGGTTTTCATTGATTTGTGTATTTTACAAGATTATCGCATTGATCCGTGTACACGGTGTTAAAGCATGTTGGGAGGGCGATTTTTTTTTGTAAACCTGCTTTCGGCGAGTGAAGGTATCAAAATATCCGGTTGGCCAGGGAGCAATCATTTCTTAACATAGCAATTTACCGGAGAGGCGAGGCGTTGTGCTCTTGTTCTCAGTCATCTGACAATTTTTTCAAATCTGTTTTGAGGGAAATCAGCAATTCTCGGTTTGCACCAATTCTTCACGTTAACGGGGGCTTGTCATGTTGGAAACAGCCACACAAGCCAACATTCCAGCATAAAATTTGGCTTGTGTGGCTGTTTCCAACATGACAAGTCCCCAGAGAATCGGTGGTTAAAGGCAAAGCGAGAATCACTGGAGGGAAATACAGTTTCCGGAAAACGAGTGCTCAACTGGTTTCCGGACAGTATTCTATTGTTCACTTGAAAAATTCTATTACCATGTAAATACGATTTGTTCACCAATCATTCCATTACCGATGCTTAAAATCGCTTTAATCATTTCCGCCTTTGTATTCCTCATTACCACCCCCTGCCTCAGCCAAACCCCGCTCAACGATTGCGCCAACCTGGGTTTCGAAACTGGCACGTTTCACGCTTGGCGTGGTACCTACGGCAGCTGGGCGGCCAACCTGACTGCCAACACCGTCGATATCCTTTCCACCAGCTACGGCCTGGCCCCCCTGCGACACCACATCCGCAGTTTGGCCGATGGTAACGTGCCGGAAGTGATCAACGAAGCCATCCCTTTCGTGCCGCCGGGCAGCCAGTACGCCATCCAACTGGGCAACAGCATCAACGGCGCACAATATGAACGCTTGATCACGTCCTTCCGGGTGGATGCCGGCAACACCTTGTTTCAGTACCAGTTTGCCGTGATTTTTGAAGACCCTGACCACCTTCCGGTCGAGCAACCCAAATTCGAACTGGTGGTGACGGACCAAACGGGCAACATCCTGCCCTGCGGCTTCTACCAGGTCACCGCCGCCGCCGGCATCGACGGGTTCAAAAGCCAAGGCAATATCCGGTACCGCAACTGGACCACTGCCGGCGTCGACCTGCGGGATTATGTCGGCCAGATCGTAACGGTCCAGGTTTCTACCTACGATTGCAGCCAGGGCGGCCACTGGGGCATGGCCCTGTTCGACGCTTCCTGCCTAACCACCGGTGTCACGCCGGTCAACTACTGCCCCGGCGACCCGGAGATTACCCTGGAAGCGCCGCTGGGCTTTCGCGACTACCGCTGGTCCACGGGCCAGACCAGCCGGCGCATCACCATTCAAAATCCCAAGATCGGCGACCAGATCACCGTCGAGTTTACCCCCTTTTCCACACTGAGCGACAGCTGCCGGCTTTTTCTCCCGTTCACTGTTCCAGGTTTTGTGGACGTGCTGCCCAACCAGGAGGTTTTCTTTTGCAACAACGGCTTCGTCCGGCTCGTGCCCAGCCTGACAGGCGACCAGTTTCGGTACCGCTGGCTGCCGGGCGGCGATACCGCCCGGGTGCAGGAAGTGAATCAGCCGGGGTTGTACACCGTGGAAGTCACCAAGGCCGGCGGCTGCGCGCTGTTCGACACCATCTACGTGCATGCCGTCGAGCCTCCGCAAGTGGTGTTGTCGATCGAACACCCGTCCTGCAACGGAAAAAACGACGGGTCGATCAGCGCCTTCGTGTTGGCGGAGGAGGGGGTGCGCTATTGGTGGAACACCCGGGACACGGTTGCTAAGCTGACCGGCCTGCCCTCCGGCGCCTACAGCGTGACCGTCACAGGCGCCGCCACCGGCTGTACCGCCGCCGCGACACAGCAACTGGTGCAGGCCGACAGTGTGGAGGTTCGGGCCGGGTTGCTGCGCGCACCCCTGTGCGACAA
Source organism: Saprospirales bacterium (assembly GCA_016719895.1). GTDB lineage: Bacteria > Bacteroidota > Bacteroidia > Chitinophagales > Saprospiraceae > M3007. The sequence goes on along the minus strand of JADJYG010000002.1, from coordinate 26,283 downwards.
CTGGCCGGCCGGGGAGGCCGCCGTCGCCGTCAGCGCCGGCGCCCCACCTTATTCGTACCAGTGGAGCACCGGCGCCACGCTAGACAAAACGCCCCTGCATGCCGGTGGCACGGTGGCGGTGACCGTAACGGACTCCGAGGGTTGTCAGGCCATCGACAGCTTCCGGGTGGAACCCCTGCGGGCCGCCACCGAAACAACCGGCAACATGTGCCACCACGGCCTCAGCGGCAGCATCGGGGTGAACGCCTCCGGCGGCTTTCCTCCCTATGTGTATGCCCTGAGCAGCGACGGTCCGTTCCAGGCCGGTTCCGAGTTTACGCAGCTCGGCTCCGGGAAGTACAAGGCCTATGTGCGGGATACCAGCGGTTGCATCCGGGGTTTTCCGGCCGAAGTTAAAAATCTGCGGCAACAGGCGTTTGTGGCGCAGCTGCCCCCGGATACGGTGCTGCTGGTAGGGGAATCCATCGACATCCCGGCGGCGTTCAATTATCCGGTTTCGACCGTCGAGTGGTCGGCAACTTGTGCAAACGATCTCCCGGCCGGAGTTTCCGGCATCAGCCTTCGCCCGCTGGAGGATTGCCTGGTGGAGGTGCACGCATTCGACACCTTCGGCTGTCCGGCTTCCGCATCCATGCTTGTGGAAGTGCGGAAGGAATACCGCCTGTATATCCCGAATGTTTTTATGCCGCAGGGCGGTTGGGCCAACAGCTATTTTTACGCATCGGTGTATTCCAATCAGCTCAAGACCGTGCATGTGTTCCGTATTTTAGACCGCTGGGGAGGCAAGGTTTTTGAAGATTTCAACTATTTACCCAACACCGTAGAACGCGGCTGGGACGGTATCGCCAACGGCAGCGACGCCGCGCCAGGGGTATATATCTATCAGCTGGATATCGAGTTTGTGGACGGGTTCCGGAAAATGTATGCCGGCGATGTGACCTTGATCCGCTGACCGGGTGGAGCGTAGTTTTTCCTGCAGAGCGCGCAGAATAGACTTGTTGCGGTGGAGGGCTTTGCGTGAGGGGAATTGCCATTTTTTCGACTGGTTAGGCAAATTTTGCAGTCGAAATCGGGCATATTCGGCGATCCCGAGCCCTCGGGAAACGAAACCAGACGGAAAAAGGGCTTTCCCATCGCCAAAGCCCTCCACCGCAACAAGTCTAATATAATTCGACGAGGGTACAATCCTGGTTCTGTGAATTCTGCGCGTTCTGCGGGAAAACACCTCAAGCCGACCAACACAGTCCAATTAAACGTTTTCATACCAAATCACCCTCCCGAAACCTCAAACCTTCCCCGTATCTTTGCGCCCGCCATGCTTACTCTCAGCAATATTTTTATCAAATACGGCGACCGGACGCTGCTCGACCGCGTCAGCCTGGTCGTCAAACCCGGCGAACGCATCGGCCTGGTGGGCCGCAACGGCGCCGGCAAATCCACCCTGCTCAAGATCATCGCCGACGAGATGTCGGCGCATGAAGGCCAGGTGGTCAAACCCGCGCACTTCACCGTCGGTTACCTCCACCAGGACATGCTGCTGCCCAAGGGCAAAACCGTACTGGAAGAAACCATGACTGCTTTCGCCGAGGTTCTGGCCCTTGAAAAACAACTGCACGATATCCAGGAACAGCTGACTACCCGCGAAGATTACGAATCCGACGCCTACCACCGGCTGCTCGAAGACATGGGCGACCTCACCGAGCACCTCCACCACCTCGGCCACGCAACCACGCAGGCCGACGCCGAACGGGTGCTGCACGGACTCGGCTTCCGCCACGCCGATATGGCGCGCCTCACCGACGAATTCTCCGGCGGCTGGCAAATGCGCATCGAACTGGCCAAAATCCTGCTCCGCCAACCCGACCTGCTCCTGCTCGACGAACCGACCAATCACCTCGACATCGAGAGCATCCTCTGGCTCGAAGACTGGCTGGGGCGCTACACCGGCATGGCTATCATCATCAGCCACGACCGCCGCTTTCTCGACAATGTGACCAACCGAACCGTCGAAATCATGCTCGGCCGCCTCGAAGACTACAAAGCCGCTTATTCCAAATACGTGGAACTCAGCGCCGAACGCCGCGAAAAACTCTTCGCCGCCTATGAAAACCAGCAGCGCGTAATCGCCGACCGCGAACGCACGATCAGCCGCTTTATGGCCAAAGCCACCAAGACCAAAATGGCCCAAAGCATGCAAAAGCAGCTCGACAAGATGGAACGTGTTGAAATCGATGAACAGGATACCGCCGTCATGCGCCTGCGCTTCCCCGATGCGCCCCGTGCGGGCGAAGTGGTTGCCAAAGCCGAACACCTGACCAAGCGCTACGGCAACCTGAAAGTGCTGGAAAACGTCGACTTTCAAATCCTGCGCGGCGAACGTATTGCCTTCGTCGGGCAAAACGGCCAGGGTAAAACGACGCTGGCGAAAATCCTCGTCGGCGCCGAAACGGCCACCGCCGGCGCCGCCACGCTGGGCTACAACGTCTCTATCGGATATTATGCCCAAAACCAGGCCGAAACCCTCGACCCGAAGATCACCCTGCTCGAGACTATGGAAAAATATGCGCCGCCTGAAATGCGCACCAAACTGCGCGCTACCCTCGGCGGTTTTTTGTTCAGCGGCGAGGATGTGGACAAAAAAGTGGTGGCCCTTTCCGGCGGCGAACGCGCCCGCCTGGCCCTGGCCTGCATGCTCCTGCGCCCTTTTAATTTTCTCGTACTTGACGAACCGACCAACCACCTGGATATGCTCTCCAAAGACGTGCTCAAACAAGCCCTGCTCGATTTCAACGGTACCCTGCTCGTCGTCAGCCACGACCGCGAGTTTCTCAGCAACCTGACTACCCGCACCATCGAATTCCGCGACCACCGCCTGTACGAATACCTCGGCGACGTTAATTATTTCCTCGAAAAACGCAGGCTGGACAATATGCGCCAGGTCGAAATGCGCTCCAACAGCGTACGGTCCAGCAACGGTAATGCCGCTGAGGATGACCGCAGCAAGGCCGGTTCAGCCCTGTCGGCAGATGAAAAAAAAAACTGCAACGCACTATACTGCGCACCGAACGGCGCATCAGCGAACTGGAGACCGAACTCAGGCGGATGGAAGGCGCCATGACCGACGCCGATTTTTATGCCAAACCACAGTCGCAACAATTGCTCCAGCAATACAGCGCCTGCAAAGCCGAGCTGGACCAGGTCTATGCGGAGTGGGAAACGGCGGTGGAACAGCTAACCTGACAGGTGGAGATTTCGAATAGGAGGAAGTTAATCTTTTGGGCTTGCATTCCTCCTATTCGAAATCTCCACCTGTCAGGTTATCGGTTTTAAATAACAACCCATGCAACGCATCCCACTATCCGACCGCCTTCTGGGCGCCGCCCTGACCGCCGTATTTTTCACCCTGATCTGGCTGTACACCCGCGAATTCAGGGTATTTACCAACACTATTGGCATTCGCGGCCTGGTATTCGCCTCTATGGCCGCCGGAGCACTGGCCGGCGCAGGCATTTTGTACGCCTTGCGGCATCGCCTGACCCCCTGGGAGCGGCATCTGCCGGAATGGTGCACTATCCTGACCTTCAGCATAATATTTGCGCCTCTATTGGGCAGCAGGCTCAACCGGACAGGTAGCCCGGTCACCTTCGAGCCCTTTACGTTTGTATCCGAAAAACCCTTCCTGGCTACCGGCTACGGCATCATCAAGGGCGAAAAAATCAAACCCTCCGGCTACCGGCTGCAGGTGGAGAAAGGGGATAAGTTGTACCGGTTTCAATATAAAAAGCAGCCCTACTTTCCGCTCACCAAGCCGGGCGAGACGGTGCTGTTGCCAGTGCGAACAGGATGGCTGGGATTTCGGGTGATAGAATTACAATGAAGGGAGCGGCAATCCGCTTAGCGCCTTACCTTGGCGTCTCCGTCTGCCTCAAGCGGCATAGTGCGGGCCAACCGGCGCAAATCAAACCTGTACGAAACATTCATTTGCAAATTAATACTACATGCCAGCCAACTTCTTCGAAAGCACGCCCCAACCCTCCGGCCCTTATCCGGACGACTCGATCAACCTCGTCTACCAAATGTTGTTTGCCGACAACGCCGAATTGTATCGAAATCACGCCACACAGCCCCTCGGCTACCCTTTCGACATCCTCCTGTCCAATAGCCCCAGCAACGCGGATCTTCAGCGAATCGTCGACGACAACGCAGTCGAAACACGGGCTAAACTCCTGGCGTACAACTGGCTGCTTACCAACGGCCACCGGCCGGAGAAAAAGCAACTGCTCGCGGTAATCGTCGAGGTCGGGCTGGATGGCGGGCTGGATACGCTGGCCGCTTACAGCGACGGCACGGCGCGGTACATCAACTATACCGGCAGCATGGTCGTGTGGGAGAGCCCCAACGAAACGTCCAATCAGCTCATCGCGGACTTGTTCTCCAAAAGTGTGGCTATCGTCAGCCAAATCGGCCCCTGGGACGACGCCCGCCGCCCGCACCCGGCCAAGGGGACCCTGCGCTTGTCGTTTCTCGTTTCCGACGGACTGTATTTCGGCGAAGGCCCGGTCAATGTGCTGTTCAACGACGCAATGGCCCAACCTGCTCTCACGAGCGCCACGGCTTTGATGCAGTACCTGACGCAAATGGCTGCCGCAAAGGGGAAAGATTCCTGATAGTACTGCCGGCCGTCAGGGCGCCGTTTTTTCTAAAATAACAAACAGCTCGGCGCCTTTCCGGGGAGCGACGGAATTGTAGCAGGGAGCCATCGTCCGGATGCGAAAGAGGGGTTCGAACAGTTGCAGGTATTCCGCAGCATGGCCGCCGAAGGGCGGCCCGCCGTCGAAATCGCGGTCGAAAAAAACACCGGCCAGTTTACCTTGGGGCGCCAGCAGTTCGTATATTTTTCGGGCGTATGCCAGGCGCAGTGAGGGGGGCAGGGCGCAAAAAAAAGTTTGTTCGAGGATCAGGCCGAACGGTCCTTCCAGGGTAAAAAAATCCGTGCAAAGGAGATGAAGGTAGTCCGGCCATTCCGGCGCAGCCGCATCCAGGCGGCGGCGCAGCCGCTCGACTGCCGTAGGGGCGATATCCACCATGGTAATGTTGGAAAAGCCCCTTTGCAGTAAATGAACAGCCTCATAGCCATTGCCACAGCCAGGTATGAGCACGCGAAGGCCGCGGTTTTCAGGCGGTATTTGGCCGGCATATTCGCAGAGCGGCGGCGATTCGACGCCCAAATCCCAGGCGGTTTGCCCCTGTTGCCAGCGCGATTCCCATTCGTTCATACAGCTGTATTGAAAATAAAGCGCCAATGTCGGAAAAAACCAACATATCTTTGTTTCAGACTGTTATCGCATCGCTGTGCCCAACCTCGACTTTGTAACCGCTGCCGATCCGGCAATCCAACGCCGCGTGTGCGAGGAGTTGGGCAGATGGGCGTTTACCGACTTTGAAAAAGCGCGGCAAGCCCTGCCGGAACTGGAAACGGCGCTGACGCCCCAAACGCCATTCGATATTCGGCTGGCCTACCACCGGCACCGGGCCTTTTTGGAAAATCAATGGCGGCAATTTGATCGCGCACTTGAACACTTTGCCCAGGCAACGTCTATTCTGGAGAGCCTGGCAGACCCACTCCCGCTGGCGGAGATATGGCTCGACGCCGCCGCCGTACACCTCAACCGGCGCGACTGGCCGGCGGTCCAACTCAGCCTGGACCGGGCCCGCCGATACCTCGGCGATACGGCCGCCCCCCATCTCCGGGGCCTGCTGGCTTGTCGCGAAGGCTTCCTGCACCTGCATCTGGGCAATCACCGCCAGGCGCTCAGCAACCAGCAAGAAGCCGAACGGCTGCTGCTGGGGCTCGGCGTGCAGGCGACCCTGAAAGATTTTTATATCCTGAGCCTGGTCATAAGCGGTTTGGGCGATTTGTACGAACGGCTCGATGAAAAGGAGAACAGCCTCGATGCCTATCTGCGGGTGTTGCCCCTCGTGGAAGAGCACCAACTTCGGCCGCGTTTACCCTGGCACTACCTCAACGCCGGCCGGGCAGCCCTGGCGCAAAACGACGCCGAACACGCCAAAGAGTGTTTCGAAAACGTGCTGCAGTTCGCCGAAGAAGAAGAGCCGGAGGCGAAAGCGCATGCCCTGGCCAACCTGGGCATTTTAGCCTTGTTGCAACGCGACAACCAGCGCGCCGTAACGCTGTTCGACGAAGCCACGGCCCAGTTTCCGAACCCCTCCAAACCCGCCGATTTTACCAACCTGTCTAAAATACAAAGCTGGCGCGCCGAACTGCTCTGGCAACTCGACGACCTGGAACAGGCCGAAAAATACTTCGAACAGGCGTATGCCAATGGCCGCGAAGGCCACGACCTCAACCACCTGGCCCAGGTCTGCCAGGCGCTTGCCCAACTGTGCGACGCCCGCGCCGACTACCAACGCGCCTACCAGTGGCAACACCGCGCCACCGAACTGACCGAACGCCACTACAACCAGGTGCGCGACCGCGAACGCCAGGAAATTGAAGCCCGCCACAACCTCGAACGTAGCCGCCAGGAAGCCCAACTCGCCCGCCTGCGCGTGGCCAGCCTGCAGCTGCGCGCCTTGCGCGCCCAAATGAACCCGCACTTCCTGTTCAACGCCCTCAATGCAATACAAGGGCTGATCACCTCCGGACGCAATGACGAAGCGGAAACATACCTGGCACGCTTCGCCAAACTCATGCGCCATACCCTGGAATATTCCGACCTGGAAGAAGTGACCCTCGAACAGGAAATGGAATTTTTAAACCGCTACCTCGACCTGAACCGCAAACTCCGGTTTCGCGACCGCCTGCAATATAAAGTGGTCTTACCCCCGGGGGTGGATACGGGTGAACTGCTTATCCCGACCATGATCATCCAACCCTTTGTCGAGAACGCCATTGAGCACGGCCTGCGCCCCCGGCAGGAAGGTAACCTGCGCATTGCATTTCACCTTTCTGACGACGAACGCACGTTGCTCTGTGTGATCGAAGACGACGGAGTGGGCTACAACAAAGGCAAGGAAAAACAAAACGCGCAACCGGCATACCAATCGCACCGCTCACGCGGCATGGAAATCACCCGCGAACGCCTGAGCCTGCTGCACCAACTGCGCAAAAACCCAGGCGCCCAGTTTGTCAAAATTATCGATCTGGGCGAAAAATCGGGCGGCCATAAGACCGGCACCCGCGTGGAAGTATTGCTCCCGGTGTTGGAGGCAGAGTAATCCAAACAACACCGGAATATACAATTTCTTAACATTCAGGCGCGACACCGATGCCATTGCGTTGTACTTTTGCCCGATTTTATGGAAATTCGGAGCAAACAGCCGGATGCCCCGTCACTAAAACTGCCCGGACCTTATGTACCTCGGATTCATTTCAGAATTGTCCGTTTACACCTCCATTCTGCTGATTGTCTGCCTGTTGGCCGTGTGCCTGTTCGAGGCGGTCAATGGTTTTCACGATACGGCCAATGCGGTTGCAACCGTGATCTATACGAATACCCTGAAACCCGTGGTAGCAGTGATCTGGTCCGGTTTCTGGAATTTTCTGGGCGTCATCCTCGGCGGTATTGCGGTGGCCATGGGCATCGTCAAACTAATTCCGCTGGACGACCTGATCGTGCAATCGTTGGGCGAGAATATCGCAATGGTGCTGGCCGTTCTGCTGGCTGCCATCAGCTGGAACCTGGGTACCTGGTATTTCGGCATTCCCTGTTCGAGCTCCCATACGCTGATCGGATCCCTGTTGGGTGGCGGCTTCGCTTTTTGGTCGGTGCACCAGGGCGCGGGGCCCAACTGGAACAAAGCCGTCGAGATCGGTCTTTCCCTGCTCGTATCGCCGCTCTTTGGCTTTAGTATGGCCATATTGCTAATGTATTTGCTCCGGCTGTTTGTAAAAAACAAAGTCATTTTCAAAGAGCCTACTCCCAAAAAAGCGCCGCCATTCTGGATTCGCGCCGTGCTGGTGACCACCTGCACCCTGGTGAGTTTTTTTCACGGCTCCAACGATGGCCAAAAAGGCGTTGGCCTGCTTATGGTGGTACTCCTGGCCTTCATGCCGCTACAGTTTGCTTTCAACCGGACGGTTCCGCCCGACGAGTACCGACAAGCGGCCCGGCAGATCGAACAACAACTCGGACAACTGGACGCCGGCGACTATGCAGCCCATATCGCAACTTTGGCAAACCAGGCCGGCCAGACCGCCACCCGCCTGGAGCAAACCGACATGCGGGATAAAAAACAGCTTTTTACGCTGCGCAAAGATGTTCAGGTGCTGGTAAAAAGTGTGGAGGCAGATATCAAGATCGGTCTGATCCACGGACCGGCGGTGAAAAAAATCAAACATGAAATTCGCACCCTGCGTTCGGCCTATGAGTTTGCGCCGACCTGGGTGATTGTACTGATCTCCCTGTGCCTTGGCGTCGGTACGATGATCGGTTGGAAGCGCATCGTCGTCACCCTGGGCGAAAAAATCGGCAAAACCCACCTGACCTACGCGCAAGGCGCCAGCGCCGAGGTTTGCGCGGCCGCCACCATTGGCATCAGTACAGGTTTCGGCTTGCCGGTAAGCACCACGCACGTGTTGTCGTCGGGTATCGCCGGAACCATGGTGGCGTCGGGCGGGATAAAAAACCTGCAAAAAAAGACGATCCAAAACATCGCGCTGGCCTGGTTGCTGACCTTGCCGGTGTCGTTCTTTCTGGCGGCAGTATTGTTTTACTTTTTACGGGTGGTGTTTTAATCGGGCAACCGGAATTCGTCAAACAGGGCAGCACCTTCAACCTCGTGCGCTAAAATCGCTCTCTAACCTGTCAGGTGGAAATTTGGAAAAAAGACTGCCGGCAGCAGCCATGCGCGAAGCGCTGCTGCTGCCGGCAGTCTTTTTTTCAAATTTCCACCTGACAGGTTAGGGGTTAGGCCGACAACTCAACCGGACGAATCTGCTGGCTAAACGCATTATCCGAGGCCTCGGAAGCCATCGCTCGGCAACGATTGACCCCATACCGCAAAAGAGCATGGCAGAATCGGAGTGTTTGTTGTTGGTTCTTCACACTCCAATATCGGCACGCAGTTCTGCTTTTTCAATGAACTTCAATTATGGGGGGCACCGCAGGGTGTCCAAATTTTATTGCAGCGAACGTTTGGCTTGCTGTCGTGCCGCCGTGCGTTGGGTTTGCGGGCAGGCTGTTCGGCGGCATGGACAGCAAGCCCTTGTCCGAGGCATTTCATTTCTGGCTCATACTGGTTTTAAGGGGAAGCCCGGGCACTCAACCATCTCGTTCCAAGTGAATTCCCTTTGGAACAAGATGATAGATGCTAACCCACATGGAATCAGGAAGAACCTTATTTTCAAATAGTTTTGAAAAATGGCAATGCTATTGCCAGTAAAACTAAATTTACTGAAAACCAACCCAAATTAATTTTGTTAGGATCAATCAATTTAATATTTCATGTCCAACAAAACATATCTCATCGCAGGCGGCTCCTCCGGCATCGGGCTGGAACTCGTAAAAAAACTCAGTGCAGCAGGCAACCAGGTAGTCGTATTATCCAGAAACAGCGACAGCCTTGCCAGGCTGTCCAATGTCTCCTTCTTGCCCAAAAACATTCTGACAGACGACCTCGCTGAAGGCGAACTGCCAGACATGCTCGACGGCGTCGCCTACTGCCCTGGCAGCATCAATCTGAAACCTTTCCGTTCCTTAAAACCGGATGCTTTTCTCGAAGATTTTCAAATCAATGTACTCGGCGCCGTCAAGGTTTTGCAGGCCTCGCAAAAAGCGATGAAAAACGCAGGGAAAGCCTCCGTCGTGCTGTTCAGCACGGTAGCTGTCGGGCAGGGGATGCCGTTTCATACCTCCATTGCGGCAGCAAAAGGCGCTGTGGAAGGGCTTGCCCGCTCCCTCGCCGCCGAGTGGGCGCCCACTATCCGGGTCAACTGCATCGCCCCCTCACTGACGGATACGCCGCTGGCTGCCCGGCTACTCAATTCTGATGATAAGAAAGAAGCCGCGGGCGTAAGGCACCCGCTCAAACGGGTCGGCACGGCAGCAGAAGTGGCGTCGCTTGCCTACTTTTTATTGTCTGAAAGCGCCGCCTGGATGACCGGGCAGGTCATCGGTTTGGACGGGGGGATGTCATCACTTAAGGTTTGACAAATTTCAAAAATTCGAATCCCGGGTCAATAAGAGTCTGTTGCCAATGATTTCCAAATAAAGGTAAAGCAAATACAATACGCCAGTAAATTTCAAGTACGCCATAGTCTTGTTGAGAGACAGGGCGAACCAACCCCAAAAACCATTTGCCCAAATCGCTGTTGAGCCTTTACTTTGAGACAAATTTCGATTCAAATCAATCACTCTTAAATTCAAAATCATGTTCAATAAACTTACGTTGGCGGACAAGCTATTGCTGGCAGCGGCATTCCTTTCCCTGATATTCGCTGAACTGTTATGGTTCAGGGGGGAAGGCGACGGTGCCATTTTTGTTGGTCTCTGGGTCCCATCCATTCTCGGCTTTGGAATTTATTTGAAACTTTTAAAACTCAACAAAAATGACTGAATACATCCCTTACTTCGCCGGGCTCATAACTTTGTTGTTTGGAATCGGGTTTTATGCAGGCTTGCAAGAGTTTAAAAAAATAAAATAGTACTTCAGCCATGAAAAATCTGACAGCAATAGGGCTTGACACAAAAAAATCCGCTGAACTGGCTGAAAAAGCTGAATCTCCTACTGGCAAACTACTCCCTGTTTTACCAAAACACGAGGGGCTACCATTGGAATATCAAGGGCGAAAAATTCTTCGAGCTGCACTTGAAGTTTGAGGAACTTTACAACGATTTGCTTTTGAAAATTGACGAGGTGGCGGAGCGTATCCTGACGCTGGGTCATGCCCCCAACCACCGCTATTCCGACTATACAAAAATCTCGGAAATCAAGGAAAGCCGACAGGTTGCGGACGGCATGAAAGCAGTCGAAGACATTTTGAATTCTTTCAAAACAATTATCCTGCTCCAACGGGAATTACTTCAGTTATCCGCCACCTCCGGCGACGAAGGCACCAATGCGCTCATGAGTGATTATATCCGTGCCCAAGAAAAATTGGTCTGGATGTACTCTGCCTTTTTAAATAAAAAATAGGCGAGGATAACATCAACCATTCGTCATCAATTATACCTACCCAATGTTCAGATTATTCAAAAAAGACCCCGCCAAAAAGCTGCGGGAACAGTATGCCAGGTTACTCGAAGAAGCCCGTGACCTCCAGCGAATGGGCAACATCAAAGGCTTCGCCCTGAAAACGGCGGAGGCGGAAGAAGTGGCAAAGCAGTTGGAAGCGTTATCCGACAAGCCCACCACTTCATGAAAATACTCCTGACGGGCGCCAATGGCTACATCGGGCAGCGATTGATTCCCCTGCTGCTCGAACAAGGGCATACGCTGTACTGCTGCGTCCGAAACCGCAAGCGATTTGAGGGGCAGACCCACGAGCGCATCCATATCATCGAGATTGATTTTTTGAATCCCTCTCCGGCGGCAGCATTTCCCAGCGACCTCGACGTAGCGTTTTTCCTCATCCATTCCATGAGTAGCAAGGGCGATTTTGCCAGCAAAGAGGCAAGCACCGCCCGGAATTTCATCCAATTAGTGCAAGCCACCCGATGCCGCCAGGTCATTTACCTGGGCGGCATCGTGAACGAGACGGAGCTATCCGACCACTTGAGCAGCCGGTTCGAGGTGGAAAAAATCCTTCGGAGCGGCGCCGTGCCCACCACCGTTTTGCGCGCGGGCATCATCGTCGGCTCCGGCAGCGCATCCTTTGAAATTATCAGGGATTTGGTGGAAAAACTGCCCGTCATGGTTGCCCCAAAATGGCTCAACACCCTGTGCCAGCCCATCAGCATCCGCAATGTCATCCAGTTTTTGTCGGGGGTCATGGGCAAGGAGAATACTTTCAACCAAGACTTCGACATCGGCGGTCCGGAGGTTTTGTCCTACAAGCAGATGCTGCAGCAATTTGCGGAAGTCCGGCAGCTTCGGCGCTACGTTTGGACAGTACCGGTGATGACGCCCAAACTCTCCTCCTACTGGCTTTATTTCATCACTTCCACCTCCTACCATCTGGCGACCAACCTCGTGGACAGCATGAAAATCAACGTTATCTGCCGTCCCAATTCGCTGGCGAAAGATTTGGGAATCGAACTGATTGCTTACAAGCAAGCAGTAGAAACAGCCTTTCAGCGCATCGAACAGCACATGGTGGTGAGCAGTTGGAAGGATGCCTTCAGCTCGTTCAACACCAACCCCAGGCTGATGGACTACGTGGAAGTGCCGAAGTTCGGTTGTTTCAAAGATGAGAAACAGCGCGCCATATCCGGCAACGAAGTAGAGGTGTTGGACAAAATATGGCGCATCGGCGGCGATACGGGCTGGTACTACGGCAATTTCCTCTGGAAAATACGGGGCTTCCTCGATAAGTTGGTTGGAGGGGTCGGATTGCGGCGAGGGCGTACCAACCCTGACCAAATCAGCCCCGGCGATGCGCTTGATTTCTGGCGGGTACTCATCGCCGACCGGGAAAACAAGCGCCTACTTTTATTTGCTGAAATGAAACTACCCGGCGAAGCCTGGCTCGAATTCCGAATCGTACCAAATGGCGCCGATTGGGTGCTGAATCAAACCGCCACTTTCCGCCCTCGTGGGCTTTGGGGGAGGATTTATTGGTACCTCGTGCTGCCCTTCCATTTCTTTATTTTCAATGGCATGATTGACAGGGTTGCGAAAAGCGAGGGTTGAAAACTTGAAATCCCCAACAGGCTCTAACAAGAGCCTGAATTCATTGCACTAAAATCTGTCAAGAACTAAACATGACATACTCGAAGCAAGCCAAAAAATCCCTGCCTGCCTCGATGCAGTTTGGGATTTCATCTTGACACAAATTTAAGAGAGTTTTGTGTGCGGAAAAATTAGACCATCGCAGTGCCTTGGTGCAGGCTCGACAAAAATTGCTTTCGAGGTTTTTTAGTGATTTTTTCCGCTTCTCTGTTGCTGCGTTTTACCAGTATTTCAACATTCTACCATGCCTAAATGACCACACTACTGGACATTTTTGCAAATCGCATGATTTTTTGGGGATAAGATCGTGAAAACGTAGGATAAGAACTCGATAAAGTGAAAGCATTTGGAGGTTAGGATTGCCAGGCCTTCTCTGAAAATGGACACTTCGGGTGCTTCGCTTCCGTCTTGGTAGCGCTGGGTTGGAATTCGTCGTCGTCGTTTCCAGCCTTCGCGAATAGCCAGGATATAAGCGGTGGTAACAATGGCCATCATCAACAGGCTTTTGTTCAGTTCTTTAGGGTTTAGGTCTTCGAGGTTGTAGCCGTTGGTTTTCAGGTGTCGAAAGAGGCATTCAATTTTCCAGCGTTTAGCGTAAAGGTGGGCGGCTTTTTGGGCGTTGGGCAGCGTGGTTAGAAAGATCAAGGTTGGTTCTTCGGCATCGGCTTTGGGGTTGGGTAGCATCACAATGGTGTAGACCATTGCATCGAGGGAAATCTGCTTTTTGACCAGTTTGCATTTTTGGGAGCACTTGGCCAGCATTCGCTCATAATTTTTGCCTTTGGCAGTATTCACTTCATCGAAGTAATCGCACAAACGAAGCCGTATGACAAAATGTATGTGCTTGTTTTTTAGGAACTTAAACCAATTTTTGCCGATGTACTCCCGATCAGCCAGTAAAGTCATTCCTTTCAAATCGAACAGCCCCAAGGCCGCCTCAAACATCGCTTTTCGTTCTTCCTGATTAGAGGCGCCGATCTTTTCCAACTGAACCCAATAAATCGGTACGGCCACCGATCCAACCAATACACTGAGCACCAAATAATGAACTTCTACCTCTCCAATCGTCCAACTGGTACCATCCATGACCAATGTCTTAAAACCCAAGCCACGCAAAAACCGAAGATTGTGGCGCATCAGATCATGCAGCAAGTCCAGCCTGTCGGCCCAATCCTGAAACAGCCGGATCAAGCGTTTGTAATGGCTCTGGGGTTGGGTATCGGCTTTTTCCAGCACCCCGCCCACGAAGTCCTTCATCTTGTAAAGATTAACGGTGCGGGCCAGCGGAAGGAGGCAAGTCAAAAGCCAAACATTTTCTACGGCGCCCAAGCCGTAGGAGTCGTACAGTTCACTAAATTTGCGGAGGTGCGGCGGAAGCATTGATTATCATGTCTTTAGTAAACACGAAGATCGGCTTTCGCCGCCACTTTTCAAAAATGTCCAGTAGTGTGCTAAATGACCCCACAGAAAACAGACTTAATCTCCATAGTACAAGGCCCTTGATCCCGCTTCGCTTGCCAGTCCCCACCGGCAGGCCTGGCGTCGTTCAACAAAGGCTGAGCGGCTACCCCCGCCCGGCGCGGGGTAGCCGCTCAGCCTTAAATGTTAGTGGTTCGTTGCTTTTATTGCCACTCTATTGGATTTGTTTTGTTGAAAATCTTCACCCTTAGCAAAATATTCTATTGTCAAAACTAACAACATAAAACAAAGAAACGTAACCTTCTGCATCACAGCCAACAGTCCCCAATCTCCAGCACCATAGAGATACAAAGTTGAGTAAAATATTAGCAGGCTTCCAATACAAAAAAACTTCAACCAATGAAGTTTTGTCTTTAAGATAGACACTGTAATGTAAAACAATCCAAGCATAGTCAGAGTACTTGAAACTGTCACCATGATGTCATGCAAGGGTGTCGCAATTAGAAAGGTAAAAAGCATATTGATAACGCCAATAGATTTTAAAACCAACTCTGTATGCTTTTGAGGTATTTTTCGTGCGGTATGGATAAAAAAAAGTCCGTAGCCAACTGAATTGAAAAACATACCAATGAGTGCCCAAATCCTTGATGGGTTAGCAGTACCATTGAGCGCCTTCGCTAAAAATAAATTACTGAAAAAATTCTTTGACCAGTCAAACCCTACAGAATTTTTGTCAAGGATTGAGCCACCTGGATAAAGCATGGCGGCAATTATCAGAAAAAGCAAGGAGATGATTACGCATATTAGAACCGAATACTTTCGCATTAGTTATTGAAATTTAGGAATCAATATTTGTAAAAACTTAGCCAGCCTGAAACACGATAGTTTTTCTATCGAGAGCATTGATCAGGTTATGGAAGACTCTAAATCTCAAAATCTTCATCCCGCTTTGATGTCATCCTTAATGACCAGTAACGCCCGGGGCTTTGCGCAGGTGTGGCATTAGTATTCCGTCCGCCCACAACCACTGACGATTGATTTGTTTAGTTGAAGTTAAGCACTAATGCCCAATGTTGCTCTGTCCGCCCGGTACCGATGCCCGGCTTTGCAATTGGTTGATGTTTGTTTGTCAAGCCATACTTGCACAAAACCCGATGTTGCCTGCAGCCCTTAACGTGGGAAGTACATTTAAGTCATAAACCAGGCAGCATACAACAACAACATAAGCCAATGGTAAAAAGTGTCAATAACAAATGCAGGGAGCCATCGTACGATTGTACTTACCCAACTAAAACCAAACGCTCTCTTTAATGCAAAAAAGTAATAAGCAGAATTGATAATAGGTATTGACAAAAATATTGATTCAGGAGCATGCAGGAAACCCATCATCAGCGCCAATACCCACATCCATATAGATTGAAAAAGTGGAATCCAGGTATTAACATGTACTGTGAAAATCATTGCATCATAGTAGAATATTTTTTTTCTATAAAGAACAGGGAATAGTAATAATGCATTGAGAGGAAGCAATAATATAAGAATAATATTATTGCCTGCTGTCATTTTCTTTGTGTAGGCAGATATGCTTAGCCGACTATTGATCTGTGCCCGGTAGGCTTTAACTAATTGAATATGAAAATAGTCAGCAGGGTATTTTTGATTCTGTAGCCAGCTTTTAATTTCATTGTCTGGGATGTTTTTTAATACCCGCTGCCTGCTTACAGGCGTCGAAGGAAGCGTAGGCCAAAACCCACCTGTAATAATTCCTATTTGAGTGCTTGTTGAATCAACCATTTCATCAAACCGCTCACTCAATGATTTATTTGCTTCGGAAGCCGGTTCAGAATTGTGGATAAAAGTATCTATTAAAAGCCAGAGACTAAACATAAAAAATGCAGTACACCAGATATACATTCTGACGGGAGGTGAATATCGGTTGCGTTTATCTTCAATAAAATCTTTAGTAATCTGGCCTGGTCGGGCAAACAGGGTCTTAATAGTTAGCCATGTTTTATTGTCAAGATGGAAAATGCCTTCCATTAACTCGTACAGGTAATGAAAGAATGGCATTCTGGGACTATGATTTTCCTGTCCGCAATTAGGGCAGTATTTCATATGCGGCAGGTCAATCCTGAAATCGTAGTTGCAATTTTTGCAGTGCTCAGTCCGTATTTTCTTTGTTGGCATACTTTTATCCAAGTTTCAAGGGTGAGGAAATCACGTGAGTAACTTTTGAAAAACTCTCTCGTTTATTTCTTCATTTGTACCTGATCCTCCAAGTTCAATCAACGCTTGAACAACAGGTTTTAAAAAGTCGTCAAAAGTTGGAATACCATTATTCTGTCGTTTTCGAGCCATTTTATCGATGTACTTTTATATAATATCTATTTTATTCTTGCACTGAACGGCTTGCACTGCCGCAGTCGCCGCCGTGCGTTGGCTTCGTGCGTTGGCTTTCGGCGGCGATTGGCGGCAGTGGGGTTGTTAGCGGGTCAACAATGGTAGTTTCATTGTTTAGGGGGAAATCAGCGGAGTCATGAAACGCAATACTATTTCCTTACTGGCAAATAATTATTGCTTTCCAACTAAATGGTCCTCCGTTTTTGCAATGATAGGTGCCGGTCACAGTAACCCCGTCTACGCCAATAGTTCCCTGCATTTCGCAAGTATTTCCATCACTCGAAAACGTTCGGTTGATAGCAACCTGGTTCCCATTAATATTGATGGTTTGCACAGCTGTTAAAGTCATACCACTTTTCGAGGAACTTACATCAAATACATTGCTGTTCCCTCTGCGGGTCCATACTGCTGTCCAGCCTTCTTCTTGTTCTTCCCATCGCACGCCTAAACCACAGTTTACATTTACCGTACATCTTATCTTTGCACTCCAGTTGTAAGGGCCGCCACTTTTACAACGATAGGTTCCTGTCACACTGGTTCCATCCGAACCTATCGTTCCCTGCATTTCACAGTCATTGCCATCACTCGTATTAGTGCGGGTAACTGTTACCAGGTTCTGATTAATATTAATTAAGTGTACCGCTGTTAAAACAGCTCCACCTTTGGTTGATTTTACATCAAATATATTGCTGCTTCCTCTGCGTGTCCAGACAGCGGTCCAGCCTTCTTCGGTTTCATCCCATATCATTCCCAAGCCACAAGGGCTACTTCCGGCACCGCTTAGCGAACCAGGATTTTCCATCTGGGCCTGTAGGCGTTGACGTTGCAAACCACCCCCTTCACCATTGCTGGCTACAACAATATTTACATAAGTTTTATCGTGCTCCAAAGAATTGCACATGACCACAGCCGTGTGAACATCCTTAATGCCAACAGCGAAATTGCCAGCGGCATAATCTATACGATAACCTTCCAATTGAAGCACCTGCGAAGCACGGCTCACACATACATCGTTACTGATAGAAAGAAGTTGTTGACCACGTGACCATCCAGGTGCTTGTGCAAAAGAAAACACTACTGTAAAAAAAGATAACAACACGTTAATTAAAATCCGCATTACAGAGTGTTTGCAAGTCAGGTGAAACCGGTACCCATTCATAAGTTATTTATTTTTTGTTGCTTTATTTAATTGCCGCTAACGCAGACTGTGAAAAAAAGCCCCTTCCCTCACGTCCGGCGGGATCGCAGCGCCGCCTCCGGCGCCACGAAGCGCCCTGCCACGATCAAAAATTCCGGGGCCGCTCCCGTGCCTACGCCCGCTCCAGTGCGCCACAGGGCGAAAAACCGGAAAAACAGGCGTTTTACTCGCTCGATCAGGCCGCTTCTTCGCCGCGCCCGGTAGCGGCATCGGCGCGATCCAGTTCGTCGAGGTATTCCATGAACCGGGCCTCGTGGTAATCCAGGCGTTTGTGTATTTTATCCTCGGAAATGTTGTTTTTCTTGCTGTTCTGGGCTCGCATTTTCGTACCGTCGATAGCCACGAGTTCTTTGCCGAAGAGTTCAGCGTCGTCGAGTACTTGGTTGAACAGCCGAAATGTGGCTTTAAGCGCCTTACGATGCGGTTTGATCGAGCGAAAGTCACTGATCGTATGGTAGGAGGGTTTTTGGCAACCCGTCAGCCACAACTTGTCCCGTACTTTAGTCGGGATCAGTTCGATATTGCGCCCGCATTCCAACTCCAGCCGCCGCGAAGAACGCACGCGGTTCAGATAGCCGTAGATATAAATTTTCAACAACAAAGCGGGGTGATACGGCGGGGTACCGCGTTGGTGCGCACGGACGTGGGTGACCCCCCCCGAGGCCTCGGGGTCCAGGTCGATGGCGCCCACAAAGGCGTCCACGACGCGTACCATATTGTCCGGGGCGATCATTTCGTCCAATGGAGTGGCAAAGAGGCCGAATTGATGGCGGTTTTGTCCGGTTCGGTGACGCATGGCGTTTTCGTTGGTGATGGCGCGCGGCGGCGATGGGTCAAAGATAGCTCGATTGGGCGGATGGCAAAACAGTGGAGGGGCTTTTTTTCACAATCTGACGGGAGCACTGCTGACGTAGCCGCCGCTTAGTCGGCTATGAGAAGTAGTGCAGAATTCGCAGTGTATTATTCAAGTAAGTTGCGTAACTTGGACAGTTCGTCGGTTGTGATAAAATTAGTATAGCCTTTTCTTGCCAGGCCTTTCATCAGCGCTCTGTCACCTGTCCACAATTTTATGCCCAGAAATTCAGCAAGTGTCACAAAAGCAATATCATCCATGTCAATTTCCCGAACGAGATTGGCGGCTTTCACCCAATACTCGAATGGTACCAGCGCTTCGTTGGTAAAAGTCAGGCAATTAGTGATCTGATATATGGATTGGTCTAACTGTTCTTCACTCATTTTGGAGAGTTCGAGCAGTTTCAATCGATGCTTTTTGAGTTCCGCGCGCAACGTATCACAGGCATGAAATTCGAGAACTCCATGCGAGTTCATAATCAGGTCGCCGATTTTACCTTCGGTGTTTAGGACGGCGCTGAAGGCGATGTTGGTGTCAACGACGAATTTCACTCCGGTAAAAAGCGATGTTTATTTTCTTCCCACCATTGCTTATTGGCCTCGCGGGCCAATTTGTCCACGTCTTCCTGTTTGGCCTTGCTGTCTTTGGTGGCCTCTTTGTAAAGCAAGTAGTTGATCAGACGTTGCACCCCTTCCAGGTCAATTGATGCCGGAAGCGTAATAATTATTTGATTATCAACTCTCTGAATTGTCATTTTTAGTGCATTTCAATGCAAATATAAGTGTTTTTCAGGACAATTAAATGCGGAATATCCCACCGGTGCTCCTTAAATTAAAACCGCCGTTTTTTATTGTGCCCGATAAACGCTCGGTTTCTCTTTTATCTGGTCACAGCGAACAATAAGTTTTCCGAAGTTTCCCCGCGTAGGGGAAATTATCGGAAAACGGGAGTTAACGGTTGGATGTGCGAACGTGCCGACGTATAGGAAGCATTTTCGCATATCCGTTGTTCTCGGTTTTTTACTGATTTCGAGTCTTTTTTACATTCCCTCGAGGATTATGCCCATGTTTTTCCCGATAAGCGTCGATGTGGTCATCTTCAATTTGACGAGCCTTGGCTTTTCCTATGATTCCCCGAATCAATATCTCGGCAAAGTATCGTATCCATCCAACGGCCCTGTTCAGATAATCGACTTGTTCGCGCATCCTTTGGGAATAGCCGTCTCCGCCTATGGGCTTGTCGCTGATGCCATATTTGAATATGTCGCTTTTCTCCTTGTCGTGGATAGCGTAGAGATGGTGCTCCTTATCGTTTTTTCTTGAATTGCCGTGAAATCCCATGCTTACGGTTTTTGGTCATTCTATTTCTTCTGTCCAACCCGCTTGATTATTGTACGTTTCAATCGGATATGCCGGTGTATAATCATATTGCTTTCCCGTTTTTCGTTCGTATGCCTCCGATGGGATATACAGCAATTCTTCGAAGGTAAGATCTTTGGGCATTTGAGTAGGATCATACAATACTTTCTCGTACATATCTTTTCCGTTAGCAACTACACAACAACGAGCGTACAAAAAATTATCAACGGAAAAATAACGGTTGGGCGACCAGGAATCTTCCCCAATATACATAGCGTATTTCCGGCTATCAAGCGCGTATAGCTTCTCGGATAACAGATCGGCAAACTCGAAGATATGCCGAATAGGCCCAGATGCAAGCCGGGCTTTCGCCGGCTCCACGACGGCTTCGTCGTCTCCCGTTTTACTCCAATCAAGCAGTGAAATGATTTCCCAGAAATACGCCTCGCTCAAAGGCGCTTTATTTCTGTCTTGATGTAATTCTACACTTATTTCAGCTTCAGGATATTTCTCTTTCAAGTCTCGAATGACGGACTCATTTAGAGCGCGGAGCGGTATCTTTATTTCTGTTGTCATAATATTGCGTTTAGTGTGTTTTAGTTCACCGCTAACGGCTGCATGGACTACGTGGCGACGTTTAGAAGCCATGTGAGGCCATGCATTGTTAGCACCATTCTATTATTTTCGATGTTGTGAGTGTTGTAACCCGCTGAAAATCAGTATTCCTTAGATGTTATAGCCGGTTGCCGCCGATCTCGAAGCGGAATTGTTGAAGGCAAATGCCCGTACTTTATTTCTGTCTTACTTATTGGAATTGATCCATGCGACAGGCTTTATGCCTTCTCAGATGTCATTTTTTGTGCCCGGTAAAAGCCGTCAAGCAACTTTTCGATCAGTTGATCTAATTGTACATTGTTTTCTTCGACCCATTGTTTGATGTCATCTTGCAAAGTTATCCTGACTTCGGTTTTAGATTTGGTTGCAGTATCAACTCTGACCCAGTCGCCTTCAAAGTCTTCATCATAGGCAATATCATCATCGTCGTAGTAGATCGCAGATTCGGGTACTACTATCCCTCCTTTGGACAGTTTCATAACGTCCAATGCTTCTATTTTTATCCGATCAAAGTCGATCGAATAGCCGCTTACCGATTCCCCCGCCTCTAATTTTCTTAGGGCTTCTGAAACTGATATTTTATGTTTCGTCATCTTCTTTGCCTTTTAGTTTGTTAGACAGGTAGGCTCGTCTCTCGTCCTGACTTGCCCTCCTTGCCGAAATGATCCGTATCAACAGGTCCCTTGTGGTGTAAATTACGCTTATAATCGCCTGAAATGCCTTTCCAATGGTTAAATATCTGGTTTCGCCCTGTTTTTCTGACGCATACTCAAGCCTATCCTTGTCATTAAAAAGGTCGGTCGCATCTTCAAAAGCAATTTTGTGCTTTTGCTGATTTGACTTGTTTTTATTCTCATCCCAGTCGAAATTAGGCATGTTTTTGGTTCAAATTTAAGCGATTTTTGGAAAAAGTGATGTACTTTCTGATGTCGCCCTCGGTTATATTGCCTCTTTGGTGCTAACGTTTGCTTCCTTGCATACTGCCGCGTTTAGCGAGCGGTTGGCAAGGAAGCCATAGTTGGGCGATTTATTAATTCTCTAGGTTGCTGGCGATTTTTTGAACTTCTGCAATCGAAAGTCCAGTAATTTCAGAGACAACCTCAATTGTTAAACCTTTCTGCAGGGCATTCTCAGCAATTTCTTCTTCTCTACTTTTTACTGCCGATGTGATTTCCAGTTTCACAGTCTCCACAAAACTAGCGTCACTTCGCTGCCCTTCCATATATCGGTCATATTCCTTTCGGTCAGCGGGGTCTAATTTCAAAATATCGAGTTTTTGGCTGGCAGACTTCAAACCTTTTGCAGTAAACTCGTCTTTGATTTCCGCCGTTTTCAGGAAGTATATCCATTCGTCCAAAGTATCCTTGGCAACTTCGTTGAACCGATTGGTTTTTATCACATAATACTCTGGGTACAGGTCTGATACTGAGGTCTTTTTGAAAGTTCTTTCTGCTTTTCCGATAGTTCCAGTTCGTGGTTGCTGTGGATGCCCACAAAGTGGTTGTACCGTGATACACATAGTCGTCTCCTTGACCAAGGTCAAAGTAAACTATATTCACGGAGTACACTTTTTTTGACTTGGGAATACGGCTGACCTTCGGCAATATGCTCCACGATAACTTTGGCTGTGCCATAGAGCATCCGCTGGAAGTAGTCAGCCTCGCGGGTATTCTGGATTTCGACGATGACCAACTCGCCCTTTTTATTTTCCACGAGTATGTCTACCCGATTGAACTTGTCGTCCTCGGTTTCTTTATTCCCTTCACTTTCAAGGATTTGTTTTATCTTGAAATCTTCATGGAGCAACTCGGAAAGGAAGCCTTCTAGGATGTCGAAGTTGGCCTTGTTCCGAAGCAGCCGCTTCATTGCCCAGTCAAATCGAACTAATTTCTTTGCCATTTTCAAAAAATTTGTAGCAAAAGTACGAAAGCCTTCGGGTTGAGTCAAAGGCTTTCGTCGCTTCTGTGGCTACTTGTTGTCGCTTGCTTTGATTGACTTTATCACCAAAGCCGCAAGGAGAGCGATGAAAGACCAAGCCCCTGCTCCCGCAGCAAACATTGGAAATAATTCAAATTTTCCCCTCTCGGGCAGTACAATATACAGGATTCCCGCTAATAAAAGTAAGCCGACCGTCAGCCGAGTAAGAATTTTTATCGAATTCATAAAATGGAAATTTGCCTACGTTAACGCTTTCGGCGTTTTCGCCCTACTTCTTTTTTGGCAGTTTCGGGTTCTCCTGCCGTTGGGCTTTCCATTATTTTGCTCCTATGATATCGCCCAACTGCGGCGTCGCCGCAGTTGTGAATGACTATGAACAATTGCCGGCGACGCGACGTTAGTGGCCGTCAAGTTCGGAAAATGGATAACATAAAGGATTGCGGTAATCTTCGATTGACGAAGTGCTTTTGCCATTTTCCGAACGGTTTTCAAAAAATGACTTCAAAGGCCTCGACCCAAAAATGCCTCGCTTCCCGCCCGACTGCCCCGGCCCGCCGATATTTTTAAATCGGCAGCAATACGCCCTGGAAAGTCTTAAAAATCGTTTGCAAGCGTGCATTCCACGAATGCTGCAAAGCCGAAAAGCATTTGCTTCTGTGAGCAAGACTCCCGCGCCAATGCTTTTCTGCCTTGCCAAATGCCGAAAGCATTTGTTCGCTTGCAAACGATTTTTAAGACTTTCCAGGGCGTATTGCTGCCGATTTAAAATATCGGCGGGCCGGGGCATGCGACGCATTTTTGGGTTGTAACCTATTGATGCTCAACATTTTTGAAAATGATTGCCACTAACGTTACGCTTCCCGAATATGCGACGTTTAGGAAGCATTTTCGGGAAGCGATTGTTGGGGCATGTCATTCTAGTTCATTTTCAACTCTTCGTTCAATCAACCATTCATTGAGTTCACACAAAAGCTCATATTCATCTTCTTTTACACTATAGGAGTGAACATTTTGATTTCGGATTCTTTCTAACTTTTGCATCCAACCAGTTTTTGCATCCTTCCCTCCACTAATTTTTTCTTCTCCCGGCTTAGTATAATGCTTTTCAAATAATTCACTCCAGTTGCGCCCATATGTTGCAATTTTTCTATAATCGATAATATTCAAACAATCCCATGGATCAACTTCTTCTGATTTAGTTTTTGCCTCATAATTTTTATCTGCTGCACGCATTATCGATTCATCATAAACATTTTTTGGGAGACCTGACTTGAACCAAGTATCACCATATAGGTCTTTTAGTCTCTTTTTGAAATCCTCTTCATAGGTTTCTATTCCCCTAATCATTTTAAAAGACTCTTCATTAAACGCTTTGGCTTGTCATCCAATATTTTGTAAGCCCCTTAGGATTAAAATCTGGTCTTACTTCATTTATAGCCTTTTGAAGAGTCCTCCAGTATCTTGCTCTACCTCCAGTCCCGTAACTTTTTCTTAATTCAATTTTTTGTTCAGGTTTAAGTCCTTTAAGAAAATCAATTAATGGATCTAAATAAAAAGAAATCTCCTTAATGAGGATCTCTGTTTTATCACCTTTTGGATTTATTTTCGCGCTGCTTTTTAGATGATCAATTATATCATTAAAGATTCTTATTAAGTTTTCAATCCCTGCATTAATTGTTAAAAATCCATCATCTGTCTCCCCTTTAGCCCACTCATTAGGTAAAGCATTTTTAATATATTCAAAAGAATATTTTAAAAAGGGGAAAACAATGTCATAAGTATTGTCATTGTCCCCTTTATAAAAGGAACCATCTTCTTTAATCGCATTTTTTGTAAACTGTCCAAAAAAATGCTTCGATCTAACCTAATACGAATAGTATCAATTGTGATACATCGTTTTACTGTTTAGGATTTTCACCAACAATAATTCTATCAAAAAGCGGTGAAGATTTGTCCTCTCCTAGTTCTTGTGCTATTGTAAGTTTTAGGCCTTGATTCTGTCATTAAGATTCTCAGAATTCCATAACAAATCAGAATTTAGTGTATTTCTAAGATTTTGGTACGGCTTTTCGATTCTCATTAATTTGCATAAATAACCTAACTTGTTCTTACGTTCAAGGTTAATAAATGGACTACCGGAATCGAGTTAGTATTTCGGTATTCTGAATTTGCATAACCATATAGTCTGTGTTGACCATCTATATTAAATGCAGAACGATACCGTCTAGGCAAATAAAAAATGCCAAACCTGAAATAGCATCATCAACCTGTGTGTTTGCCTTTCCAAATCTAGGCTTCTTACCCTCTGTTGCAATATTAATGATTATTGAATTTGGAAAAAAGCCCCATCTTCTACAAACTCCTGTACTGAATTTAATCTTGAACGTTTGATAAGTCGTTGATAGGTTGGCATTAATTTTTTGTTGGCCTTATTCCTATGCAAGACATAACCTATTTTTAAAAGCTTTTCGGGCTCTATTGAAAATGAGTAATATGTATGGCCTCCATTTTTCCCTCTATTGCGGGAATCTTATTTTTGCATTTCAGATTTCCTGCCCTGAAAATAAATTTCCAAGTAGTTGATACCTTGCAGAAACACCTAAGTGGTTAGTCAAATCTTGATAATATTGAATTGTTTCTTCATCAAAATGTAATATTCCGAAATTTTCTAGTCGTTGTATATCAGGTTCTGAGAGATAATAGTTATTAGTCGCAAGTAGAAATGTTACTTTATGCTTATGCTCAGGGAAAAGGAATTTAATCGCCTTATGGATCCCCTCCCTTTTCCGCTCCGATAGCCTCTATTACTTCCTAAAGTTCCCCTTCTTAGGTTCTCCTAACAAGATTTACACTCAATAAAAATCAGTGGTTTCAGAATCAGCAGCATAAACATCTATTTGTTGTGTTAATTTGAAATCATCAGAGTAAGGCATTTTGAAATTTCTGTCCTTATTTTAAATAGTTGACCAAGGTTTGCAAAAGGTTGTCCAAAACCTCATCCTCAAAAGACATATCAACCGCTTTAATTTTTTTAATCAGACCTTGGCTTTAAACTCTTTATCAACTTCCCAACCTTCTTCTTTATATCATGTCAATAGATTCCGGAAGTACACTTTCATAAGTAAGAAAGTTCCTTCTCTTTTTGAATTAAAGCCTTAATGTTTTAAGGCTACTATTGATCCCCCCCAAAACTTTGCTTTTGTTCTTCCGTCATATTTGATTGTATTGAAAAATGAAGATAAATTCTTCAATGTGCCTCTTTGAGCACTTAGTCCACCAATTAGATTAGCCCTACTTTTTTTAGGACAGAATCACCTTTTGAAAAAATTTCTTTAATTTCTGGATGTACTGCATTTGTAAGAATGTAATAGGCTCCTCTATTTTTTACTTCATCAATCAATCGACTTAATCGATTCTGATCTTCTAATGAAAAAATCTTTTGATTGTATTTAATAAAACCATTATGGTTATGAGAAACAGTGCTAGGTGGATCTAAAGACAAGATCATTTTCTTTAATATTTTCTAGAATAATTGAAAAATCTGTAGTATTGCTAATTCTGTATTAATTAATCGGTTACGCTGACTATTCTAAGCTTTTCAGGTTCAAGAAATATGCTTTTCTGCGAAACCCATAGGGTACATTATATTT
>JADJYG010000001.1 GCA_016719895.1 Saprospirales bacterium | reverse complement strand
TTTATCCGGCACTATGATGTTATAAAACCCGTCAGCCGCTGACGCGCAAGCAGATTGACGATTATGTATCCGGTCTGATCCGCGAAAAAACATCAGCGAATCGCAGTCAGAACCAGATATTGAGCGCGATCAAGATGTTTTATGCCGAGGTGGTAGTGCAGGAAGACAAGGTACAGGGATTGTTCCGCCCCAAACGGCTGGACAAACTGCCGCAGGTGTTGACCGAAGAAGAGGTAACCCTTACATCAAAAATGTGGACAACTTGAAGCACCGGTGTATATTAATGATGATTTATTCGCGGACACGCTTTTGGGCGAAGTTTTGCACCTGAAAGTTTCGGGTTTTACAACCAGAGCAGAAACGTCTCTTCATCCGGGAGGCAAGGGGAAGAAGGACCGCTGTTCTATTTGTCGGACAAGGCCTGGAAAGTGGTATGAATATCTTGATGTGTACCAGCCTATAGAGTGGTTATTATTTGAAGGTACGTCCGGCGGAAAATATGGCGAACGCAGTGTGCAGGCGATATTTAGCCGCAAAAGAAAATCAAAGATCAATCCGGCGGCGACTGTACATACGCGACTTTCACAGTTTCGCCACCCACTTATTGGAAAGGGAGTCGACTTACGTTATATACAGGAACCCTGGGCCATGAAAGCAGTAAGACGACTGAGATTTGCGCATTACTTACCAAAAGGGATGGGACAAAATAAAGCCCGTTAGATTAGCTGGATTTGATCCGGGCCATATGTTTGATATTAAATTAAACAACAAACGAGAATATTTGGCTAAGTAAACCTCAATGCATGTTTTTCATTTTCAGTGATACCAAATCGTCCACATTCGATATACCCGAAAATGAATAAGTAAAAGGCGCAATGCGGGTTTTACTTAGCTGTTTTCGGGAGTGCAATAGTTCTGCGAAATCAAAATAAAAAAAAATAAAAATAAAATAAATATGGCTAGTGGCTTCAAAGACCCAATTTCAATTAAAGAGGCGGTTGATAACATTTTTGAAAGGAAGTATTTGCTACCAGCAATCCAAAGGAAATTTGTGTGGTCAAGTGACCAAATTGAAATGCTTTTTGATAGTATTTTAAGAGGCTACCGACCAATCTTTCATGTTTTGGGAGGTAAGAGATAGCCATATCAAAAGTAATTTTAAATTTTACGAGTTCATTGAAGAATATAGAGAGTTTTTCAAAGTGAACAATCCCGACAAAAATACAACGGGTGTAAATGACTTCAAAGCAGTTATTGACGGTCAGCAACGTCTAACAAGCCTCTACATTGGGCTTCGTGGTAGTTATGCTTACAAATTACCAAGAAAATGGACGTATGATACAGAAGAGAATATCCCAACAAGAAAATTGTATTTGAACCTCATGCAGCCTGTAAAACAGGAACATGATAATCAAAAAATTTATGACTTCCGATTTTTAACGAAACATGAATTAGAAAGGCTTGCAAGAGACCCAAAGAATAATCTATGGTTTGAAGTCAGAAAAATACTTGAACTTGATGATTTGAAGAAAGTAAACAAACATCTTCAAGAAAATAGTTTATCAGAAAATGAGTTTGCTTCTGATACTTTGATTGACTTTCACCAGAGAATTCATTCTGACAGATTGATAAACTTTTATTTGGAAGAACAACAAGCACCAGACAAGGTTTTGGAGGTTTTTATAAGGACAAATAGTGGAGGTACAGCACTTTCATTTTCAAATTTATTGATGTCAATAGCATCTGCAAATTGGGAAAAAGTAGATGCCCGCAAAGAAATTGAAGATTTAGTGAATAAAATTTATTTGATTGGCAGACCAGGTTTCATTATCAATGCAGATTTCATTTTGAAGACTTGTTTGGTTTTATTCATTGACAATATCAGATTTCAATTGAAAAATTTTGACCATAAAAACGTGCAAGTTTTTGAAAACAATTGGGATAAAATCAAAGAAAGCATCATTGCTGGCTTTACATTAGTAGAAAAGTTGGCTTCAACGATAGGACATTAAGAGCCAAAACGCTGTAATTCCGATAATTTACTATATTTATCACAAAGAAATTTGCAAAGAAATCAATAACCCAAATTATCATAAGGAGGACAAAAAACTAATATCTCGTTGGATAAATCTTAGTTTGCTCAAATCAATTTTTGGAGGGCAGACTGATGCAATTCTTGCAACATTACGAAAGGTAATTAAAGCGAACTTAGGAGAACCTAATTTTCCATTAGAACAAATACGAGATGAATTTAAGAGCAATCCCAATCGAAATTATGCTTTGGACGATGACTTTATTGAAGGGTTGCTAACAAGTCATTATGAAAGCAATGAAGCCTTTTATGTTCTATCTTTATTATACCCTCATTTGGACTATTTTAATCAAGATTTTCATAAAGACCATTTGCACCCTTCTTCATTTTTTAGGGATTATAACAATATCACCAATACATTTAATGAGGAAGATAGGGAGTTCTGTGGACATATGGAGAACTGGAACACAATACCCAATTTGCAATTGCTGAATGGCAACCTTAATAAATCTAAACAAGATAAATCGTTGGAAGAATGGGCAAAAGCAAACCATATTTCCAATGATGAACTCTTTGTAAGTAGAGATACCGATTTGAATGTTTCAAATTTTAGGGCTTTCATTGTGGAGAGAAAAGAGGTGTTGAAATCTAAATTGAAATCAATCGCTTCTTAGTACCCCCCTCAGTATAAACCGTTGAAAATCAATAAAATGAAAGAAAATCGCAGAACAAAGCATCTACGCCAACCGCCGCCAAAGCCCAACCCTCAAAGCCAACGCAGGCGGCGGTGTGCGTGAGTGCCGACGTTAGGTACAAAAATATAAATTATGGAAAACGAAATAGAACAAATTGTTGCCCAGTTTTGGGAGGAATACGAAAAGGACGAATTTGAAATTGCCGAGAAAATAAGTGCCGAGATTTTATCTAAATTTCCTGATATGGGGGTGGCATTATTGTAAAGGACATCTTTTACTTATGAAAAGATTATGATACTGCATTCTCTTGTTTTGATGCTGCCTTGAAGGGCATTGGCACTGATAGATTCAAAAGTTTTGTTACATTTTGGATTGGACAGATATATAGTACTTGGGATTTTCCCGATAATAACCCATTATATGATAATAAGAAAGCAGAAAAATGCTACTTAGATGTTTTAAATTATGAGGAATACCCTATTGATGTAATATTTCAATTGAGAACCTATTTTTATGCTAACCCTGAATTTGGCATTAAAAAGATTGAAGATTCAATAAGTAAATTTCCAAATGAAATCAACTTACATATCTTGTTGGCTAAGTTGTTCCATGATAGGTACAACGATATACAAAAATATATAACTATTTTATTGTCTGTAAATGAATCCCAAAATAAAATATAGATATTGTAACGCTTATCGCCGAGCACTATTATTTAGAACGTGATTTTGAGAAATCTAAAGCCTATTATGATGAGGCCTTAGCCTTAATTGAAGAAGATAATAATATAGGAGGATATATTAGATTTCAAATTGGGTGTATCCATTTGTCAATGAATAAATTGGAAGTTGCTGAAAACTATTTTTTAAAGGCAAAGGAAATACTTCCAAATAATGATTTAGTAAGTATCACTTTAGGTCTTTTGCTGACGAAACTTGAAAAACATGAAGTTGCTGAAAAAATCTTTGAAAACTTAGACATAGAGTATTGGGAGTTTATTAGTCTATCACAGCCGCATTATCTGAGTTCTCAATATGTTTTTAGAAACTAAAATTCCATTTGCTTATGAAGATTGTATAAAAATTCTTGAAAATATAAATGCTGTAAAGAATCAAAGATTAGCAGGGAAAGTTGCCTTATTAAAAGCAATTTTTTGGGAATACATTGGCAATTTTGAAAATCAAATTGTTGAACTTCAACTTGTCACCAATGTTTTTAATTACCAATATTTAGTTGAAAACACTTGTTCAGCGTTTAGCAACTGGCTGTCCGTAATTCAAGATGATAAATATGGAGTTGCAAATTTTATTAATGTGCTACACTCATTTATTGCTAAGAAAAACTTCAAAGATTACTTTATAGAAAATTATCTAGATTGGATTATAAAATCTATTTTTGATAAGGGGCTATACGACAATGTATATTCTCTCACCTCTTTTTTTTCTGATGAATATCTTCAAAATGATAGTACTACTTGCTTTAACTGTGCATATTGCTTTAATCATGTAGGAAACAAAGAAAAGGCAAAAGAGTTTTATACTCATTATATAGATAATCATGGAAATAGCGGTGCGGTTTTAAATAATCTTGCTTTAATTTATGAAAGTGAAGGGAACACGATAAATGCAAAGGTCATGTTCGAAAAGGCCGTAGCAATAGACCCAAATAATGAAAAAGTAATTTCAAATTTAGAGAGAATAACTAATCATGAAAATGAAAAAATAAAGGAGAGAGAAGAAAATGAAAAAATACAAATCCAGTACAAGGAAGCCTCACAAAGGATATCTTTTGAAAATGATTATGTGTTGGAAAAATTAAGCAATTTCATTAAAAATTCTTCCGAGAGTTCTGGCTTCAAAAACGGCAAAATAGCACTTCCTGAATGGAGAATTCCACCCTTCATGCAGGCGACTAAAGAAAAAGCCCTATCTTTAAAGGAACAATTTATAGGAAAAAGTATATTATAAAGACCAAGGATAAAAATGAATTCAATTCTTACTATTATGAAATAAACCCTTATGTAGTAGGTGAAATAAAGAAAGTATTGGCAGAACGGAATCGGACAGTTGATAAAAAATGGTTAGAGGGTTTTGAAAATATTACATCTGAAAGACTGGAAAAAATACAATATTTTGAACTGCTCGAAAAAATAGGTAAATTTAACAAAAAATTCAGACCCTGTATAGAAAGAGATTTCAAGGAACTGTGCCTGAATTATTTAATGAGCCAGTTGCGGGTTTTCTCAGTGAACATGTCGTAGGTTAATCAGGGTGAATGCGAGGAGGTTAAATCCCAGAAAGAGGTGCTGATACCATTCATATTGGACTAATACTCCCTGAATTTATCCTGCCAAGCAAAAGTTCTTTCACATTTATATCGTTGGCTATAGAGTTCTTTGTCAAAGAATCGCTTTCGCCCCCGTTTTGGATTCTTGCGGTTTCGCGAGTTTTCCTTGATGTTCGGTTTCAATCCTGCATTCCAAATGATTTTTCGGTTTTTGCGGCTGTCAAACCCGGGATCAAGATTCAAGGGCGTTCCCTTAGGAATTATCAGGTTGCTGCGCTCACAGGTTGTTTTCAAATCATTCAAAGAATCCGGCAGTTGCACCATATCTGATTGATTTACAGTCGCTATGGTCATTGGGGCGAGCACGTTTCCGACGTTGTCCTGCAAGGAAACTATTTTGTTCCCTTTTTGATGTTTGTGACCACAATAGCCTTTCAAATCGCCTCCTTGACACTTATGGTATTGCTCCCATCGCCGTGAAGAATACTCAGGTCCAAATGGCCACGTTCCTGGAGCAAGTTGACACTTTGATAGAACAAGGCCGCCAATAGAGCCGTGTTCAACCCACTGCTTCCACTTCATCCAAATGCGACAATAGTGGATTTCTGGCTTCTGTCTGGCCCTTTCTCAATTGGCAACATCTTCACTGCTCCCCAGTATAAAGTATGTGCAGGATATAGTGAAATACTTTCCAAAAGGGCAACTTTGACTTCGGTCCACGAGACCCAACCCAAAGGTGGGGTAAGACAAATTCGTTAAAATCATTTTCATTAAAGTAAACTGGAATTGCCTGATTGACAGTTTGTTGTAAGTTGTCATCGGTTTTCAGTCTGTTTGATTTAATCTTGAATGTTGAGAACTCAAAATTAGTCAAATGGCTGAAAACCATTTATTTATATCGTGTCAAAAACCCGCAACTGGCTCAATGGGAAATACCAAATCAACAGTAGTGTTATCTGGCTCTCTTGTTGAGTTGTTATTAATATATTTATGTGAGAGAAAAAGATTACGACTGTTGTCTATAATAATCCAAAAAAAGCATGAAAAGCGTAAACCGAAAAATTGTATGATTGTGACTTGTTTGGATTGGATTATATATACAGATGAGAACAAACTGCTCGGCAAGGATTTCCCATATTTAGGTCACTTGCTTAGAGTATACAGAAATTTGATCCATCCGGGGTGCGAACTTAGGCAGGATCAAGGAATAATTGATGAATCTAAAGTTGAGATCAGTTTTAAAGGAACAATAGAAATTTTAAAACGAATAATATAAATGTACCTAACTATGCATGGTCTCACATAGCCGACTAAGCGCGGCCACGTAGCCCATGCCCAAGTTAGTGGCAATCATTTTCAAAAGTTGAGCATCAATAGTTACAACCCAAAATGCGTCGCATGCCCCGGCCCGCCGATATTTTTAAATCGGCAGCAATACGCCCCTGGAAAGTCTTAAAAATCGTTTGCAAGCGAACAAATGCTTTCGGCATTTGGCAAGGCAGAAAAGCATTGGCGCGGGAGTCTTGCTCACAGAAGCAAATGCTTTTTGGCTTTGCAGCATTCGTGGAATGCACGCTTGCAAACGATTTTTAAAACAAATTTATTGCGTATTGCGACACAAATTATTTTAAAGTCCGACGTAGCGTAGACGATAAATAATATAAATGGCTAAACGCCAATAAAATATAAAAAACCGTCGCAGCGTACACGATAAAAAAATATCGGCGGGCCGGGGCAGTCGGGCGGGAAGCGAGGCATTTTTGGGTCGAGGCCTTTGAAGTCATTTTTGAAAAACCGTTCGGAAAATGGCAAAAGCACTTCGTCAATCGAAGATTACCGCAATCCTTTTATGTTATCCATTTTCCGAACTTGACGGCCACTAACGTCGCGTCGCCGGCAATTGTTCATAGTCATTCACAACTGCGGCGACGCCGCAGTTGGGCAAAATACACATAAATAATAATAATGTTAAATTTATGGAACCTATTACCCTGCTACTTCTGCTCGCCACTACCATCCTTATCGGGATTTTCATTTTCCAAGCGCAACAGTTCAAATCCAAGATGCTCACAGAAAATGGAGAAGAAACAGGTGAAAATCTTGATCCCATCACGGCTCCAGATAGTCCGGACCCTTTCTGGAAGAACCTGAGACAAGTTGTGGACGCGACATTACAGCAAATTTCAACAGACCCGACATCTGCCGAAAATGAACAAAAGCCTGATGCTACACTCCGCCATGCTCGCGCTCCACCACACCACGGTGCTCGGGCGGGGGGTATCTCTGCTCCAAGATGCGATCCGACAAGACAAAGCTCAGACCCTTCTCCTGAGTGGGGACAAAGGCCCCGTTTACCTGATGGCTTTACCTTTTCAAGGCGACCGCCCAAACCTGATCCGCCAGACGGAGGGCTTTTCATCGGGTTTGGCCCATCATATCGAGCAAGTTTTTTCACAAGCACAATCGTCAGGCAAGGCGGCAACCCCGCTGGTTTTCGTGGCATTTTTCTACAAAATTTCCAAGCAAAAGGGAGCTGTCTATGTAGGTTGCCGTGACACCGGCACTTGGCTGCTCCCACGCTCCCTGTTGAGCAACGCAGAAATTGCCCGTTACCCCAATGCTTTATCAAACTATCGCCAAATCATTTAATACTCCTCCTCCATGAAACTCACCCTCGAATATGGCATCGACCTCGGTACCACCAACTCAGCCATCGCGCTCCAAACATCTGACAAGCCCAGTCTGCTCCCGGATGCTGACGGAGAGGATATCCTGCCCTCCATCGTCCACGTGTCCACTACGGGGGAAATCCTCATAGGTAATGTAGCCAAATCGCTGGCCGACACCGACCCGGAAAACACAAAAGCCGAATTCAAAAGACTGATGGGCACCTCGGAAGTTTTTCACTTCCCAAGAAGCGGAAAAACGTACTTGCCCGAAGAACTTTCCGCCTTTGTGCTACAAAACCTCATTGCGCGCACACAAGGGTTGCATTCGGGCGAGCCTGTGAGAGCAGCGGTCATCACCATCCCTGCCATGTTCCAATTGCCTCAGAATGACGCTACCCGCAAAGCCGCGCAACTAGCTGGCATCGAACATGCCATCCTGTTGCAGGAACCCATTGCCGCCGCCGTCGCCCACGCGAGCGCAACACTAAAAAATGAGGGAAACTGGCTGATCTACGACCTCGGAGGCGGTACCTTCGACGTGTCGCTTGTCCGTTCCAAAGCCGGGCGACTTCAGGTACTCGACCACGACGGTGACAACCAACTGGGTGGCAAGGATCTAGACCGCATGGTCGTCAACGAAATCGCCCGCCAAATCCGCGAGCAATGGGGCATTGATGACCTCCAACGTTCAAACCCTACCTACCGACAACTTTTTGCACAACTCAAATTGGCAGCCGAAAAAGCCCGAATCGAACTTTCAGCCAGAGAGCAAACGCGCCTGTTAATAGACATGAGCAAATTAAGCGGTAAGGGTTTTTTTGAAACCACCCTCGTCCGCGAGCAGTTGGAGCAGATCATCGAGCCGACCATCCAACGGAGCATCCGACTCTGCAAAAAGGTCTTGGAAAAAAACAATCTTTATCCGCATGAACTCAACGGCATCGTACTGGTCGGTGGCCCAACCCTGACACCTTGCCTTCCGACCATGTTAGAACAAGGTATAGGAGCCGAGGCACGGCATGTGATGAATCCGATCAGCATCGTGGCCTACGGCGCGGCGGTCTATGCATCCACCCAAAAACTGCCCGACCACCTTCGGGGCAAGTCAGTGGAACGCAACCCAGTCTTTCCGGAAGCCGCCACTATAGATCTCCAACTCAACTACGAACCGATGACCACCAACCCGCGCCCCTTCCTCGCCGGGCGCGTGGCACAAGTTCCCCCAGGAGTGCCCACGCCCAAGTCCGTCCGGGCCGAACGACTTGACGGCGGTTTCGACACGGGCCTTACAGACTTCAATTCCTCCGGTGCTTTCATGCTCGGTTTGATCCTACGCCCAAACGCTCTGAACACTTTCCGGCTTCACCTATCAGGTGGCGTGGGCATACCATCGCTCGAAGCCTCGCCTGCCGAGTTCACCATTTTGCACGGGCTGAGCGTTGGGCAGCCGCCACTCTCGCAATCAGTTGGGATCATGCTGGCCGACAACACCGTGGCTTGGTACATCCGCAAGGGCGCTGCACTGCCTGCCGAAAAAACGTTATCGCTGCACACCAATGTCACCTTGAAAGAAGGTCAATCAGGAGAGGCCGTCCACGTGCCGCTCGTGCAAGGTGAAAGCGAGCGTGCCGACCGCAACAAGACCATCGGTGTACTAAAAATTTATGCCGAACACATCCGGCACGACCTGCCTCTTGGCTCCGAGGTGCAGGTTACGCTTTCGGTAGATGCCTTTTCGCAAACGCTAGCCCGCGCCTACGTACCTGCGCTTGACCAGTGGTTCGAAGACATCGTCCGCTTCGACATCGAAATCAAAAAACCAGTCGAGATGACTGCCTCGTTGGCTCAGCAGAACAACCGATTGGCAGAGCTCGAAGCCCTTGCTGCTCAGTTGAGCGGCGAAGAACCGGAAGAAGGTTCCGATACTGGTTCTCCAGAACAGGACGAACGCCTAGCCCAAATCGAAGACCTTATCAACGAGGATGACACCGACTCGCGGCTCATCGCCGAAAAACTAATCCGCGAAATGACCGACGAGCTCGACCATCGGGAAGATGCCACAAAAACCGAGAAAATGGCGCTCACATTCAGAGAACAGACGGAGTGGATCGAAAAGGATTTGAAACAAGCCATGACCAGCAACCAATGGAGAGAGGCACAGGCCCTTAAAAAGAATACAACGAGGCCATGAACGCTGGCGACGATGAAGCCGCACATAACAAACTCACACAACTGGAAACCTTGAACCGAGAGACATTTGTACAAACCGACGACTTCATCAAACAAGTCTTTGTTTCCTTGTATTATCGCTTTCAGGAAAATCCTTCTTCTGAATCCACCCTGTTGATAGCCCGAGGCACAATTGCTTTTGAATCCGGCAATATCAATGAACTCCGCCGCATTTGCGGAGGATTGATCAGCTTGCTCCCCGAAGGAGACCAAACCCAAGAAGATGAACAGATCAAGCGTATGCTCTCAAATGTAAACCTTTGACCAACACCCTCCCCCTGCCATGCAAGAAACTCAATTCTCGCCCGCTCAGATCTTCGCTACCGGAAACCTTGATCATTTCCGGCTCAACCCCTTCCGGGCACTCAGTCTCCCCGTCGAATCGGATACCCAAGAGGCTGGCTGGGCTGCCGAACGCCTCGCGGCAATGACGGCTGCGGGCATCGAAACGGACAGCGAAGGATCTTTCCTGCCGGTTTTCGGCCCATGTTCCGAGGCTGAAATCCGCCACGCGGGCACCCAACTGGAAGAACCGCTCGAACGCCTCGTCGCCGAACTTTTCTGGTTCGACCTCCGCCACGACCCCCACGCTCCGGCCCTCGAAGCCTACCTGCGCAGCACCGATGCCGACGCGCTCCAAGCCTACCTCGAAGCCGGGCAAGCCGCCGAAAAAGCGACAACTGTCGAACGTGTCAACCGCGCCAACCTCGCCCTGCTCCTCGGCCTCCTCGCCATCAACAACCTGCCCAATGGCACAGAGTCGCCCGATGCTGCCGACCCATCATCAGACGGCGAGGCCGACAAACAAAAGAAATTCAAATGGCGGAAAGCGGGCGACCTTTCCATAGTCGAAAACCCCCATCTCCTACTGTCCAAGTGGCAAAAGCACAGCGATGATAATGCTGCGGTCCAACAATGGACAAAGCATTTCGAAGCCGCGCTGCTGAATTGGCGCGACTTGCTCCAAAGCGACGGCTGGCCTGAGCTAGTCCATGAAAAAACCGAACGCTTGCAAGACGACCTACTCGACGATGGCACCGCCGACCTGATCGCCCGGATCGTCCCCGGGCGTTTGACCGATCTCATCGCAGGAGAAATCAAAAAAGCCCTGCGAGATGCCGATTTCAGCACAGCGGGCCATCTGCTCGAAACCACCCGTCAATCTGGTTTCGATGCTAAGACCCTGCGATCTGGGCTGGCGCAGACCAAAGTTTTATTTCAAAACGAAATCCGGCAGGTAGAGGAACTACTCGGCGGCGACCCCGACAATTGCACCTAGCCGACATCCGGGCCTACCTTCAATCCTTGGGAAACCTCAAGAAACAATGGTATGCCCGCAAATTGGATACGAAGGATGACCTGCTCGGCCTCCGGCACCTTATGGATGAGGCTGCCAACCGGGGCTTCCGGGCCATTTCAAAAATGGAACTGACACATAGCTCCGTGTATGAACGGCAGCAATTGCTTGACATGACCGCAGAAATCGCATCGAGTCGTTCAATACGAGAGCGCGTCCAAGAGTATCGGAATACCGTTGAAAGATCTTATAAAGACTTCATGTGCCATTTTTGTCAAAAAGAAGCGGGAGACCCCGATTGCCCTGTCGTGTTGAAAGGCAAGAAAGAAACAAATCGAGAGTATAATACAGTTTATTTTAGCATTATGTTTACATGTTCCTCGTTGTAATTCTTGCAGTGATTTACATGAATTCATTGACAATTGGGGTTGGGCTTTGAGTATGATACTCTATTTAGGAGTACCCATGCTTTTGTTATCATCAGAAAATACGGAGGCACTAAGTGTATTTGGATGGGGGCTATTGATTGTAGT
Source organism: Saprospirales bacterium (assembly GCA_016719895.1). Lineage (GTDB taxonomy): Bacteria > Bacteroidota > Bacteroidia > Chitinophagales > Saprospiraceae > M3007. Next base: position 485,618 of record JADJYG010000001.1, on the reverse strand, counting down.
TGGTTTAATTGCAAGGTTTAGCACTTCCGCCGCTGGCTATGTGTTAAAAATACCCTTTTTTATTGCTAGATACTTCGCTGCGCTTTTTGTCACACCTAACGAATACCGGTCTTTCGATGACGTAAATGGTACCCGAGCAGAACTGAAATTAATTTCTGAAGGTTACGGCGTTGACGCCATCATGATTTCAAAGTCTGCCGGACAAGATGCTCAAAACCAAATCAATAACCGATGAGCCGCATCTTTATCAGCTACTGTCACAAAGACCTCCCTTGGAAGGAGCGCCTGGAAAGACACCTCAAGCCCTTGACCAAGGTCAAGCGGCGGCAGTATACTATCTGGACGGACGATCAGATCAACGCCGGAGAGGACTGGGAAAAATCTATCCAGGCTGCCCTTGAGGCTGCAACCGTGGCCGTTCTGCTCATCACCACAGATTTCCTTAACTCCGAGTTTGTGAACGAAGCGGAAGTCCCGCGCCTGCTCGCCCGGCGAAAACAGGAAGGCGTCACTATCATCCCGATCATCGTCAAGCCATGCCTTTGGAAGGAAATCGAGTGGCTCAGCAGTATGCAATGCCGCCCCCGTGGCGGCACCCCCCTGTCTCAAATGAAAGAAGACGACGCAGACGCTGCTCTAGTACAGATTGCCGAAGAATTGGCCGCTTTGTCAGAAAAACCTGCTCCCAAGCCCGTCCAACGATTCACCATTTCCAGTTTTGAAATTGAAAATTTCTCCGGGGGAGCCACCTTCGGAATCGGTCTTGGCGACGGGGCCTTGCTCGCCGCCGGGCAACACGACTGGCATTGGGTCAACCCACGCAAATCAATCAGCCACCGCCTGAGCGCGTTGCCTCCGTTTTCCTGCGCCCTCTCCAAAGGCCCTTCCGAACTGGTGCTCGCTCTTTTTGACAAAAAACTCGCCTTCCTCAGAAATGGTGATGCAGAATGGGGCTTCGTAACTATGCCCCAGGCCGTAATTTCACTCGCCTTCATAGGCGATACGCTTTTTACGGGTGATGTGGCTGGCATGGTAAGCAGCCTGCAGCACGACGCCCCGCCCGTGTTTTGGCCTGCCTCCATCCGCGAACCCGTGACTCAACTCTTGCCATTGCCTTCCGTGGGCAACGACATACTTCTCGTGCTCGGCGCCTCGGTAGCGTTTGGCAGTTGCACCGAGACAAAGCCAACTCGAAGCAACTCCGCATTCCCGTCGAGGTAGGCCCCGTACTGCAAATTGCCCTCTTGCCCGCTGGGTCAGCCCATGAAGGCTGCGCCCTGTTGATGTCCGGGCAAATCTTGACGGCGCTCGAATTGACGCAGACCGGAGTGAAGGCGTCCCTTCAACCCTTGCCACTCGGTTCGCAAGATGTTTTTCGTAAAATCGTCCCCGCTTGCACGGGCAAACACTTTGGCTTGCTAACTGACGAGGGTAGTTTTTATGTTGTACCTGCCGATCTTCGCCATCCCCGCCACGTCTTGTTCGCGGAAGATGCCGGAGCAGAAGTCAGTGACATTACCCCTCACCCCTGCGGTGGTTTTTGGGTCTATACCACCGACGGCAGGCTTTACCACATCGAAACCAACGGCAGTTTCAAAAAAATGAAACTCCCTCCCGTGCAGTGCGCCTTCCCCACCGCCTCGGGCGATTACTCCTTTGCAGTTTGGAAAGATGCAGACAAATATTTCATCGGCGAGCCCGCCCAACAAACCCTCTCATGAGCAAACTAAGCGCAACGCTCCTCCAACGAGTAGACTGGGTGGCCGCCACAATTGCCTTTGATACTCTCCACCAGCAGACGGCCGAGTCTGCTCAGCTCCGACGACGGGCCAACGCCCTGAGTCTCGCAGCCCTGTTCACGCCCGATGCACGGGCCGCCATGCAGAGTCTTGCTAGGGCCATCGAAGCGGAGCCGCTCAACCCGCTCCACCTCTATCGGTTGGCCTTGGCCCAGATGCGTTTCGGCCAATGGCAGGCCGCGCTTGAAACACTCGACTTGTTGATCGAAAACCTGCCCAAAAACCTCGTCCTGCCCCAGTACCTGCGCGGCCTCTGCTACCTCAAAACCGACTTGGAAAAACGGGCGAACAACATCGCCCAAGAAATCGAGATCGCCGCACCGGGCCACGCAGCGGCGAAATTCCTTGCCGCCGACGCCGGGGTGCGTCAGCGCTTCAAATCGGTCGCCAAGTCATTTTCCCAATTGCCCAAAAACGCACAGCATGAGGGACTTTGGGCCGATTTGATGCTCAAAACCTTGCTCCTCCACCCCGAGGAGGGTGCACAATTCCTCGAAAAGTTCCTGACCGAACAAAAGCACCTTCCCGCCGGGAGCCACGCCGTGCAACTCCTGCGTCATGCCATTGCGTGGCAAAAAAGCACCGACGACGAGTTCGTTGAACTGTTGCAAAAAACGCCTCCTGGTTCCAAAACCGAGGAGGTGGCATTGCTCTGTTTTTATAATGGCGCCTTGCGCAAGTCGGCCGGGGCAGGGCCGGGGCGTGTGCTTGTCCATATCAACCGCCTGTACGAAACATTGCCGGAGCGACAAAGTGTCCGCCGTCTGCTCATTGCCGCTACAACGCGGACGATAGCGCGAGAGGCCGGGCAATCCAATTTTGTCAAAGCACTCTCCCTCAACGAATTGTGTCTTCGTTTAGAGCCGTTCAACCCCATTCACCATCAAAACCGGGCCACCATATTCACCCTCATGCGGGAGCGAGAGGCGTACCACGAGGCTTGGGAAAATCTCGATCGCCTCGAATACCGCTTGCTCCTTTTCGGGCTGACCGACGAGCGGATGCTGCGATCCGTCGCCCGCAGGCACCGTATGTTCGCGCAGCAAGCCCGCCTGACCGTACGCCGTTCGGACGGCTCGCCGACCGTTCACCAAGGTATTTTCAAGGAAGACCAGATTATGAGGCAAGGCGAGCAGGTGTGGCAATTGGATGTGAACAAGAGCATCCTCGACGAAGATCCGGAGCAGCTGCGCCAGTGGATCTGGCACCGCCAGGCAGAACTTGTCTTTTCGCACCTTGCCCTCGGTCCAGCACCGGGGCGTTTCCTGCTCGGCTTCCCCGACGAAAACCAGTCTAAGAAAAAATTGGGGGCTTTGCTTCGTATGACTGATGCCCTGGCGGTATTGGCCGGAGATGAGGGTGAGCGGCTGCGGGATACTGTCCGCGCATTTTGGCAGGCACGTTTTGCCGAAACCCCGCCTGACTACGCCCCGCCACTCGAAGCGCCAGACAAAGACATCCTTTTTTTGCAAGAAAGTTATCTCGACACGATCGGCGACCTGTGTATGCTCTGCCAGAGCTGGACGCCCAATCCTCGTCAGGAACAAGCGATGCGCGAATTGCTCGCTTTCTTGCAAGCCCTCACGCCTTTTCTCGACATCGAACTGCTCTTCCGCCAACAGCGCGACCAGGTGCCAGTCGGCTGGCTGTGGCTCCGTCATTCAATTATGGAGCGTTTCGATCTAAAAAAACAGCCGGGACAGTTCTATTTCAAACAGCAGCAGCAGCTGACCCACGAGTTGTCAGCCAGCCTTTTGGTCAACTTCTCATGGGAGAAATTCAACGAAGACCGCTCTCCAGGCGGCATCGTTCGGGCCATCCAGTTGCTCGATGAAGCCCGAACCCTCGCGCCCGCGAAGCCAGAGGTCGAATATTTTGCCGCCATGTGCTTTTACCACGGCCATTTTTTCAACGACGCCAATGCCGCCATCAGGCGGTTTTATAAAATCGTCAAGGACAAGGAATCCAACTTGGTCAAGCGTATAGAGGAAATCCAGGAAGCCATCCGAAAGGCCGACCCGGCGCAAAACCGCCCTTTCCTTCGCGCGTCAGACAGCGAGCATACCCCGGGAGACGCGCCTGAGCAGGTACCAGTTTTTTTTGCACCCGACCTCCAAACGGAGGAGTCGTTGCGCCAAGACATCGGCGAGATGCCCTCCAATTTGAAAACTACGAAAAATTGGCCCATCAAATGCTCATGGCCGCTCGTTGGGAGGAGGCCGTCCAAATCGCCGAACAGGCCCTGACTCACTGCTTGAGTCGCGCTGGGCAACTCAACGCCCGCATGCTACACCTCGAAGCGCTGGCTATGCAAATACTCCCCGCGAGCGGCATGGAGGCCGCGCGACTTTACCTCGGCGGCATCCGGCGGCCCTTGCGCATATTCTTGGCAGCGCAATACCCAGAAGCGGAGAGACCCTACGAGATTAGCTTTCTCTCCGGCAGGGCCCACCTGTTTGAAGGCGAAATGCGGGAGGCACAGGGGCAATTTGAACTGGCACTGAGCCAATGCAAGGGCCAACTGCATTTCGGGATGCTGAAAACCTTGATCCGCGACGCGGAAAAAATGCTTGTCGAAACCACCCGCCAATCGGCGCAGCGCTCCCTTGGCGAGCAGGATTTTCCTAAAGCCCTCGAACGCATCACTCAAGCCATGCGACAGCTCCAGGGGCCGGAGGCTTTATTGCACGACTTGGCTGAGATCTATCTGGCTGGCGTGTCAGCCAACCGCCAGATAAACGCGCCAGCACCCATGTTACCCGATTTTTTGGTTAGCGCTGACTGGAACGCCAACTTGCAACAGGTGCTCCTGCAAACCGAAGACCTGCTCCGCGCCCGCCATCTCATCGCTCTGGCAAACACCCACTGCCCCGCGACCGCTGCTAGGGGCCAAAAACTACTCAAACAGCTCGACGGATTAGAAGATACCCTCGCCTCGGCTTCCGCCCTCGACCGCTCAACCGAGCTCTCGCAAGCGGGACGTTTCGACGAAGCCCTCGCCGCGCTCGAGTTGCCGAATTTGAACGCCGATGCCCCCGGGCTACCCGTCCTTCGACAACGGGCATTTTTGCTCCTCAAATTGGGGCGTTTCGAGGAAGCCGACCACATGGCAGGAGCCATTGCCACATCTGGCGAAGCTTCAGACAGGCAGTTTGCGGAGCGTTTCCAGTCGCTCAAAATCAAACTCCAGCTCCAAACTGTGCAGCAGCATCTGAAACGGCAAGACCCTGGGGCCGCGCTCCGGCTCATCTCCGTGCTCCAGCCCGAAAGCCGCGAAGACCGCCTCGAAACAGGCTATTGCAAAGCATACACCCACTTGCTGGAAGGTTGCCAGCTGGTGGGCAAGGGTGTTCGGCGCGAGGAAATCCTGTCCGAGTTCCAAAATCGCAGGACGAGGTGAACGCCTTCTCCTCGAAGCCCGGGCCGCGAAGCACAACCGCCTGCTCGAACTCTACGAAAAAATCACATCCGAAATTGAAAAATATGGATAAACGACGACCCAAGCCTGCTGCCATAGTGCAGTACGACTCTAACAATTTTTACAGCCAGCTGGGCATCACCCCTTACACCGACCGACGAAATCAAATCGCTCATCACCACCGAACAGATGCGGGCGAAAGAGGCCCGGCGTGGGAAAGCAGCGCAAAAATTCGGCTCCGCCGATGATGCCTTCATCGGCCTCCAGAAACTCCTCGATGCCATCGGCAACGCCACAAAGCGTGAGCAGTACGATTACGACAACCCCCACAACCAAGTGCTAACCGTGCAGCCAAGTCCTTACGACAAATGGCTGGACCCCAAAAAACAGTGCGATCTCGTCAGTGCCTTTTTGATTGAAGCCTTAGGGCAAGATTGCTGGCTCCCGCACCCCGATTCGCTCCCGCTGTGGCTCCCGACTGGCCTCGACCCGGAATTAGAAGCATTTCTGTCGACATACATACCAGATTGAATGACCCTTCAAATCTTTGCTCATTTTTAAATTTTCCCAATATGGCAACTTACCACAAAGTCATCGGTATTGACCTCGGCACAACCTACTCCGTTGTGGCGGCCTACAATTTTGAAAAACAGGATGTAATGGTGATCCCCAACCGCCAAAACGAGCACACCACTCCCTCGGTGGTTTATATCAACCCGAGCGGGGAAATCTCAGTCGGGCGCTCGGCGAAAGAAAAGCAGCAACGCGACCCGGAGGGCGTTCTCATCGAGGTCAAGCGGCTCATGGGTGAGCAGGACGAGGCCGGTGTGAAGAAAATGGTCGTCGTCCGAAACAAGCAGTACCACCCTGAGCTCATCTCTGCCTGCATCTTGAAAGAACTCAAGGCATGCGCCGAGCGAATGATCGGCGAGCCGGTACACGATGCCGTGATCACTGTGCCGGCCTATTTCAAGGAGTCGCAGAAAAACGCCACTCGCGAAGCGGCCAAGATCGCCAAACTTAACCCTCGGCTCATCAATGAGCCGACGGCCGCTGCGGTGGCCTATGGGCTGGACTCCGATGAGGTACAAAGTTTCATCGTCTATGACTTTGGCGGCGGAACGTTCGACGTGTCCATCGTGCGGATTGAGAATGAGAACACGGTGGAGGTCGTCGGCATCGGTGGTGATGCCAACCTAGGCGGCGGTGACATTGACGAAATGCTGACGCAATGGTTTTTCGGCAAAATGCAGGCCCAATACGGAAGCGATTTCAGCAACGACAAAAGGCTGCGGGGCAAGGCGCGCTTGGAGGCAGAGAAGGTCAAAATCAATCTTTGCAATGACTCTGAAACTAAGGTGCAGGAATTTGTCATCGCCAATCCCGTCGAGGGTATCGAAGAAGCCTGCTTTTCTATATCTCTGGAGGAATTTGAGCGCATCATTCAGGACACTCTGGAAAAAACCCTCGTGCAGGTGCAAGTGGCCCTCGACAGCGCACAAAAAAACCATGAGGTGACGCTGGAGGATGTAGAGGCAATTATCCTCGTCGGCGGTTCGAGCAAGATACCTGCTGTGGCCAAGCAGTTGCAGGCTCGTTTCAACAAGCCCATAAAGTCCAACCTCAACCCCGACGAAATCGTTGCCATCGGAGCGGCTCGAATGGCCAAAAACTACGAACCTAGCCAAGCCGCTGTCATTAAGGACGACGAGGAGCTGAAACCTGCCGAGGGCGTGGCGGCTATTGGTGGTGGCGAGCTTGACAGCACGAACATCAAGGATGTCGTCAGCCACACACTTGGTATTGGTCTCTACGGCGATTTATACGACCCCTTATCCCTAAGGACAAAATCATCCCGAGTCGGATCAGTCGCGATGGGTATTCGACTGCCGAGGACAACCAGACCAGCATTTATATTGCTGTTTATCAGAGCGAAAACAAGAAGGCATCCGCTAATTTCAACTTCGGCGAAGTGGTTATCAGCGGCCTGCGGCCTGAGCCAAAGGGCGTTCACAGGTTCGAAGTCACGTTTGCGCTCGATGGCGATGGCGTGTTTTACGGGGAGGTGAAGCACCTGCAGACAGGCGAAGTAAAGGCCATCCAGCTCGACCGCGGCCTAGATGCCATCGTCGAGAAAAAACGGATGGAACTAGCCGAAATCCTCGCCACCGGCAACGTTGGTGCAACTGGCGGGCCAGGTGCCGCGACGGCCCCTGCTCCCCCGCAGGACAACGTGAGTGCCTTGCTCAACCGCGCCCGCCAACTGCTTCCCAACATGCCCCAGCCGCAGCGCACAGAGGTGGAAAACGCCATCCGCCAGCTCGAAACTGCCCGATCAAACAACAACCCCAATGAAATGGGCGCCGCCCTCGTCAACCTAACCATGCTTTTGATGTAAGAACATGAGCGAAAACGCAGGCCTTCAACTTCCATTTGGGCGACTGTCGTACGACAGTGGCAACACCAGTTTTGTCATTACACTCCCAGTGTTAAGAAGCATCGCGCCCATCGAGCAGTCAGTGCAGCGCCTGCTAACCCGCTTGAAAGGCGACCAGTGGCTGCGCCCGGAGTTGGAGGTGGAAGGCTCTCAAGTACGACTTCGGTACCGCTGGCCGGAGGAACTCTACCCCGTTTCAGAGGTCGCATCAAAATGGCGCAGCAGCACACGACGTAACCTCCCACACTGGTTCCACTTAGCCGAATGCCTATTGACTGCAAGTTCTTGCATGATGCCAGTGGGGCTTTTCCCGTTCACGCCGGCCACCGTTTTCGTGACCGCTTCTGGGAATAAGCGCGAGGCGCTTGGTTTCAAATTCGCTGCCATTCCCGCGCTGTCTTTTGGACTAAAAGATTGGGCCGCTGCCGACCCACTGACTTGGCAATGGACAAACCCCGGTGCTTTCCTTCGGCCCGACGATTTTGACGGAAAGTACGCCGCCGCTGCCGCACTCCACTTCTGTCTGGTCGGCTCACTCGTCCCGGAACATTTGCCTAATAGGGAACAGTTTCTCCGCTTTTTGTCGGGTCGGACGGGAAGGGAAGGGCTTTTTCAAAAGTATTTTGGCGAAGCCTTGCCCGATTCGATGAAAGACGAGGAGGCGGCCACCTTGAGCCAAAAACTGGTGCAAGCGCTCCGCCGCCACCCAAGTGCTGCGCAGGAAGGAGAGGAAGGGCTTTTCGCCTATGCCCAAAAAAATATCACCGTACTCCGCCTTGCCAATCGCTGGGAGTATGAAAGCCGTCCCGATGAAGCGCTGCAACTTTGGCTGGATCACGAAAAATGGAACGGACCGCAGGAGGTATCCTGGTGGCGGGTGGCCCGCTTGTGCGAGCGGCTCGGCCGTCGTCAAGAGGCTGAGCAATCCATCTTCAAAGGACTCCAACTTGAGCAGGAGGATTTGTTGGAAAAAGCCACCGAACTGATTTTGTCCCGGCTCCAAAAAACGGGAAGGGGACGCTCGGATTTTTCAGATATGCGCCCACTGATCGAGCAGTGTGACCAAATCATCGCTGCCGGGCAAATGCCCTCGGAGCAACACGACCTGCGGGCTGCGCACCTCTTTTTGAAATACGGGGGCGACACCGAGGCAGCCGTGCAGCGCTTGAAAACCCCAGCCTCCGATGCTTGGCAAAAAGTCCAGCAAAACCTTTTCGTGTGAAAATCCTGTTGGCGAAAAACAACATGCCACGAAAGATGAACTGTCTCAGACCAGCCAGTTGTGCAGCGAGAGCCTTGTATTGCTCGAAAAGGGGCTTTCCTCGTCAGCGCAGACCTTGTCGATACAGGCTTATTTTTATTTGATGGACGCCATTGCCCATTTTTTTGCTATTGCCAAGTTGAACGACCATTCGTTTCTCAAGGATGTATTCGCTCGCTTGGTCAAGTCCGTGGAAAAATCTATCGAAAACGACGACCCGGCAATGACCAACACCGCCGTACAATGGCTCCATTGGGTAAAAGTTTTTGTCGAGTATTTCCCCGACGATATCAAAAACATCGTCCAGATCGGTATTTCTGCATTTATGGAGGTTCAAAAAAGTCGAGGGATTTCCATTGACAACCAACCAGACAAATTCCCTGGACTGCCCTGGTATCCGGAAGCCCTGATTTTCGAGTCTGTGCGGGGCGATTAACCCCAACCCAAAAGCAAAGTCCAAAGACAGCATTAAACTTAGTATCTTTTCCCTCTTAACTCCCTCGCGCCCATGTCACCCGACCAATTTCAGACCATCGTACTGCTGACCTTGACCGCGCTCAGCTTGCTAATGACGGCTCTGGCCGTCCGTACTTTTATTTTAGAAAAAAGGCAGGGACTGAACTTGTCCTCCCGTCGGCTCTATATGGCCGCTCTGTGCTGCGCCTTGATGGGAGCAGTGCTTTTTTTCCATTTCCAACCCAGCAGCACAGATACAGGCGCGAGTCAGCCGAAGGAGCAAAAGTCCGAGCCTACTGCGTCCGCACCTCCCCCGGATGCAGCGCAACGGATTGAGGTTTTGGAGGCCCGAAAAACCGAACTCATAGAACAACAAAAGCCCATTAGCACTGAAATCGAGACCATTAACCAAGAGATTGCCAAGCTGAAACCTGCCCAATCACCAACGCCTGACATACTCACTGGGGTAACCACTGGCACCAATACCCCCCCAACCCCTTGGTGGATGCTGGCCGGGCTGGCGTGCTGATTTTCCAATTGCTGACCATGATTTTCACCGACGACCCGCGCTCGCTATTTCTCGGATTGGGTCGCTGGTTTCGCAGCAAAAAAAACGAGGAGCAAGAAAAACAATACCAAGAGAGCCTTACCTGGCTCGACCAATTGGCCGAGGCCGCCCAAAACGAGCAATACAAGCACGGTCTGGATCTCGCCGAAAAATCAATCCCGCGTTTTTTGACGACCTCGAAAAGATAGACCACCATTACCTCCGTGCCTTCTGTGCGCTACAAACCTTGCTGCGCCGCTATACTACGACTGGAAGCGGCTTCCCCTCCCTTGATGACAAAAAGAAAATGACCGCCACCGAGAAGGATCTCAACACTTTGCTCGGCCTTGCCCCCCGCCTGAGCGAAGGTGAGTACCTTTTCGGTCTGTTGAAGATGTTGCAGGAAGACCATGCCCTGGCCATCGAGCACTTCGACAAGGCGAAGGCGGGCGGCTTGGGCGACAAGGACGCCGATTTCGAGAACTTCGTCAGCACCTGCTGCCTTTCCCTTGCCTCCAAACGCCTTTCTGAGGGCAAAGGCGGTGAGGCTGACGCGCTTTTCAACCGCGTCATTTCCATTGGTGTGGCCTCTGACCGGGTGCCCGCCATCCTGTTAGAGAACCGCCTCCTGCAAGTGCGCCGCCACTACGCCGATCGGTCGTATGCTGCGGCATGGCAGGCCCTGGAGGCCGTGCGGCAAGTCAGCGGCCTGACCGAGGAACAGGCTCAATCCCTGGCAGTCATCACCGGGGCCGTCGAAGTGCTGCTGCTCGATGCGGAAGACAAGTACAGCGAGGCGCTGGCCTCCGCCCGCACCTTTTTGGAAAAGTGGACACCGGAAAACCTTCCACAACCCGACGACCACGCTGCCGAGGAGTTTCTTTTTCCCGTAGTGCAGGATGATGCGCTGCCCTTCGCCTCCGAGATTTTTCGGGGTTTTTATTTCCTCGAGTCCACCTTACAGGTGCAGGTGACACAAGGCCGCCCACTGACCCCCACGCAAGTGGACAGCACGGCGCAATCCTTGTTGCGGGCCTTGCAGTTCTCGCCCCGGCATCGCGAAGTACTGGCTGCCCTCGGTATCCTCTATTTTCACATGAAGCCCGAAAAAAGACCCCAAGCGCTCGAATGGTTGGAAGCGACGATCTCGATGGGCGTGTTGAACCCACTGGTTGTATATCTGGTAGGAAGCGAAAAAAGCAGGGAAGATAAGCGTGCGAAGTTGCTTGAGCAGTTCCTCTCGCTGTCGGTGGAACGCCTCCTTTCGCGCGACATCTCTGGGCAAATGCGCAAGGCACTGCTCGACGAGTGGGGCCAATTCAAGGACTTCCACCCGGCGCTGCAAGAGATACAGTCCACCGTGCCGCTCGATCCGTCGGCTGCCGTTACCTTGCAGGCTGTGATCCACCGGGCCAAGTACCTCCATGCCTTTGCAGCGGAGGTAGAAAGCAAGGAAGTGGTAGAGCCTACGCTGCAGTTCAGGCAATTACAGGCGGAATACGGGCAGTTGGCGCACAACTTCCAACATCAACTGCGCCAACTAGGTGAATTGGAAAAACACATTTTACAAGAAATCGGGAGACAGGTACTGAGGTGATTTGGAGGCTATATTTAGTTGCGACATTTTTTTCAACCAAAACAAAAATCACGATCCATGGAAGATGAAAAAGACACCCCCATCCCCACTCCGGAAGAGGATTCCTTGCCGGAAAGCATGATGGACGAGGAAGACGATGAGATGTCAGAAAGCCCGGATTTGCCCGAGGATGAGCCAGTCGCTTCCCAAGAAACCGGCAGCAAAGTACTATCTCGCGGGGACAAAACATTGCGCCGCTCTCTGCTGAAAAAGATCAGGCCTGTGGTCTACCACGACAGTTTTAAGTCCAAAAGCCTGACGGTCAACACTTTTATCGAGCCGGTGCTGAACCAGAAGGTGGATCGCTTTGCTGCGCTGATAGAGCGGTTAATGCCTCCAAGGAAAAATCATTAAACTCAAACTCACTTGCCATGATTTGTCCCAATTGTATGCAAGAAGCCCCGGAGGGCGCTGAAAAATGCCCAGAATGTCAGACCTCGCTCCAGTTTGGGCGGCTCGCTGCGCTTGGCGCGGAAAACAGTTTTATGGTCGACCGCGTCCTGAGTCGAAAGACGGCGGAAGAACAAGAAAGTCAAATGCTCCGAAAAATGGAGGAGGCAGGTCGACATCTAGATGAAATCATTTCTGGCCAATTGGCTTATTTCAATCCAGATGATTTAGGCGGAGTTATTGGCAGTAGTTCGAGAGAAGAATCTGTCTCCCATCTGGGAAATGAATTGGCTACTATGATAGAGGCCGGTATCGAAAAACTGAGTTTTGAAGGGTTACACCTGCAAGACCTCCTTTCCGCGAATCAAAACAAGGTGCAAAATGCCTTGAAGATCGGTTGCAGATTCTTGAAAAGCAAAAAGTATGTGGAGGCATCCGAATGGTGGGCCTTGCAACGCGGACAGCCAGAATCATTGCAAAGCCCGAAGGCAGAACTGCTTTTTCTGTTGATGGAGATGTTCACGCACCGCCTTGCCGGGCAAACCAAACTCGCCGAGCTGGCAAGTGAGCAAATTCGACGGCATCCAGAATTCGTCGTGCTGCCTTGAATCTATGATGAACGGCCCCATTACTCATCTGGTAAAATACACAATAGAATTTAAGTTGCAAATCATTGTCGAACCCAGATAATATTAAAAATCGCCCAACTTTGCACTACTGATCATGCTTCCTAAATGTCGCACGTCAGCAGTGCCCCCGTTATGGGCAATAAAAATAACAAAACAATAACCGAAAATCATGGCGAAGAATAAACTAAGTAGAAAATTTAAAGCGACTCCAGATAAAGAAGGATGGAGCAAAATATGCCCCCCTATGGAATACAGGGTTTTTAGTGGAAGTGATGCCTATGCAATGGGGTTAGTGCCAACAGGCATGGGAGAAGTAAATTCAGTAGCTGTAGGTGCTTCTGGCAGTGCAGCGGACACAATTATGTATTTCGCGAATTATTTTCGAGTAGATGGAAGTGAAATCGACCAAGAGCCATACATAGAACTGTACGAAAGTGGGTCTAAACAGCCAAGTATATACGGAATACTTCACCATGCCAACTTTAGTGGAAGAACTGAAACATTAGGTAAAACTGAACTTGATAAAATTGCTGCAAGTGGCTCAAGTACAGACATTCAATTTAAGGCTAAACCCGAAAATGATTCAGGAACATTAAAAGAGCTGAGAGACCAAGGAAAAATATTTGGATTTGATTATGCTTACATGCAAGGGACAGAGAAAAAAGACAAATAATGAATGAAATCCCATACCGTTTTGCTTGCTTTCATGCCAAACGGTATAGACAATTCGATAACAACTAAAAACATTAAAGCAAGAAATAGAATGAAAAGGTATTTCACAATTATGGCATCAAGCCTTTTGATAGCATCTTGTACCCAACCCCCATCCCAGACAGAAAAAGATTACATTAAGAACTTAGAAGAAAAGAATAAAGTGCTTGAGAATGAATTACAAGAAATAAAAACAAAATATAACCTGACTGATTCAGTTCAAGAGAATAGGCAAGGGTCTCACAGTCGAAAGACGTATTTTACGATTGGTTCAACAGAAGACGAAGTACTTGCGGTTATGGGTAATCCAACTAGCTATATGGTTACTGCACCTGAAGCAAGAAAATTTTATTATGGACTTAGTGCTGTATATTTCTATCAAGGCAAAGTGATTAGTTACGATAATCTTGGAGATAATTTAAAGGTAAAAGTTAAAATATACTCGAAATCATGTCAGATGAATCTTACGACTACACAATTGTTATATCTGCCGCAATACTTGCAGTAATTTTTCTAAGGCTAACTTATTGGTCAAAATATCAATCTTTATTAATTCCATATTATCAACCTCACGATATTTCACAAATTGGATACATTCGATTTTCAGAATTGACGAAGGAAAGGCCAATTTACAGGATCATATTTTATCATAAACTTTTGCTACCTATATGGGCAATAATTTATCTTTTCATTCTTTTACTACTTGATTTTATAATGCCAACCTCGGTAGAGGTTAGTTCGGACTATTTTTATTTTTTTGTCTTCGCATTAGGATTTTGTCTATTTGATTGGCTGAATATGAGTAGAACGATTTTTAGATTTTGCTTTCTTTTTATCATCCCATATCTACTAGGACAATATTTACTTGAAAGTACATTTGGTGGTTATTTGGCTGTCGCTTTTGTTTTAAGTATATCAGTAGCCTTTTTTTTAAAGGACTCAGTTGAGTTCTTATTTTTTAAAAGCGAAGTTGAAAAACAAACTAAAAAGAGTTTAACTGGAAAAGATTTGACAAAATTCACAATTGATCATTCGTTCAAATTTGTACTAAAGAAATTAAATGTAAATATTGAAATTTACGATAAATGCGTTACCATCCCTGCTCTTTTTAACACAATTCTTGAGTGTTATGCTCATCCCCTTTTTATGTTATACACCATTATCAAAATGGTAGCTGTGGTATTCCTATAAACTCAATTTCCAATCTAAACTATCAGACGTTTACATTTGAAACACTCACCCAAGCCACTCCTCTTTTAATGGTTTATCTGAATCTTACCATCTTAGGGTTAAAAGGAATACTTCGTTATGTTCAGAGAGACTTGTTTTACGCATTGGACAGGAGAATAACTCTAAATAAATTAAATCCCTCTGCCTTTGCAGCTAATGAAAAAAGGGTAGATGAGCTATGCCCAAAAGAGATACAAGCGGTTGGGCATTGACTATGCCAGTAGAAGCGAGAATTCAATGTCCTAGCCTAATTGATTTTACATCCTTTCAATATTTATTGGTTTTTTTCTTTTTAGATGGAGTTCTAACATTTAGTACTGTTCTTGGATTAAAATGGATTCCTGGACTTTCAATAGATGAAATAGGAACTGTCTCGTCTGTACTCAAAGTGATTTTTTATCTCGGCTATATTTATCATGCGATTAAAATTTTCTTTTATTGGATAAGTAAGAATCCAGAGAAATGGAGAAAACTAATCAATTTGAAAAACTTTTTAATTCGAATCCAGAATCAGCAAATAAGCCGCTCTCCTTATATGGATATAGAAAAAGTTTATTGAGTCTGAGCCATTACCCCAAAAGAGCAAAACTGAAAAAGAATTATAATATTACATCAAGAAATCGGAGGAAATTCAAAAGAGGAGGGTGGAAATCGTTAAAAATGGCCAATTCCATCCCTTTTATTTACAAAAACAACACATGGATGTTGACCAAAAATCAATGAGGTAAGAAAAAATTAAAAGAAGAAAAATAATTGAAATATGTTTCCAAAAGGAATAGTTGGGCTTAATATGTTCATTACCGCTTATTACGGTTATGAAATTAATGGAGGCAAGGGGGCGATAACAGGCTTTATCGTAGGTGGAATTTTAGTATCAATGTTGTACACTTTACTTACACCAGAAAAGCTTGTATTAAAATCTGAAGTAAATTCAACAGGCCAAGTTAAGTTGTCCGCAATAGTAATGCTTGTTACAACATTAGCAGCCATGAAATTTAACAATGAACTTCATGGTGAAATATTACTCTGGTTTAAAGATTATTTTGCAGTTGCAGTTCTTGTATTGTTGATTTCTTTGTCGCTCTATAGGTTAATACAAGCGATTAATGTGATAGAAGATTATTATTATTATGAAGATGTAAATGTTAGCATGATTATAGCGATTCCTCTTAATCTGATAATTCTGCTATGGATATTCATCTACTTTGTCAATTAATAAAAAGAAGGCAGGCTGGAACAAAATCTACAACGATCATAGCGGCTAAACGCCGCTACGCCGTGTAGCTACACGTTGGCAGTGACAAAAAAGTTAAAATAAAAATATTATGACATTAGACGAAGCCATCGAACTCCTTGAAATTACAGAGGATATAGATAAAATCACAGACGAAAAACTCCGAGAGAAACGGAGGAGAGCAATGCAACGTTGGCATCCAGATACCGTGCCACTTTCAGATTCTGCAACGAAGGAACGTTACGAATATCAATTTAAAAACATCGAAGTTGCATTAGGGATCATTGCAAAGTATCGGGCAGGGAATATTTTGCAGGACAGGAATCTGATAATGAAACTGCATCTCAAAGTTCCCGAGCATCGCAGCAGCAAAGCGAAATGAGTAAGGAGGCTCCTACTTGGCAATTTGACATTCAAAAATTTGGCAACAGATTCGAGCCGCAGGTTGGAATATGACTACCAAGGAAACTGTTTATTCAGATGGGTTTAGTTTGCGTGATGTTCTGAGAGGAGACTTAAAAGATGATATAATGGCAGTTTCTGTCATGTCAATTTTTAACGGGTACTATGGGTTCTTTCGCTCTTGTATCCCATTAATGATATTTCCTTACTTAATTTACGTCACACTGGTTATTTGGGCGATACACACTTTACTCTGCTTTTTGTTGATTTTACCGCTTTCGAGGATTTGGATGTGGGATTGGCTAACTGACGCGGCAATATATAGTTGCAACAAAGGGATAGCCTTACGTGAATTGATGATGAATGTTTTGGGAAGATGGAAATTTTTTCGGGTATTACTGTCTTGGTCCTTCTACTTTGCAAAGGGCTTGACACTTTTGGTCATCATGCCTTTGTATGAATTGGTTGGTTATTTCTTGGGTGACAAAAGAGTAGGAGTAAAATAAGGCGCGAGAAATATTTCGCTGATTTTCAAGAAGCCTATGTGTCCTACCTTTTGACAAAAGTACCATCACAAATGTCATGGTTAGAACTTCGACATCTTTCAGAAATTCATCAAACCTGCTTGAAATTCAGATAATCACAAATTAATCATTTGTCAAACAAATCATTGAACTTAAAAAGATTTCTATTATGCCACAATTTGTTCGCGGCAGTGATGGCCGTATATATGAAATTCAAGACTCTGGTGACGGAGCAGGCGTATTTGCAATAATGATAATTGCTGCAATGATGGCAGCATATAATGCTTATTTATGGCTTTTATCTCATTATATTTTTGTTGGTTGTATAACCCTATTTGGGTTTATCACATGGGTTGGTTGGGTGTATCACGAACATCAACAGGGAGAAAGTAGAAATGCCATTGGTAAAAAAATCAGTTCATTTTTACTCATTCTAGTTGGGTTTGGTTTATTCATAAATGGATGGTCGCGTGCTGGCGAAGTCAATACTATTTCTGAACCGGTACAACAACCAGCAGCAACTGTTCAACCCAAAGCGCCAAAAAAAACTACGGTGCCACCCCAGCCGACTAAAACCAATCCCAACTTATCGGATAATCCAAATCCAACACAGGCAAATAATATTGGCGAAAAAAGCCCTACTGAAATTGGTTATGTTAAGACTGAATATGGTTCTCCTTTGCGCATGAGGTCTTTCCCCTCGGATACAGCAAAAATCGTTATTATGGTCAAAAACGGAGAGGCGGTGACAATCCTTGAATATGCCAAAGAAGAAGCCGTAGTAAATGGAGAAAGAGGACATTGGTGTAAAATTAAGTATGGGAATAATGAGGGATGGGCCTGGGGAAAATTTATCTCAAAAGAAAAATAAATAAATTCACAATAGCCAATTTTAGTTTATCAATGATAGAAGCGTTTTTGTATTCATTGGCTGGTACCGCGATTCTTGGGGTAATTGTTTATCTCACTGCTATCTCATCTTTACAATATAGTCGTATTTTATCAATTTTTCTTATCGTATCAATGATAATTACAATAATATTTGAATTGGCATATAATCATAATTGTGGATGTTTATCACTTGGATATTTAGTACCTTACTTTAATCAAATCAGTTCTTACATAAATAAGGTTTTTGCAGCAGAACTAAATATTAGTTACTTAATTAAAGCAATAGCCCTTGTTCCGATTATTTATTTTTCATCAGATCAAATATAGTAGGAAAAATATACGAATTTATCATTGTGTTTTTTCGATACCTACTTTTTGCAAAACTAGCAAGCATTGTTATTAAAATTTATATTAGTTGTGTTGCTTGCACGCTTATTTGCTCTCATTCAATAGACAATAAGTTAGTTGTGGATTGCATATCTGATACTATTAAAGAAGAATTAGTCAGCATATACGAATTTGTTGTCTACTTATTTTCCTTGGCGATTAGTTAAACATAAAAAACTGTAAGTGTCGTTATGAGACTTTATAAATTAATATTACTGCCAACAATCGCTTTTCGTAAATTGCTCCTAAACGTCGCAAATTCGTAAAGCGTCACGTTATGGGTCATAATAAACAAAAATTTGAAGTATGTACAAAGTAGATATTGAAAACAAAAGGTTGATTGAACTACAAACAATCAGTTTCACAAAATTGAAACTTACCGAGCCTTATGATATCGAAGATTGGATTGAAAAAACTCCAAAGGTATTAGGAGAGGACCTACTTATTCTTTCTCGCCAATTTATTGTCCCGTCAGGTAAAAAACTTGATTTACTTGCTGTTGATAAAAAAGCAAACCTTGTAATAATAGAACTGAAAAGAGATGATTCTGGGACAGAAGTTGAATGGCAAGCCATAAAATACACATCCTATTGTGCCAATCTTTTAGCCGGTGATATTTTCAAATTATTTGCCACGTATTTATCAACTGACGAATCAGAAGCACGATCTAAAATCGAAGACTTCATTGAAGTTGACATTGCAATAGTTCGTGAAGAATTTTAACCCATTTCTATGTTTTCGGCATTTTTGATAAGGTTAGACTAACACGTAACCCTGCAAAAAATAAATTCCAGTCTCATTCTTTTTCACAAAAGCGATTTTCAATCCAGGGCAGGCGCATCAAAACTGCGGGCGACCTCGAAGAGGTCTAACATTGGTAGCAATCATTCCATTCGCGCGATTTCCACGACCTCGGAGAGGTCGAATATTGGTAGAATCCGAACAAATGCCACGAATATTCGACCTCTCCGAGGTCGTGGGACTAAATGGTTTTCAGCCATTTGACTAATTTTGAGTTCTCAACATTCAAGATTAAATCAAACAGACTGAAAACCGATGACAAATTTACAACAAACTGTCAATCAGGCAATTCCAGTTTACTTTAATGAAAATGATTTTAACGAATTTGTCTTACCCCACCTTTGGGTTGGGTCTCGTGGACCGAAGTCAAAGTTGCCCTTTTGGAAAGTATTTCACTATATCCTGCACATACTTTATACTGGGGAGCAGTGGAAGATGTTGCCAATTGAGAAAGGGCCAGACGGCAAGCCAGAAATCCACTATTGTCGCATTTGGATGAAGTGGAAGCAGTGGGTTGAACACGGCTCTATTGCGGCCTTGTTCTATCAAAGTGTCAACTTGCTCAAGGAACGTGGCCATTTGGACCTGAGTATTCTTCACGGCGATGGGAGCAATACCATAAGTGTCAAGGGAGGCGATTTGAAAGGCTATTGTGGTCACAAACATCAAAAAGGGAACAAAATAGTTTCCTTGCAGGACAACGTCGGAAACGTGCTCGCCCCAATGACCATAGCGACTGTAAATCAATCAGATATGGTGCAACTGCCGGATTCTTTGAATGATTTGAAAACAACCTGTGAGCGCAGCAACCTGAGTAATTCCTAAGGAACGCCCTTGAATCTTGATCCCGGGTTTGACAGCCGCAAAACCGAAAAATCATTTGGAATGCAGGATTGAAACCGAACATCAAGGAAAACTCGCGAAACCGCAAGAATCCAAAACGGGGGCGAAAGCGATTCTTTGACAAAGAACTCTATAGCCAACGATATAAATGTGAAAGAACTTTTGCTTGGCAGGATAAATTCAGGCGAGTATTAGTCCAATATGAATGGTATCAGCACCTCTTTCTAGGATTTAACCTCCTCGCATTCACCCTGATTAACCTACGACATGTTCACTGAGAAAACCCGCAACTGGCTCATCTCCTGAAATTATTATCCCGTTACCTGAAGCCAAAGATTACATTATTCGGAAAGAAAAAAAGACAAAGAACAAAACAAAGTATTAGAAGTACCTTTTCATTAGAGAAAAGCAATTTAGAGCAATCCGAATTGGAGGAAAAGATAATTTAAACCTTGCGAAGGCAAACGGATTTAACACCCAGGTTAATTACCTTTTTTGAAATTCTTCTAAGTGAGGATAAGTCATTTGACAGAGAAGAAATCAAGACATTGCTTCTTCAAAGAGGAATTGGAAAAGATATTGGTCAGGCAGGAAGATACCTAAGTGGCATATCTCACTTTTTAACCAATAAGTATAATCCACACCTAAGACAACTTATTTCGTTTGAGACGGGAGGAGGACTTGGTGAAAGGAAGGAAGATTATTACATTAACTCAGAATATAGAGAACTACTAAAGAGGGCGTTGTCTAATTTAGAAAGCACAGAAAAAAGTAAAGTCAACCCATAACTCTGCGTGGCTGTCAACCGCTTACTAAACGTAGCGGCTTGACAGTCACGCCCACGTTCGCTGTAACAACATAAAAATAATAATACATGAAAGACAAACTAAACTTTGACCAGTATAAAGGCATTTTGCCCTACTCCAGTGAAATATTTGGAGTTTACCAACCTATGATCGGTTGGAAATCGAACAGAATCGTCTCTCGATTAAAACGAAGTCTGTTTGACAAACAAAATATTTTACTCCAAATTGCTGCTAGGAACTTTAAAGAAGTTATCACAGATTTTAGCCCCAGGACTGGGGATCTATGGGAATGCCATATAGATATAGGAATTGAGGCTGGAACTTTGCGACCGTCTGTTGAATTAGTTAAGGATTACAGTAGCATAGTAATGCAAAACATCTCCAAAAACCTACCCATAGATAGATTCCCAACAAAAAAAGAATGGGATAATCTAATGGGTAAATTAAACGATACTAATGATCGAAACTTAGAAAGCATTTTAAACACTGTTGAAAGGCACTATGAATATATATATAACCAAGAATGTCAAAAATTAAAATCTGGTAGCGATTATCTAAATAATGTTACGACAGCACCTGAAAAATTAGATCAACTGATAATGTCTATTCGTCAATCAATAAACGAAGAATCAATATTGGCTGGTACTCTATTAAATATGATAAAGAATAAGATGTATTCTAATTTAGAAACAATTTTTTATCAAAAAACAACAATAGACATATTAAATACTAATAAACAGATTTCTGATTTGTTAAGCGACGATGATCCTTTTTTGACCTTTGATCCCAAAAATGATATAAAAAATGTTAGTTTATCACCGTTAGGCGTTGTGCATTTATTTAGGCAATATTTTTTCGAGTTGGATACTTTTTTAGGAACGCCGGTTAGCCACGTCTGGCTAAGCCCCGGCTCAACCGTGGAATTAATTGAGGTGAGTACTCGAAGGGAATATACCGAAAAAATAATTGAAATTTCAAACGAAAGCGTAGTAAAAACCGAAAAAAGCAACACAAATCAAGATGATATTTCAGATGCGATTAAACAAGAGAATAAATCTGATGTAAAATTAGGGGCATCTGCAACGGTCAATCAATCATGGGGTACAGGAAATGCGTCAGCAACTGCAAGTTTAAATTTAGACAATACTCAGCAGACCGCAAGAGAACACACACACAAAAGAATGCGTCAGCAGTCCGAAAAATTATCTACCGAAATAAGGCAAAATTACAAATCGACATTCAAGACAATTACCGAAATTACTGATACTTCAAGTAAACGTTTTCTGCTCAACAACACCACTAATGAACTAATAAATTATGAATTTAGGCGCAAAATGCGCCAAGTTGGGGTGCAGGTACAGGATATAGGCACTTACCTGTGTTGGGAAACTTTTGTTAATGAACCGGGTAGAGAACTGAGTTTGGCGAATTTAGTTCACATTGCTAAACCTGCAGATTTAGTAACAGTGCCTGATCAAACTCAAATACCCATTCCTCCTAACCAGATGATCCCGATAACATGTAACGCGGTATGGGATTTTCCTGACACGTGGATGACGAAAATTTTGGCCCCACTGGGCCTAATGACACTACCCCCAGCCCCGGATGGATTTGAACCAATTGGCAATGATGGTGATTTTATACCCCTTGTTCAGGTATCTGCAACAGGAGCTAATTTTAAAGGGGTATGGGACAGGTTTGTGGGGCAACTTTCAAATAATAAAACTCAACTTCTTCTTTTCAAAGATTTAAGAGAGGATTCATTGAATCATAAGGATCGAGTAGACTTTGTGCTTGGAGGGGCTTTAGAATATACCCCAACTAAAGATAAAAAGGAGGACATTGCAAAGGCGAACAAAGCAACATTTGAAGCAGGCAAAGCAGCTAACGCAGAAAACCAGAGAAAATCTAAAGAAGCATTTGTCAAAGCTGCGAAAGAAAGGATCGAATTTGCCAGCAATATAAATACTAGAAAGTATGAAGACCTAAGGAGGAAGAAAGAATAATTGTGTATCGAAACCTTATTAGCGACCTTATGTCTGAGGCGTTATACAAATTGCCTGAAAGTAAAGAGAATAACCGTAACCGACATGTTTTATCTGCATTAATTAATTCGATATTCGATATTGATAAAATGCTTTATTTCGTTGCGCCTGAATGGTGGAAACCTCGGATTCATAGCCGAATAAACATAAATTTAACAGGCGAAAATTTAACTGGTTGGTCTGACCAAAACCTTCGCCCTGCCAATTATTACATCACAGAAAACTCAAAATATGCCAAAATGGGGAGTTCTTTGGGGTGGTTGTTACAATTAGATGGTGATGACCTTAGGAATGCTTTCTTAAATGCACCATGGGTAAAAGCGGTTATCCCTATTCGTCCGGGAAAAGAACTGGAAGCAATCAATTGGCTACAACAAGTTGGCGTAGAAGGTACTGACGGCTTAGATGCTCTTTATCATGGCTCCCAAGATGAGATTGATAAAATCAAGGCTGCATTGGGTATTGACAAGTAACTATTAGCGATGCTATTAAATATCTGTGCGCCGAAGTTGAACTCAAGCATAGCCAATCCTTAAAAGTGGATAAATATCCAAAGGAAGAAATCAATGACGACAATAAAGTAAATGCAACGCCAATAGATAAGGTGTACGAGCATGGCTTTTATCCTTTGAAAGATGGTTTTCGGGCCATTACTAGTGAGCCTTTTGAGGTTTATGACCAGTGGATTGAGATACTTCCTACTGACCAAGTTGTTCCGATTGAGGTGAAGTATGATCCAAAAACTGGGCGTCAACTATAATAACACGAACTAGGAAATGCAAGTAGGATTTAACTATCCGTTTTCATATAATCTCTATGGATATGACATAGGGCCTAACCCAAATGTATCTCACAAACAATGGCTTGAAGAAAGAAAACTTGCTGAAACTGGGAATTTAAAGAAGATTCCCTTGCCTCCGTTGTTTAATCATCTTGACAGGAATTTGAGAAATTTGAGAAAGATGAAAATCACAATAGTGCGTTTTTTACTTGCCAATGGTTGGAACTTTATTGGTGGTTTAGGTCCAATTAGACGAAGTTTTGTTCCTTCGCCCAATAAATTAATATATTACAATTATAGATATAGCCCTCCTATAGAAATGGATAAGCGATTTTCTTATCATTTTGAATTATTATTGAAAAAATTTCACGAAATGGAAATGCAAATAATTCCATCTTTTATTGATTATAATTGGGGAGGGAAAACGCATTTCAAAGATAATTTATATGCTGGGGGTCGATCCGATTGTTTTAATGATACTAACGAGCGTAAGAAATTCCTTGATGGAACCTTAAAAAAATTACTTGATATTTCGAGAAAATATAGGAACGTAATTTATGCTTGGGAGGTTATTAATGAACCATATTGGAATTGTTCAGGATTTGGTCCTTTATCCGAGGCTAAACCTGACCTTAAGAACTTCCCAGGTGTTGAGGAATCCTTTGTAGGAATCGCACGAAATCCAGAGGTTGAAGTATTTAAAATGAATGAATTTTTAACGGAAGCTATTAATCTTATTAATTCCTATAGTTTTAAGTCAACAGTTGGGCACCGCTTTTTTAAAGATATTGACTTTCAGCCTATAGGCCCACCGTCAAACCTACCAACTTTCTCTAGCGGGAGTTTACCCCAATTCCATTATTATGGGAAGCATATGTTTGGTTTGGGTGACCCGCCTCAAATTGAAAGCGAAAATCTATTTAATCATAATCCAAAACCTTTCTTAGGGGAATTTGATTCAGCATTAAACAGATGGGGAAAACCATGGCCGGAATTAATAGGAAATGATACAACATTAAAAAGACTTGAACTTCTTAAAAAGGAGGGATGCGATTTAGCTCTTATTTGGCCTGATTACGCTCCAACAAATAAAAATTTTAAAGTGGATGAGGCCGAGCAAGTTGAAAAATATGACCATCTAAAGCTAACAACTGAAACAAGAAAGGCTATTGTGGATTTCACAGGAGGAGTTCTCCCTCCTGACGATGAATAAGACACAGCGAACAATCGCTTCCCGAAAATTGCTCCTAAACGTCGCACATTCGGGAAGCGTAACGTTCGCTGTAACCGGAAATGACAAATAGAAAAGAATGAAGGAAGAAAAAGAAGGCATATTGCCAAAAATCCTCATCCCTGTTGCCGTTACGGTACTAACGGCAGTCATTCTGTATTTTCTCCGAATAGACCCCACAGGGCATAAAATAAAAGATGATATTACTATTACGGATACGGTTCAGGCCCCAAGCCCCAACCCCCAAACACCGCATCCAGTAAGGAAACCGAATGACAGAACCACTTCAGTTTCTAATGCTTCATTTCCATTTACAGGATTGGTTGTAGATGAACAGGGCCAACCTGTGGATAACGTGAAGGTCATCTGCGATTCCAAAGAAGGCCTAACGGATGCAGCCGGTAGGTTCATTATTTTACTTGAACACGATCCGGGAAACAAAGATATGCTTGTAAGTCTTTTTAAAGCAGGGTATTCAAGCCCTCCTTTTGAAAAGCGAAATAATGAAACCTACCTTTTTCCACGAAAATAACATTAAATTTAATAAAATGCGAATTGCCCTTTTATTTCTTTGTATGCTTGTCATTTCGTCAAAAAGCATTTCTCAGACTACTCTTGTAAAGTCATTTTTATTGTAGAGGACTTTGATACCCACAAGGGAATGGCTGGCGCCTTGGTAACGGTTAGGCAAACAGCCGCAACCCAACCGACATTGGCTGATGGTAAAGTCACCTTCAATAATGTTCCAGTTGGTGAGATTGAATATTTCATTATGAAGGAAGGCTATCAATTTGAAACAAGCCGGGTGAATGTCTCTACAGACGAAAAAACTAATATTTTTCGGATCCCGGTAAGCAAAATAGATGATAAAAAAATACTTGTGACGGGTGAAGTAACCGATGGCGAAGGTCGGGATGTAAAAGATGCATTGGTCGAAGTAAAAATTGCTGATCAGATTAGTACCGTAAAGACAGATGCCTCAGGTAATTATGCTGTGTCTATTATACCGAACCCTGAATTTCGTTCTAGTCAAGTCAAAATCGAAGTAAAAAAGGGTGAATGTAAAAAAACAGAGATTGTTGACTTACCCCTTGGAAATGTGATAAATAAAGATTTTAGACTGGATTGTAATAGTCAACAGCCCGCCAATGACGGAGGCAGATCAAAGGAAACTTCACAAACTGACCCCGTAGGAGAGTTCGGACATGTTTGCTTTAGAAATAATCTTCCCAAGATACAACAAGATGGCCACCATAAAATTGAATTCAAGTTGTTCAAATACACTGACGGTGTATATAAATCTTATGCTACAATTTTGCCTCAAGAAGAAAAATGTTTTTATAACCTACAACCGGGTGTATATTCATATTCGGGAGATTATGCAGCTATTGTTTCTGTTCCTAGTGGCAAAATGACTAGTTTTCAAAATTATCAGGACAAATACTTGTTGAAAAGGGCAAAACAATAATAGTTCCCTTAAAAGGATAGCCTGTTAAGGCATTTACACCCTGTCAGCCTGTGAGAAAAAAACTCCCTATGATAACAGCATCAAATAACAAGGGTTTCCTTTCGATATCGGCTGAATAGAGTAGATTTATTGCGTTAAGGACGATATAACCTTTGTGGCACTGGTACTTGCTGAATTTCAAGGTATAAAATTATGGACAGGCGGCAAAGAATTAATGAAGAAGCTGGCTGGAAAAGGTTATACCAACTTCATTACAACCGACGAGATGTTTACCCTACGCACCTTACTTGATAAATAAAAACACACAGCGAACTTTGCACTACCTGTCATAGCCGACTAAGCGCGGCTACGTCGGTAGTGCCCACGTTGGGGGCATATTAGAATAAAAAATCTACATAAATAATAAACAAAAAAGTTTTGAAAGAAACGACTGACATAGCAAAACCATTTTTAAGATGGGCTGGGGGTAAAAGCTGGCTTTTGAAGCATCTTAATCTTTTCTTACCTAAGAACGGATTCAAGGCTTATCATGAACCTTTTCTTGGTGGAGCCTCGGTTTTTTTAGCTTTGAATCCTGAAAAGGCATATTTGTCTGACTTGAATAGAGAAATTGATTGAAACCTATTCGACTCTAAGAGACCATCCAGAGGAGATTATAGAATACTTGAAAATTCACACAAATTCAGAAGAATATTACTATTACATAAGATCACAAATACCTCAGGATCCGGTAGAGAAAGCAGCAAGATTTATTTATTTGAATCAAACCTCATTTAATGGAATATTTCGAGTAAATCTTAAAGGGAAATATAATGTACCCTATGGGTTTCGCAGAAAAGTATTTTTGAACCTGAAAAGCTTGAATAGTCAGTAACCGATTAATTAATACAGAATTAGCAATATCAGATTTTCAATTATTCTAGAAAATATTAAAGAAAATGATCTTGTCTTTTTAGATCCACCTTATACTGTTTCTCATAACCATAATGGTTTTATTAAATACAATCAAAAGATTTTTTCATTAGAAGATCAGAATCGATTAAGTCGATTGATTGATGAAGTAAAAAATAGAGGAGCCTATTACATTCTTACAAATGCAGCACATCCAGAAATTGAAGAAATTTTTTCAAAAGGTGATTCTGTCCTAAAAAAAAGTAGGGCTAATCTAATTGGTGGACTAAGTGCTCAAAGAGGGCACATTGAAGAATTTATCTTTACTAATACAATCAAAATATGACGGAAGAACAAAAAGCAAAGTTTTGGGGATCAATAGTAGCCCAAAAAAACATTAAGGCTTTAATTCAAAAGAGAAGGAACCCTTTCATTTATGAAAGTGTACTTCCGGAATCTATTGACAGATATAAAGAAGAAGGTTGGGAAGTTGATAAAGAGTTTAAAGCCAAGGTTCGGATTAAAAAAATTAAAGCGGTTGATATGTCTTTTGAGGATGAGGTTTGGACAACCTTTGCAAACCTTGGCTTCAACTATTTAAATAAGGACAGAAATTTCAAAATGCCTTACTCTGATGATTTCAAATTAACACAACAAATAGATGTTTATGCTGCTGATTCTGAAACCATGATTTTTATTGAGTGTAAATCTTGTGAAGGAGAACCTAAGAAGGGGAACTTTAAGGAAGTCATAGAGGCTATCGGAGGGAAAAGGGAGGATTCATAAGGCGATTAAATTCCTTTTTCCTGAGCATAAGCATAAAGTAAAATTTATACTTGCGACTAATAACTATTATCTCTCAGAACCTGATATACAACGACTAGAAAATTTCGGAATATTACATTTTGATGAAGAAACAATTCAATATTATCAAGATTTGACTAACCACTTAGGTGTTTCTGCAAGGTATCAACTACTTGGAAATTTATTTTCAGGGCAGGAAATCCCTGAAATGCAAAATAAGATTCCCGCAATAGAGGGAAAAATGGGAGGCCATACATATTACTCATTTTCAATAGAGCCCGAAAAGCTTTTAAAAATAGGTTATGTCTTGCATAGGAATAAGGCCAACAAAAAATTAATGCCAACCTATCAACGACTTATCAAACGTTCAAGATTAAATTCAGTACAGGAGTTTGTAGAAGATGGGGGCTTTTTTCCAAATTCAATAATCATTAATATTGCAACAGAGGGTAAGAAGCCTAGATTTGAAAAGGCAAACACACAGGTTGATGATGCTATTTCAAGAGTTGGCATTTTTTATTTGCCTAGACGGTATCGTTCTGCATTTATTATAGATGGTCAACACAGACTATATGGTTATGCAAATTCAGAATACCGAAATACCAACTCGATTCCGGTAGTCGCATTTATTAACCTTGAACGTAAGGAACAAGTTAGGTTATTTATGCAAATTAATGAGAATCAGAAAGCCGTACCAAAAAATCTTAGAAATACACTAAATTCTGATTTGTTATGGAATTCTGAGAATCTTAATGACAGAATCAAGGCCCTAAAACTTACAATAGCACAAGAACTAGGAGAGGACAAATCTTCACCGCTTTTTGATAGAATTATTGTTGGTGAAAATCCTAAAACAGTAAAACGATGTATCACAATTGATACTATTCGTATTGGGTTAGATCGAAGCAATTTTTTTGGACAGTTTACAAAAAATGCGATTAAAGAAGATGGTTCCTTTTATAAAGGGGACAATGACAAATGCTTATGACATTGTTTCCCCTTTTTAAAATATTCTTTTGAATATATTAAAAATGCTTTACCTAATGAGTGGGCTAAAGGGGAGATAGATGATGGATTTTAACAATTAATGCAGGGATTGAAAACTTAATAAGAATCTTTAATGATATAATTGATCATCTAAAGCAGCGCGAAAATAAATCCAAAAGGTGATAAAACAGAGATCCTCATTAAGGAGATTTCTTTTATTTAGATCCATTAATTGATTTTCTTAAGGACTTAAACCTGAACAAAAAATTGAATTAAGAAAAAGTTACGGGACTGGAGGTAGAGCAAGATACTGGAGGACTCTTCAAAAGGCTATAAATGAAGTAAGACCAGATTTTAATCCTAAGGGGCTTACAAAATATTGGAATGACGAAGCCAAAGCGTTTAATGAAGAGTCTTTTAAAATGATTAGGGAAATAGAAACCTATATGAAAGAGGATTTCAAAAGACTAAAAGACCTATATGGTGATACTTGGTTCAAGTCAGGTCTCCCAAAAAATGTTTATGATGAATCATAATGCATGCAGCAGATAAAAATTATGAGGCAAAAACTAAATCGAAGAAGTTGATCCATGGGATTGTTTGAATATTATCGATTATGAAAAATTGCAACATATGGGCGCAACTGGAGTGAATTATTTGAAAAGCATTATACTAAGCCGGGAGAAGAAAAAATTAGTGGAGGGAAGGATGCAAAAACTGGTTGGATGCAAAAGTTAGAAAGAATCCGAAATCAAAATGTTCACTCCTATAGTGTAAAAAAGAAGATGAATATGAGTTGCGTGAACTCAATGAATGGTTGATTGAACGAAGAGTTGAAAATGAACTAGAATGACATGCCCTAACAATCGCTTCCCGAAAATGCTTCCTAAACGTCGCATATTTGGGAAGCGTAACGTTAGTGGCAATCATTTTCAAAAATGTTGAGCATCAATAGGTTAAACCCCAAAATGCGTCGCATGCCCCGGCCCGCCGATATTTTTAAATCGGCAGCAATACGCCCTGGAAAGTCTTAAAATCGTTTGCAAGCGAACAAATGCTTTCGGCATTTGGCAAGGCAGAAAGCATTGGCGCGGGAGTCTTGCTCACAGAAGCAAATGCTTTTTCGGCTTTGCAGCATTCGTGGAATGCAACGCTGCAAACGATTTTTAAAATTTTGCGTATTGCGACACAGTTTAAAGCGGGGGAAAAACCTCCAGCGTCGATAAAAAATATCGGCGGGCCGGGGCAGTCGGGCGGGAAGCGAGGCATTTCAGGTCGAGGCCTTTGAAGTCATTTTTTGAAAACCGTTCGAAAATGGCAAAAGCACTTCGTCAATCGAAGATTACCGCAATCCTTTATGTTATCCATTTTCCGAACTTGACGGCCACTAACGTCGCGTCGCCGGCAATTGTTCATAGTCATTCACCTGTGCGGCGACGCCGCAGTTGGGAGCGATATCATAGAGCAAAAAATAATGGAAAGCCCAACGGCAGGAGAACCCGAAACTGCCAAAAAGAAGTAGGGCGAAAACGCCGAAAGCGTTAACGTAGGCAAATTCCATTTTATGAATTCGATAAAAATTTCTTACTCGGCTGACGGTCGGCTTACTTTTATTAGCGGGAATCCTGTATATTGTACTGCCCGAGAGGGGAAAATTTGAATTATTTCCAATGTTTGCTGCGGGAGCAGGCTTGGTCTTTCATCGCTCTCCTTGCGGCTTTGGTGATAAAGTCAATCAAAGCAAGCGACAACAAGTAGCCACAGAAGCGACGAAAGCCTTTGACTCAACCCGAAGGCTTTCGTACTTTAAATTTTTTGAAAATGGCAAAGAAATTAGTTCGATTTGATTGGGCAATGAAGGGCTGCTTCGGAACAAGGCCAACTACGACATCCTAGAAGGCTTCCTTTCCGAGTTGCTCCATGAAGATTTCAAGATAAAACAAATCCTTGAAAGTGAAGGGAATAAAGAAACCGAGGACGACAAGTTCAATCGGGTAGACATACTCGTGGAAAATAAAAAGGGCGAGTTGGTCATCGTCGAAATCCAGAATACCCGCGAGGCTGACTACTTCCAGCGGATGCTCTATGGCACAGCCAAAGTTGTCGTGGGCATATTGCCGAAGGGCAGCCGTATTCCCAAGTCAAAAAGTGTACTCCGTGAATATAGTTTACTTTGACCTTGGTCAAGGAGAACGACTATGTGTATCACGGTACAACCACTTTGTGGGCATCCACAGCAACCACGAACTGGAACTATCGGAAAAGCAGAAAGAACTTTTCAAAAAGACCTCAGTATCAGACCTGTACCCAGAGTATTATGTGATAAAACCAATCGGTTCAACGAAGTTGCCAAGGATACTTTGGACGAATGGATATACTTCCTGAAAACGGCGGAAATCAAAGACGAGTTTACTGCAAAAGGTTTGAAGTCTGCCAGCCAAAACTCGATATTTTGAAATTAGACCCGCTGACCGAAAGGAATACGACCGATATATGGAAGGGCAGCGAAGTGACGCTAGTTTTGTGGAGACTGTGAAACTGGAAATCACATCGGCAGTAAAAAGTAGAGAAGAAGAAATTGCTGAGAATGCCCTGCAGAAAGGTTTAACAATTGAGGTTGTCTCTGAAATTACTGGACTTTCGATTGCAGAAGTTCAAAAAATCGCCAGCAACCTAGAAAATTAATAAATCGCTTGAACTATGGCTTCATGCCAACCCTTCGCTAAACGCGGCAGTATGCAAGGAAGCAAACGTTAGCGCCAAAGAGGCAATATAACCGAGGGCGACATCAGAAAGTACATCACTTTTCCAAAATCGCCTAAATTTGAACCAAAAACATGCCTAATTTCGACTGGGATGAGAATAAAAACAAGTCAATCAGCAAAGCACAAAATTGCTTTTGAAGATGCGACCGACCTTTTAATGACAGGGATAGGCTTGAGTATGCGTCAGAAAAACAGGGCGAAACCAGATATTTAACCATTGGAAAGGCAGTTTCAGGCGATTATAAGCGTAATTTACACCACAAGGACCTGTTGATACGGATCATTTCGGCAAGGGGAGGGTAAGTCAGGACGAGAGACGAGCCTACCTGTCTAACAAACTAAAAGGCAAAGAAGATGACGAAACATAAAATATCAGTTTCAGAAGCCCTAAGAAAATTAGGAGGCGGGGAATCGGTAAGCGGCTGTTCGATCGACTTTGATCGGATAAAATAGAAGCATTGGACGTTATGAAACTGTCCAAAGCAGGGATAGTAGTACCCCGAATCTGCGATCTACTACGACGATGATGATGTTGCCTATGATCAAGACTTTGAAGGCGACTGGGTCAGAGTTGATACTGCAACCTAAATCTAAAACCGAAGTCAGGATAACTTTGCAAGATGACATCAAACAATGGGTCGAAGAAAACAATGTACAATTAGATCAACTGATCGAAAAGTTGTGTGACGGCTTTTACCGGGCACAAAAATGACATCTGAGGAAGGCATAAAGCCTGTCGCATGGATCAATTCTAATAAGTAAGACAGAAATAAAGTACGGGCATTTGCCTTCAACAATTCCGCTTCGAGATCGGCGGCAACCGGCTATAACATCTAGGAATACTGATTTTCAGCGGGTTCCAACACTCACAACGTCGAAAATAATAGAATGGTGCTAACAATGCATGGTCTCCATGGCTTCAAACGTCGCCACGTAGTCCATGCAGCCGTTAGCGGTGAACTAAAACACACTAAACGCAATATTATGACAACAGAAATAAAGGTATGCTCGCGCTCTAAATGAGTCCGTCATTCGAGACTTGAAAGAAAATATCCTGAGAAACAGAAATAAGTGTAGAATTACATCAAGACAGAAATAAAGCGCCTTTGAGCGAGGCGTATTTCTGGGAAATCATTTCACTGCTTGATTGAGTAAACGGGAGACGACGAAGCCGTCGTTGAGCCAGCAAAAGCCCAGCTTACATCTGGTCCTGTTCGGCATATCTTCGAGTTTGCCGATCTGTTATCCGGGAAATTATACGCGCTTGATAGCCGGAAATACGCTATGTATATTGGGAAGATTCCTGGTCGCTTAACCGTTATTTTTCCGTTGATAATTTTTTGTACGCTCGTTGTTGTGTGAGTTGCTAACGGAAAAGATATGTACGAGAAAGTATTGTATGATCCTACTCAAATGCCCAAAGATCTTACCTTCGAAGAATTGCTGTATATCCCATCGGAGGCATACGAACGAAAAACGGGAAAGCAATATGATTATACACCGGCATATCCGATTGAAACGTACAATAATCAAGCAGGTTGGACAGAAGAAATAGAATGACCAAAAACCGTAAGCATGGATTTCACGGCAATTCAAGAAAAAACGATAAGGAGCACCATCTCTTACGCTATCCACGACAAGGAGAAAAGCGACATATTCAAATATGGCATCAGCGATAAGCCCATAGGCGGAGACGGCTATTCCCAAAGGATGCGCGAACAAGTCGATTATCTGAACAGGGCCGTTGGATGGATACGATACTTTGCCGAGATATTGATTCGGGGAATCATAGGAAAAGCCAAGGCTCGTCAAATTGAAGATGACCACATCGACGCTTATCGGGAAAAACATGGGCATAATCCTCGAGGGAATGTAAAAAGACTCGAAATCAGTAAAAAACGAGGAACAACGGATGTGCGAAAATGCTTCCTCTGCGTCGGCACGTTCGCACATCCAAATGTTCTCCCGTTTCTGATAATTTCCCCTACGCGGGGAACCGGAAAACTTATTGATCGCTGTGACCAGATAAAAGAGAAACCGAGCGTTTATCGGGCACAATAAAAAACGGCGGTTTTAATTTAAGGAGCACCGGTGGGGATATTCCGCATTTAATTGTCCTGAAAAACACTTATATTTGCATTGAAATGCACTAAAAATGACAATTCAGAGAGTTGATAGTCAAATGGTAATGACGCTTCCGGCGTCAATTTGACCTGGAAGGGATGCAGCACGTCACATCCAACTACTTGGCTACAAAGAGGCCACGGGAGACAGCACAGGCCAGGCAGGAGAAGACGTGGACAAATTGGCCTAGAAACTAATAAGCAATAATTAGAATGAAAAATAAACATCGCTTTTTACCGGGGTTAAATTCGTCGTTCAACTACCAACATCGCCTTCAGCGCCGTCCTAAACACCAGAAGGAAGATAAATCAGCGCCTGATTATGAACTCGCGTGAGTTCTCAGATTTCATACCTGATGATACATTTAAATGCGCGGGGAAACTTAAAAGCATCGATTGAAACTGCTCGAACTCTCCAAAATGAGTGAAGAACAGTTAGACCAATCCATATATCAGATCACTGGTGCCTGATGACTTTTCTACCTGTAAGCACTTTCCTTCATTCCGAAATTATTGGTAAAGCCCATAATCTCCGTTCGGGAAATTGACTCATGGATGATATTGCTTTTGTGACAGGTATGAATTACAGAGCATAAAATTATCAAACCATTGACAAACCGGCTGATGTGAAGAACCCTAACAAGAAGAAGGCTATGTATTCAATTTTGTCTGACGGAGCAGACGGACTGTCCAAGTTGCGCAAGCTTCTTGAATAATACACTGCGAATTCTGCTGCTTCTCGCAATACAAGCTAAGCTGGCTGGCTTCGTCAGCAGATATACGTCAGATTGTGAAAAAAGCCCTCTTTGTTTGCCATCCGCGATGATGATCTGCGACCCAATCGCCGCCTTGCTCCTCACCCTCAAGCATCTCATACGTCACCGAACCAGACAAAACCTATAATAATTCAGCCTCTTGCCACTCCATTGGACGAAATAACGATCGCCCCGGACAATATGGTACGCGTCGTGGACGCCTTGGTAAACGCAAACGACCTGGACCCCGAGGCCCAAATCGGGGGTCACCCACGTCCGTGCTGCGCACCCCACGCAGTACCCCGCCGCCTCCCTCCACTTGCGTTGAAAATTTACATGTCTCCGGCTATCTGAACCGCGTGCGTTCTTCTGCTGGCGGCTGGAGTTGGAATGCGGGCACGGTATCGAACTGATCCGGGCTAAAGTACCCGGGACAAGTTGGCTGACGGTCACTTGCAAAAAACCCTCCCACCATACAATCGGTGACTTTTTAACTCGATCGACCCATGCATGGCAAGGCGCTTAAAACCACATTTCTAAATATTCATCCAAGTAACTTTCATTGACGCGAACTCTTTGACAAAAGAACTCGTGGCTATCAGCGGTGCGAAAATGCGAGCCGAGAACAGCAAGAAAAGCTCAGCATTTCCGAGGATAAATCACACAAACGCCTGGATTACCACGAGGGCCCGGTTCGCGGAATACCTCGGCCAACTGGATCGCACCCGATGCCGCGCTACCGGGCGCGGCCAAAAAACGGCGTGATCAGGCAAATCAACACGCCCGTAATTACAAAAAACGCCCTGTGGCGCACTGGAGCGGGCGTAGGCACGAGAAAGCGGCCAAGGAATTTTTGATCGTGTTAGGGGAAACCTTCGTGGCCTCAAAACGCTATACGATCCACCGGACGTGAGGGAAGGAACTTTTTTTATCAGTCTCCGCGTTAGCTCAATTAAATACGAAACAACAAAATAAATAACTTTATGAATGGGTACCGGTTTCACCTGTATTGCAAACACTCTGTAATGCGGATTTTTAATTAACGTGTTTGTTATCTTTTTACAGTGGTGTTTTCTTTTGCACAAGCACCTGGATGCAAACAACATATCAGTCTTTCTTCTATCTATGCTAAATCTTTTCTCTCTCCCAAGTCACGCATAGTCTTAACAGATATCTCAAATTCTCTAACGCTGTATTCACTGTTGGCATTAAGGATGTTCACAAAGCTTTTAACAGTGTATGCAATTCCCTTTGGAGCACGATAAAACTTATGCTACAATGTATTGTAGCCAACAATGGTGAAGGGGTAGTTTTGCAACGTCGACGCCCTACAGGCCCCGAATGGAAAATCCTGGTTCGCTAAGCGGTGCCGGAAGTAGCCCTTGTGGCTTGGGAATGCCATGGGATGGCGACCCGAGAAGGCTGAACCATACTTCATCTGGACCTTACCGGTTTTATTAACCTTGAAATATAAATACTAAAGTAAATATGTTTCAACTGTAGTACAGATGATGTGTGGTGAGAACTTAGTAACAGGTGCCGCACCTCATGCGAGTGATGCTTGCCTTAGCGAAATGCGAGGGCAGGATAGGTTCCGGATGGAACCAGTGTAACAGGAACCCTATCGTTGTAAGTGACTATTTACAACTTTCAAGAGTGCAAAGATAAGATGTCTGATGAAGTAAACTGTGGTTTGGAAGGCGTGCGATGGGAAGAACAAGAAGAAGGCTGGACAGCAGTATGGACCCGCAGAGGGAACAGCAGTGCTGATGATGTAGAGTTCCCTCGAAAAGTGGTATGACTTTAACGAAGCAATGAGCCATCAATGGGACCCAGGTTTATCAACCGGAGCATTTTCAAGTGATGAAATACTTGCGAAATGCGAGGAACTATTGGCGTGAACGAGGTTACTGTGACCGGCACCTATCGTACGGAAACGGAGGGCCATTTGGTTAGAGGAAAGCAATAATTGTTGCCAGTAAGGAGGCGTAGTATTGCGTTCCGCGAAAACCTCCGCTGATTTCCCCACAAACAATGAAACTACGGTGCACCACGCTAACAACCCCACCGCCGCCAATCGCTTAGCCTTAAGCCAACGCACGGAAACCCGGCGCGCACGGCGGCCATTGCGGCTGATACTGCTCATTCAGTGCAAAAGTCGAATAGATGTTATATAAAGGCATCGATAAAAAAAGTAAAATAACAAACAGAATAATGGTATTCCAACACGGCATGACTTACACTACATACTGTTGTTCAATGGTTGATTGAACTTGGAGGATCGAGTACAAATGAAGGAATAAACGAGAGAGTTTTCAAAAGTTACTCACTATATTGATTTCTCCTTGCTTGAAACTTGGATGAAAATGTTAACAAAAAAATACAGAAGATAATTTTTTTTTGCTACAAAAATTACAGCTTCAGTTTCCCGATTGACCATCTACACGCCAAGCCTTTGCCTAATTGCGGACAGGAAAATCATAGTCCCACAATGCCATTACTCATTACGCAATACGAGTTAATGGAAGGCATTACCCAAATGCTCGGCAATAAAACATACATTACTCAGCCAAGACCCTGTTTTACCGCTTGACCAGACCAGATTACCAAAGATTTTGTGAAAGATAAACGCATGGGATGTTTACCTCACGTCCGGAATATATATCTAGTGTACTGCATTTTTATGTTTAGTCTCTGGCTTTTAATAGATACTTTTATCCACAATTCTGAACCGGCTTCCGAAGCAAATAAATCATTGAGTAGGTGGTTTGTTGAAATGGTTGATGATTCAACAAGCACTCAAATAGGAATTATCACAGGTGGGTTTTTCTTCTCTGCTTCCTTCGACGCCTGTAAGCGGGCGGCGGGTATTAAAAACATCCCAGACAATGAAATTAAAAAAGCTGGCTACAGAATCAAAATACCCTGCTGACTATTTTCATATTCAATTAGTTAAAGCCCACAAGGGCACAGATCAACAATCGGCTAAGCATGTCTGCCTACACAAAGAGAAAGACTGTTGACAGGCAATAATATTATTCTTATATTATTGCTTCCTCTCCCTGTCATTATTACTATTCCCTGTTCTTTATAGAAAAAAATATTCTACTATGATGCAATGATTTTCACAGTACATGTTAATACCTGGATTCCCACACTTTTTCCAATCTATATGGATGTGGGTATTGGCGCTGATGATGGGTTTCCTGCATGCTCTGAATCAATATTTTTGTCAATACCTATTATCAATTCTGCTTATTGCTTTTTGCATTAAAAAGGGCGTTGGTTTTAGTTGTTAAGTACAATCGTACGATGGCTCCCTGCATTTGTTAATGACACTTTTACCATTGGCTTTATATTTGTTGTTGTATACTTGCCTGGTTTATGACCCAAATGTATGCTTCCCACGTTAAGGAAAAACTGAAGGCAACATCCGGGTTTTGTGCAGAATGTGGCTTGACAAACAAACATCAACCAATTGCAAAGCCGGGCATCTTCAATATAGGTTGTAAAAACTAACATTGGGCGTTAGTGCTCGCACTCCAGCTAAACAAATCAAAATCGTCGGTAGTTGTCGACGGACGGAATACTAATACCACTACCTGCGCAAAGCCCCGGGCGTTACTAAATCTGTCAGGATGACATCAAAGCGGGATAGGTACGAATTTGGGACGGGGAGTCTTCCATCTTCTACAATCAATACTCTCAATCGCATATCTGATAATTTCAGGCTGGCTAAGTTTTTACAAATATTGATTCCTAAATTTCAATAACTAATGCGAAAGTATTCGGTTCTGGTATGCGTAATCATCTCCTTGCTTTTCTGATAATTTGCCTTGTGGCACGTTTCATCCGGGTGAAACAGTCATGACAAAATTCTTGGCAGGGTTTGACTGGTCCAAGAATTTTTTAATAATTAAAATTATAAACATTCAATAAATTACTATATTATCATGAATTAAACATCTATTAGTATGTTTTTCAAATCAGTTAAATACAGACCACATCCATACTAAATACATAACAACAAAATTAATTTTAAAAATCTCAATAACGTTATCAACCTGATATATCTATCTGTCGACCGCGCATGACATCATGGTGACGGTTTCAGGTATTACTCTAACTTCTCTGCGGTTGTTTATCTAATATCTATCTAAAGACAAACCACCGTGGTTGAAGTTTTTCAGCGGTAAAACCTGCTAATATTTTTGCTCAACTTTGTATCTCTGTAATTGCTTCTCGAATCAAGAGACTGGTAGCTGTGATGCAGAAGGTTACGTTTCTTTTGTTTTATGTTGTTAGTTTTGACAATAGAATATTTTGCTGGGGTGAAGATTTTCCAACAAGCAAATCCAATAGAGTAGCAACTCAGCAACAGACCTCTAACATTTTCAAAACGACGGCTATGCGCGCCCAGGCAAAATAACCATAATAAGCGCGCCGGAAATATACATTGGACCTGGCAGCCAGAGAAAGCGGAGATCAAGGAGCCTTGCTATGAAGTTAAGTCTGGTACTCTGTGAGGTCATTAACACACTACTGGACATTTTGAAAAGTGGCGAAAGCCGATCTTCGTGTTTACTAAAGACATGATAATCAATGCTTCCGCCGCACCTCCGCAAATTTAGTGAACTGTAGCGACTCCTACGGCTTGGGCGCCGTAAAAAATGTTTGGCTTTTGACTTGCCTCCTTCCGCTGGCCCGCACCGTTAATCTTTACAAGATGAAGGACTTCGTGGGCGGGGTGCTGAAAAAGCCGATACCCAACCCCCAGAGCCATTACAAACGCTTGATCCGGTTTTTTCAGGATTGGGCCGACAGGCTGGACTTGCTGCATGATCTGATGCGCCACAATCTTCGGTTTTTGCGTGGCTTGGGTTTTAAGACATTGGTCATGGATG
This sequence comes from Saprospirales bacterium, assembly GCA_016719895.1. GTDB lineage: Bacteria > Bacteroidota > Bacteroidia > Chitinophagales > Saprospiraceae > M3007. The sequence goes on along the minus strand of JADJYG010000001.1, from coordinate 446,462 downwards.
GTACCAGTTGGACGATTGGAGAGGTAGAAGTTCATTATTTGGTGCTCAGTGTATTGGTTGGATCGGTGGCCGTACTGATTTATTGGGTTCAGTTGGAAAAGATCGGCGCCTCTAATCAGGAAGAACGAAAAGCGATGTTTGAGGCGGCCTTGGGGCTGTTCGATTTGAAAGGAATGACTTTACTGGCTGATCGGGAGTACATCGGCAAAATTGGTTTAAGTTCCTAAAAACAAGCACATACATTTTGTCATACGGCTTCGTTTGTGCGATTACTTCGATGAAGTGAATACTGCCAAAGGCAAAAATTATGAGCGATGGCAATCCTAACCTCCAAATGCTTTCACTTTATCGAGTTCTTATCCTACGTTTTCACGATCTTATCCCCAAAAAATCATGCGATTTGCAAAAATGTCCAGTAGTGTGGTGCAGGATATAGTGAAATACTTTCCAAAAGGGCAACTTTGACTTCGGTCCACGAGACCCAACCCAAAGGTGGGTAAGACAAATTCGTTAAAATCATTTTCATTAAAGTAAACTGGAATTGCCTGATTGACAGTTTGTTGTAAATTGTATCGGTTTTCAGTCTGTTTGATTTAATCTTTGAATGTTGAGAACTCAAAATTAGTCAAATGGCTGAAAACCATTTATTTATATCGTGTCAAAAACCCGCAACTGGCTCTATTTTATCCTCTGTACTTTGTATATATTCAAAAGTAATATCATTAATATCGTCTGACTCGGCGTCTTTAATCTTATGATAAAATAATATCGATTTAAGTATGTAGATAATTTCTGTCTGATACCATTCGTCACTACAGTTTTTTAAAAAACGGGGCTGTATTATTTATTATTCTTGCCACTAACGTTACTGCTGCCGCCGTGCCGACGTTTAGGAGGCATGATCGGTAGCAGAGAGTTGTCCTGTGATTTTTTGAATAAACAAAAGTTCAGTCTGATTTAATGATGCCCCCCTCGAAAGCAATGGGTTTTGATTGCTTCTAATTAAAGAACCAGAATTAATTGAAGTCTCTCCAAACCCAAGTTTAGTTGCCAATTTAAATGCATATTTGTTTTTCGATTTTACTTTTGCAAATATACAATTGATGCCTTTTTTCTTTATTATAATCAGAAAAGTAATCCACCAAATAAAATTGAAATATTTTTTCATGTAGATTTGTTTGAGGGCGAGGATTAGAAACCCCTGTTTCTTGTCTATTGAAATATTTGTCAAACCAATTATTCCAACCGAAATAGTTTCAATTGTTATGAAGTACAAAATATAATCTTCCTCAAAAGTCCTTAGTTCTACTTTGTCAAATTAAATAAATATTTAATTTTAGCCATTTTCAATCGTATGAGCCTACCCGTCAGTGAAAAAATAACGAACTATGCTTCGGCCTATATGGGTTACTGTGTGTGTGGCACCAAAAACAAGATGAGCCACTGTGAAGAATACTTGAAAGGTCTGTTTCACGATTGCAAAAGCAATATCGAACGTATGCAGGAGCGGATTCCGGAGAGCGATTATCAAAACCTTCAACACTTTATCAGTCACTCCCCGTGGGATTGGCAAGGTGTGATGGAGAGGTATGCCGCCAGATGGCCGCCAGTTTTGCTCTTTTGCGCCAAGAAGAGCCCTGCGGTTTGATCCTGGATGAAAGCGGCTGGGAGAAATCGGGCAAGAAAAGCGTTGGAGTCGCCCGGCAGTATATTGGTAATGTCGGCAAGGTTTCCAATGGTCAGGTTGGGGTATTTACAGCCTTGTGCAAAGCAGACAAAGTGGGTTTAGTTGGAGGCCGTCTTTATTTGCCTAAAGAATGGACCAATGACCCTCAACGTTGTAATGAAGCAAAGATACCTGGGCATGAGCAGCATTACCGAACCAAGCCCGAACTGGCCATTGAGTTAATCAAAGATTTAGTTGGCAATATAAGTTACGATTGGGTTGGAGGATGCAAATACGGCAATTCTCCCACATTACGGGCTTTTTTGCAGCAACAAAGCAAACCATTTGTCCTGGATGTGGGCGAAGGACTGGGTGTTTATCTGAGTGACCCGGAGCCATACCTGCCTATAAAAGAAGAAGGAAGGCGTACCCCAACCAGGTATAAAAGCGATCAAAGGCCGGTATTGCTAGCAAACCCTCATCAATACCATAACTGATGATCAATGGCAAACACTAACCTACCGCAAGGGAACCAAGGGCCCCTAAAACGGCAGGCCGTACTTTTGGATGCTTGGGTATGGGATGTCGATCATGAAGATAAGCCCGAAGCCTTGGCCTCCTCCTTATTTCCAGAGAGTTGGACGGCTCGGAAATAAAATTCAGCCTCTATTTTCACTCCCAAAAACCCATCACATTGCCAAATGCCCTCTTTCGCCAAATGCAACGATACTGGGTGGAAAGAGCCTTTCAAGATGTCAAAGAACAACTTGGTCTACATCAATATCAGGTACGTTCTGGGTGGCTTGGTATCACCATGTAGCCCTGACTATGATGGCACTTCATTATATTATTCACACCCGAATAGAACAACAAGATGAGTTACCTCTATTATCCTGTTCAGATGTCAAAGTAATCCTTGCTAAACACTCTCAATAAACTCAATTCCACTGCCGGATTGAAACAGGCTATTCGGCAACGACATCGCCAGCGGCAGGCTGACATGGACCGGTATGCAAATTATTCCTAATTTGACAAAGTAGAATTAGCAAGATATCTTTTTAGGGCTTGATTGTCAAAAAGAATATCTGAGTGATTCGAAATTGTCCAGATGTAACCTTCCTTATCCTCTTTAATAATATCCCTGATTAATTCAATCTCTCCGTTACTCAAGGTGGAAATATTTTTATTTATCAACTCTATTTTCATTTGCCAAACTGTTTTCATAGACTTGAAGTATGTAAGAAAGGTGCAATGGGATTATATGCTTGCAAAAGGCTTGATAGAAAGAGTCTATTTTCCCAGGAAAATCCCGGTCTTTTTTAATGTAGCAGCCTCCGCCGCATTTATACCTTATCACACATTCCTTGCAATTGGGCATTTTGTAAACACTATGGTTTTTAGAAAATGTTTTAGATTTAAGTGAACTGAATGGGTTGTCATCCCAAATCTGACTGACTAAGTATTCATTGCCGATTTCACTATTTAAAGATTTTGAATCAACCTCTGTACATAACGAAATGTAGCCATCGTGGGTTACTATCGCATTATTATAAACTGCGCCACAATAACCGTCAGACTTTTGAAATGGCTTAAACCAGGCAGACTTAAACCTGCTTGGATTGGAATATAAATATTTTGAATAGAATTTAAAAAAGTTTCCATAAAATAAAGATAAATCTTTATTGTCTTCAATGGCATTTCCTCTTCCTGCAAAGGAAATAGGTTCTAAGTGGTGTGTTCTTACACAATCAAATTGCATAAAGTAATCGCAAATAGTATCTATGGTTTCTTCCGACGTACCAAGAACAGTCGAACGGATATTTACAGTTGCATTGTGGCTGCTTAAATAATTTAAACGATTTTCTAAACGCGATGAGGTGTTCAAATTTGCAACGTTTGTTCGCTGAAAATTTTGGATATGCGGTGGTCCGTCAGCGGAAATAGTAATTTTAAAATTATGCGATAACAGCCATTCCCAGTCTTGTTCGCTTCCGAGTGTTGCATTTGTAACAATGGAATACTGACCATTAACACCCAAATCTTTGATGTAAGAAACGACATCTTTTATTTGTCTAAAACGGATAAACGGTTCCCCACCACCCATGAATGTTATCTCAATGTTATCAATAGATTGAGCAACGTTATTGACATATTCAAGGTATTTATCAACGCTTGCATAAAGCATTTTTTCATCCATGTGGGCTTGCGAATTGTCCGAACTGCAATGGCAATAAATGCAATTCAAATTACACGCAGCAGTTGGGAATAACATTAATCTTGGGACCTCTTTTCGTTTGAAAAATCTTGCAGGTGAAGAGATTGAATGAGGAATGATTTTTTTATTATTTACAATGTTTGAAATAATCTCATCCAAGACTGAAATTAGCAAATTGTCAGGCAGTTTTGTCATTTCAACTGATTCAATATTCATCAAATACCTGCCTAATGGTTTACAGTGAATATAATACCACCCCTTGTCGTGTTTTACAATATTGAAATCCTCTAAAGAAAAGAAATTGTACTTCATGTAATTCATTTTAGGATTTGTTGAGAAATTTTTCGCACAAGGAGTCATACTGAGCAGAGTGGAGTATACGCCCCAACTCCGTTCAGTATGACCTAAAACCTATATGAGTAGAGCCACAAAGATGCCTTACTTATTTACATTGGCTATCACACGTACAGCAGTCATGACCACAGTCTGTGTTAAACCATTTAGATTGGCCAACAGTTTCAGCCAATTTGTCCTCTTTTGTAAATACTAAAGGCATTGCTTGGGCAGATTCACCCTTGGAAAAAGTCCGTTCAACGGTATTCTCAACCGTTTTTTCATTTTCTTTTTCATTTTTCAAAATTTAAAATGTTAAGATTACATACAACTGCGGCGTCGCCGCAGTTGTGAATGACTATGAACAATTGCCGGCGACGCGACGTTAGTGGCCGTCAAGTTCGGAAAATGGATAACATAAAAGGATTGCGGTAATCTTCGATTGACGAAGTGCTTTTGCCATTTTCCGAACGGTTTTCAAAAATGACTTCAAAGGCCTCGACCCAAAATGCCCCGCTTCCCGCCCGACTGCCCCGGCCCGCCGATATTTTTTATCGTGTACGCTGCGACGGTTTTTTTATATTTTATTGGCGTTTAGCCATTTATATTATTTATCGTCTACGCTACGGCGGGCTTTTAAAATAATTTGTGTCGCAATACGCAATAAATTTGTTTTAAAAATCGTTTGCAAGCGTGCATTCCACGAATGCTGCAAAGCCGAAAAGCATTTGCTTCTGTGAGCAAGACTCCCGCGCCAATGCTTTTCTGCCTTGCCAAATGCCGAAAGCATTTGTTCGCTTGCAACGATTTTTTAAGACTTTCCAGGGCGTATTGCTGCCGATTTAAAATATCGGCGGGCCGGGCATGCGACGCATTTTTGGGTTGTAACCTATTGATGCTCAACATTTTTTGAAAATGATTGCCACTAACGTGAGCATGGGCTACGTGGCCGCGCTTAGTCGGCTATGTGAGACCATGCAGAGTTCGGTGCATTTATAATATTGGAAATCAACGAATTGTCCAATAGTGCTTCTTTGCTCATTAATCTTAATCTTTTGATTTGTCGTAGTTGTCAACAATTTTTAAAAGTGTTTCAGAATATTTGAAAATGTCGTCAACGGAATTGATTTCATTTTTAACTTCTTTCTTTTGCTCGTCAAGCGTTACGAAATACTTTTTACTTCCGTTTAGATAAAGCCTGCAAATTGTCTTTCGATTGTTGTCGTCAAGTAGAATTGCAAAATATGATTGTGCATCTCTGTGCTTTACTCTGGTTGCACTTATTTTTTTCGAAGTATGGTTTTTACGATCATAAACCCTTCAAGTTCTTCTTCAGTGGTAAGAACTTTTGTTTCGTCAAATTTTGCTTGTTCTGCTTCTTGTATTGCTTCTTGCTTTTTTGGTTTCCTCGTCTTCCTTTGTCAAGGCGGTTTTTAGTCGTTCAGTAATAAGGTCGCTTATGTGTTGCTGAATTGATTTCTTTGTTAAGTTGGTGAATTGCTCCAAAACCTTAGCGGAAATGTTGGTTGGATAAACTTGCTTAGCAAAATGTTTAACAAATTCGGGAGTCGGATTTAATAATTCTTGTTGGATAAGTTGTTTCAACTCATTCATAAACTTCAGTTCACTTGCAGTATTCGTTATACTTTCAGCATCAAAAACTGACTTGTGAAACTTTTTAAGTTCTTCAATTTGGTTATCTTTAATTTCATGGATATTAAATTCTAAAAATGGCTTTCCGTCCATTTTGTTCGCTTCAACCAAGTCCGAATAAAAACGATAATTTATACCATTTGTCAAAAGCCCAAATTTTGCCTTGGAAACATGGAAGTAGCGCAAAAGCTGCCCATCATGTATGTTTAAATTTTGGGCCCAATGTTTACACTCAATTAAAATTGTAGGGTTGCCGTCTTTGAAAATGGCATAGTCAATTTTTTCACCCTTTTTAATACCGATGTCCGCTATAAATTCGGGAACTACTTCTATCGGATTGAAAACGTCATAGCCTAAAAGCTGTAGAAAAGGCATTACAAAAGCGTTTTTAGTCGCTTCTTCTGTCTGAATTTGGTCTTTCAGTTTTGCAACTCTTTCTCCAAGTTGTTTGATTTGATCTTTAAAGTCCATAATTATTTTTGTTATTGATTAGCGTTCAATTGTCCAAGACAATATTTTGTTTAATAGTCTTCCATCGCATTACTGGCAGTTTTTCGGCTTTCCTTCAGTTCAAGGTAAAGGCCGAAATTCGCAAGAGGCAACGCCTGTCCAAATTGAACACGGCTGACGTGACTGCGCTTTGTCGGCTATGAAAAGCTGTGTAGAGATGGAAGCATATTTATGTATTTAAGCTCCTCTCAATTTCTTTTATTAACCCCAAGACACCTACTGTTATTTTTGTTTCCTCAATCTGTATTTCTGAAAAACTACTTGTTTGAAGACGCTTTATCCTATTCAAGCCATTTATTTTTTTCATGAATAGTATTATTTCATTTTGATAGTGTTCTTCAAGGAGGTTCTTGTTGGCATCTAAGTAATTTCTTACTTCATCCAATTCCCCATTGCTTATAATATCTCTGAAATTTGCCAGCAAGACGAGTATTTGACTTTTATCACTTACCTGAATAAACTCTTTTTCGATGTTAGAAGTTATTTTACCTCTGTCATACCCATTAGCAATAAAATAATTGCCCAAAATTTTTGTAACGATTTCGCTAGGTTTTATTGACCCATGAAAAAATGTAATTTCAGGGACATTCTCTCCGTAGACTTCTATTCTTATTTCATCTTCATCCGCAAGTCCTCTTACACAAACTTTATCATAAATACTACCTAATAGTGCTCCACAGCCAAAAATTTTATTTTCAAGTTGGATCACTCCAAGAGAAAATTCCCTGGTAAAACCCATATTCACTGAGCGATTGTCCTAACCACTTTCCATTTACTTTCGATTTTGTGTTTTGAACACCATTTGCTTTGGTTCTTAATTTTCTAATCTGATTTTTACTGTGTGATTGGGAATTATAAAGCACCCAATCAAATAAATCATCTGCTGTTTCCAATGCATTAATCTCTTGGCTAACATTAAAATAAGTTTGAGCCGTACTAGTTTCAAAGAGTGGAAGACCTGCCTCTGAAATTATTTTCTCAACTTCGCTCATCTTATTCACAGCCTCACTCTTTTGAATAGCAATTTCTTCTCTAACCTTTGGCTCAGATGCAGATTTTAATTTTTCGGTTAGATATTTAATCAAAGATTTGGAATTTTCTCTTTCACTGTATAGTTGGTTAAAGTCTTGCATTTTCTTAATATTTGTTTTATCTATTTGCTTCCATATATTATTTCCCTCTTTGTGTTGCACCGAACTGCGGCGTCGCCGCAGTTGTGAATGACTATGAACAATTGCCGGCGACGCGACGTTAGTGGCCGTCAAGTTCGGAAAATGGATAACATAAAAGGATTGCGGTAATCTTCGATTGACGAAGTGCTTTTGCCATTTTCCGAACGGTTTTCAAAAATGACTTCAAAGGCCTCGACCCAAAAATGCCCCGCTTCCCGCCCGACTGCCCCGGCCCGCCGATATTTTTTTATCGTGTACGCTGCGACGATTTTTTTATATTTTATTGGCGTTTAGCCATTTATATTATTTATCGTCTACGCTACGGCGGTTTTTAAAATAATTTGTGTCGCAATACGCAATAAATTTGTTTTAAAAATCGTTAGCAAGCGTGCATTCCACGAATGCTGCAAGCCGAAAAGCATTTGCTTTTGTGAGTAAGACTCCCGCGCCACTGCTTTTCTGCCTTGCCAAATGCCAAAAGCATTTGCCCCGCTTGCTAACGATTTTTAAGACTTTCCAGGGCGTATTGCTGCCGATTTAAAAATATCGGCGGGCCGGGGCTTGCGACGCATTTTTGAGTTGTAACCTATTGATGCTCAACATTTTTTGAAAATGATTGCCACTAACGTTTGCTTCCTTGCATACTGCCGCGTTTAGCGAGCGGTTGGCAAGGAAGCCATAGTTGGGCGATTTATTAATTTTCTAGGTTGCTGGCGATTTTTTGAACTTCTGCAATCGAAAGTCCAGTAATTTCAGAGACAACCTCAATTGTTAAACCTTTCTGCAGGGCATTCTCAGCAATTTCTTCTTCTCTACTTTTTACTGCCGATGTGATTTCCAGTTTCACAGTCTCCACAAAACTAGCGTCACTTCGCTGCCCTTCCATATATCGGTCATATTCCTTTCGGTCAGCGGGTCTAATTTCAAAATATCGAGTTTTTGGCTGGCAGACTTCAAACCTTTTGCAGTAAACTCGTCTTTGATTTCCGCCGTTTTCAGGAAGTATATCCATTCGTCCAAAGTATCCTTGGCAACTTCGTTGAACCGATTGGTTTTTATCACATAATACTCTGGGTACAGGTCTGATACTGAGGTCTTTTTGAAAAGTTCTTTCTGCTTTTCCGATAGTTCCAGTTCGTGGTTGCTGTGGATGCCCACAAAAGTGGTTGTACCGTGATACACATAGTCGTCTCCTTGACCAAGGTCAAAGTAAACTATATTCACGGAGTACACTTTTTTGACTTGGGAATACGGCTGCCCTTCGGCAATATGCTCCACGATAACTTTGGCTGTGCCATAGAGCATCCGCTGGAAGTAGTCAGCCTCGCGGGTATTCTGGATTTCGACGATGACCAACTCGCCCTTTTTATTTTCCACGAGTATGTCTACCCGATTGAACTTGTCGTCCTCGGTTTCTTTATTCCCTTCACTTTCAAGGATTTGTTTTATCTTGAAATCTTCATGGAGCAACTCGGAAAGGAAGCCTTCTAGGATGTCGAAGTTGGCCTTGTTCCGAAGCAGCCGCTTCATTGCCCAGTCAAATCGAACTAATTTCTTTGCCATTTTCAAAAATTTGTAGCAAAAGTACGAAAGCCTTCGGGTTGAGTCAAAGGCTTTCGTCGCTTCTGTGGCTACTTGTTGTCGCTTGCTTTGATTGACTTTATCACCAAAGCCGCAAGGAGAGCGATGAAAGACCAAGCCCCTGCTCCCGCAGCAAACATTGGAAATAATTCAAATTTTCCCCTCTCGGGCAGTACAATATACAGGATTCCCGCTAATAAAAGTAAGCCGACCGTCAGCCGAGTAAGAATTTTTATCGAATTCATAAAATGGAAATTTGCCTACGTTAACGCTTTCGGCGTTTTCGCCCTACTTCTTTTTTGGCAGTTTCGGGTTCTCCTGCCGTTGGGCTTTCCATTATTTTGCTCCTATGATATCGCCCAACTGCGGCGTCGCCGCAGTTGTGAATGACTATGAACAATTGCCGGCGACGCGACGTTAGTGGCCGTCAAGTTCGGAAAATGGATAACATAAAAGGATTGCGGTAATCTTCGATTGACGAAGTGCTTTTTGCCATTTTCCGAACGGTTTTCAAAAAATGACTTCAAAGGCCTCGACCCAAAAATGCCCCGCTTCCCGCCCGACTGCCCCGGCCCGCCGATATTTTTTTTATCGTGTACGCTGCGACGGTTTTTTTATATTTTATTGGCGTTTAGGCATTTATATTATTTATCGCCTACGCTGCGTCGGCTTTTAAAATATTTTGTGTCGCAATACGCAATAAATTTGTTTTAAAAATCGTTTGCAAGCGTGCATTCCACGAATGCTGCAACGCCAAAAGCATTTGCTTTCGTGAGCCGCACCTCCCGCGCCACTGCTTTTTGCCTTGCCAAATGCCGGGCATTTGTTCGCTTGCTAACGATTTTTAAGACTTTCCAGGGCGTATTGCCGCCGATTTAAAAATATCGACGGGCCGGGGCTTTCGACGCATTTTTTGGTTGTAACCTATTGATGTTCAACATTTTTTGAAAATGATTGCCGCTAACGCAGACTGTGAAAAAAAGCCCTGCCCCTTACGCCCGGCGGGATTGGGCCCACCTCTCCGGCGCCACGGAGCGCCCTGCCCCGGCCCGAAAATCCAGGGCCGAACTCGTGCTCAGGCCCGTCACAGCGCGCCACGGGGCAAAAAACCGGAAAAACAGGCGCTTGACCCGCTCGATCAGGTCTGAAACACCCAATATGGACACTGCCCGGCGCATATTATAGGCCAGGAACACCAAACTGTATTCCCCGCTCACCTTTTCTTTACCTTTCAATAGCGTGTAATAGAAGCCCCAACTTCGTTTTATAGTTCCGAATGGGTGCTCCACGATAGCCTGTCGTCGTTTGTATTTGTGGCGGCTATTCAGCACCCGCAGGCGGTTGGCTTCCGTGGCCGCTTCGTCCAGGCTGCGTTCAATGTGCCGGCCGTGCCGGATGCGGTGGGCCGATTCGGTCAGGCAGAACGCTGCGCAGATACAAGACCGGCATTTTGCAAACGGCAGGCGGTATCGCCGGAAACGGTTTTGCAACTGGCCGTTTCGGCCGTGTTTTTCGTATACGGTTCCGTTGGTAGTCAGTTTTTCGCCCACCGGACAGATGTACGCGTCTTTATCCGCGTCGTATTCAAAATCTTCTTTTCGGAAACCCTCTTCTTTGGTTTTGTAGTCCCGGTCGGGATAGGCGACGTAGGTGACGATTTGGTTGCCGGCGCATTTTTGCAGTTCGGCGCCGTAGTGGTAGCCCTTGTCGGCCAGTATATCGAGGGTTTCGGCGCCCAGGGCTGCCTTGGCGGCCGTGGCCGTTTGACTTAGCAGGTGCACGTCGGATACGTTTTGCACCGAGAAATCGGCCACCAGGTAGTTTTTATCGTCTACGGCACTTTGCACGTTGTAGGCGATGTCAGTGTGGCCCAGGTTGTTCATCGGCAGCGAGCGGGCATCGGGGTCGGTGAGCGATATTTGGCGCACGGCGGGGTCTTCTTCCTGTGCCTGGTGCAACAAATCCAGCAGCCCTTCCAGTTTTTGTGTGCGTTGTTGAATTTCATCCAGGGCTTTGTTTATCACTTCCGGGCTCACGGCCGGTTCCTCGCCGCGCCCGATGGCTGCGTCGGCGCGGTCCAGTTCGTCGAGGTATTCCACGAAACGGGCCTCGTGGTAGTCCAGCCGTTTTTGGATTTTGTCTTCCGAGATGTTGTTTTTCTTGCTGTTCTGCGCCCGCATTTTGGTGCCATCAATGGCTACCAGTTCCTTGCCGAAGAGTTCGGCGCCATCCAATACCCGGTTGAACAAGCGGAAAACCGCCTTGAGCGCCTTGCGGTGGGGTTTGATGGAGCGAAAGTCGCTGATCGTGTGGTACGAAGGTTGTTGGCAACCCGTAAGCCACAACAGTTCGATGTTGCGCCCACATTCCAATTCCAGCCGCCGCGAGGAGCGCACGCGGTTCAGATAGCCGTAGATATAGATTTTCAATAACAAAGCCGGGTGGTAGGGCGGAGCGCCGCGCCGGTGTGCGCGCACGTGGACAAAACCGAGTTGCGCCAGGTTGATGGCGTCCACAAAGGCGTCCACAACGCGCACCATGTTGTCCGGGGCGATCAAATCGTCCAACGGAGTAGCGAAGAGGCCGAATTGTTGGCGGTTTTGTCCGGTGCGAATCTTCCAACAATATCTAATTCATTCCCAACTATGCGATAATGATAAGTTCCTGATGGCAAGTTTTGCATATCAACATTAATTAAATTTTTTCCACTCATCACGGTGATTTCAAGCGACATAATCACCCTATTTCCCATTGAATTATAAATTATCAGTTCAGCATCGTAGTTTAAATGGGTGTTTAGGTCAATAATGATAAAATTATTTGCTGGATTGGGATATACCCTTAATCCATATTTAGTTTGTAGTTCTTCAATATCAGTCATTATTATGGCTGTAAAGCCCCAGGTTTCTGACCAATCGCTATCTCCGGTTGAATTACTGCCTGGACCCGCCAGTAGTATGTTTTCTGGTAATCAGGTAAGGGAAAATCAAAGGTAGTAACCAACAACCCGCTTTCATCGGCTACCGAATTCGTGAAAACTTCATCTTCTGAAATCTGGATATGATAAGAGTCTGCCCCGCACGTTTGCCCAACTAAAAGTAGTCGCCAATGGACGTTTTCTAAAATTGGGCGCACCCTCCAAAAATACTCGCCATAATCAATTCCAATAATTGGGATTTGAGCCTCAGAAATGTTCTGCGTTACATATACCGAAGAAAAATCTTCACTCAAACTAAGTTGTATCTGATATTCAGATGCTGAAAAAACGGAAGTCCATCCAAATGTGGGAGAGGTAGATAAATTCTGTGAAGAATCTACAGGGAAATTTAAATATGGATAAGAACACAAAACGCTCCATGTGTTAAAATTATTTTGTCCTTCCTTCGGCCACTGCATCATAGACATTCCAGAACTCCCTGTAGAAATAGCATGTAATCTTTTATCGTCATAGCCAAAGTACATAGTTCCATCAATTCCCATCGCTGGAGCCGAAAGAGTAACCATTAGGATTGAAATCAGGTGGGACGATTGGTAAATTCCATAGTAGTGTCCCTTCATCATGATTAATTCCGAAAGCAACGCCTCCTTCCGAATAGCAATACAAATCGCCATTATTTCCCAAGACAGGAGAAGAAATAAGTCTTTTCTGTATTGGGGGGATATAAGCGCTTAAGTCCAATATCCAACTAAGTTCGCCATTTGCGGTTAAAGAATACAGCTTCCCGGAATTTCCAGCGAATCTACTGCCAATATAAATATTTCCTTTTTCATCAATAATTGGAGCAGATAACAAATTTGGATTGTTCGCATCGGCAGGATATGCCCAAAATAGAGTTCCATTTCGATTTAATGCAAATATTTTACTCCCTGTAATATAAATTACGCCGGATTTTGATATTGATAATTTATCCATTGGGCAATAAGGGCAATTGTTATCCCATTCCCAAATTATATCCCCGTTCTGATTCAATGCAAACACTCTGTATTCTTGAACACCTACCGTAGCTGTCAAATAAATAGTCCCGTCCGTATCTATAGAAATTGAATGGACTCCAGATGATGGTCCAAATGACAAGATGTTCAAGTTGATATGCCATTTTTCATTTCCTAAGGAGTCAATTGAATAGAAATCTCCTTTGTTTGTTCCAAAATAAATAGATTCGTCAAGCCCTATTGCGAGGTTACTTGATATATTACCGTCAGAAATCTCTTGGTAAAACCATTTTAAGGTTCCATCCGCATTTAGGGCATAAAGGCGTTCAATATTGCCCGCAGCTACATATATTGTCCCACTTTTTCCAATGGCTGGAGCAAACGTAATATCAGAAGTATTGAACTTAAATTTTTCATTGCCATCGGGATAAAGGGCGTATAAAAATCCGTCATCATCCACACCCCTAGTGCCAAAATAAATTGTTCCGTCTGTACCAATTGCAGGGGAACTTAAATGTGAACCGTTAACTTCAAAAGACCATAAAGAAATACCGGGAGTGCCAGATTCAAAGACCTGAATAAAATCTGTTTTAGTTTCAGTAGCACTGCCTGGAAGACCTACGGCAGTTAAACTTACCGAATAAGTTCCTGGTGCTGCATATGTGTGGCTCGGATTTTCCAATGTACTTGTATCTCCGTCACCAAACTCCCATAGCCACTCAATTACGGTGTTTTGAGTTAAATTGGTAAATTGGACTATTCCACCTTCGATTATTGCTGACGGAGAGGCAGAAAAGTCAGGTACAGGAACTAAAGCAGGAATAACCTCAATTTCCACATCAAGGGTATCAGCAAAACAGAATGAACCTCCAATTTGGTATATTTCATAAATGATACTTCCATAATAAATCCCCGGAGACGTGGTTAAAGGAACAGAAACGGTAAATTGAACAAGTACTGATCCAAATTGATTGACTGTTACTTGATTGTCTTCATAATTAATTTCGAAAGGCATATTATTGGTAACCTCATATTCCTCAGCCCCAAAGCATGCGCCAATTCCTTTAAATACCTGCTCACTTCCACCGATTTGAAGTTGAAGTGAAACATCTTGCCCGGGTAACAAATTAAATGAAAAAAGCAAAACGAAGATTGTTCCTATTTGTTGAATTGTCGATTTCATAATTTGTTCATTTTTATTTTATTAGTGGAAGCGATCGAATGGTCGCCGCAGCGGGCTTTGCCCGCTGCGGGACAGCCATGCCTTGTTGAACTAAGCCTTCGGCAACTGCTCCGCCCGATCCTCGTACTGTAGCTACCCAAAGGTAGTAAAGAAAAGGCATAGATTCGCATCATTATTTAACGTATAAATTTTGAGCGAACTATGCCAAAAAAAAGTTGATCGACTTTGCCTCGAAGAGCGTGTTTGTGACCTCTTGCGAGGCTTATTCCGAAGTATTGAGTCGGATGCGGGAACGCATGGCCTTGTCGGGCTATGCCAAAAGTACCATTATTTCCTACATACGAAGCGTTCGCGACCTGATGGAAGCATCGGGAAAAACACCGGATAAATGTACGGAAGAAGAAGTAATTGGGCACCTGAACGACTACCGGGAGCGCAAAAACATGAGCCCGTCGGCGCTGAATACCCGGATATTCGGGATTTTGTACCTGTACCGGGAAGTGTACAAGGACAAAAAAATTCGTTTGGACATTCCCAATCCGGGCCGTGGTAAAAGCATCGGAGACATTCTGACGCAGACGGAGTTGGAAGCGCTGTTTGCGGCCTGTCACTATCCTCGGCAGTCGGCGGTGCTGCACTTGCTGTACGACACGGGGCTTCGGGCTCGGGAGGTCGCCCACCTGCGTTTGGGGGACTTCGACAAAAAGAACGCCGTGCTGTATGTTCGTTATGGCAAGGGGGGCAAGCACCGGGTCGTTCCCTACGGCGTGTCGGTGGTGGACACCCTGCGCGCATTTTACGAGGTTGAAAAACCGACGGACTATCTTTTTGAGGGCAACAGGCCTGGCGAGCCGATCACGGTAAAGTCGGTGCAGTACATGGTTCGGGAGGCGCACCGGCGAACGCCCGTTCGCAAGGCGGTGCATCCGCACACGCTGCGGCACACTTTTGCGGTGCATTACATCAACAACGGCGGCTCCCTGGTTCGGCTGCAACAGTTGTTGGGCCACGCCCACCTGAGTACCACGCTGCTTTATCTGCGTTACGCGGCCATCCCGCTGCGCGACATCGACACGCCGTTGGACATTTTGCGGGGCAGGAGCCGCAAGCGGACGTGAGGGTTGTCCCCCAATGGGAGGTGTCGGACATCATCGGGCGTTTTGGTGCGGGCTTGCGGGCAAGCGGGCATATTGGCGCCTGGCAAAAGAAGGTGCTGACGGCCCTGGAGCATTGCCGCACGGCAGCCTTGGGCGGCCATGTAGATGCCTGTACCGAGTGTGGGACTCTGCGCATTTCCTACAACAGTTGCCGGGATTCGAATTGTCCCAAGTGCCAGTCCCTGGAGCGGGAATGCTGGATCATGGCGCGGGAAGAGGAGTTGCTGCCCGTGGTGTACTATCATGCGGTATTCACGCTGCCCGCGGAGTGGAACAGCCTGTGCCTGCACAACCCGCGCTTTGTGTACGATGCGCTGTTCGGGGCTGCTTGGGAGACGTTGCAAAAATTTAACGCTGACCCTAAATGGCTGGGCGCCCAAGGCGGCGCCACGATGGTGCTGCATACCTGGGGCCAAAACCTGAGTTTGCACCCCCATGTGCACGCCATCGTTCCGGGCGGCGGACGGACTAAAGAAGGCCACTGGGCCAAGACCAAAGGCGGGGGCGACAAGTTCTTGTACCCGGTGAAGGCGCTGTCGAAAGTGTTCTGGGCCATCTTTATGAAAACGGTGTGCGGGGCTCTCGAAGCCGGCTTGTTGGTGTTGCCGCCGGACGAGGCGCAGTTCCACAACGGGGCCGCTTACCGCGCCTGGCGCAACGACCTGTACCAAAAGCCCTGGGTAGTGTATGCCAAGCGGCCGTTCGGCGGCCCCAAACAGGTGATCGAATACCTGGGCCGCTACACGCACAAAACGGCCATCTCCAACCACCGGATATTGGAGGTGACGGACACGCAGGTGCGCTTGGCGTACAAGGACTACCGGGCGGAAGGCAAGCGCAGGGAAATGACGCTGGCGGGCCAGGAGTTCCTGCGGCGCTTTTGTTTGCACATCCGGCCCCAAGGCTTCCGGCGGATGAGGCACTACGGCATCCTGAGCAATGCCGCCAAGACCAAAGCCCTGGCGGCCTGCCGGAACAGCCTGCGCCCGAACGAGGCGCCCAAGCCGAAAAAGGACAAAAAGCAACTGCGCCAAGCGGCCATCCAACGGCTCTGGCAGGGACGCGACCCCAACCGGTGCCCCGCTTGCAAAACCGCCACGATGCTTCGCATCGGGCTTGTACCGCCGCAAGCCCGCGCCCCGCCTGCCGGCCAGGCGGGTGTGCCGCGCCGACCGGCGGGCTCAATGCCACACTGGACACCCCTGACGAACTGAAAAAACGCGCCCCACTACCAAGCGCTGTCCCGAGGCCTCGGGACGGATAGGGTAGTTCATGTATTAACGTCAGACAAAAACGATAGAAAACTGGCAAAAGCCTGGTACGGCGTTCCTTAAAAACAAAGTCCGGCTCGCTCAAAACAGCGGGCCGGACTTGCCCCGAACAATAAAACCGGGTTGAAAACCCATAAAGACCGGATTGGCAGCGCTGCTCCGGTGATCTGCCGGAAGTACCGGCTTCGTTCAACAAGGCTCAACCGCCAACGGGGGGGGGATTGGTGGGTAAGGGATGATTGGCAGTAAGTCCCCCCCCGTCAGCGGTTAAGCCCTAATAGTTGGACGCATGCCTTTTTTCTTATTCTAATAGTTCATAAAAATTACAATTCGAGTTTTGAGCTAATTATGTAAAATATTCCTGCGAGCATTATAATCGCAATGGTAGTTGGCGTGAATCCAAAGATAATTGCAATTGAAAAACCAGCAGCGACAATGCTTATTTTTACAAAATTCTTTTTATTCTTACTTGACGAATCGATTTCTGGAAATAACTTTACTTGCTTCTAATTGGAACATTATTCTCAATTCCTCCTGTCTGCATGTAAGATAGTAATTTTAGTAATTCATGTATTATTTCATTCCTATGGCTCTGTTTCAATCGGGAGTCCCATTATTTCTCTTCGCCTATAATTGTTGTACCTGTTTTTTAATATAATAAATGTGTTTTCAATTTCCGTTTGAACATAATTTTCTTGTATGCATTCACTAATATCTTTGATAGCATCTCCAATTTTGTCATTAGCTATCAAAGATTTTATCCTTTTAATACTATTGTTGATTTGCGTATTCATGATTTTTCAGTTCATTAATTTGTTCTTCAAACATTGAATTTATTTTTTCAGAGTACTTTTCGCTAAACACCACAACGGTCGGTGAAATCCAGAAAAGACTTTTCCTAAACCAATATTTATTCAAACTGCTTTGATAGAACTCCTCCATATTCTCTAATCGATAGATTTCCTCTTTAGGGATAATCCTCTTCATTTCTTCAAATATTGATATATTCAATTCAACCAATTCTCTGCAAAATGTACTGTGGTCGTATTATAAAAATGTTGTCAAATAGCTAATATTTTTCTTCTTTCCTTTAAGTTCAATTCGACTGTGGAAAAGGTTCTTCTTTGTTTTAAATTTCGTTCTTTCTTTTTCTATCTCCGTGAAAAGTCCATGAAAAATATAGAAATAAAAGAAGATTATCAATAGGATAATTGCGACTAAAGGAATGTTTGTCTTTGAAATATAATAAGAAATGACTGCAATCAAGCACAATATCAAACTTGTTGTTCTAAATGCACCATAATTATAATATTGGTAGTTCCTGAATATCGCTAATCGTTTAGAATTGGGTAAAGTGTAAAAAATGACACTTAATACTTTACCGAGTGTTAAGAAACCAAGGATTGCACTAATGTCGTCATTAAGTTTAAAAAGAATAGAATTGGATTTATTCTTATATCTTAGGTAGGCTATCAGGGGAGCTAAAATCAGATAAGCAAAGAGTAGAAAGAATAATAACAAATACAGGAGTATTGTAAAAACTATATCGATTATGTCAATTATACTTGCCATGAATTATTTTGCATTAGATTATCAAAAAATTACAGTTATTCTCATAGCAAATTTTTCCCTGTGAGGCGGTTAATTTTATTTTTTTAGGTTGCGTCCAACGCAGACTGTGAAAAAAAGCCCTGCCCCTTACGCCCGGCGGGATTGGGCCCACCTCTCCGGCGTCACGGAGCGCCCTGCCCCGGCCCGAAAATCCAGGGCCGAACTCGTGCTCAGGCCCGTCACAGCGCGCCACGGGGCAAAAACGGAAAAACAGGTGCTTGACCCGCTTGATCAGGTCTGAAACACCCAATATGGACACTGCCCGGCGCATATTATAGGCCAGAACACCAAACTGTATTCCCGCCTTACCTTTTCTTTACCTTTCAATAGCGTGTAATAGAAGCCCCAACTTCTTTTTATAGTTCCCGAATGGGTGTTCCCGATAGCCTGTCGTCGTTTGTATTTGTGGCGGCTATTCAGCACCCGTAGCCGGTTGGCTTCCGTGGCCGCTTCGTCAAGGCTGCGTCCAATTTGCCGGCCGTGTCGGATACGGTGGGCCGATTCGGTCAGGCAGAACGCTGCGCAGATACAAGACCGGCATTTTGCAAACGGCAGGCGGTATCGCCGGAAACGGTTTTGCAACTGGCCGTTTCGGCCGTGTTTTTCGTATACGGTTCCGTTGGTAGTCAGTTTTTTCGCCTACCGGACAGATGTACGCGTCTTTATCCGCGTCGTATTCAAAATCTTCTTTTCGGAAACCCTCTTCTTTGGTTTTGTAGTCCCGGTCGGGATAGGCGACGTAGGTGACGATTTGGTTGTCGGCGCATTTTTGCAGTTCGGCGCCGTAGTGGTAGCCTTGTCGGCCAGTATATCGAGGGTTTCGGCGCCGAGGCTTCCGTTTGGCGGCCGTGGCCGTTTGACCCAGCAGGTGCACGTCGGATACGTTTTGCACCGAGAAATCGGCCACCAGGTAGTTTTTATCGTCTACGGCACTTTGCACGTTGTAGGCGATGTCGGTGTGACCCAGGTTGTTCATCGGCAGCGAACGGGCATCGGGATCGATGAGTGAGATTTGGCGCACGGCGGGATCTTCGTCCTGCGCCCGATGCAATAAATCCAGTAGCCCTTCCAGTTTTTGCGTGCGGTGCTGTATTTCATCCAGGGCTTTGTTTATCACTTCCGGGCTGACGGCCGGTTCCTCGCCGCGCTCGATGAGCTTCGTCGGCGCGGTCCAGTTCGTCGAGGTATTCCACGAAACGGGCCTCGTGGGTAGTCCAGCCGTTTTTGGATTTTGTCTTCCGAGATGTTGTTTTTCTTGCTGTTCTGCGCCCGCATTTTGGTGCCATCAATGGCTACCAGTTCCTTGCCGAAGAGTTCGGCGCCATCCAATACCCGGTTGAACAAGCGGAAAACCGCCTTGAGCGCCTTGCGGTGGGGTTTGATGGAGCGAAAGTCGCTGATCGTGTGGTACGAAGGTTGTTGGCAACCCGTAAGCCACATCAGTTCAATGTTGCGCCCGCATTCCAATTCCAGCCGCCGCGAGGAGCGCACGCGGTTCAGGTAGCCGTAGATATATATTTTGAGTAGCAGCCCAGGGTGGTAGGGCGGAGCGCCGCGCCGGTGTGCGCGCACGTGGACAAAACCGAGTTGCGCCAGGTTGATGGCGTCCACAAAGGCGTCCACAACGCGCACCATGTTGTCCGGGGCGATCAAATCGTCCAACGGAGTAGCGAAGAGGCCGAATTGTTGGCGGTTTTGTCCGGTGCGGTGGCGCATGTCGTTTTCGTTGGTGATGCCGCCGGGCGGCGATGGGTCAAAGATAGCTCGATTGGGCGGATGGCAAAGGGATAGCGGGGCTTTTTTTCACAATCTGACGGTTGCATCTACGCATACCGCCGCCTGCGTTGTCTTTGCGGGTTGGGCTTTGGCGGCGGTTGGCGTAGATGCGTTGCTCGCAATATTATTCAAATTCAGATTCGCTCATTCTTATTGCCGAAACGATACTGTTTGTAATTCTATTTCTCTCTAATTCATATTCACTTCTTGATAAGATGCCTTTAATACTATCTCTTTCAAGGCTAGCAAGTCTGCTGCTTATTTGAACAAGCATATCCTTCTCAATCAAGTTAAAGTCCGATAAATACTTTAATGCTTCCTCTGTTTTTGCATTTGAAAGAAGTTTTTCGCAATGTTCAATTTGACCGACCTTTGAAATAAAATTACTACTGAACATAGTTTTGTTGCTCTTCAAGTTTGCAACACCTCCTTTATAGTTTTCTGATTAGGACTATAATTGCCTTTCTCAATATTATTTTTATAGTAAATCAACTCTAAAAAATGATTTACAGGCAAAAAAATAACTTTGCGCATCCTTTATATCTTCAATATCTCGTTCGTATTTTTCTTTTGAAATAAATGATTGGTATGCGTATCTGTCAAGTCCAGTCTTTATTTTTTCTTGGTCAACTTTTGTAGTTACCATTTCCAGTGAGTTTTCGCTTCCTTTCAATAACCTAAAATAGGCTTCAACAATAGGGTCGTTTTTTAAAAGATTTTTTGCCCTTGTCCAAATCCTCCCAGATATATTTTTTACTTCCTCAGAAATATTGTCGCTTTTTTCATTCAAAATTTGAGAGATTTTATTGAGTTGAGAAATTAGCCATTCTTGTCTGAAATCAACCTGTTTTTTGAGCGGTAAATCCTAAAAGATAAGGAACTAAATTTAAAAGTATGAATACAAATAAACTCCGAGTAAAATATAAAGTAGTGCGCTCAGATAAAAAAATAGAAATTTAGCACGCAATAAACAAGTAACAAACTTGTGCAGTAAATTCTCTGGTCCTTTCAAAAAGCATATTTGATTACTTTGGTATCAAAATATTCTGACAAGATAATATCGTTATTTTCTTTTGTTGATGTAGTAACATATTTAAATATCGGAAACAAAAAGAGTGAAAAAATTACAATCTCATTATAGTTTGAATGATTTTGAGAATAGTAATATGCGACTATCGGCAAAACAAATAAAATTAATGCGATGAAAAAATTTAACCAGAATATCGCTTTCCGCTTTAAGGCTTCAATTGAGTGTTCTTGCGTTCCAATTATTAGGTCTAACATTGGATTTCTATCTCTACCAACTGCGTCTTGAATATGTTTATATTGCGAATCAAATGATTTTGAACTTTTTATTGTAAAGGTCTTTAAGGCAATTACTAAAAGCGAGGCTACTAAAATAATCAGGGCTGGAATAATTGCAATAGATTTTGAAATTGTTATTGATAACAGCAATTCCGCTTGTAGTATTTTTGCAAATAAAATTAGTATATTTCTGGTTCCAATCGAATGAGAGGCATAGTTTGAGTTTGAAGAAACTACTCGGGAAAGGAAACTGCCGCCATAAACAACAACTACCCATATCAGCACAAACTTTACTGCTACCATATTTATTTTTTTCTATTTTTAGTTGTTGCGAACTTTTGCACTCCCGAAAACAGATAAGTAAAACCCGCATTGCACCTTTTACTTATTCATTTTCGGGTATATCGAATGTGGGCGATCTGGTATCCCGGCTAAGTAAACCTGCATTGCAGGTTTACTTAGCCAAATATTCGTTTGTTGTTTTAATTTAATATCAAACATGCTTCTTCTGATCAAATATCCAGGTCATCTAACGGGCTTTTTATTTTGTCCCATCCCTTTTGGTAATATGTGTGTAAATCTCAGTCGTCTTACTGCTTTCATGGCCCAGGAGTTCCTGTATATAACGTAAGTCGACTCCCTTTTCCAATAAGTGGGTGGCGAAACTGTGGCGCAGCGTATGTACCGTCGCCGCCGGATTGATCTTTGATTTTTCTTTTGCGTGGCTAAATATCGCCTGCACACTGCGTTCGCCATATTTTCCGCCGGACGTACCTTCAAATAACCACTCTATAGGCTGGTACACATCAAGATATTCATGCACCAGCACCCAGGCCTTGTCCGACAAAATAGAACAGCGGTCCTTCTTCCCCTTTGCCTCCCGGATGAAGAGACGTTTCTGCTCTGGTTGTAAATCCGAAACTTTCAGGTGCAAAACTTCGCCCAAGCGTAATCCCGCAGAATAAATCATCATTAATATACACCGGTGCTTCAGGTTGTCCACATTTTTGAGTAAGCGGGTTACCTCTTCTTCGGTCAACACCTGCGGCAGTTTGTCCGGCCGTTTGGGGCGGAACAATCCCTGTACCTTGTCTTCCTGCCCTACCACCTCGGCATAAAACATCTTGATCGCGCTCAATATCTGGTTCTGATGCGATTCGCTGATGTTTTTTTCGCGGATCAGACCGGCTACATAATCGTCAATCTGCTTGCGCGTCAGCTGACGGGGTTTTATAACATCATAGTGCCGGATAAATTGCCGGAAACAGTTTTTATACGCCTTGATCGTCCGCCAACTGTACCGTTTTAAGGTCAGACACTGCTCCAGCGCCGTCACAGCTTCCTCATACTGCGCCGGCGCCGCCTCCGTCCTGGCGTTGCGGGGTGGGGGAGTGTCATCCTCCAGCCGCTCCGGCAATTCGGCCGGCGGATGAAATGTCCAGTCCAGCATCCCGGGAAAGTATTTATCCAGGAAGCGCAAGGTCAATTTGGTGCAGGGAATTCGCCAGACTTTCAGCTCCGGGTCCCAACGCCGGCCGTGGATGTTTTTCACGGTGGCCAGGTGCGCAGGGACAAGACCGGCGGGCAAGTGCAAGCCCATTCGGTCTTTTTCAGCCGGCAACGGCAGCAGGGTGATCTTGTCCGGGGCGAGCCGCCCGGCCAGGGGCGATGCCGGCATCTTTGGCAGTGCCGGTAAAGGCGGCGCCAACGGCGGTTCGGGCTCCGGAGCGGCAACAACCGGAATATCGCCGAAAACAGCCTTCAATTGCCGCCACGCCTCCGCCGTCTTCGGCACATGCCAACAACGGTGATCGGGGCTCCAGCGCGCGCCGGAAACCGTCCTGATCTGTTGAATAAGCGCCGGATCGTAAGGCATATCGACTCGTATGCGCGTTTCATCCTGGTACACCATGGGGCTGGCGGTAATGTGGTTGGACATTGGGTGAAATTCGTTTGGTGAATTGGGTCATATGGCGAAAACAAAAATAGGCAAAAGAAAAATTCGTCTCCAAAAAAACAGCAGTATTTATTTCTACTGGTGCCGGCACAAGCCCGCTGCTTTCAGCGGGTCAGATAACCTCGCCGCCGGGCGCTTTTTTTAAAACCGTTGGATTTTATCTGCCGGGCAACCTGAAAAACTGCATTTTTGCCGCCACCAGCACAACCACCAGCACAACTTAACCGAAGCTTTTGCTTGTTGAAGAAGCTCGTTTGGCGGCCAACACCCATCGGCAGTCAGTTGACGGCGGGAAATTCTAAGCAGACAAGTTTGACCCGGCTGTTGACGGAGAGTGGGAGTGTTCAAATAACATCGTAAGTCGTAAATCGCCAGTCCTTTGTCCTACGCACCGCAAATCGCCCAAGCCCTTTCCCTCCAGCCCCGTCGCGTGCAAGCCGTGCTCGATTTGCTCGACGGCGGCGCCACCATCCCCTTCATCGCTCGCTACCGCAAGGAAGCCACGGGCTCGCTTGACGAGGTGCAAATCGCCGCCATCCAGGACCGCTGGAAAAAACTCCGCGAGCTCGACAAACGCCGCGATGCCGTCCTCCAGAGCATCGACGAGCAGGGCAAACTCACGCCCGAACTGCGCGCGGCCATCGAAGGGGCGCAAACGCTCACCGAACTCGAAGACTTATACCTGCCCTACCGCCCCAAACGCAAAACGCGGGCCTCCATAGCCATCGAGCGCGGCCTCGAACCCCTGGCCAAACGCCTCTTCGCCCAGCGCGACAACAACGTGGAAGCCCTGGCCGCTCCGTTTATCACCGATCAGGTGCCCACCGTGGAAGACGCCCTGCAGGGCGCCCGCGACATCATCGCCGAGTGGATCAACGAAGACAAACAAGCCCGCGACCGCGTCCGCCGCCACTTCGACAAAGGCGCCGTCATCGCGGCCCGCGTGGTCCGGGGCAAGGAAACCGAAGGCGCCAAATACCGCGACTACTTCGAGTGGAGTGAAAAACTTGCCGCTTGCCCTTCCCATCGCCTGCTGGCAATGCGCCGAGGCGAAGAAGAGGGCTTCCTGCGCGTGAGTATCGCCCCCGACGAAGACCAGGCCACCGCCGACCTCGACCGCCTGTACCTGCACGGCTACAGCGAAGCCGCCGAACAAGTGCGCCTGGCCCTCCGCGACGGCTACAAACGCCTGCTCCAACCGGCCATCGAAACGGAATTTCGCAACAACAGCAAGGAAAAAGCCGACCTGGAGGCCATCCGCGTGTTTGCCGATAACCTGCGCCAGTTGCTCTTGTCCGCTCCCCTGGGCGAAAAACGCGTGCTGGGCATCGACCCCGGCTTTCGCACGGGCTGCAAGCTGGTGGCGCTGGACGCCGGTGGGCAGCTGCTCCGCCACGGCGTCATTTACCCGCACGAACCCCAGCGCCAGGTGTTCGAAAGCCGGTCGCTCATCGAAGAATGGGTCGAGCTGTTTCAGATTGACGCCGTCTCCGTCGGCAACGGCACCGCCGGCCGCGAAACGATGGACTTTCTGCGCGGCATCAAATTCGAACGGCCCGTGGAGGTCTTCCAGGTCAACGAAGCCGGCGCTTCTATCTACTCGGCCTCCGACGTGGCGCGCGAGGAATTCCCCAAAGAAGACGTCACGGTGCGCGGCGCCGTCAGCATCGGCCGCCGGCTGATGGACCCCCTCGCCGAACTCGTCAAAATCGACCCTAAAAGTATCGGGGTGGGGCAGTACCAGCACGACGTCAACCAGACGCAGCTCAAGGAAAGCCTCGACCGCACGGTGGAGTCCTGCGTCAACAGTGTGGGCATCAACCTCAACACGGCCTCCCGCCACCTGCTCACCTATGTGTCGGGACTGGGGCCGGCGCTGGCGCAAAACATAGTGACCTACCGCACCGAAAACGGCCCCTTCCGCCGCCGCGCCGAACTGCGCCAGGTGCCCCGCCTGGGCGACAAAGCCTTTGAACAGTGCGCCGGCTTCCTGCGCATCCGCGGCGCCGAAAATCCGCTGGACAACACGGCCGTCCACCCCGAACGCTATGCCCTGGTAGAACAAATGGCGCGCGCGCTCGGCTGCACGGTGGCCGACCTGGTCCGCGACCGCGCACTGCGCCAAAAAATTGAATTACAGCGCTACGTCAGCGCCGACGTAGGCCTGCCCACCCTGCAGGATATCCTGAAAGAACTCGAAAAACCCGGGCTCGACCCCCGCGGCACCGCCCAGCCCTTCGAATTCGGCAACGTGCGCAACATCGAAGACCTCAGCCCTGGCATGGTGCTGCCCGGCATTGTCACCAACATCACCAACTTCGGCGCTTTTGTCGATATCGGAATAAAAGACACCGGCTTGGTGCACGTTTCGGAAATGGCCGATAAATTTGTGAAAAATCCCGCCGAGGTGGTCCGCCTGCACCAACAGGTGACGGTGCGCGTGCTGGAAGTGGATATGCAGCGCCGGCGGGTATCGCTGTCGATGAAAGGGGTTTGAAGTGCGATGTTCGAAATGAAATTATCATCACTCAATCACGCAATACGTATGAAACGGATATTTTTTTACCTGCTGTTTTGGACACTTTCGACGGCTGCCGCCGGCCAGAACTGCGCCAGGATGTACGACTATTTCAAGGAAGGGGTAACCCTGGAGTACACGAGTTTTGACAAAAAAGACCGGGTGGAATCGGTCATGACCCAGCGGGTCAGCAAGGTAGAAGAGCGGGCGGACACGCTCGTCGCGGTGTTCGACGTGACGACGGTGGATGGCAAGGGCAAAAATGCCCGAAAAAGCACCCTCCCCATAAAATGCCATGCCGGAATCATTTATGTGGACTTGCAAACCGTGGTGCCCATGCCTGAAAACTCGGAGGAGATGGCCGATATGCAGATGGAAATGCGGGGCTCGGACCTCAGTTTCCCACCCGGTATGAGGCCTGGCCAAACGCTGGCTGACGCCGATATGGAACTTTCTGTCCGCATGGGCGGCGTGCAAATCATGAACACGCAGTACCGGATATTCAATCGCAAAGTAGAGGCGCAGGAAAGCATGACCACTGCGGCCGGCACCTTCGATTGCCTGAAAATTACGTATGACATGGAGTACAAACTGTTGGGCAAGCACCAGATGCGGACAGAATACTGGTATTCTCCCTCGGTGGGCATGGTTAAATCCGTCACCTATGACCAGAAAGGGAAAGGCGAAACGCGGATGGAACTGACGAAAATGACGCAGTGAAACCGAAACCTGACAGGTGGAAATTTCAAAAGTTTAAAAAAACGGCGGACGCATAGCATCCGCCGTTTTTTTAAACTTTTGAAATTTCCACCTGTCAGGTTAAAAGCCGTATTACTTCCGCAACTTGATGATCACCGTATCGCCGTTCGGCAGCGTGAGGGTACCGAAACGGTCGCAGGTACCGTTGCCAAAGTTCAGGGTGGCGGCCTGGCCATCGCGGGTGAACTCGACGACCCCTTCGGATATCCAGCGGCAGGTGGCGCGTTTGATCAGCGGCTCCGTGATGGTGGAGGTATAGGTCACGCCGTTGCGGTTGGTACCCGAAGAATTTCCTGTAGTGCTCCACACATTGTCCCAATGAGTCAGCGTATTGCCGCCCTGGATCAGTGTGCTGGTGTGGGTGTGGTTCCAGGTCGTGGAGGTGCCGTCGGGGTAGCTCAGCGCCATGTTGGTGGCGGTTTTAGTGTACGACCAGTTGCCGGCGTCGTCTTTGCCGTTGTTGGTCCAGCTTTTGGAGCCTGCCACCTGCACGTCATCGATATAGAAACCGTCGAAGGTTTTGGTGCGCACGGCGCCGGCCGTAAACATATCAGCGGATTGTTCGATGATGATCTTACCCCGGAGGAGGTGTTCGCCATTGGGGCCGGTGCAGCCGTCGGGGCCGTAGTCAATGGTGATTGTATTGGGCCAGGTGCCCCAGGGCTGGGCCAGCGTCACGGTGGGGCAGGCGCCGCCGCTGCCGCGGTCTTCAATGGCTACATCTGCCGCAAAATCGATTTCTTCGGAGAAATCTTCATTGGTGGCCAGGTCTTCGGAGGTCATGACGTTCACATCGGCTGCTTCGTCTTTTTTGCAGGATTGGAACAGTGCAACGCCCATCAGCAGGGCAGCTATCAGAAAAAATGACTTTTTCATTTCAGGTTAAACTTTTGTCTGGTGAGAATAGAATAGTGTGTTTGTTCAAAATTTTTCCAACCGGTTTGGAAGACGCCACATAGACTCGTCGAAAATGCAGGGGTTTAAATCTTCAGCGCTTAAATCTTTCTTAAACCAGTATCTTTGCCGCCGGTGAAAACATCGCACCGGAACCACGCCACATGCAAGCCGGAAAAAATCTCCTCGCCCGCGAGCGCTTCTCCCTGACGATCGAGCGTCTGTGCAACCAGTTGATTGAAGACTGGGGCGATTTTTCCAATGCCTGTGTGATCGGTATCCAGCCTCGCGGCGTGGCCTTATCCAACCGTATCCACCAACGCTTGCAAGAACTCACCGGCAACTCGCATATCGAATATGGCCGGCTCGATATTACGTTCTACCGCGATGATTTCCGGATGTACGACACCCCGCTAACCCCGCACCCCACCGACATGGATTTCCTGGTGGCCGGCAAGAAAGTACTCCTGGTGGATGACGTGCTCTACACGGGGCGCACCATTCAGGCAGCCCTGGCGGCCTTGCAGCACTACGGCCGCCCTGGCGTCGTGGAACTGCTCGTGCTGGTGGACCGCCGCTTCAACCGGCACCTGCCCATCCAGGCCGATTATACCGGACTGGTGGTGGATGCCCTCGATGAAGCCTACGTGAAAGTACATTGGAAGGAAATCCACGGCGAGGACGAGGTCCTGTTGTTTGATAAGAAGGAACGGTAGACGGCCTGCCCCGAGACCTCGGGGGTGGACGGTGGACGGTGGACAAAATTTATTTCTAACCCAATAAATGACATGACCCATGGGAAAATTTAAAGACCTGCGTGTTTGGGCAGATGCAATGGATTTAACCGCCGAAATTTACCGGATCACGCAATTGGCGCCGTTTAACAAGGACTACGCATTTTTAAATCAAATACGCCGGGCGGCAGTCTCCATCCCGTCCAATATTGCGGAAGGCGACGAGCGCGGAACGAACCGGGAAGCCGTTCATTTTTTCAATATTGCAAAAGGATCGGCCGCTGAATTGATTACGCAACTCAATATCGCCTGCCGCATTGGCTACCTGGAAACAGGAGAAATGGAAACGCTGGAAAATCTGGCAGAAAAAATCCGGGCTTCCCTGAAAATCTGATTCAAACCCGCGGCGGCAATAATCTTACGAGCATGCTCCTCTGGCCTTTAATCGCCCTCCTAAAACCCATTTAACCGCCCCACGAGGTCTCGGGGCAGGCCGCCCACCCCCGAGGTCTCGGGGTCTACCGTCCACCGTCCACCGTTAAAATGAAATCCTTTTCGACGCGTCACCTGATCGGCATCAAAAACATCACCGAAGACGACATTCAGCTCATCTTCGAAACGGCTGACAACTTCAAGGAGGTGATCAACCGGCCGATCAAAAAAGTGCCTTCCCTGCGCGACATCACGGTAGCCAACCTTTTTTTTGAAAGCAGCACCCGCACGCGTGTTTCCTTTGAACTGGCCGAACGCCGCCTGAGCGCCGACATCGTCAATTTCACAGCCTCGTCCTCGAGCGTCAGCAAAGGCGAGACCCTGCTCGATACGGTCAACAACATCCTGGCTATGAAAGTGGATATGGTGGTGATGCGCCACCCCGCGCCGGGCGCCTGTGTGTATTTGTCCAGGCATATCCCGGCCAATATTATCAATGCCGGCGACGGCACCCACGAACATCCCACGCAAGCCCTGCTCGATGCCTATTCGATCCGGGAAACCCTGGGGGATATCGCCGGCCGGAAAGTGGCCATTATCGGCGATATTCTGCACAGCCGCGTAGCCCTGAGCAATGTATTTTGTTTGAAGAAACTCGGCGCCCGGGTGCGCGTCTGCGGCCCACCTACCCTGATACCCAAATACTACAGCGAACTGGGAGTGGAAGTATCGCATCAGGTGCGCGAAACCCTGCAATGGTGCGATGTGGCCAACGTGTTGCGGATACAACTGGAGCGGCAGGATATCAAGTATTTCCCCAGCTTGCGGGAATACCACCAGTATTTCGGCATCACGCGGGAAATGCTCGACAGCCTGGACAAAGAGATTGTCGTCATGCACCCCGGCCCGATCAACCGCGGGGTGGAGATTACGTCGGATGTAGCCGACAGCCGGCAAAGTATTATTCTGCAACAGGTGGAAAACGGCGTGGCCGTGCGGATGGCCGTTTTGTATTTACTGGCGGGTCAAAAATCGCAGTAGTTTTTTCCCGCAGATTTCGCAGAGTAGTTTTTCCCGCAGATTTCGCAGATTTCGCAGAACGCAGATTTCGCAGAACGTAGAGTCGCAAGGCTTTTTCAAGAAGAAAACAAACAGCCTTACACCATGCGGGAAAAACTACGCTACGTTCTGCGCGATCTGCGGGAAAAACTACGCTACGTTCTGCGCGATCTGCGGGAAAAACTACGCTGCGTTCTGCGCGATCTGCGGGAAAAACTACGCTACGTTCTGCGCGATCTGCGGGAAAAACTACGCTACGTTCTGCGCGATCTGCGGGAAAAACTACGCTGCGTTCTGCGCGATCTGCGGGAAAAACTACGCTGCGTTCTGCGCGATCTGCGGGAAACAACCGCTCAGACACATCCTAGTTTCGCCGGTCGCGGCGGTTTTCGCGGCGGTCGCGCTTGTTCTCGCGGCGGTCGCGGACATCTTCGCGCTTGTCGCGGCCGTCTTCACGGGCGTCGCGCACGTCTTCGCGGGCGTCGCGGCGGTCTTCAGCTTTGTCCCGTGCGCCGCCATCGTGCCGGGCGTCGCGGACGTCTTCGCGGGCATCGCGCGCGTCTTCGCGGGCGTCGCGGCGGTCTTCACTGCGGTCGCGTTTGTTTTCACGCCGGTCGCGGCGGTTTTCGCGGCGGTCGCGCACGTCTTCGGCCTTATCGGCAGCCGGGGGCTGCTGGGCATACAATTGGCTCGAAAGGCAGAGGGTAAGCAGGATAAACAGGGAAAGCAGTGCTTTTTTCATGATCAGGTCGTTTAAGTGATAGTATTTGGATAGACCGGTTTCAGACAAATCCAAGTTGCGGATGTTTAAAACCAGGCGCAATTTTAACACTTATTTCAGAACTGCTCCTCGCTTTGTCGGGCCCTGGCCAATTGGATGCTGCCTGTTTTTCAATTCAACGCATTCCGCTACCTTACCGCCCTGTTTTTCAAACCACCTGTTTACCTTCCCGTCCATGATCTGCCAGCGGCTGTTTCTGTTCCTTCTGCTCTGTACCGGGCAGCTGACCCTTTTCGGGCAAATTTCTTTTACCCGGCACACCGAACTGCTCACGCCGCAACAGCACTACAGCGGAGTGGCCATTGCAGTGGCGGATGCCAACGGCGACGGCCGCGACGATATCTTGCGCATGAATCAAGGCTTTCGCCTGGCGATCGAGTTTCAAATAGGGCCGGGCCAGCCGTTTTTCCACCAGCCAATCGTCGACTTGAACAGCGGCAGTCAATGGGGCATGTGCGTGGCAGATGTGGACAACAATGGTTTTGCCGATGTGCTGGCCGGCGGCCTCGGCGATCGCATCAAAGTTGTGCAACTCAGCTCCGACGGGCAGTCGCACAACCTCGTCCAGTTGGACGCCCCGAGTACGTTTGTGCAGGGCGTCAACTTTGCCGACCTGAACAACGACGGCTGGCTCGACGCTTTCGTCTGCCACGACGACGGCCTGTCGCGTATCTTTTTAAACGACAGCGCCGGCGCCCTGATCTATGCCCCCCAAACGATCGATATGCACACCGTGCCGCCGTCCGACGGATCGGGCAATTACGGCTCGGTATGGAGCGATGTAGACAATGACGGCGACACCGACCTGTATATTGCCAAATGCCGGCAGGGGGTGACGGACCCGACCAGCGGTATGCGAATCAATCAGTTGTTCTGGAACAACGGCGACGGCACCTTCACCCAGGACACCGCCAACGTATCCGGGCTGCGCATCGGCGCGCAGAGTTGGACGGCTGATTTCGGCGATATCGACAACGACGGGGATTTCGATTGTTTTATCACCAACCACGACGTGTCCAGCCAATTGCTGGAAAACGACGGCAGCGGTCATTTTACCGATATCACCGAAGCAGCAGGCTTGCTGGATGCTATCGATGGCTTGCCCATTCAGGGTGTTTTCCGGGATTTTGACAACGATGGGTATGCGGATATTCTGGTGGCCGGCCAGCAACATTTCCTTTTCCGCAACAGCGGCGCCAAAACGTTTGCCCCGGTACCCGTCCTGGGCGACACCCGGATGGAGTCGTTTGCGCTGGGTGACCTGAACGCCGACGGCTTTCAGGATATTTATGCCGGCTACGCCGAAATCTTTACAGATCCCAGCACCACGCCGGATGCCCTTTGGCTCAACGACGGCAATGCCAATCATTACTTCGGGCTGAACCTGCGCGGCGTGCAGAGCAACCGGAGCGCGGTAGGCGCCAGGGTGTTTCTGTACAGCCCCTTTGGCATCCAAACCCGGGAAGTGCGTTCGGGAGAGAGCTACGGGATCATGAACTCCATGCAGGTACATTTCGGCCTGGGCGCCTTTACGGCTATCGATTCGGTGGTCATCCGCTGGCCTTCGGGCCAGGTGGATGTGTTGCCGGCGCCGGCCGTCGATCAGTATATGACGGTGGTGGAAAAAACCTGCGCCGTACCCGCCATCCGGCTGGAAGCGGACGCTCCGCTTGCGTTTTGCACCGGCGACAGCGTGCGCCTCAGCGTGGGGAGTGATTTTGATTTTTATTTTTGGAATACCGGCAGCGCGGAACCGTCCATTGTGGTACACGAGCCGGGTCCGTATATGGTAACGGTGACCGCCGCGCCGGGCTGCACAGCCGTGTCGGATGTGGTAACGGTGACCGTCGACCCGGTAGAGACGCCGACGATTACGGCTTCGGGCGACAGTACCTTTTGCCGGGGCGGGTCCCTCACCCTGACGGCTTCGGCGGCGGCTGCTTATGCATGGAATACGGGCGATACCACGGCTTCCATCGTGGTGACGGAAACCGGTTGGTATGCAGTCACGACGCAGGGGCAGTGCGCCCAGTTCAATTCCACGCCGCTGCAGGTGACGGTACTCGAGGCGCCGTTACCCGTGCCGCTACCCGATACGGTGGCGTTGTATACGAGCGCCAGTTTGAGCGCCGGCGGCAATCAGCTGATCTGGTATGATGCGGCGGCAGGCGGGAATATCCTGTACGCCGGCAATCCGTTTCTGACGCCGCCTCTGGCGGAATCGACCACTTATTGGGTGGCCAACAACGCGCTGTACGACCTGCCGAACCAGTTTACCGGCATGAAAAACCATATGGGCTCCAATTTTGCCAGCCTGCAAACCAATGGTTCGATCGTGTTCGACTGCCTGTCGCCCGTCCGGCTGAAACGCGTAAAAGTATATACGAACAAGGCGGCGCAACGCCGGATCGATTTGTTGAATGCCGCCGGCGCCGTGTTGCAAAGCGCGCTGGTGGATATTCCGGTGGGCACTACCGTCATCGACTTGAATTTCGACCTGCCGGTTGGTACCGGCCTGGTTTTGACGACCCATGCAGAAACGAACCAGCAAACGCTGGGCAGCTTCGGCCCGCAGTTGCGCCGCAGCGATGAAGGGGTGGCGTATCCGTACGAGATACCGGGATTTCTCCGCCTGAAAAGTTCCAATTTCGGGACAGACCGCTATTATTATTTTTACGATTGGGAGGTCGATTTCCCGGGCCATACCTGCCTGAGCGACCGCGTGGCGGTGACCGCGGTGGTGGATACTTCGCTCGTCTCCGCAGCGGCGGTTTCCGGCGCCGCGGCCATCCGGATTTCCCCGAATCCGGGTGGGGGAGCGGTGCTGCTGGATTGGCCGGAATTTAAAGGCGGCCTCTTGCAGGTGACCCTCTACACGATGCAGGGGAGCCGGGTGGCGTTGCAGCGTTTCGAGCCGCCGGCCGGCGCCCTGCGGCTGCCGCTGGCCTTTGGCCCCTTGCCGAAAGGTGCGTACTGGCTGGAATTGTCGGCGGCCGGGCAGGCTCCTGTCCGGCGGAAGATACTCATCCAGTGAAGCCGGGCTTTATCCGGGCCATCAGGATCGAGTCGAAATAACGCCCGTTTTTCAGGCGGTTGAACCGCGCATACCCTTCCTGTTCGAAACCGACTTTTTCCAGAACCCGCACGGAGGCGGGGTTATGCGGAAACACGTACCCTTCGATGCGCACTAATGGCGTATGAGCGAACAGCCAATCGGTGTAGGTGGCGACAACCTTGCTCATCAGGCCTTGTCCGCGGTAGGGGGCAGCCAGCCAGTAGCCGATTTCGTCCGAATGCCCGTTGGTACCCGTTTTCACAAAACGGCCGATGCCGCCGATCACGCCGGCAGTCGGATGCCGGATGGCCCACTTGGATTCGATACCGAGTGTTGCGCGGTTGGCTTCCACCAGCGCCAGCCAGTCGGAGGCATGCTGATCGGTGTATGGATGCGGGACAGAAAGCGTGTTGGCCCCGATCACAGGGTCGTTGAGGAAACGAACCAGGTTATCCTTGTCCGCAGGCGAAAACAGGGTAAGAGCGATCTGTTCGTCGATGGCAATGTGTGCAGGCATAGGTTGGCGGAATTTTTTATAAGAACTCCGGCCGTGTGCGAAAAGGTTCCGCTATACGTGTTCTACCCCGTTTTTTTCAAAAATGTAATCCAGCCATTTGTCGGTGGTTTTTTCCAGCACACCGTTGGCAAGCAGACGCGAATGGAGGTTTTGGAAATCGACGTGGTCCATTTCCTGGTCTTGGTTTACGCAGCTGAACACAAACGATTCTTTCCCGGTTTCGGGGTCCACATGGCGCTGGAGGCATTGGGCGCAAATTGCTTTCATCATACATTGCATGGGCGAGTTGATGGAAGCGATACCGTCGTGGCCGGCTTTCAGATAAGGCTCCAAAACGCCATGGCGGGCCTGCGTTACGGCAGCCATCATCCGGTCGGAGCCGATGGCAATGATGCGGGAGGCCTCCCGGAGCGGGATAGGTACGTCGCCCAGCTGGCCGCTGGCATACGCGATCATCGCCTGCACGATGTTGCCGACAAAGGATTTGTCCTGAGGCCGTTGGGCGGGAATCGGATCGCCGCCATCCACGCTGTAAACGACGACGTCGGTGGCAGATTCGATTTCCTCGCGTTTGAAAAAATCTGCTTTCTTTTTGTAGCCGGCGAAATAGATCACATTGGTGCCCCGCTCTTTCGCAGCTTTAGCGATTGAAAACAAGACGGCATTGCCCAGGCCGCCGCCGAGCAGCAGCAGCGTATCGTTTTCCGGCACCTCCGTGGGCGTGCCGGTCGGGCCCATGACCACGACCCGCTGGCCGGGCCGGAGCATGCTCACCATGCGCGAGCTGGCGCCGACTTCCAGCACGATCATGCCCAGCAGCCCTTTTTCCACATCCACCCAGGCGCCGGTGAGGGCAATGCCTTCCAGCATCAACAGGGTGCCCTCCAGACGGGGAGAATCCACTTCGTAGTTTTGGAGGCGGAAAAACTGCCCCGGTTTGAATTTCCGGGCCTGTACCGGCGCATGCACCACCACTTCCGTGATGGTCGGCGTCAGGCGTTCGACGCGGATTATATGCGGCTTGAACTGGTCGTCGAAGCGGGCGACAAATGCTTGCCACCCGGCCATTTCCTGTCCGTTGGACGGTGCTTCCCGTTTTATCTCTGGCTCAAAAAGGGCGACGACCTGCTTGTAGCCATTTTTGGCGGAAGCCATGGCTTTGACGACATTGCCTTCGAATACGGGGTGGTTGTCGCCGTAAAACGTAATGTATTTCCCGTTTTTTTCGTACGAGGTCAAAAAGCCGCCGGCGCCGTTTTCCGCCGGCGTCAGTTGGCCGTTGACCAGGTTGTAGTTTTGGAAAAATTCATTCCATTTGTCCAGTTGGAAGGTGCCGGGGTATTCGCGTTCGTACATAACATTGGGTACCGTGCCGGCGGCCACCATCAGTGTTTTGGCGGGAATGCGTTGAGTTTCGCCGGTGCTCTTCCATTTTCCATCCACCACGTCCAGGCGTTCGAACACCATGGCTTCCAGAGCGCCGTGTTCGTCGGGGACGGCTTCGAGCGGCGACATTTTTTCCACAAATGAAATCCCTTCTTCCAGGGCCTTGATAATTTCTTCGTGGTTCAGCCGGTATGCCGGCGAATCGTTCATCGATTTGCGGTAGTACAGATGTACGCCGCCCCAGGCGCGGAGCAGGGGAATGAAATCTGGCTTTTCGCCGGCTTGTGCGGCCCGTTCCCGTTCGGCTTCCAGGGCATTGGCGTGTTGCAGGAAGGTGTCGAGCACTTGTTTTTCATCTGGTGTGTACAGGGCGTCCACGTTTTCGCGGCCGTAGTATGCGCAAAGCGCTTCGTAGCGGTGTTTGGTTTTTGACACCTGCACCGGGTAGTAGGCCATGAGCTCGGTAGCGGTGTCGATGGCCGTGAGACCGCCCCCGATGACGAGCGCCGGCAGTTGCACTTGCAGGTTGGCCATGGAATCTTTTTTTCCGGCGCCGGTAAGTTGGAGGGCCATCAAGAAATCGCTGGCTTTGCGGATACCCCGGATAAGGTTGTTTTTCATGGAGACGAAGGTCGGCTTGCCGGCGCCGGTGGCGAAGCAGATATGGTCGAAGCCCATATCCCAGGCGTCGTCGACGGTGAGGGTGCCGCCGAAGCGCACGCCGTCGTAAATGCGGAAAAATTCCCGGCGCAACAGGTTGAGGTAGACAACGGTGAGGAAGTTTTTATCCCAACGGACGGTGATGCCGTATTCCGATACGCCGCCAAAGCCCAGCAGGACGCGTTCGCTCAGGTTTTCATAAATTGCCGAAAAGTCTTTGAGGGGCTGAAAGCCCGCGCCGCCCTGGCCGGTGAGCCCGGCCGGCAGCGGCTCGATTTTCAATCCGTCGATGCCGACCACGCCAAACCCTTCGTTGAGCAGGTAATGCGCCATGGTATAACCGGCGGGCCCCAGGCCAACCACCAGTATCTTTTTTCCGTTGTAGGGCAGGGCGTGGGGGCGTTGCACGTTGAGCGGATTCCAGCGGGTGAGCAGCGAATAGATTTCAAAGCCCCAGGGCAAGCGGAGGACGTCGGTGAGCAGGCGGGTTTCGATTTGGGGGATGTTTACCGGTTCCTGTTTTTGGTAAATGCAGGATTTCATGCAATCGTTGCAGATCCGGTGGCCAGTCCCCGGGCACATCGGGTTGTCGATCAGGATGATTGCCAGGGCGCCGATCAGGTCGCCGTTATTGCCCAGGAGGTTGGATTCCGAAATTTTCTGGTCCAGCGGGCACCCGCGGAGTTCGTTGCCCAGCGGATTTTTTTTGAACGCGCCGTCTTTTTCGACAAAACCTTTGGAACAGGAATCTTTATCGCGTTCGTGGCAAAACACGCAGTAATCGATCTCGCGCATGACCTCCCGGGGTTCGTAGCGCAGGTCGGTGAGGTCGAACCCGTCGCGGCGGCGGTAGCGACTTTCGATGCCGATGTTGAATCCCGGTTGCGGGGATTCCAGTTCGACCAGTTGGTCGAAATCAATTTTTTCCGGTTGTTTGAAGGTCGCCCAGTGGCCCCATTGCGGCGTTTTGTTGTAGAAATGGAAGACCAGCCATTTTTCATACGTTTCGAGGGCCTGCACGACGGATTGTTTAAGCGCCTCAGCGCTGTCGTCCGGCGGCGTCAGGGCGGCGGCGGCTTTTTCGCCGGCAAGGCGTTTCCAAAATGCGTCAAGCCAGGCTTTCGTTTCGGGCGTCAGGGGTTCTTTCAGGCTGCGTTCGATGGCCCAAAGTTCCGATACGCCGGCAGCCATTTCCAGCTCGGGGTCATCGGTAGGGATACCGGTAAAGCCTTTTTTCAGGGCGCCGACCTCGTCGTCCAGGCGGCGGCGGTCGAACAGCAGGGCTTGTTCGGATGTATATTTTTTCAGGGCGCGGCGGCTGAAAAATTCCCGCCTGAATTTGAACAGGATACGCTCTTTTTCGGTATAAATCTTATGGGACTTCCGTTCCGCTTCCAGGCCAAACAATTTAGCTACAAAAGCATCGAGGTGCGGCGCCATTTCCACCAGCAATCCGGAAATTTCCGTGCTGTCCATACCCTCGCCTTTGTTTTGCCGGTAAACGTCAAAGCGGTAGGCGAGCGTTGGGTTTTTCGACCGGACTTCCCGGAAAAAAATGCCGGAGAGATCGGTTAGTTTGAGTGGTTGGAACAGATCGGAGAATTCAAATCCGGGAACGAATAATTGCAGCGGTTCGGAAGTGGCAGCCTGAAACATTACGGTGTGGTTGTAGACAATTTTTTTAAAAAATGTGGACCCCGGGGCAAAAAAAATGCACCCTTTTCCAAATTGGCAGGCGGGTGCAGTGAAAACCCTGTCAGCCGGAAGCAGGCAGGGTAATATAATTTTTCGTAACTATACAGCCGCCCCAAAATTCCCGAAGGGAATTTTGGGGCGGCTGTATAGTTACAATTTTTCAAAACACGGCGAAAAAGGCAGTCAGGCTACCCTGGCGATGTGCGGTGGATCTTGAAGGAACCGGCTCGCACGGCCTGTCAAATGTGCATCCAGGATTTTTTCGCCAGCAGTTGGTCTTCCGTTTCAACATGGGCTTCGTCGGGCAGGCAGCAGTCTACCGGACAAACGGAAGCGCATTGCGGCTCCTCGTGGAAGCCTTTGCACTCGGTACATTTGTCGGCTATGATATAATAAAATTCATCGGACACGGGCGCATGCTCCGAATCGGCATCCACGGGGTTTCCTTTGAGGTCTTTTACCATTCCTTTCAGGCCAGTACCGTCGGAATAACGCCAAGCTTCGCCCGGTTCGTAGATTGCATTGTTCGGACATTCGGAAATACACGCATCGCAATTGATACAGTCATTGGTGATCTTGATAGCCATAATTCTTTTGAATTAATTTAGGTAAACAGCCACGTCGGCAGAAAATTTTATTTCAGGGCAATATTAGGGGTTCCGGAAAAAAACTTTCGTACAATTGCTATCATTATTTTAAATGATTTAGGTCATGTAACGCTCCATTTGACCAATCCTACCTTTCCACCTCATTTTTAAAACACGAAAACAGATATGTTTGACGACGGACAAACGGTAGTGGATGATCAGGCCACGTCTAAAATCAAACTGGATCACGTTGTGATCCGTTTCGCCGGCGACTCGGGCGACGGTATGCAGTTGACCGGCTCTCAATTTTCCGACACATCAGCTATGTTGGGCAACGATATTGCCACTTTCCCCAATTACCCGGCGGAAATCCGGGCTCCGGAAGGAAGTATATATGGCGTTTCCGGCTTCCAGGTGCATATCGGTGAGGTGGAGATAAGCACTCCCGGCGATGACGTGGACGTGCTGGTCGCCATGAACCCCGCAGCGCTGAAGACCAATCATTCTGCCGTGCAAGCGGGCAAAATGATCATTGTGGATGTGGATGAGTTCACGGCCAAGAACCTGACCAAGGCAGGCTACGCCCAAAACCCCCTGGAAGACGGTTCGCTGGGTTCACACGTAATTATTAAGGCGCCGATCACCCAGCTTTCGCGGGAAGCGATCAAGGATATAGGGCTCGACAACACCAGCATGAACCGCACGCGGAACATGTTTGCCCTGGGTATGGTCTTCTGGATGTTCAGCCGCCCATTGGATTACACGATTAAGTTTTTAGAGAAAAAATTTGGGCACAAGCCCAATATTTTTGAAGCGAACGTGAAGGTGCTGAAAGCCGGCTACCATTATGCGGAAACACTGGAGTTGTTGCCGTCGGCGTTCACGGTGTTGCCGGCTAAAATGACGGGAGGCACCTACCGGATCATCATGGGCAATACGGCCATCGCCTGGGGACTTCTCGCCGCGGCGGAAAAATCCGGCAAGCAACTGTTCCTCGGTTCATATCCAATCACTCCGGCCTCCGATATATTGCACGAGCTGAGCGAACACCAGCACTTTGGCGTGGTCACCTTCCAGGCGGAAGACGAAATTGCCGGCATCGGCTCGGCCATCGGCGCCGCTTTTGCCGGCGACCTGGCCATCACCACCACCTCCGGCCCGGGCCTGGCCCTGAAAAGCGAAGCCATCGGTCTGGCCGTCATGACCGAGCTTCCCCTCGTGATCGTCGACGTGCAGCGGGGTGGCCCATCCACGGGTTTGCCGACAAAGACGGAACAGGCCGACCTGTTGCAGGCCATGTATGGCCGCAACGGCGAATGCCCGGTTATCGTGGTCGCTCCGTCGTCGCCCGCCAATTGCTTCGACTTTGCGTATGAAGCTTCCCGCCTGGCGCTCGAACACATGACGCCGGTGATCCTGCTGTCCGACGGCTATATCGCTAACGGCTCGGCGCCTTGGCGCATCCGGAGCATGGCCGATATGCCGCCGATCACCCCGGCCCGCTCGCCGGAACCCGGAGCCGAATGGATGCCTTATCTGCGGGACCCGCAGTCGCTGGCCCGCCAATGGGCGCTTCCCGGCACTCCCGGATTCGAGCACCGCATCGGCGGCCTGGAAAAAGAAGATATGACTGGTCATATCAGCTACGACCCGGAGAACCACGAGCACATGGTGAAATTGCGCGCGGAAAAAGTACAACGCGTGGAAAACTACATCCCTGAACTGCAGGTGGACGGCGCTGAAAGCGGCGATCTGCTCGTCGTCGGATGGGGAGGCACCTACGGAAGTTTGCTGACCGCCGTTAAAAGTCTGCATGAAGAAGGGCGCAGCATCGGCCTGGCGCATTTTAATTACCTGAACCCCATGCCGCGCAATACGCGCGAAGTGTTGTCCAGGTTTAAAAAAATCGCGGTATGCGAACTGAACCTCGGCCAATTCGCCACCCTGCTGCGCAGCAAGTTTCCGGAATTCCAGTATCTTCAGTTCAATAAGGTGCAGGGCCTGCCGTTCACGGTACTGGAACTCAACAACCATTTTTTGCACCTGTTGGCCAAGCCGTGAACCGCTAAAAAACTCAAATTCATCCCTGTTGATGAAAGCTTATTAAATTTAACAACCGAATCGTACAGCCATGTCTGATTTACCCAACTATACATTCAAAGATTTTGCCAGCGACCAGGAAGTGCGCTGGTGTCCGGGTTGCGGCGACTATGTTATCCTGCGCGCCATGCAAAAAGCGCTGCCGATGATGGGCCGCAGGAAGGAGGAATTCGTATTCGTATCCGGCATCGGATGCTCTTCGAGGTTTCCGTATTACATGGAGACCTATGGTTTTCACGGTATTCACGGGCGTGCGCCGGCGATCGCCACGGGCGTCAAACTGGCCAATCCCAAGCTGAGCGTGTGGGTGATTACCGGCGACGGCGACGGGCTCGCCATCGGGGGCAACCACATGATCCACGCCATCCGGCGGAATGTGGATTTAAACATCGTATTGTTTAACAACAAAATATACGGCCTCACGAAGGGGCAGTTTTCGCCGACATCCGATATCGGGCAGAAAACAAAATCTTCTCCGTACGGCAATACCCAGCCGCCCTTCAATTTCGGCGAACTGGTGATGGGCAGCGCCGGGCAGTTTTACGCCCGCGTGCCGGACAACAATCCCAATGA
Source organism: Saprospirales bacterium (assembly GCA_016719895.1). GTDB lineage: Bacteria > Bacteroidota > Bacteroidia > Chitinophagales > Saprospiraceae > M3007. The sequence goes on along the minus strand of JADJYG010000001.1, from coordinate 405,389 downwards.
TATGGCCGACATTTTCGTGGCGGCGGAAAAACACCAAGGCACTTCGGTGGTCGAAGTGCTGCAGAATTGTGTCATTTTCAACGACGGTGCGTTCGATGCCGTGGTGGACAAGTCTGTTCGGGAAGACATGCTGCTCTATCTGAAACACGGGGAGAAAATGTTGTTTGGAAAAGAAAAAAGCAAAGGCGTCCGGTTCAACGGGCGGCAGCTCGAAGCGGTCACCCTGGGCGAAAACGGCATTACCGAAGCCGATATTCTCGTCCATGACGCTACGGACCCGAACCCGTCCATGCACTTCATGCTTACCCAACTGCAATACCCGCTCCCGGTAGGGATCGTCCGGAGTGTGGAAGTGCCTACGTTTGAAGAGCGGGTGGCCGTGCAGGTTAAAAATTTGAAAGAACGCTCTAAATATAAAAAGGTGGACGACCTGCTGTTTTCGGGCGAAACATACCAAGTTTAAAAAACCTGCTGAACATGGGAATTGAAGCTATTATCGTATTTTTTATCGCTACGGTAGTTCTGGTGGGAGGCGGCATGATCGCCTCCAAGCTCCTGGCGCCTACCTCCACCAATGCACAGAAGCTGGAGCCTTATGAATGCGGGGTCCCGACGCAAGGCCCCACCCACGTACAGTTTAAGGTCGGGTATTATTTGTTTGCCATCCTGTTCCTGTTGTTCGATGTGGAGATGATCTTTTTGGTGCCATGGGCAGTGGTCATGCACAAGATCGGCCTGACGGGGCTGATATCCGCCATAATTTTTATCCTTATTCTTGGCCTGGGCTTGTTGTATGCCTGGAAGAAAAAAGCATTAGTATGGGAATAAATACGAATGACCCGAATCCGCAAGTACAGCATCACGATTTGGGTACGGTCATCAGTGCGGGGAATGGGGGCAATATTCTGGTCACCAGCCTGGATAAAGTCGTCAATTGGGGCAGGGCCAATTCCTTGTGGCCGCTCGTATTCGGCACCAGTTGTTGTGCGATTGAAATGATGTCTACCGGCGCTTCCCGGCATGATTGGTCGCGTTTTGGCACCGAAGTAGCCCGGGCTACGCCGCGGCAGGCCGACCTGATCGTGATCGCCGGCACCATCGTCAACAAAATGGCGCCGGTGCTCAAGCGCTTGTACGACCAGATGGCCGATCCGAAGTACGTGATCGCTATGGGCGCCTGTGCGATTTCCGGCGGACCATTTTATTACAATTCCTATTCGGTGGTGAAAGGGGCCGACCACGTCATCCCGGTGGATGTATACGTTCCCGGATGCCCGCCCCGCCCCGAGGCGCTGCTTTACGGGTTGATGCAGTTGCAGGAAAAAATCAAAAAAGAGAGCTTCCTGAACCGGAAAAACCCGGCGGAGGGATTTGAGGCAGGTTTTTGATGGCGTAACCGTTTACCAATCAGACAAAACGAATATGGATAACGAAGGGTTAAAAACCATACTTTCGGCCTGGGCCGAAGGGCTTGAATGGCCTGAAAGTCCACAATTTTTGCAGGTCCGGGTGCCCGCCCCGGCGCTTCACGACTTTGCCCGGCGGTTGAAGGAAGAACATGAAACCGCATTCGATTACCTGTATTGCCTGACGGGTGTGGACTGGCCGGAATATATGGAAGTGGTGTACCACCTGGAATCCAGCCGGCATGGCCACCGTCTGGTCGTCAGGGCGCGTACAGCGGGGCGCGAAGACCCGCGCCTCGATACCGTGAGCGATATCTGGCCGACGGCCGACGCGCATGAACGCGAAGCCTACGACTTGCTGGGTATCCGGTTCAACCGCCACCCCGACCTGCGCCGCCTGCTGCTCACCGACGACTGGGTGGGTTATCCGCTCCGCAAAGATTATAAGGACGAAATTAACATGATCGAACTATGAGCGAGCTTGTTCTCACCGGGCCGGAAACGGAAACTGCGCTCACGCAGGAATATTTTATCAATATGGGCCCTCAGCACCCCTCCACGCACGGCGTGTTGCGCCTGGTGCTGACCATCGACGGAGAGATCATCCGGCGGGTGGAACCGCATATCGGTTATATCCACCGTTCCATTGAAAAAATGTGCGAACACGACTCGTACCGGCAGATCGTTCACCTGACCGACCGGATGGATTATCTCTCCTGTCACATGAACAACGAGGCGGTATGCCTCGCCGTCGAACAGGCGCTGCAGATTGAAGTGCCGGAGCGCGTCAAGGTGATCCGGACGATCGTCTCCGAGCTCACCCGCCTGGCCTCGCACCAGCTGTGGTGGGGCGTGATGGGTATGGACCTGGGGGCGATCACCTCGTTTTTGTACGGGTTCCGCGACCGCGAGATGATCAACGACATTTTCGAGGAAACCTGCGGCGCGCGCCTGACCATGAACTACAATGTGCCTGGCGGGCTGATGTTTGATATCCACCCCAATTTTCAAAAGCGCACCAAGGATTTTGTGGCGCATTTCTGCACCAAATTGCCCGAATACGACCGCTTGCTGAGCGATAATCCGATCTTCCGCAGCCGCACGGAAGGCGTCGGCTATTTGTCAAAGGAGGATGCCATTGGGTATGGCGTCACAGGGCCGTCGGGGCGGGCTTCCGGCTTTGCCTGCGACGTGCGCAAACGCCTGCCGTACAGCGCTTACCCGCAGGTGGAGTTTACCGAAATCATCCGGACGGAAGGCGATTGTTTTGCCCGGTATAAAGCCCGGATACTCGAAATGTGGGAATCCCTGCGCATTATCGAGCAATTGATCGACAACATCCCCGAAGGCGAATTCCAGGCGCCCACCAAGCAGGTGCTCAAACTGCCGAAGGGCGAGTATTACCAGCGGGTGGAAACCGCCCGGGGCGACTTCGGCGTGTATATCATCAGCGAAGGCAACAAAAGCCCGTACCGCCTGAAATTCCGGTCGCCGGGATTTTCCAACCTGTTTGTGCTGGATAAAGTGGCGCGGGGTTCTAAAATTGCCGACTTGGTGGCGATCATGTCCACCTTTGATTATGTAATGCCAGATATAGACCGATAAAGCAGCTATTTATGTACGATTTTACGCCGCTGGTTCAAGCCATTCAAAATTACCTGAGCGCACATTTCAGTCCGGGAGTAGCCACTGCCATCGAATGGACCCTGGTTATTCTGATTTACCTTGCCTTCTACGCCGTGTTGGGATTGGTGCTGGTATACGTGGAACGGCGTATTTGCGCCTTCTTTCAGTTGCGCCTGGGGCCGAACCGGGTAGGTTGGCAAGGAACCTTCCAAACGGTGGCCGATGCCATCAAACTTCTGCTCAAGGAGCCTGTTACGGTGAACAAGGCCGATAAGTTGCTGTTCAACCTGGCGCCATTCATCATCTCGCTTGCCGCGTTGATGGTATTGTCGGTGTTGCCGTTTGCGCGGGGTTTGCAGGCCTTCGACATCAATATCGGGTTGCTGTTCATTATAGCCATATCCTCGATCGGGGTGGTGGGAATTTTGTTGGCGGGCTGGTCCAGTAACAATAAATACGCGCTCATTGGCGCAATGCGCAGCGGGGCGCAGATCGTGAGTTATGAGTTGTCCGTGGGGCTTTCCCTGATTACGATGGTGTTGCTGACCGGTACGTTGCAGTTGTCTGGTATCATCGAAAGCCAGGCCAATGGCTGGTGGATATTCAAGGGCCATTTTCCGGCGATTGCCGCCTTTTTTCTCTACATCACGGCCTCTATTGCCGAGATCAACCGGGGGCCGTTCGACCTGCCAGAGGCGGAGTCGGAGTTGACGGCGGGTTTTCACACGGAGTATTCGGGGCTGAAATTCGCGTTTTTCTTCCTGGCGGAGTTTGTCAATATGTTCACGGTTGCCGCTATTGCCGCCACCGTATTTTTTGGCGGTTGGATGCCGTTCCATATCGGCGATTGGGAGGCGTTTAACCGGATTATGGATTTTATCCCGCCGATCATCTGGTTTTTTATAAAGGTTGCAGCGATCATATTTTTGATGATGTGGTTCAAGTGGACCTTTCCGCGCCTGCGCATCGACCAGTTGCTTCATCTGGAGTGGAAATACCTGATGCCCTTGAACCTGATGAATCTAATCCTGATGGCCATTCTGGTTTATCTGGGCTGGCATTTTTAAAAGAGAAAATCCGGAACCATGTTCAAAGCGATTGCAGACTATTTTAAGGAAATTTACCAAACCATCCGGGGGTTGCTGGTGGGCATGGGGGTCACCGGCAAATACATTGCCCACGCCCGCCGGGAGATCATTACGCAGGAGTATCCGGACAACCGGGATACCCTGCAGATGTTTGAGCGTTTCCGGGGCGAAGTGGTATTGTTGCACAATGAAGATAACGAACACCGTTGCACCGGCTGTTCCGCCTGCGAGGTGGCCTGCCCGAACGGATCAATTGAAATCATTTGGGCGCGCCGGGAAGACCCGGAAACCGGTAAGAAGAAAAAGCAACTGGAAACCTTCGTGTACCACTTGTCGATGTGCACGATGTGCAACCTCTGCATTTTAGCGTGCCCGACCGACGCGATCAAAATGGGGCATAATTTCGAACATGCGGTGTTCGACCGTTCACAATTGACAAAAGTGCTCAACCGGCCGGGTTCCCGGTTGGAGAAGGGCGTGGAGGAATAAGCTGTTTACACATGGAAAAGATCATTTTTTACATCCTGGCGGTTTCCATTCTGGCGCTGAGCCTGTTGTCGGTGCTGAGCCGGCGTTTGTTGCGCTCTGCAGTTTATCTGTTCGGCGTTTTGTCGGCAGTGGCCGGCTTCTATTTCCTGATCGGCTACCATTTTTTAGGAGCGGTACAGCTGACGGTGTACGCTGGCGGTATCGTTGTCCTGATCATTTTTTCCATCCTGCTGACGCACGAGATCGACCACAAAATGGAGCGGCCGGGCTGGTTGCGGGCCGGTGCGGCCGGGGCGTTGTGCCTGGCTGGCGCGGCCATGGTCATCCAGTTGCTATCGGCCAACCCGTGGGCCCGGGTAGAAGCGGCTGAACGCAGCGACCTCGATACGCTGGGGGTGCTCCTGCTGACACCGGGCGAGGGAGGCTACCTGCTTCCATTTGAATTGATCAGTATCTTATTGCTCGCCGCGATCATCGGGGCGGTCGTTATTGCGAAACATCACCTCGGTGGCAGCCGTGAAAACCAGGAAAATCAGCCGCTATGATACCAGGAGTCAGTTTACTCGAAATCTTAACCGTCGCCACCCTGATGTTCTTCATCGGTGTGTACGGATTTCTTACCCGCAAAAATTTGATCACGGTGCTGATGTCGCTGGAACTCATCCTGAACGGGGCGGCCATCAATTTCGTGGCATTCAACAAATATTTATATCCCGGAACGCCTGCGGGGCAATTTTTTGCCCTCTTTTTGATCGCTGTGGCTGCTGCTGAAGTAGCCCTGGCAATCGCTATCGTCATCAACCTCTACCGGCGGATAAAATCGGTGGATGTGGAAAATGTGAATACACTAAAACACTAAAACAGGATGGAAGGATACACCTACACCCTTTGGATCATCCTCCTGCCTTTTCTGGTCTTCCTGCTGACGGGAGTGCTGAGTTTGCGCATCCGGCCTGCCCTGGCCGGCCGGATCGGAACCGGCGGTATCCTGATCACGCTGGTACTCAGCCTTTATACGGCATGGCAGTACTTTCATTCCGGCGCGCCTGCCGAGGGCGGATGGCCGGCGCTTATCCCCGTCGATTACACGTGGCTGCGATTCAATGACACCTTGCAGGTCCACATGGGCATCCTGCTTGACCCCATATCGGTGATGATGCTGGTGGTCATTTCGGTGGTGTCGTCGATGGTGCATATTTACAGCCTGGGCTATATGAAAGGCGAAGGTGGGTTTGCGCGGTATTACGCGTTCTTGTCGCTGTTCAGTTTTTCGATGTACGGCTTGGTGCTGGCCACCAACTTGTTTCAGATCTATTTCTTTTGGGAGTTGGTCGGCGTATCGTCCTACCTGTTGATCGGCTTTTATTACGACCGGCCATCCGCGGTGGCGGCGGCGAAGAAGGCGTTTATCGTAACGCGGTTTGCCGATTTCGGGTTTTTGGTCGGTATCCTGCTGTTGTCGTGGCATACCGGCACGTTCGATTTTGCCACGCTTACCCATCCGGACGGCGCAGCGATCGCGCAAGCGGCGTCCTCGACGTTTTTAGGAGCTTCCGTACTGACCTGGGCCTTGGTGCTCATTTTTATGGGGGGCGCAGGAAAATCTGCCATGTTTCCGCTGCATATCTGGCTGCCGGATGCCATGGAAGGCCGACTCCGGTTTCTGCACTCATCCACGCCGCCACTATGGTGGTGGCCGGCGTTTACCTGGTGGCCCGTTTGTTTCCGGTTTACCATATGTCGGATGGGCCGGCCCTGGATATTGTAGCCTGGACGGGGGCCATTACTGCGCTGTTTGCGGCGGTGATTGCCCTTACGCAGGAAGACATCAAACGGGTGCTGGCGTATTCCACCATGTCGCAGATCGGGTATATGATGCTGGCATTGGGGGTATCCGGCTATGGGGCCGAAGCCGGACTGGGCTTTACGGCCTCGATGTTCCACCTGTTTACACACGCCATGTTCAAAGCCCTGCTTTTTTTGGGCGCCGGCGCAGTGATTCATGCGGTGCACAGCAATATTATGGGGGAAATGGGCGGCTTGCGCCGGTATTTGCCCCTCACGCACGGCAGTTTTCTGGTGGCCTGCCTGGCCATTGCAGGCATCCCGCCGTTTGCCGGATTTTTTTCCAAAGATGAAATACTTGCCGCCGCTTTACACAAGAATCCGGCGATCTACGGCATCGCCCTCGTGGTGGCCGGTCTGACGGCCTTGTATATGTTCCGCTTGTATTTCCGGGTATTTTGGGGGGAGAACCGGCGTTACGAACACACGCCGCACGAGGCGCCGGTGTCGATGTGGATACCGCTGGCGATTCTGGCTGCGTTGAGCGCCGTTTGCGGATTTATTCCGTTCGGGCATTTTGTCACGGCAGACCACCTGCCGCTCGCTTCGCACCTCGATCTGAATATTGCGGTTACTGCCAGCGGCGTGAGTGCGGCCGGTATTCTGGCGGCGATGTTGCTGTATCGCAAGCCATCCGAAGCGCCTGGCCGCATAGCCGGAAGCCTGAGCGCTCTGTACCGCCTGGCCTACCGCAAATTTTATATAGACGAGCTGTACCTGGCGGTGACGAAAAAGGTGCTGTTCAGGGGAATTGCCTGGCCGGTGGCCTGGTTTGACCGGCATGTGGTGGATGGCTCCATGAACGGCATCGCCTGGGTGACCACCCGGCTTGCGCGGGCCATTAAAGGCGTTCAGTCCGGGCAGGTGCAACATTACGCCCTCAGTTTTGTGATGGGGGTGGTGGCGCTCGCTGCATTATTCATTTATTGGTTGAAGCGTTGATCCAAGGATTATGAATATTCTGTTCCTGATTTTGATTATTCCTGTTCTGACCATACTTGGGCTGTTGCTCAGCAGGTCGAAGGAACAGGCCCGCCTGGTAGCCGCCGCCGGTATGGGCATTCAGTTTGTTGCCGCATTTTATCTTTTGTTTTCCTTTCTGAGCGAACGGGCGGCGGGCAACACGGCTGAAATGCTGTTTACCAGCAGCTACGCCTGGTTCGAACCGTTGAATATCCGGTTTGATCTTGGCGTCGACGGGGTATCGGTGGCGCTGATTGTACTCACCGCTATTGTTACGCTGGCCGGTGTGTTTATCTCCTGGAAAATGGCAGACCTGACCAAGGAGTTTTTTATCTCGCTCATTGCCCTGGCGACAGGAGTATTCGGGTTTTTTATTTCCCTGGACCTGTTTACGATGTTTCTTTTTTACGAGTTGGCGGTGATCCCGATGTACCTGTTAATCGGAATTTGGGGCAGCGGCCCGAAAGAATACTCCGCCATGAAGCTCACCCTGATGCTGATGGGGGGGTCGGCATTTCTACTGGTCGGACTGCTGGGGCTTTATTTCAACGCCACCGGCGCCAATGGCCAACACACCTTTAATTTATTGGAAATTGCCGCCAGTAACATTCCGGTTGAAGCTCAGCGGATATTCTTGCCGCTCACGTTTGTGGGTTTTGGGGTGCTGGGGGCTTTGTTCCCCTTCCACACCTGGTCGCCCGATGGCCACGCCTCCGCTCCGACGGCCGTTTCCATGTTGCATGCCGGCGTACTGATGAAATTGGGGGGTACGGCTGCTACCGGGTTGCCGTATTCCTGATGCCGGAAGCGGCTGCCGAAATGGCTTGGTTTTTTATTCTGCTCACCGGTGTCAGCGTGATTTACGGCGCTTTCGGCGCCATCCGGCAAACGGATTTGAAGTACATCAACGCCTATTCTTCGGTTAGCCACTGCGGGCTGGTGCTTTTTGCGATTTTGATGTTGAATAAAACCGCGATCAACGGCGCCATCCTGCAAATGTTATCCCACGGGCTGATGACGGCCCTCTTTTTTGCCTTGATCGGTATGTTATACGAACGCACGCATACCCGGGTTGTACAGGAAATGGGTGGTTTGTTAAAAGTATTGCCGTTTATTTCCGCCTGTTATGTGATTGCCGGCTTGGCATCCCTGGGGCTGCCGGGGCTGAGCGGCTTTGTAGCGGAGATGAGCATTTTCGTCGGCGCCTTCGAGCATCCGGATCCGTTTCACCGGTTTTGGACCATACTGGCGGTATCTGCCATTGTGGTAACGGCCGTATATATCCTGCGGGTGGTGGGCTCCATGCTGATGGGCCCGGTCAAAGACCCGGCATACGCCGATTTGCCGGCCGCAAGTTGGTTTGAAAAAACAGGCGCATTGTTGTTGATCCTGCCGATTGCAGCGATCGGCCTTGCACCACTTTGGTTATCCGATATGATCCAGTATAGCCTGGCGCCGATTATCCGGCAACTGGGCCTGGGCTCATAGGAATTCATAAAGTCATAGTCGATGAACTGGGAAGAATTTTTACTCATGCGCCATGAATTGCAGCTGCTGGCTGTGATCCTATTTGTCATCTGCGCTGAAATTTATTACAGCGGGCGGGATAAAAGCGGGATTGTACCGCTATCCATCGGGCTTTTCAGCCTGCACATGGCGGCCGGCTGGCTGCCGGTGGGCGAAGGCGCCTTGTTCGGGGGCATGTTTCGCACGCACGGGCTCATTCATTTTTTGAAAAACCTGCTCGATGTGGGCGTGCTGGTAGTGATGTTGCAAACCGCCGGATGGGTCAAGCGCCAACTCGTACCCGAACAGCGGGTCAGCGAGTTTTACCTGTTGTTGTGGTCTTCTCTTTTGGGTATGTACTACATGCTTTCGGCGGGCGACCTGTTGATGCTGTTCCTGGGGCTGGAATTGTCTACCCTGCCGGTGGCCGCGCTTGCAGCGTATGAAGTTGCCCGGCTGCGGTCGGCAGAAGGGGGGATAAAAATGATCCTGACCGCCGGGCTGGCTTCAGCGGTGACGCTCATGGGCATATCTTTCCTGTACGGCGCCACCGGCACCTTTGCGCTGGCCGGGTTGTCGCAACACTTGAGTAGCAATGGGCTGGAGACGCTCGGTTTTTTCTTCTTCTTTGCCGGGATCGCGTTTAAAATTTCCCTTGTGCCATTTCATTTCTGGACGCCGGATGTGTATGAAGGGGCGCCAACGGGCATCGCCGGCTATTTGTCGGTAGTGTCCAAGGGTGCTGCCGTTTTCATTTTGATGATCCTGTTGCTGGAATTCTCGCCAGCCCTGGCTGGCACCTGGAAGGCGGCATTATACTTGCTGGCCATCCTGACGATGACCACGGGCAATCTTTTCGCCCTTCGGCAACAAAACCTCAAGCGCTTGCTGGCATTTTCTTCCGTAGCGCAGGCCGGTTTTATTTTGCTGGGTTTTCTGGCGGCTGGGCAGGATGGCCCGGCCTCGATCATTTACTTTATCCTGGTGTATATTTTCTCCAACCTGGCGGCGTTTGGTGTGGTACATGCAGTGGCCATGCAAACCGGCCGGGAGAACCTGGACGATTATGAAGGGATGTACCGCGTCAATCCCAGGCTTTCGCTGGTCATGCTGCTGGCGCTCTTTTCCCTGGCCGGCATACCGCCGCTGGCCGGCTTTTTTGGAAAATTTTTCCTGTTCATGGCCGCTGCTTCGTCCGGGTATTACTTATTACTGCTGATTGCCGTGTTGAATGCCGTGGTCAGCTTATATTATTATTTGATCGTCGTACGCGCTATGTTTTTGCGCAAAAGCGAAGCGCCTTTGCCCTATATTCAAAACGACAACTGGATGCGGGCGAGCCTGCTGATTTGTGTAGCGGGTATACTCGTTCTAGGCGTCTCCAGCGGTGTGTATGATTATATTTTCGGGCTGTGTACCCGCTTGTAAACAAAAGCATTAAAATCAGGAAACATGTCGTTATTAAGTGGAAAGCACGATTTCGGAGACCTTAATGGTCAAACGGTCACCTTTGTCGAACGAAACGTGACCAGGGAACGGGCTGATTTTCTGAAACAGCTGTTGGAATACAACGGTATCCCGGTTATCGTGGCGGAAAATGCCGCCGCGACGGAAGACGCTCCGACCACATATTCCGTTGCCACCCCGGATCTGGTTTTTAATCCGGTAGTGTACGTCTATCAGCGTCGGTTGCGGACGCCGGACGGCCGGAAAGTCAGTCCGGCATATTGGCGGCAGGAGAGCGAGAAAACGAAACCGGAATACTGGGAGGTAGATTAATCGTTAATTTGTTGGGCGCGCATTAAGTTTTTTTGGAGAATCACCAGAAGCCCGCTACATTCGGGCGAAGATATTATTCAAATTCTTTGCCTTAAAAATGCGTATTAGCTTATGATGAACGAACCCTTACACACGATTATGTCCGCACAGGTAGTTACGCTGTCGCCTGGCAGCACCCTTGGTGAGGCGCGCGAGATTTTTATGACCAAGCGAATCCATCATATTCCAATCGTTGATGGGAAAAAACTAGTCGGCCTGATCACGTCGTGGGACATTTTTAAACTCGGGCTTTCCGCTGTGGCCTATCAGGATATGCGGGTAAGCGAAGTGATGACCACACACCTGGCTGCGCTGGAGCCTGATCAGCACATTGGCGCCGCAGCGGAAGTGCTCATGGAACATTTATTTCACGCCGTTCCGATTGTGAACGACAAACGGGAGTTGCTCGGTATTGTGACTACGTACGACGTGCTCCGCTACGAATACGTGAAAGAGTATCCGGAGCACCTGGACAGGTTCATTCCGGAAAATATGTAAACCATATACAGTATTCCGCTGTTGTGCTGCGTAAAAATTAAAATGGCCGTTTATACGATCAAGCACACCCAACAGTTGCCAGTTTCATTGGATACCGCCTGGACTTTTTTTTCTTCTCCGGCTAATTTAAAGGAGATCACACCATCGTACATGGGTTTCCATATACATCCGGACCCGGATACGTCGACAAAAATGTATCCGGGTCAAATCATTTCCTATACCGTTCGGCCGGTGTTCGACCTGCCTGTGTTTTGGATGACGGAAATTACCCACGTGGAAGAAGGAACATATTTTGTTGACGAACAACGCGTGGGACCGTATACGTTGTGGCACCACCAGCACCGCTTCCGGGCGATTTCTGGTGGCGTGGAAATGACCGATACCGTACATTACCGCTTGCCATTCGGCTGGTTGGGCGTATTGGCGCATAAAACGTTTGTGCGGCGACAGTTGGATAGCATTTTTGAATTTCGCCGGCAGGCGCTCGAACAACGGTTTGGCAAAATGCCGGCGGCGTGAACCATATCCGGATAACGGCCGGATGTGCCAAATACAAAAGCCGGCGGACTTGGGCCCAACCGGCTTTATGCACTCGTTTTCAAATTAGCAGCGTCGAGCAGCAGCAATACCCGGAGCAAATGGTGCATAGTATCTTATGCTTCTATGCTGGAGTTTTTTCGTTTGAATAATCCCTGCCAGGCCCCGCTATGGTTGTTTATTAGTCGCGTTAATGCAGCCGGTGGTGTTTTGTTGGCGGATTCCTGTTACAGAATCCGCCACGGGTAATATTTCAAACTTTCTGGAGCGGTTCATGGATGGGGGTGCTTGCAGCGATATGCTGAAAACTGGACCTTTTGGCGTATCTGGCTTTGGGCTGAAAAACAAGTTTCTTTGTCTGCAGAATTTACTACAAAGGTCGTCACGAATTTTCCCAAGAAAAGTTACAAAAAACGTCAAATATACCTGGGCTTAGCTAAAAGCCTGGATTGACGTATTGCTACCGGGCTCCAGCGTGATTTCGATATCGGTATCATCGACTAATTGGAATTGGGCTTCAAAGCGGAAACTACCCTGTTGGTACGTCAAAATCTGATTCGCAATGCTGAATTCGTTCAGGTCCGGGTCGCCGCATATTCCGATGACTTTGACCTGGACGCCTTCCGGGTCATAGATGGTCAGGAAGGACACGGCGCCTACGGTGATTTTAATCGTTCCGCTACTCCCGCCGTTTGGCCCCCAACCGAAGGTGTACGGTGTTTCAGCTTGTGCATTACTTTGTGTGAAGTAATTGTTGTTCAAATTGTTGCACATTTGGGCGATGTGGTTATCCGAAGAACGTTCCTTAATGACGTCGAGGATGATGATATTGTCTTGCATAGGTCGGGATAAATTGGTACAGGGTAAAAGTGCTTTCTTTTTATAAATTGATTGGTTACATTTTTTTCGATTTTTACCTGAAAGTAAATTGTTGGGTATGGTGAATTCGGAGCTGGTGGCTACGCTGCGCGTATTTTCAAAAAAGGAACAACGCTACCTGGAGTTGTTTTTACAATCGCCGTATTGCACCAATGGCAGGGAAGCCTGTCACGAATTAAAGCTGGTCCGGCACATTTTCACGGCATTGGCAGCCGGCGAACCGGGGAAAGCAACCTTGGAAGAAGCGGCGGTTTATTCGGCGCTTCATCCGGAACGCCCGTCCTTTTCGGCTCAAACCGTGAATAATGCGGCGGTTTCCACCTTGAAATTAGTCCGGCGGTTTATTATTATGGAAATGACGGCCCGCACGTGGCGGCCAACATCCGAAAATACCTTGTTGCTCCTGTATTTCCGGGAAAAAGGCGCATTTGATCTCTGCAGAAAAACACAGGTGCGACTGGAACGCGAAGGGCCGGAAGAAAATTCCCTGGACGACCTGGATTTTTTACAGGATTGGCAGGCTGAAAACGCCAAGGCTGCTTATCTGGTTATGGAAACGGAGCTAAAAAGCGATTTTACCCTTTTTCCTTCGTTGCGGGCGCTCGAATTATTTTACCTGGTGGAGCGCCTGAATATCCTGACGGCCTTGTTCAATCAGCATCGTATTGCACCGGTTTTCGAAGAAACGGAGCAGGAGGCGTTGATTGAAGAAATCGACCGGTGGGCAGATAAACCATTTTTTAATCATCCGGCGGTGAGGTCGGCGCGGAAGGCCTTGTCGGTTTTGTGTAAAAAAGGGGAAGAAGCAGAGAAAGAATTCGAAGCTTTTATGGAGATGCTGGCACAACAGGAGATGCATCTTTCCGTATTTTTCCTCAAGCGGTTCGAATCTATTGCCTACAATTTTTGTGCGCGGCGTTTTGATCAACCCAAATACCGGGAAAAGTTGTTTTGGTTGTTCCACCGCAGGCTGTTGCCGGAGCGTCAGCATTCGGAAGAGGGCATCCATTGCATCGAATTTCTCAGCATGGTCAAAACCGCGTTGATGGGTGAGCAATACGACCTGGCCAAATCATTCATCGATACTTACCGGTACCGTATCAAAGGCAGGGAGACTGCGGAGGAGTACTATCAGTTTGGACTGGCGCTCTATTATTTCGAATTGAAACGCCTCGACGAGGCCCGGTCAATTATTGTGCGCCTGAATTTCCACGACATGGTGTACAAATACCTTTTTAAAACCCTGGAAATCAAGATCTTTTTTGAAGCCAGCGAAGACAACCATGAATTTTTGCGCAGCCGCCTGGGAACGCTTAAAGTCGCGGTCCATCGCGATAAAACGAGCATGCCGGAGGAAAAAGCAAGGGGCTACCGGAATTTTGTGAACATTATGCTCCGGCTGGTTCACTGGTGCAGCGACCCCGACCAAGACAAACGCTGGCTTTTAGAACTTATCAGGGAGGTGGAAGAAGGGAAGGATATTTCCGAAAAGGTGTGGCTGTTGAAGAAACTCCGGGAATTGTTGGCCAGGCTATGATAGCTTGTTTCCGGATGCCCGAATTTCATCCAGACCAAATGCAGGGCACAAAAAGGGGGGAAGGCCTGTTTCCAGGAACTCCCCCTCCGTGTTGTTTTTTGTTTTGATTCCGACAACTCTTGGCGCGAACAGTTTGCGGCAGGATTTTACAGCGAAACAACAACAGCAAAAACACGCAGAACTGCAAACGCCGGGACTTATCGCGTATTAATGTACTGATACGATGCAAACGTAACATAAAGATTTAAGTCCGGCAAGAAGATGCATGTATTTTTTTTATTAAGCGGCTGTAGCGCGTTACATTTGTCCAAAATCAAAAAAAAACGCACGCCATGAGCCGACTGTTCGCCATCCTATTTCTCATCCTGTACGGTACACCTTCTTTTGCACAAAACTACCTGCCGGACTGGTCCTCCCTGGATCAGCGCGCCACGCCGGAATGGTGGCTGGATGCCAAGTTCGGCATATTTATCCATTGGGGCGTGTATTCCGTCCCGGCCTTTACTGCCAAGGGAAATTACGCCGAATGGTACCAGCATTCCCTCGAGAACAATGCCCACGAGGGGAAAGTGCGCGATTTTCACCTTAAAAACTATGGTAACCGCAATTATTATGATTTGGCGGCAGACTTCCACGCCGAGTTGTTCGAACCCGACGAGTGGGCCCGGCTGTTTGAAAAAGCCGGCGCCCGCTACGTAGTGCTTACGTCCAAACACCACGATGGATTTTGCCTGTGGCCCAGCGTGTATGCCGACCGCACCTGGGGCTTCCCCTGGAATGCCGTCAGCACCGGTCCGAAACGCGACCTGGTTGGCGATTTGTTCGCGGCCCTGCAGAAAACCCAGGTGAAACCGGGTTTGTATTTCTCCCTGTATGAATGGTTCAACCCGCTCTGGCGTTTCGATCACCGGCGTTATGCCAGTGACCACGCCATGCCGCAACTCTACGAGCTCGTCAACCGTTATCAGCCCTGGGTCGTGTGGGCCGACGGCGATTGGGACGATACTCCCGATACCTGGCAATCGCCAAAATTCCTGGCCTGGCTGTATAATCAAAGCGCCATGCGCGACCAGGTCGTCGTGAACGACCGCTGGGGTAGCGGCGTGCGGTTCAAACATGGCGGGGTGTACACGCCGGAATACCAGCCAGACCTGGACTTCGAAGACCATGCCTGGGAAGAAAGCCGCGGTATGGGCTTTTCTTATGGATACAACCGTATGGAAGACGCCAGCGATTATAATTCAGCGCAAACACTGCTTTTGCACCTGATCGACAAGGTTTCGAGGGGCGGCAACTTCCTGTTGGATATCGGCCCCGATAGCCATGGAAAGATACCGCCAATCATGCAGGAACGCCTGCTTGAGATCGGCAAGTGGCTGGAAATCAATGGTGAAGCAATATATGGGACCCGTCGATGGCGTATACCCTGCCAATGGAGCGAAGGGAAGCGCGCGTATAAACCGGAATTGGTCGATGGCTGGAAAACCGGCGGCGATCTATTGTTGAAACAAACGATCAATCCGGAACCGGGCTATGCCGTGAAAGAAATATTTTTTACCTACCATCCCAAAACGAATGCGCTGTATGCCATACTACCCCAATACCCCTCCGATGGCCGGGTGGTGCTGAAGAATATGCTGATACCGAAAACCAGCACCGCGACGTTTCTTTCCACCAAACAGGCCTTGCGTACGGAAGTAATCGGCAGCAATACCATTATTTACTTGCCCGCATACGACCCGAAAGCAGTCAAATCACCCCATGCCTTTGCCCTGAAAATTGCCAACTACGGCGGATATGTTGCCAAACCTCAAATTGATATTCAATACGATCCGCAAACCATGCGACCGGTCATCCGGATGTCCTGCCCGACGCCCGACGCCGTGATCCGCTACACCGTAGACGGCACACCGCCGACGGAGAAATCTGCCGCCTTTACCCAGCCATCGACGGTGAACGAACCCCGCATCATACGGGCCCGCGCCTTCAGAACCGGCCTTATCGCCAGCCGGGAAGACAGCGCCCGCGTAAAATTGCTCAGCCTGATGCCCAGCCTGTCGATGTACCGGCAGCCGGAACCTGGTCTGAATATGGAATTGATCCAAACCGAGACCTACAGCATGGAAGCCCTGCAATATGGCACCCCGCAGAAAAAGGCCGTGGTACCGGCGATCGAACTCGACCCCCTTTGTAAAACAACGCTGTGTGGCATGACCTGGAAGGGGTATATCTATATTCAGCAGACCCAGGGATATCAGTTCTTCCTGGAATCCGACGATGGCAGTCAGCTGTACCTCGACGGGCAATTGATCGTCGACAACGACGGCGACCACGGCATGGAGGAGAAAAACGGGTATACTTACCTTCAACAGGGCTGGCACCAGATTCGCCTCGTTTATTTCAACAGCGGTGGAGCAGCCGGTTTGCAGGTATCTTATGCGCCCGTCGGCGGCGTCCGCCAACCCATCGCCCCCCAAATGCTGGCGCACTGATATTCCGCGGTTTCACGGTTTCAGGTTTTTTTCTGCAGAGAGGCTAGTGCCGCATCCGGCCAATAACACCGAAGTCTTTGGAGTTATTGGCCGGACGCGGCACTAGTGCCGGAGGCACTAAATTTCAGACAGTTTGAACGTCTCTTTTGGTCTGATACTTCGTTGTTCCTCGGTCATGGAGAGCCCGCTACACTCCCTCGTCACGCCTTGTATCAGCCCAAAAGCACCTGCTCAAACTGTCCAAAACTTAATGCCTCCGGCACTAGTTGCCATACAACAAGATTTCTTCCCTGCAAACCTGAAACCGTAAAACCATACGGCCTGAAACCTGGTGCCCGTTCATTCCAGCATTTCCAGAAACCATTCTTTTTCGGTGAGCACTGGCTCGGATTCGATTTGCCGGCGCAGTGTTTCACGCTCGGATCGGTTCCCAGGGTTGAGTTGAAGGATCCGGCGGCCGTACCGGACTATGTTTTTATAATTGGTTTTGTGATAGCCGATACCATGCTGGCGCCGGATGTAAGTCTGCATATTTTGCAGATGGGCATCGAGTGCGTCAAACTCACCCGTCTCGAAGTAGATTTTTAATTGCAGGGTTTTGGCAATAAGGTGGTTGATGAGGTCTTTGTAATCAGCCTGTTGTAAATGTAGCAGTGCAGATTTCATTTCCTGCCGTCCATATTCTACCCGGGCCATGTTAAGGTGGAAAGCGGCATCCCGGTGCTTTTTTTCCAGGTAAGGTGCGTATTCCTGGATGAATTGAACCGCCCAGTCAATGTCGTTTACTTTTAAGGCAATGGCTGCGATATTATTGTAGGCAAAATGGGATAATTGACCGTTTTCCAACAATAAATCGGCCTTTAAGGCGGACTTATACAGGTCGAGCGCTTCCTGGGAATAGGTTTTTTCGAGCTGATTGATTTTCCGGATGCAATAATTCAGTGCCAACAAGTGCAGGTTGCGCTGTTCATCATCCGGCAGCTGGTGCAAATGGTGAAAAAGCTGGGCTTTAAACTGCCAGAAATATTGTTCTCCCTCCTGCTCCGACAGGAAGAGATAACAATAATAGTACAGCCCGATCGCCGGGATTTGTTGCAGTGCGGTAGACTGCCGGACGTGTTCCAATACGGCATCGAGCAGGCCAAACTCGTATTCGGCCTTGAATACGGTCTGGTGGCTCAACGCCATACAGGCTTGTCGAAGTTTGCGGGCGATAAAAGCCTGGTCTGTCCGGTCGGACAATTCCTGCCAGTTCAGCGCCTCGGTACGGCGCCCGGCGCTGCTTTGCTGGTACAATTCGTATTCGATGGCCGCCTGGGCGTCGAAAAATTCGGCATGGCGAAAGGGCTGCCGGGCCCATGCCAGCCGGGCAGCTTGTAAACTTTGCCGGAAATGTTTTTCGAGACCGCGTTTGCGATACGCCACTGCCAGCCGGAGCGGGCTGTCGGCCGCTTCCAGAAATTTTTCCCGGTATACCAGGAAATGTTCGATCTGCGCCGTCAATTCGCTCATCACTTGCCGGAGTGCCTGCGCCTGGAACGGGGCATTCGTTCCGAATACCCGCCGGAATGCCTCTTGCTGACCCGGTACGGCATGCTCGTCCTGGCAAAGCCGGAAATATTCGGATAAAGCTTCCGGCTCTGCACGGCGGCAAAAGAACGGCGAACGGAGCCATTGCGCCAGGTGCTTGCGTTCCAGGGGCGATAAAGCGCAATACGTTTGCCAAACGCGGGCATTTTCCATAGGTTTATTTATTTAAAAAAAATTATATAAAAACTTTAACGTTTGCAAATATTTATAAACCAATATATTAATTAAAATTTTAGGTAAATTATTTTTATTATTGATAAAAATTGTATTTGAAATATCGCGCCGCTCACCCAACTTTTGTATCATCAAAAGAGTATTCATGTCAGTAACCGGCTACGCACGCATGAACCTTGTTTTCAAACCTGTTTACACGCATTCCCAAACAGAATATCCTATGTACACGAAAAAAATCTTCTTTTTGCTCTTTGCGGCGCTGGTAGCGCTGACGCAGGGCTTGCAAGCGCAAAACCCCTGTAACCTGAATGTACAAATCGCGCCGCCCGCCAGCCTGAGCTGCCAAAATCCGAGTGTCCAGTTGGAAGCAACGGTTACGCCTCCAGGCAACTACACCTACCAATGGTTTGGCCCGCAATCCGTTCCCAATACGCCGAACCCCACGGTGAGTACCCCGGGCTGGTACGCCTTGTCCGTTTCAGATTCACTCAATAATTGCTGGGGCGGGGATACGGTTGCCGTTACGCAAGACGGTTCTCTTCCCGTTGTCACCATCACCGGCACTGTTGCCGGATGCACCGGCACAGCCGTACTCACCGCTTCCGCCATAGGGCAGG
Organism: Saprospirales bacterium; assembly: GCA_016719895.1. Classification (GTDB taxonomy): domain Bacteria; phylum Bacteroidota; class Bacteroidia; order Chitinophagales; family Saprospiraceae; genus M3007. Next base: position 386,324 of record JADJYG010000001.1, on the reverse strand, counting down.
GGCCGTTTGCCTATGCCTGGTCCTCGGGTGAAACCACGCCGACGGTAGAGGTATCCGGCTCCGGCGTTGCCACCTATTGTGTGACGGTTACCAATACATCCGCCGGTTGCAGCGGGGTGCAATGTTATACGGTGGCATTCGGTAATACCCTCACGGTGGAAATCGATTATTACGACAGCCCGTTTTGCAATGACTCCCTCGGTATGTGGGTAAATGTACAAGGCGGTACGCCGCCGTACACGTATCTTTGGAATTCGGGCATTACAAGTCCCTGGATACAAGATCCCGTAAGCGGCACTTACGTCGTGACCGTTACGGATGCTGCGGGGTGCTCGGTCGTGGCCTCTCAATTCATCGAGAATGACCCGGATGAATGTGGCCATCTGGAAGGCTTTGTTCTGGCGGATTGGAATACCAACTGCACAAAAGAACCTTCAGACGAGGGCTTGTCCCAGGTGCGCCTGCGTTTGCAGAACGCTTCCGGGCAGATTAGCTATGCTTTTTCCGATGCTTCGGGCCATTACAGCATAGAAGTTCTTCCTGGAACCTATACCGTCGAGGTGATCCCGGCCAGTGCCCTTTGGCAGCCCTGCCAGTCGAGTGTATCGGTGACCCTGGCCCCCAACCAATTTGTTACCCGGGACTTTTTGTTGAAGCCACTCGCCATTTGCCCGGCTATGTCGGTAGATATTGCCATCCCTTTTTTGCGGCGGTGTTTTACCAACACATACCATGTCGCTTATTGTAACAATGGCACGGCTGCTCCGCCAAATGCATACGTAGAAATACTGTTCGATCCGTTGATGACCGTTATCCAGGCATCCGTAGCATTTACCGATTTAGGCAATCACCTTTACCGGTTTGATATCGGGACCGTGCCGATAGGTTTCTGTGGCGACTTTTGGGTCACCACGGTCGATGGTTGTAGTTCGGCAATCGGACAAACCCTGTGCGCCGAAGCAATCATTTTTCCCACCGGCAATTGCGAGCCGGCCAATGCGCAATGGTCGGGGGCCAGCTTGCAATTGGAGGCTGCCTGCAATGCGGATACGCTTGATTTTGTCGTGAAAAATGCCGGTACCGGCACGATGAGCGCACCGCTGGAGTACGTCATTATTGAAGATGCCGTCATGATCATGCAAGCGCCGCCGCCGGCCGTCTTCCTGGCGCCCTCCGAAGAATACCATATCAAGGTGCCGGCAAATGGTTCTACCTGGCGGGTGGAAATCGAACAGGAGGCTTTTCACCCCGGGCTGTCCAAACCTGCCCTGGCAGTGGAAGGATGTACAACCAGTGCACAATTCAGCATCGGTTTCGTGAATCAGTTCCCGGCAGATGACAATGATCCATGGGTGGATATCGACTGCTCCGAAGTGGTTGGTTCCTGGGATCCGAACGACAAACAGGGTTTGCCAACGGGCTATACCGCTGCGCATTTTATCGAGCCGGGTACGGATATCGAATACCTGATCCGGTTCCAAAACACTGGTACCGACACCGCCTTCAACGTGGTTATCCGCGACGAACTGTCGCCCTGGCTCGACCCGGCCACGGTGCGCCCCGGCGCGAGCAGCCACCCGTTTATCTTCGACTTTTATGGCGACACCAACATCAAGTTTACTTTTGAAAACATCATGTTGCCCGACAGCAACAAGAACCAGGAAGGTTCCCAGGGGTTTGTGAGTTTTCGGGTGTCGCAGAAGGCTGGTGTGCCCTTGCAGACCGATATTTTGAATACAGCCGCCATTTTCTTCGATTTTAACGAACCGGTGTATACGAATACTACCACACACCGGGTCGGAACGGATTTTGTATCCGTGAGTGCCTGGCAACCGTTTCAAAACGGTCTCGACCTGCGGGTAATGCCCAACCCGGTAGCGGAACAGGCCGTTTTCGAAGTGCGCGGCGCAACAGACCACGACGAATGGGTGGCGGAATTGCGCGATGCCACCGGCCGTTCGGTGCGAATCAATACCGTGCATGGTGCGCAATGGCACTTCGAGCGCGGCAATCTGCCGGCAGGCATCTACCTGCTTCAGGTTCGCGCAGAAGGACGCGTATTGGGTACCGGAAAGCTGGTGCTCCGCTAAAAAAGCAGGATGGTGATACCGGCGCCGCCGCTCTGGATACGGAACGGCGGCGCCAGTATTTTAGCCCGCTTTTTTTACTTCCAATTGGATCGTATAATGGTCAAACGGATTGGGTTGATTGACCGTTGGGTGAGGCTTGACGTCCAACAGTTTAACCAAAAAATCGCCGAAGACCGCCTGGTCTGTAAAGGTGGTTCCAGCCGGATCGCCCATAATGAGCGTAGTCGTTTGGGTATCGCCGGGTTGGATGAAAGTCAGTTCGAGTTCCACCCTTCCAGCCCAAACACATTGCGCATCAACCGGGCACCGGCTGTCGGTAACTTTTTCAAAACGCAACTGTACCGCATCGTTTTCTTCCCACACCGCCAGGTTGCCCTGGTCGAGGGAAAATGGGGTATCCAGTTTAAAAAACAGGTTGGCGTCTTTGTGTTGGCAGGCTATGGCGATCAGGAGCCCCGTAGCTGATACGAGCAATGCTATTTTTTTCATGGCGAATAGTTTTTTATTTCAGTACTTCAAAGCAAGACAGGTTGAAGAGGATTAAACGTTGGTGGATATTGGCGGGAAAAGCGCATAAGCCGGCTTTTTATTCCCCGCAATGCCGCTTTCCCGGTCTGCGCAGGGCAATCACGGCAAAAAAGGCGGCAAAATGGTATTTACGCGCTATTTTTGCCGCCGCTTTGGGCGCCTTTCCCAAATGCTAAAAACAGCGCTGTATTTATGTTTTTGTTGGGCCATTTCATAAAAACCGGTATTCGCCTGGGCGCTACGCGTCCGGAACCCCGAAGATCGCCGGTAACACAACAAAAGAAAACCCTGATCCGGCTGCTGACGGAGGCTGGTAACACGGCTTTTGGACGCCAGTATAATTTTTCCCGCATATTGACGCATCCCGACCCGGTACGCGCCTTTCAGGCGGCGGTGCCGATACACGACTATGACAAAATGTATGATGCCTGGTGGTCGCGTTCGCGCAACGATGAACCCGATGTGTGTTGGCCTGGCCAGGTGCCCTGGTTCGCCCTGAGCAGCGGTACCTCCAACGCGGCCTCCAAGTATATCCCGGTGACGCCGGATATCATCCGCTCCATGAAAAAGGTGTCGCGCCGGCTTTTTTGTGATATGGCCCACTTCGACCTGCCGGCGGACTTGTTTACCAAACAAATGTTGATGGTGGGCAGCTGTACGAACCTCACCCCCGAACTGGGGCATTGGGTCGGCGATATGTCCGGCATTATTGGTCTGAACCGGCCGTTTTGGCTGAAAAAATATTACCGGCCGGGTCGGGAAATCACCGCCATTCCGGAATGGAGCGACCGCATCGAACAGATTGCTGCGTCGGCCCCGCTGTGGGATATCGGCTTCATCGTAGGCAATGTTGCCTGGGTGCAAATGATCTTCGAGCGAATCATCGAAAAACACCGGCTGAACCATATTCACGAAATATGGCCGAACTTCTCCCTGCTGGTACACGGCGGTATCTTTTTTGAGCCGTACCGCCAAACCTTCGAGCAACTGTTGGGCAAGCCGGTGCAGTATGTAGACAGTTACATGGCTTCCGAAGGTTTTTTTGCTTATCAGCCCGGCCCCGAATCGCGCTTGTTGCGCTTGATCACTGACGCTGGTATTTTTTATGAGTTCGTGCCGTTCAACGAACAACATTTTGATGAAAATGGCAATTTGTATCCCGACGCCCGCGCTGTAGCGTTTGCAGAGGTCGAACCGGATCAGGCATACGCGCTTGTGCTCAGCTCGGATGCGGGCGCCTGGCGGTATGTTCTGGGGGATACCGTAGAGTTTTCCGATGTCAAAAAAGGCGCCTTTAAAATAACCGGCCGGATCAAACACTTTCTCAGTGTCGTCGGCGAGCACCTGTCAGTCGATAATATGAACACGGCCATCCGCCAGACCGACCTCTGCTTGAATGCCGGGGTAAAGGAATTTGCCGTGACGGCTGTTAAAAATGGTTCGCACTGGGCACACCAGTGGTACGTGAGCGCCGACAATCCGAACCTCAATACCACCGCTTTCGCCGCCGCACTGGATGCTGCGCTGATGGAGATCAACGACGATTACCGGGTGGAGCGGCAATATGCCTTGCGCGATATCCGGGTAGAGCTGTTGCCCCATGAGATTTTTTATCGCTGGCTGGAAGAGCACGGGAAGATGAACGGACAGGCAAAGGTACCCCGCGTGATGAAAGGGGCCGTCCAGCAAAATTGGGAAACCTTTCTACAACGGGTGGCGAAGGCATCGAAGTCGTGACGGAAGGCATGATCAAAGGCGCCTTGGCGGGCCTGGCATACGGTTTATTGCTGGGGCCGCTCTTTTTTCTGGGTTTACAAATTGCGTTGAAAAGCGGCCTGCACAATGGCTTGGCCCTGGCAGCCGGCGCTTTTATGAGCGATGCCGTTTTGGCAGTGGCCGGCTGGTGGTCGTCCGGATGGTTGCTGGCATTGGCCCGCGAAGACCGTTTTCAGTCGGCCTTGGGGGCTGTCGGCGCCTTTCTGATCATTGGTTTTGGTATTTCAGCCGTGTGGCCGCACAAGATCCCAGGCGAGGATATCCGGGTCCAGCGGACCGAAAAGCGCCGGTATTCGTTTATAAAAGGGTTTGCCCTGAACACGGCCAATCCCTCCAACTGGCTTTTCTGGCTTGGCCTGGCCACGGCCGTCCGGGCGGAGGCGCCGGCTGATATCGAACAACGGTACACCCTGGCTTTTCTCGGCATGGCTTTGTTGATGGTGCTGAGCACTGACCTTGCCAAAGTAGTGCTGGCCTGGCGTATCGGAAACCGCCTTCGACCCGGATTGGTCCGCAATATCGTGCGGGTGGCCGGGGTTATCCTGATTGGAGTAGGCGGCTGGGCGCTGGTGAAAAGTGTTGGGTTTTAGAACGTGGTTGGGTTTTCATACGCAAACGAAAGCGGGTAAATTAAATTGGCTGCCGGAAGCCCTGCGATGAAAATCCAAACCTGTTCTTCCTGAAAATTTAACGGTTTCTGAAACAAATTTTTGCCCTGTTGATAGACGAAAACCAGGACTTGATCGAAACCTCGCGTACCAACCGTGCAATGTTTCCGAAATTAGCCGCGGTTTGTTAACCAATTCCGGATTCCGATTCACGTAAACGATCCACTACCCGCTTATGCGCCAAATTCTTCGCATCCTGTTTGAGGGCGCCGCTCAGGCCTGGCAGCAGCTGATGGCCAATAAATTGCGCTCCTTCCTTTCGTTGCTCGGCGTCACGATTGGCATTTTTTGTATCATCGGAGTGAAAAGTGCGGTCAATTCCCTGGAAGATAATATCCGGGGGAGCATGGCCAAGCTGGGCAACGATGTGATCTACGTGGAGAAATTTTCCTGGGCGGAAGACCCCGGCGCGAATTTCTGGAAGTGGTTGCGGCGGCCAGAATTTTCCTTTGTGGAATATGAAAAACTGGAGCAACGGCTGAAACTGGCGGAGAAGGTGGGGTTTTGGCAATACCTGGGGTCGAAAACCATCAAATGGAAATCGTCGAGTACCGAAAACGTATTTTTTCTGGGCATTACCGAAGATTGCCGCGATTTGTTCCACCTGGAATTTCAGGGCGAAGGACGTTATTTTACACCCACTGAATACCAAACCGGCAGCGATGTGTGCATCATGGGCGCCGAAGTGGCCGAAGGGCTGTTTGGCGAAGGGATAGACCCGACCGAGAAGGACGTGAACGTAGGCGGGCGAAAACTCCGGGTGATCGGCGTGCTGAAAGCCGCGGGCAACGACCTGCTCAAGCCGTTCAACTTCGACAACGGCGTGCTGGTCAGTTACACCCTGGCGCGGCGCGGATTCAACATCCGGCACCAGGGGCAATGGGAACGCACCAGCCTGTTGGTACAGGCTAAAGCCGGCGTGTCGCTCGAAGACATGAAAGACGAAATCACCGGCGTGCTGCGGTCGGTACGCCGCCTGCCCCCGCGCGAGGAGAACAATTTTGCGCTCAATACTTTGTCTATCCTCAGCGGTTTGTTCGACAGTGTATTTGGCGTGATGAACCTCGCAGGATTCGTTATCGGTATTTTTGCCCTGATCGTTGGGATGTTTTCGGTGGCCAATATTATGTTCGTATCGGTGCGCGAGCGCACCAATATTATCGGCATCAAGATGGCGCTGGGCGCCAAACGCTGGTTTATTCTGCTGGAAATCCTGTTTGAAGCGGTAGTGCTCTGCGTGGTCGGGGGGCTCTTCGGCCTGCTGTTTATCTGGGCCGCCACCGAAGCGATTACGCGGGCCATCGATTTCGATATTCACTTGTCGCTCTCTAATACCCTGGTAGGGGTAGGCACCTCCGTCATTGTAGGCGTGCTATCCGGCCTGATTCCGGCCATTCAGGCCAGCGGGATGGACCCGGTGGAGGCGATCCGGAAGTGATAATCAGGCGCCCTCACATCCGCAAGTCCTCCACCCGGGCCCCCGGAAAATCCTTCGCCTGGAGCTGGAAATGCCCGGCGCCGACGACGGCATAAAACAGCCTTTAGGAATGGCAGATAACCACCCTGGAGAAATACCAATGTCCATTTCTCCCAATTATTCGGCAGATATAGTATCCTGAAAACAAATCAGAAACATCGATGGCATCCGACAGATCGATTGCTTGTTGATGACACAAACGCCCATCTAACGTGTACAACTCCACCCAAACCGGATAATCCCCCTCCGGCAACTCCACGAAAACCGCCTCCTGTGCAGGATTCGGGTATAAACGCAGCTGCCGAGGCTGTATCTCCGGTTCATCCGGCTCCCAATCTGGCGTCACCGCGCACCAAAGCGTGTCCACACAGCCGTCAGTGCTGAATTTCACGAGCCAGCACATGATCTCGCCGTTGTAACTGGAATACCCACCGGCCACCATATTGCCACTGCTCAGCACGCCAACGCCGCCGAGGTAATTACCCGACACCTTCGGCTCCGGCACCGGAGCAATCAGTTGGAGCGACCACAAGCTGTCCAACTCCGGCGAAACCTTGTACAGCCAGCCGTATATATCCGCCGGCTCAGTGTTGGGGTTGGCAGCATACAGCTCGCCGGCAGCGATAAAATTGCCGTCGGGCGTAGGTTCGATGTCCCAGATGAAATTGCTGATCAGTGGGCCCGGGCCGAAAAGGCGCATGTCGATGAGATTAAAAGCAGTGTCAATTATAGCCCAATAGGGCCTAACATGTTGAACAGGGGATACTTGAAGCGTCTTTTTGCCGTATATCAACCAAGTGGTATCTGTTAGTGGAAATAAAAAGTGGACCGTTCCAGCGGCAGAGCTGGCGGGGCGCCATTCCTTGATGATCTTTCCATTCTCCGGATTAATCAAAACGATCCAGGGGCCTCTCCCGGCAAGGCTGTTTGGATTGTTGACATATCCTCCCACATATGCCACTGTGGTATCGTTTAATTGGTAATAATAGGAAAATAAATCAGTTTCTACATATTTTCCGTAGTATTTGAACCACAACGAATTGCCATGTTTATCTACTCGTCGTAAGAATGACTCGGCTAGATAATTTGGGCTTTGAACATATCCGCCTAACAAATATCCATCCGGTAGTTCTACAATAGAATTATAAAACTCTACCAAATTGACCGAATCCTCGTATTCCTGGGCAAATTCTACCGACAGGTTATTTTTCAATTTAATAAACATCCCGTCATATCGATTGAATGAACCGGCAGTCAAAGCAAACCCACCATCTGAAGTGGTAATGATTTCCGCCCAGTTGATATCCATAGAAAGTAAGCCGCCCAGGGCATCGCAAATCAATGCCTGATCAATCGGGACGCCGCTGGAATCGAAACGCGCTACAAAAAGGCATTGCCGGTATGGGAAAGTATCCGTTCGGGCCATTCCATAGGCAACTACGGTATCCTGGTGTACGATCAGGTTGCGAAAGTGGTTTAGGGGATAATCGAAGTGATAGGTCGAATTGAAACCGGGTTGCGAAAAGGCAGGATAAGCCAAGGCTATCCATAGCAACACAATGGTGAGTCGCATGGCAATAACGTTGAGCCGGTTTGATCATTAATAGGAGAGCACTAATTTAGAGATGGAACTCAGGCCGGTTGCATCTACCGTCCTGCATAAGTAAATTCCTGGCGGGTAGCCGGATGCCTCAACCGGAGATGATACCGTCAACAATTGTTGCAGGATGATTCGCCCGTCGATCGTTTGCAAGGTGAGCCGGATAGGGCCAATGTGTGCCGGAAATTCGACCCTGAAACGTCCCTTGCTGGGATTGGGGTATACCCGGATACCGGTAGTGAGCGTTTGTTCCGGCTGTGCGGAGGTGGGCCGTTCTTCTTGGGCTTCGCCACAATTGGAGAAGGCGTCGCGTCCATTGCGCCGCAGGATTTCCTTTGCTATGAACCCGGGTTCTGAGCAATCCGACGCCCAGTATTCGAGGCTGTCGAGTGCAATTGAAGGTAATCGCCAGTACGGTGTTCCCGCTTCCGCATGAGGCCTAACCACATCCAGCATATCGGCAAAACCGGACAATTCTTCCGCTTGGGCTTCCGTCAGATCATTTCGTACGGGAATGTCGGTCAGCCATTGGTCATAAGCGGCAAAATCGCCGGAAAAGAAGGCATGGCGGGCCAGGCGCAAGTCGGATTCATAGGCCGCCAGGCGTTCGAGCCATACCAACACCGAATCCACCCTGACGCCGGTCGAATCCAGTGCAAAATCCCGGATGATTTTGCCACCCTCAATGTCCATGGCCGAGCGGTGGGCATTGATTTCCTGCAATAATTCCACCCGGGTGGCAGAATCTGTTTCCGACTGGTATAGCTCTTTTATACCCGGCGGAAAGTGCTTTGCGAAAGTGCTGATCCCGCGCACATTGTCGGCGTGACTCGCAGTCACGCCGACAATAGACCAATTGCTTCCACTTTTTCGCAAACCACTTTCCGCTGGGTATAATTGAATCCAGGCGATTTTTCTTCATAAAACTGCTCTTTCCAGGATTCGACTTCGACGGTATCGCAGGGCGGTGGGCAACCCTCCCCACCGGTTGTACAATTGGGGTTGGACTGATCGGCAAATACGGCAATAATGCCAGTTGCTCCACCATACCCGGTATTCGCATTCGGGTCCTGTTCGGGGACATCGACATAATAATAAGTAATTGGGGCGCCGTCATTGAGCCAGGTATATGCGCTCGTGCTAAAAGTGTTTCCAGCAGCAGTTGTAATTTGCAAATCGTTGTCTTTTTCCCCCTGAACCGCCCGCACAGAGCTGCCGCTGGTCACCTCAAAATCGGCGTAGGCGTTGTTATTTTCGTTGCATTCATAATGCAGGCCTTGAGGACTGCCGTTATTTCCGGAAGCGCGGTTTCCAGTACTGAGCGCCTCGTAATCGTTTTTCCGGATCATGTTTTCCATGGCGCCGGTGGAAAAGCAATCCGTGCCGATAGCAGTTTCTTGCGGGTCATTGCCCGAGCCTTCGAAGTGGTTATCTGTCAAGTCGATTCCCAGGGGCGGTGCGTCTCCTTCCGCATGTACGCCGGTGATTGGCTTGTAGGCTGGTTCGACGGGGCAGTCTCCCGGCCTTCCAACCAGAAAAGTATTGTCGTAAATGGTAAACGGGTCTGGCAGGGCAGAAAAAATTCCCGTATAGCAGTTGAAAAAGGTACTATGCTGCACTTCGTAGCTGCCGTAGCCGCCGGATAATACCGGGGCGGCGGTAATGCCGCGATCGAGGTGCCGGAAAAAAGAGGTTTGTACCTTGAAGGATGCGTCGTCGGCAATCAAACCGTGCGCCCGGGAGTCCTGTCCGGCACAATCCTGCTCGCGCAGGTCATAAAACCAGGTGCTTCCAATATGCAGGCGATTGATCTCGCGCAGCTGCAACAATACCGGTTTGTTTCCACCCGGATCGCGGTAATTATCATTGATTATCAGATAGGCGGCGCTTAATTTACCGGCATTCGGTTCCGAACCGTCCCGGTAACGCCCGAAACGAACCGCGTTGGTACAGTTGCGGATCGTCCCCTTTATTTCAACGATGCCGCCTCCAAAATCTGCATCATCTGTTTCCATTCCGTGTACTCCAACGCCAGTCCGGGCGTGTTCATAGGTTGCCGGTAAAATTCCATTGCTGGCCTGACCTGTGCCGGTAGTGCTGTAATCGTCTGAAAGAATTTGGATCGTCAAGCCGTCCGCATAGACCGGGTAAGAGGTCCCGGTGTAAACGGTGTAGCAATCACCGGATAAGTTAGGCGGCGGCGCAGAGATGAAATATATTTGATAAGGGTTAAAAACGGCATTCAGCATCTCCATGGTTTTCCGGCTGCGCCGGTCCAGTAGTTCCGTCTGGCCCAAATTGTCGGCCCAGGTATCGTTTTCAGTTTGAACATACACCAAATAGGTGCGAATGAAAAAAGCGCCTTCAACCGGAGGGTATGGTTCGGTGTATTCCGGTGAAAAAACCTGCGCGCGAAGGGATGTATTACCAACTGCCATAAACATAAACGAAAGTATAGCAGTAAATAATAAGGGAAACGCCCCCCGTACGGGGGGTATCGTTATGAAACGGCGAATCTGTTTCATCGGTTTTGTATTTTTAGGTGATGGAATGTGATCACCCAAAAATAAAAAAGAAACCGGGAAAAATGAAATGAAAATCTACCTTAACAGGCGCCCTCACATCCGCAAGTCCTCCACCCGCACCCCCGGAAAATCCTTCGCCTGGAGCTGGAAATGCCCGGCGCCGAAGACTTTGTTGGGCGTCAGCCGGAGGATATGGAAGGTGTACCGCGAACCGTCTTTGGCAAACGCTTTGATGCTCTCGATGGCGGTGGTTTTTTCATGGATGCTGACGCGTAGTTTGGAATATTCCGAGGCTTTGTCTTTGGGTTTGAACTCGATCTGGGTCAAAATCCGGCCTTTTTCCGTAATTTTATCGGTAATCGCAAAAAGAAAATCGCCTTTTTTATACCGGCTGAGCAATTCTTTCGGTGTCAAAAACCCGCTTTCGCCGTTCGGGTCGGCGTCGGTGATCTGAATTTCTTTGTTTTGTTTCAGGTACACCCAGGTCGATTTGCCGTCGCTGGCAATGACCTGTTCATCCATATCCAGGCGAAATTGATCGCCTTGCTGGCTTATGGTGCCTTGTTGAGCGGTTTTGGGTTGTCCGGGCAATTCTATCGTCAGCGAAAAGGTGGCTTCAAACGACCGGTATGCTTCGTATTTTTTCCGCACGCGGTCCAGCACCTTTTTCGCTTCCGGGTCCGATGTTTCTGCAGGGGCAGTGGTTTGAGCGTTTACTACCGAAAGAAAAGAAGCGAGGATCAAAAAAAACAGCGCGATTTTTTGCATAATTGTCTTGATTTACGGTGCACTAACGCTGAAAACGGCTGCAGCGTTGCCGAAGCAATGGTTAAAGATTCGCAAATGTACGGTTTGGCAACTTTTCTGCCGGCCTGCGTGTTTTACCGGAGGATTGTTCCTAAAATCCAACATCTAAACCTTGCCTGCAGGCGAGAGCCCTTTTTTAATTTATGACCAAAAATAAGAATAAAGGCGGCAAAAAGTTGACTGCCAAAAACCTCCAGATTGAACTGCTTAAGTTTTTACTTACCCAGCCCAAAAAACAATTCACCCCAAGGCAGCTGGCCGACATATTGCGGCTTGAAAACAACAAAGATTCCGTAGAGCATGCCCTGCGCCAGTTGGAGCAGGCCGGTTCGGTTTATGCCTTTAAAGAGAACAAGTTCGGCGTCGCCCTGGAGCGCCTGACCGTAAAATCCAGCGTTCCCCGCGCTCCTGAACCGGCCAAGCCGGCAAAAGAAATGCGGAACACGCCGGCGCGGCGCACTCCGGCGGCCGTCGGAAAAAAAATGATCGAAGGCCGGGTGGATATGACCCGTAGCGGCGCCGCTTATATCGTTTCGGAGTTGATGGACACGGACGTGTACGTAGCGCCAAAATACCTCAATGGCGCCCTGAACGGCGATACGGTGCGGGTATTGCTCTTTCCGCCGGCCTTCCGGCGTCGCGGCAAAGCCGAGCGCAAACCCGAGGGAGAAGTGCTTCAGGTGCTGAAACGCGCCAATGAATTTTTTATCGGCACCCTGCGGAAAAGCCGCAAATACGCCCTCGTACTGCCGGATAACCCGAATATGCCGGTCGATATTTATGTGCCGCTCGAAGCTTGTGCCGATGCCCGCGACGGCGAAAAAGTGGTGGTCCGCATTACCGATTGGCAGGAAGGAAAGGGCCGTGTTCCGATCGGGAAGGTGACGCAATCGCTCGGGGAAGCCGGCGGGAACGATTTCGAAATGAAGAAGATACTGATTAACTCCGGTTTCGAACTCGTCCATTCGGAGGAAGCCCTGGCTGAAGCCGAGGGTATCCCGGAAACCATTTCCATGCAAGAAATCGAGCGCCGCCGCGATTTTCGCGATGTGCTCACGTTTACCATCGACCCGGAAGACGCCCGCGATTTCGACGATGCGCTCAGTATTCGCCGCTTGGACCAGGGCAGGCTGGAAGTGGGCGTGCACATTGCCGACGTGACCCATTATCTGAAGCCCGGTACGCCGCTCGACCAGGAGGCTTTCCGGCGCAGTACCTCGGTGTACCTGGTGGACCGCGTGAATCCTATGTTACCCGAAAAATTGTCGAACAACCTGTGCTCGCTGGTACCCTATGCCGACCGGCTGACCTTTTCAGCGGTTTTTGTATTCGATGCCAGGGAAAACCTCGTGTCTCAGTGGTTTGGCAAAACAGTCATCCATTCGGCCAGGCGTTTTTCGTACGAAGAAGCCCAAACCATCCTCGACGGCCTTCCCGGCGAGCGTTTGCAACAACTGACGATTTATCCCGAGCTGGAGTGGGCTGTAAAAACGCTCGACCGGCTGTCAAAAACCATGCGCCGCCAGCGCGAGCAAAATGGGGCCATCGGTTTTGAAACGGAAGAAGTGCGCTTCCGGCTGGCAGAAGACGGCACCCCCATCGAGGCGTATGTGAAAGACCGGAAAGACGCTCACATGCTCATCGAGGATTTTATGCTGCTGGCAAACAGGGAGGTGGCGCTATACATGGAGCGATTAGCTGCCGATGCCCAGGAAATTCCCTTTGTGTACCGCGTGCATGACTTGCCGGATATGGAAAAAGTGACCGAATTCGCGCGGTTTGCATCTGAAATGGGGCACCCCATGAAAGTCAACACGCCGAAACAGATCGCCCAGTCGTACAATGCCCTGATGCGCGCCGCCAGAAAAGACGACCGGCTCAAAATACTGGAGCCGCTGGCTATCCGGACCATGGCCAAAGCGGTGTATTCCAGCAACAACATCGGGCACTACGGACTTGGTTTTTCGCATTACACCCATTTTACTTCGCCGATTCGCCGCTATGCCGACGTATTGGCCCACCGGCTGCTGGAGCGCAACCTCGACGGACGGACATACCGGGTGGAAAAGTCGAAACTGGAGGAACAGTGCAAGCACATCAGCGCCCAGGAAAAAAAGGCCGCCGATGCCGAACGGGAAAGCGTCAAATACAAGCAGGCTGAACTGTTGCGCCGGCACCTGGGCGAAGTATTTGAAGGCTATGTAAGCGGCATGATCGACCGCGGCTTTTTTGTCGAACTGCCGGGTTCCCTGGCCGAGGGCTTGGTCGAATTCAAATACCTGGACGATATGTATTCCCTGGAAGAAGGCAACCTGCGCGCCAAGGGCCGCCGGTATGGGAAAGTGATCCGGATGGGCGACAAAGTGCGCGTTCGGATTGTCGGCGTTGATTTACAGAAGCGCCAAATCGAGATGGAATTGGTAGAGGAATAGAGCGGCGAATGCGGAAATAAAAAAAGAACCCCGCGCTCCGGATTGCCGGAACGCGGGGTTAATTGTTGTTTTGGTCAGTAGTATTAGCCGCGCGTTTTCTGATCTTTTTGTTGCTCCGTGCCTTGGGAAGGCCGGTCGCCTGGACGGCGTACTTTCGGCGTGCCCGGCGTTTTTTCCTTTCCGGCAGGATTGGGCTGTTTCGGCTCTTCTACGCCCGGGCGGCTGCGGCCTTCGCTGGAATCGCCGTCGCTATCGGGGCCTTCGTAATCGCGGGATTTCTTTTTACCCTTCGATTTTTCTTTGGATTTGCCTTTTCCCCGGCCTTTGCCTTTTCCCTTGTGTTTGCCTTTTTTCCGTTTTTCTTTCTCAGCGGCATCCCTCCTGCCGCCCTCGCCCTTGCCGCTGTAGGCGGCTCCTTTGGAGCGCTCCTCGGCATGCCGGACTTTATCGGACTCCGACTTTTTTTGTGCGGATTCAACTTGTTCTGCCCGGTCGGCGGGATTCGGTTTGGCAGTGGGGCGGGCCTGCGGCTCCGTCTGGGCGAGCGCCAGGAGGGAGGCGGCCAGAATAGCGAAGGCAGTTAACACAAACTTCTTTGTCATGATCGATATTAATTTCGTTAAGAACGCCATTATTACGCTGGAACCGCCCGAAAGATACCTGGGGAATACTGCCTTAACAGAATTTTAATATAAAACAGCCGGATTGTACAGAATTCGAATTTACTTTGACCGAAAACACCATTGCCATGACCAACCGTCGCAGTTTTATCCGCCAAACCGCTGCCTTGCTAGGCAGCCTGGCCCTGCACCAGCATGCACAAGCCGCTTTTTTGACCCGGTCACTGCTACCCAAGGCCGGGGTATCTGACCCGGATTCAGAGGAGGAGTTTTGGCGTCAAATACGCCTGGCTTTTGCCTGTAGCCCCACGATCACCAACCTGAACAATGGCGGCGTCTGCCCGTCGCCGCGCGCCACCCTGGATGCCCTGGATTATTACAACCGGATGTGCAATGAGGCGCCTTCTTATTATATGTGGCGTATTTTAGACCTTGACCGGGAGCCCTTGCGGTATAACCTGGCAGCATTGGCAGGGGCGGACCCGGAGGAAATTGCCATCAACCGGAATGCCACGGAAGCGCTGAACAGCGTCATTTTTGGCCTCAACCTCAAACCAGGCGATGAAGTGGTGGTTTCCAAATACGATTATCCCAACATGCTGAACGCCTGGAAGCAGCGGGAGAAACGCGATGGCGTCCGGTTGGTTTGGGCTGATTATGACTTGCCTAGCGAAGATGCCGAAACATTGGTACAGGCCTATCTGTCCAAATGCAGCCCCAAAACCCGGGTGGTACATCTGACCCACGTCATCAACTGGTGCGGGCAGATCCTTCCGGTACGCCGTATTGCGGATGCCGCTCATGCGCGGGGCATTGAGGTGCTGGTGGATGGCGCCCATTCGTTTGCGTTGCTGGATTTCAAGGTTTCCGATCTCGGCGCCGATTATTTTGGCACGAGCTTGCATAAATGGTTGTGTGCGCCGTTTGGCAGCGGGATGCTCTGGATCCAAAAGGACAAGATTCCGAGCGTATGGGCCTTGCTCTCCAATGACAGCCCGGATGGGGATAATATCCGCAAGTTTGAATCCCTGGGTACCCGGAGTTTCCCGTCGGAAATGGCTATCGGGTATTCCCTCGATTTGCACCAACTCATCGGATCCGCACGGAAACAAAAGCGCCTGCATTATCTTAAAAACTATTGGATGGAGCAGGTGCGCGATATACCTGGAATTCGCTTTTATACTTCGATGAAACCCGAGTGGGGCTGCGCCATTTGTACATTCGGCCTGGAGGGGGTAGTATCGGGCGATCTTTCCGAAACCCTGTTCCGCGATTGGAAAATACATACCGTGCCGATCAAGTGGGAAAAAATCGACGGCGTTCGCGTGACACCGAATGTGTACACCACGGAGCAGGAGTTGGATAAACTGGTAAAAGCCATACACCGGTTAGCAACCCAACGCTAACCGAAAGCCTCCCGCCGCATGCGCCGAACCTATTATCTTTGCACCGATTTTAAAACCGGTCAAGTCCATTCGAATGCCCGAACACATCCTTTTTTCCGTTGAGCGGCAGGTTGCCCGCATCACCCTGAACCGTCCGCAGGTATTCAACTCCATGCATCATGCGATGCGGCAGGAGATATTGCAAGTCCTGGATACTTGCCAGGCCGACCCTGAAATCCGGGCTGTGTACCTCACCGGAGCCGGGAAGGCATTTTGTGCGGGCCAGGATTTGCAGGAAGTGGCCGATCCGGATGGGCCCACGCTGAGTCAGATTATCTCCACGGGATATAACCCAATCGTTTTGGCTATCCGGGCCCTGGAGAAACCCGTCTTGTGCGCAGTCAACGGGGTGGCTGCCGGCGCCGGCGCCAATCTTGCCCTGGCCTGCGATATTACGGTGGCTGCCGCCTCGGCATCTTTCACCCAGGCATTTTCTAAAATTGGCCTTATCCCCGACAGCGGCGGCACCTGGACCCTGCCGCGATTGGTCGGCCTGCAACGTGCAACCGCGCTTATGATGTTGTCGGATAAACTGACCGCAACAGAAGCCGCAGCCATAGGTATGATCTGGAAAGTTTTCCCCGATGAATCGTTTGCAGCCGATAGCCTGCAGATGGCCCTGACCTTGGCTCAAATGCCGACCAAGGGCCTGGGGCTCACCAAAAGAACGCTCCATCAATCCTTTTCCAATGACTTTGCCGCCCAGCTGAGGGTCGAAGACCAAGGGCAATCTGCTGCCGGACAAACGGAAGACTACCGGGAGGGCGTCGCAGCCTTTCTGGAAAAACGGAAGCCGTTATTCAAAGGCGCGTGATTCCCCTTTTTGTACCCCGTATTTTGCCACCCTTATGTCCTGGCTAAACAAACTCCTGATTTTTCCTCCCGGCTATGGAAGGCAGTCCGCCAGGCGGGGGAAAGGCCTTTGGCCGGCGCTGTTGGTGTTGGTAGGCATAATGTTGTGGATCAGCCCGGAGCTGCGGTACCGGTTATTTACCTTATTCGACTACCCGTTTCATTACAAAGAGTATAAGCATTTTGGAATCCGGATTCCAAATGGATACGACGTGCATGGAATTGACGTAAGCCGTTATCAGTCGCGCGTCGATTGGGAGCGAGTGGCCGGCATGAAGATCGGTCAGGTGCGCATCAGCTTTGCTTTTATGAAGGCGAGCGAAGGCAGTTGGATGAAAGATCCCTGGTTTGACTACAATTGGAAAAATGCCAGCAAGCACGGTATCATTCGCGGCGCTTACCATTATTTTTTGCCCAATGTGAGCCCCAAATCACAGGCACGGCATTTTGCCCGCACGGCGCCGCTCCGGCCGGGCGATTTGCCACCCGTGGTGGATATTGAAGAAACGCGGGGAATGACGAAGCCGCAAATCCGGAAATTTACCAAAGCCTTCCTGGTATTGCTTCAAAACGAGTTTGGCGTCAAACCGATCGTTTACACGAATCGTGATTTTTACAAAAACCATTTTGCCGGCGTGCCCGAATTTAAACCCTATTGTTTTTGGATCGCCCATTACCACGTAGCCAACCTGGATATGCCGGACGGCAGCAGGTGGCATTTTTGGCAACACAGCGACCGTGGCAGCGTGAACGGGATAAATGAACGGGTTGATTTTAATGTATTTTACGCTGACAGCGCCGCCTTGCGCCGGATGTGCCTGCCCTGATCCGGCCGGGCTACGTACATGAATTGCGTTAAGCCAGCGTTAATCCATTTCGCGCTGTCCTTTCCCGGTGTATTTTTGCGCGGCTTTTTTCCTATTTCTCAACGTAACTTTTGCTATGAAAAAATCATTGCTCGTCTTAGTCGCCTTTCTGGGTGCATTCAGTTTGCTCGCTCAAACCAATAAAACCCTGCCCGCCGCCAAGGTCAAAACCATGGAAGGCCAAACCCTCGATGTGCAGGAACTCGGTAAAACCGGTAAAATCACCGTGATCAGTTTCTGGGCCACCTGGTGTTCGCCTTGTAAAAAGGAACTGGATGCGATAAAAGACTATTATGAAGAATGGCAGGAAGCCTACGGTATGGAGCTGGTGGCCATCAGTGTGGACGATTCGCGCACCGCAGCCAAAATTCCGGCTATGGTCGCGCAAAAAGGTTGGGCATACCGGATTTTGCACGATTTCAACAAGGAATTTCAACAAGCGGCCAACGTGGCTTCGGTGCCCTATACGTTGTTGCTGGACCAGACCGGCCGCGTGGTATACGAGCATACCGGCTATGCGCCCGGCGATGAACTGGAGTTGGAGGAACGCATGAAGGAGTTGAAAAAATAAGCAGCGTTGTCAACAGATTTGCTGCGACGGGCGTCTTTGGCATTTTTACTGCCAAAGACGCCCGTCGATGCAATCTAATATTTGACGTAAAACAATGGTTTTTCATAGCGAATCTCTCCATCGGCGCCTCGTACGGCTGCGAGTGGAGCAACGGCTGCCAGGGTGCAATAAAGCCCGGCGCTTTGCGCATCAAAATACCAATGTTGTACAAATCGCAAGCGGACGACCTGTTCCGTTGCGTCTTTCCGGAGCGGCTGTTGTAGGGGAGTAACGCCGTCTGCATTTACTTGGGCGGGTATTCCGGTAGTGAAAATCAGTGCCTGCAAGGCCGCCCGGTCGAGCGGCTGGTAGGTATCGTACGCCAGGCACCGGTGGCTGGGCGACTGGGCTTCTAATCTGGCCCATTGGCGAAAACCCAATTGACCTTTTTTTACCGACAGGTCTTCGGGGCGGGGGGCATTGGCTTTCATGCGGGTTTGCCAGACATAGGCGGCGTTTTGCCTTATCATCCGGCGTTGTTTTTTATCGTATTCCGGAACTTTTATCCAGAGGAGCGGCCCCTGGTGGTACCAAGCGCCTTCCGCATCCGGCGCGTACACGACGGGCGCTATTGCCAGCAAACGCGCGCCAAACTGCCGGTCCGATTGGTTGTAGAAAAACACCTGCCGGACCCTGAAGGTCAGGAGGGCTTTGAATTTTGCTTCATCGGCCAGCGCGGTGTCGAGCCGGTGCAGGCGCTCCTTCACTTGTTCGGCCGGGAGTGGCTGAAGCAACGCTTCGTCGGCAAAGCACTGAAATTGGCCGGCGGCAAGGCCGGAATAGATTCGCTGGCTGAAGTAAAAGGAATAATTCAGTCCGGCGTCGGCAAAAAGGCCGTTTGTTTGGTTTACATTGGACAAGCGGATCAATTCCACCAGATTGTACTCGGTGTCGAGTACGTTGCTGTATTCGGGATTCAGTTCAAACTCGGTCTTGTATTCAGCGACCCAGGAGACTTTTGGGTTGCGCATCAGGTCGTCGTACTGGGCGTTCAGTTGAAGTGCGTGGAGGCAGCAGAAGAGGAGGGCGAACGCTGGTAGATGGTATGCCATGTATTTGCGGAAAAAGGGTTGGGGGGCGTGGGAAAAATATAAAAGCGGTCAGGCAGGGACCGCTTTTATCAGGTGCCCGGGACGGGACTCGAACCCGTACGACCTCTACGGTCACAGGATTTTAAGTCCTGCGTGTCTACCATTCCACCACCCGGGCCACTTTGAATTGCTCACAAAAATAGGGTATAAAAATGAAAAAACCCACGCATTGCGTGGGCTTTCAGGAGCGGAAAACGAGACTCGAACTCGCGACCTCAACCTTGGCAAGGTTGCGCTCTACCAACTGAGCTACTTCCGCGTAATAAACATAAGAACCGTTGTTCTTAATTGCGGATGCAAAGATAAGGCCATGTATTGCAATAGGACAAGCATCAACTTGAATTTTTTAAAAAATTTTGGTTGATGGAGTCCTTTTGTCGTTCATCTTGCCGTTTGAAATAGAAATAGGTTTCCAATTGGGCGCGCACGGGTATGTCACTACCGCTTCTGCGGTATTCGTTCAGGTCGTTGCGGTCGATGATGCGGGCTTTGACATTGTCTTCCAATTGAATATTCAGCACGTTTTTAATTTCTTGTTTCAGGTCCGGGTCGTAAATGGGGAAGGCTGATTCAATCCGGTAGCTGAGGTTGCGTTCCATGAGGTCGGCGCTGGAGAGGTACATTCGTTCGGCGCCGTCGTGGTGAAAAAGGAATACCCGGGCATGTTCCAGGAACCTGTCTACGATACCGATCACTTCAATATTTTCGCTCCATCCGGTGATACCGGGCACCAGGCAACAAATACCACGGATGATCAGTTGAATTTTCACGCCGGCTTTCGAGGCTTCGTAAAGTTTTCGGATAACATCTTTGTCTTCCAGGCTATTGGTTTTGATCAGGATATACGCCGGTTTATTTTGTTTGGCGGCAGCGATTTCGAAGTCGATCAGGTCGTATAAGGCGGGGCGCAAGTTGAATTTCCCGACGAGCAAATGTTCGAACTCCTGCTTTGGGGGTTTGATATTTTCCAGGAAAGAAAAGACCGAACTGACCTCGGCTGTCAGGCGCGGATCGGCTGTGAAAATGCCAAAATCGGAATATACCTGGGCGGTCTCTTCATGGAAATTACCCGTGCTGAGGTAGGCATACAGCTGTGGTTTGCCATTTTCAATGCGCCGTACCAGGGCGAGTTTGGAATGCACTTTTACGCCTGGAAAGGAATAATGCACGCGGACGCCGGCGCGGTCCAGTTTTTCCCCCATTCGAGGTTGGCGGCTTCATCGAAGCGGGCTTTAATTTCTACAAAAGGCGGACACCTGTTTGCCGAGTTTAACCGCCTCCATCATGGATTCCAGTATTTTACTGCGGCGGGCAACCCGGTACTGGATGACTTTGATGTGCGTTACTTTGGCATCTTTTGCCGCATGTTCAAAAAAATTGACGACAGCCTGATACGATTGGTAAGGGACATGAAGCAGCTGGTCTTTTTTGCGGATGGCGCCGAAGGGATCCAAAGTATCGTGCAGGGCAGGGTGGGGCAGTGGCGGCAGCGGTTTGTTCTTGAGGTGGTACATCCCGAAATCCGGGAACTTGAAAAAGTCAAAATTGTTGTGGTATCGCCCTTCGGGCAACATATCGTTTTTTCCCACGTCGAAGGTATCTTTGAGGTATTCGAGCAGATGGCCGGGCATTTCCCGGTCGAAAACGAAACGGCTCGCCGGGCCGACCTGGCGTTTGGCCAGGCTGGACTTTATCTTTTGAACCAGGTCGCCTGAAAATTCATCATCGATATACAACTCCGCATCGCGGGTCAGTTTGATGGAATACGTATCCTGAATATCATAACCCGGAAACAGCCAGGACACGGAATGCCGGATAATATCATCGAGCAGTATCAGGTTGTGGCGGCCATTGCCAGAAGGGAGGACAACAAAGCGGGGCAACTGGTCTGAAGGGATTTTGACCAGGGCGTATTCGCTTTCTGACAGCGGTTTTTTGCGCTGCCGCAAATGCAAGGCAAGATACAGGTGTGCATTGGCCAAAAAGGGCCGGATGCGTTGTTTGACCAACAATACAGGCATTACGAAGGGCAGCAGGTGGTTGTGGAAATAGCTTTCTACAAACTGTTTTTGCGCTTCATCCAGGTCGAGCCGGCGCAAAAGGAAAATATTGTGTTTGCGCAGTTCGGGCACGATTTGTTTTTCAAAAATATGGGAAAACTCCTCCTGCTGGAGGTTGACAATGCGGTGGATTTCCTTCAATAACTCGCGGGGGCTAAAATCCAGCTCAGCTTTTGTTTTTTTCCCAACCCGTTTCAGGTTGCGGATATTGGCCACCCGTATCCGGAAATATTCATCCAGGTTGGAGGAATAGATTGCCAGGAACTTAAGCCGTTCCAGCAAGGGCACGGCAGGGTCTTTTGCTTCCTGCAATACCCGGTAATTAAAGGAGAGCCACGAAATATCGCGGTGGATATACGGTAGCGGCGGTTGTTGCATAGTGGCGTTATTTATCCTGCTTTTGGCGGGCGCTGCGCGCACGGGGGACAAATGTGCGAATTCGGGGGAAATCGCCGTAACAAGGTATGGTTAAATATAAACAAATTCGCTTGGACGTTGCGCAGGCATTCAAAACAAACTTCCCTGCCGGCCGGGTGGTTCGAGGGGCGCGGGCCCCCGGAGTATGGCCTCCGGAAGGGCAGTAGAAAATACGGATGCTGCCAGGGCGGCCAATTCGGGCGCCAGCAGGTTGTCGGGCTCGTGGCAAAAAAAATACGCTTCGCGCAAGCCGAGCGCAAACCAGTGCGTCAGGCGCGCCGCCCATTGTTTTACCCGGCTGCTATCCGTGGGGTGCAAGCCGTTTCCGACAAACCGGATCAGGACGCGGCCCTGCGTCAGGCGCATGTGGCATACATCGCGCCGCCCGGCCACATCCGTGATCACGGCAGGAGCGCCGTATTCCCGGAGGATCGAATAATAAGTTGCTGCGGCAGGGCTATTCTGAAAAAAAGAAGGATGGCGGACTTCAATCGCCAGCGGGATTGCCGAAACAGGAAAAACGCTCAGAAAATGTTCAAGAAGCGGGAGCTGCTGTACACTGAATTGTGGCGGTAGCTGCATAAAGCAACATCCCATTTTGTGTTCAAGCAAGCTTATAGCGTCGCAAAATGCCCGTATTTCTCCGTTTTGCACGCCCAATTGCCGGACATGACTGATGGCTTGTGGTATTTTTGGGCAAAAGCGGAAGTCGTCCGGCACCTCATCCCGCCACCGGCGCACGGTAGCATGGTCCGGGATGCGGTAATGCGTGGTGTTGTGCTCGATCGTGTTGAATTGTTGTCCGTAACAACGCAGGAAAGCCGCTTCCCTGGCGCCAGCCGGATACCAGATTCCTACCCAGGGTTTCATATTATAGCCGGTGGCGCCAAGGTATATCCTGGGCGCCACCGGACGGACGGAAAAATCATCCAGGACGTTTTTATTTTGTGGCGGATCCGGGATAAATGAAAAGTCTACCTGATCGACGGATGCGAGTTTGCCGAAATCCATGGGCCAAATTTCGGGCTAAATTCTACTTCTTTTTGCCAAAAGCATCCCACAATTTCCAGTCTTTGACTTTTTTGCGCTCGCGCTTTGCAAAAATATACCGCACCGACACGGAGGCGCCGTTCCAATCAAAAACTTGGCTGGATTCGCTGAGGTGCAGTTCCGGCTTCCAGTCGATAGCCAGGTTGATGCGGCCCAGGGATACTTCGGCGCCGCCAATGAACGACAGGCCGAATACATTTTTTGCCGGTCCAGCCGTTTCCAATGCCGGAGGATCATTTTTCCAATAATAATGGCCGCCGGCGCCATAATAGAGGTTGGTACCGCGGAAAAGAATTTTTTGGTGCTTTTCAGCGAGCAGGCTCAGGCCCAGGTCTTTGGAGCCTACCGATGTGTGCAGGATGCCTTCAGCCGTCCAGTTGTGGATCAGGTATTGTTGTACGGTCACCTGCACGCCATTATCAACCCGGATACCGGCGGCGGTTTTGTATGATTGCGCGAGGATGGCATTGGAGAACAGCAGGAAACAACAGGCGGTTGAACAGAAGCGGATGATACGCATGGCGGCAGCGTTTTGTTTGTTGAAAGACCTGGATAGAACGGAAGGCCCATCCCAGCATGCTTCGTGCAAAGGGCTTTAAATTTTTTTTAACCCAACCGATAAAATACCTTAACGGTTTCTTTTCCCCGCCGGATGGCCTGGCAGTGGGCGAGGTGTTGTAGCCGCAGATTTTTAACACATTCAAAAACAGGTCCTTGTATAATTTTTTGTACCGATTACGCCAATTTATCGCATTTTATTCGACCGCCGATACGGTGTATCAGGTGCATTCTCCATTCGTTTTTAAATGGGTGAACGCCGTTTTGGAAGACCGCCGGTGGTATTACGCTTTTACGGATATTGAGGCCGTGCGGCAGAAAATGTTGGGAAGCGCCGCCGTACTGGATGTCGTCGATTATGGAGGGGGGCCGGAAGGGCATGCGCCATCAAGTCGAAAGGCGCCGCTCCGGCGTCTGGCACGGGTAGTCTCGAGCGGCCCCCGGCAGGGGCGGTGGTTGTTTCGGCTGGCCCAATGGCTGAAGCCGGACCGGATACTGGAACTGGGCGGGGGTGTTGGCATCGGTACCATGTATCTGGCGGCTGGAGCGCCGCGGGCGTCGGTGGTAGCGCTGGAGGGAAGCGAGGCCTGCGCACATGTGTGGCGGGCCAACCTGTCGCTATTGGGCCTGGCCGCCAATTCGGCCGTTCGGGCGGGGCCGTTCAGCCAAACCCTTGCGCCTGCCCTGGCCCAGCTGAGGTCTGTTGACCTGGTTTTTTTCGACGGGCATCACCGCCAGGAGGCAACGTTGTCGTATTTCGAAAAATGCCTGCCGCATCTGCGCGGGCAAACCGTTGCAGTTTTTGACGACATATACTGGTCGCCGCAAATGCTGGCGGCCTGGCAACAGATACGGAGGCACCCCAGGGTGACCCTTACGATTGACTGTTACGACTTGGCTTTTGTTTTTTTCGGTTCGGAATTTAAGTCGAAACAACATTTTCGCCTCGTACCTTCGGCCTGGAAACCCTGGAAACGCTGGTATTCGTCCGGCACTCCGTTAATAAATACTCCATAGTACTTGGCGCATTGGTGGAAAAAATGGACGGTTTGGGAATTTTTGCCCTGGTGGCTGGCTAATGTGCCGGTGTATGGCATGTATGGCTGGTTTGCCTTGCGGGCGCGGCATGTGTTTTTCTTCAGCAATGTTAACCCGACTATTCCGCTTGGGGGCGCGGTTGGGGAGTCGAAACACCAGATTTTGCAATTGATTCCGGCGCATATAAAGCCCAAAACGGTACTGGCGCCGGCAGGCGTGCCCGTCGGACGGATAGCGGAAATGTTGGAACAGGCTGGCATGCGATTTCCGGTGATTGCCAAGCCGGACGTCGGCGAGCGCGGGTTTTTAGTACAAAAATTTGCTCATGCCGGAGACTTGTGTCGCTACCTGGACCACTTCCGGGTTGCTTTCCTGATACAGGAATTCCTCACTCTTCCGATAGAGATGACCGTGTTGTTTCACCGTTACCCAGATAGCAGCCGCTTCGAAATTACATCCGTTTGTATCAAGGAGTTCTTGTCGGTCACTGGCGACGGCATTTCTACGGTGCGCCGGTTGATGGCTCGAACTTCCCGGGCCTCTTTTCAACTGGACCGTTTTGAACGCGATTTTCCGGAATTATTGGAGCGGGTGCCGGGGCTTGGGGAGCGGGTATTGTTGGAGCCTATTGGCAATCATGCGCGCGGAACCAAGTTTCTGAACGGCAACCACCTGATTGACAGCGAATTGAAAAGTGTGTTCAGGCAGGTATGCGGCCAAATAGACGGGGTAATGTACGGCCGGTTCGATTTGAAATGTGCGTCGGTGGCGGCTTTACGCCGGGGCGAATTTCAGGTCATGGAGCTCAATGGCGTGTTTGGCGAGCCGGCCCATGTATACGATCCGGCTTATGGCATGTGGCGGGCATACCGGGATTTTTACCGCCACTGGCAGATACTATTTACCTTGCACCGCGCCCAACTCCGGGCAGGCATTCGCCCCACACCAATCCGCGCGGGTTGGCAAATTATCCGACAATATTTGCGGTATAAAAAACAAATGGAAGCCCGGCAGCTGGCGAAAAAGGCATACCTTTGAGCAGTTCTTTACATATTTTACACCCTTATCGTAAATCCACATCATGGTTATTGAAGAAAAAAAAGTAGTGTTGGTGCACTACACCCTCACCGAAGGGACGGCTGAAGGCGAAATGATCGAATCCACCCAGGGCCGCGAACCGCTCGGTTTTATCTATGGCGTTGGCATGATGATTCCCGATTTTGAATCGAACATCAAAGGCCTGAAAGCCGGCGACGTGTTTGCATTCGGCATTAAAGCCGTGGATGCATACGGCGAATACGATGAAAGCGCTTTGGTGGAGGTACCCAAGAGTATGTTTGAAATGGACGGTAAAATACCGGACGGCTTGTTGGAGGTGGGCAATACCATCCCGCTCACCGACCAGCAAGGCAACCGTTTTCAGGGCGCTGTGGCCTGGGTAGGCCTGGATAAAGTCAAGCTCGACTTTAACCACCCTATGGCCGGTGTTGACCTTTATTTTGCCGGACACGTGGAAATGGTGCGGGATGCTGATCCCAGCGAATTGGAGCACGGCCATGTACATGGCGCCGGCGGGCACCATCATTAACGCAGGTCGCCCCTTCAGGCGTTTCTAATATCTTACACCAAATAAATTATCATTGTTATGCACAAAGGAAAGGTCAAGTTCTTCAATGAAGCCAAAGGCTTCGGCTTTATCGTGGATGAGTCTTCCCAACAAGAAGTTTTTGTGCACGTCACCGGATTGATCGATAAAGTTCGGGACGGCGATACCGTTACGTTTGAAACCCAGCGTGGGAAAAAAGGCACGACAGCGGTAAATGTGAAAATTTCTTGACCCAACCTGCTATACAACCGCCCCCGCCTGCCGGTCCGCACACCGGCATGCCGGGGCGGTGTTTTTTTACGCCGTTTGAGGGGGCTACCCACTAAAGGTGAAGGTATAGTTCGCCCAAAAATTCCACAGCATCACTACGGCGGTTGCGGCTAGTTTGGCGGCGTAGAAATTGACCCGGAACCGTTCGTTCAGCAGGTAGATAATACCGTTATTCAAGGCCAGCCCGATCAAGGCCGCCAGTAAAAATTTGGAAAATTGTGTTATTACGGAGGGGTCATTGCTTTCGAAGGTCCAGACCCGGTTGAGTACATAATTGCTGATCACGGCGGCCAGAAATCCCGTACTATTAGCCAGGTATTGATTCAGCCGGATTTTTTCACGGCACAACCACGTAATTCCAAAATCAACAAACACGCCGGAAAAACCGACGGCGCCGAATTTGAGGAACTTCCATAGCAATTCATTATTCATCGGATGTCAACTGTTGCTTTTGTACGAGCGGACGCAATAACTGAATAGTGGCAATCAGCCAGATTAAAATACAAGGAACGGCTTTCAGGACATAGGGCTGAACGATTTGTTCGCGCCAAAGGCGGGGAAACAAATCGGTGGGCGACAAAGATGCGAAGGCAAACGCCGTCCAAAGCAAAAATTTCATCCAGAACGGCGGTTTTTCCCGGTTCAAATACCACAATCCCACCCCGCTCATAGCAATCACAAAAGTAGGCGACTCGGCTTTGTGGTTAAATATGACTACCCACACCAGCAAAGCGGCCCACAACAGCACCCGGTTTTGAAGTGGCGGAAGACCGCTTTGCCGGTTTGTTTGCCGGTAAACCGACCAGGTGGAGAGCGCCAGGGCAAGGAGGCTGAATGCTGCAACCCCCGGTTTGGGCGCTTCCCATCCGAACCAGCTCTGCAACCATCCCCGGACCGACAAGCCAACCGATGCGCTGTGGTCGTTTTGCAACAATTCCAGCCACCATATATAGATTTGCCACGCTTGCCCGGGCGTCAAAACGAGCAACGGAATACCGAATAAAAGAAGTGACCACAACACCAGCGCCGGCAAAAATACCCGCCGTTGAGGATACACCAGTGCCGGCGCCACAGCCAAAATCCCAAAGATCTTAAGAAAGCCGCCGCCGGCGGCCCACCCGGCGCTCCGCACCGGTTTTTGCTCTTCCAGTGCGACCCAGGCGAGCAGGATCAGCGCGGCAGTCAGGCCGTTGCTTTGACTGTTTTGCATGGAAATAACTAATTCCGGCAAAATAAACCAGGCTAAAAAGCGCCGTTTCGCTGGCGGCAAAGGCAGTCGAAGCGCCGCCCAGAGGAGCGGCAGCGCGTTCAGCAGGTTCCACAATTGCAGGCCTAACCAGTCCGGCAGAGCCGCAAACGGCGCCATCGCCAGGGCAAATGCCGGACTGTATTTGTACAGGTCCCATTGTTCCGCCATATAAAAGGCATACGGATTCAAGCCCGCAATCAGGTGTGGAAAGGCGTTTTTGAAAATGATGTAATTTTCATAAGCCGTGTACCCCTGTGCATTCATGCCTGCGTGGATTTTTTGCAAGCTGACGGCCAGGGCCGCCAGGAAATAAACCAGCCAGAGGATTCTGTCCTGTCGCATTATGGCGCGGAATTGGCGGTGTGGAGCGTTGGAAACCGTGTTTTAATCTTTTGGAGCGGGTTGGGCCTCCAGTGTGCCGTCGGAGGATTTAAACAATT
Source organism: Saprospirales bacterium (assembly GCA_016719895.1). GTDB lineage: Bacteria > Bacteroidota > Bacteroidia > Chitinophagales > Saprospiraceae > M3007. Next base: position 358,249 of record JADJYG010000001.1, on the reverse strand, counting down.
CGAGCACGGCCGGTTCGGCAATTTGTTTGGGGTCATACGCGATCAGCCAGATATTTTCTTCGGAAACCCGGCGGATGAGTTGGAGGCGAAATTCTGAAAATTGCATGATCCAGTTACCGGCATTGATTTCCGGCCGGAGTTTGACGCGCACTTCCCGTCGGGTGGCGATTGGCGGTTCGTTCGGGTTGATGCCGCGTTTGACCTGAAAACCATGCGCTTCCGCCAGGTTTTTTATGTCATTTTCCAGTTCAAGCAGCGGTTCCGGGCGGTCGATGGAGCCGCTGACGCTTTTTGTTTGCCCGTGCTTGAAAACCGTAAGCGTGGCAGTCGGGGCGTCGACCACTTCCGAGCGGATCTGGTCGGGGTATTGCCACAGGTTCACCTGGTGTACCTTTTGCCGCAAGCCCCGGAGCTCATCCTTGGAGAGTTGAAAGGAATCGCGGCCCTGGCGCTCAGCAAATTGGAGGCCGCTATAATCCACCCAGCCATTGTTGCGAACAGTCAGGTGTATGACCGGACAAAAGCCGAAGCAGGCGCCGGTTTTCAATTCGACAAAAGGTGCATTGGCGGCGGGGCCATGGCGGCTGGTTTTACAGGAAAAGGCGGCAAGCAGTGCCAAAAGGAGGGCAAGTCGTATCATGGTCAGGTCGTCTCCATGGAGGGTGACCGGACAAAAGTACGCATATCATGGTTCTGTGTGGTTTGAAAAAAGGGGCATTTTTTCCCACTCCATGACCCCGGCCGATGCAATAGCCTTGACCCGGCTGCACGCTCAAGCCCTGGCCGAACAAACCCTCCCAGAAGAGAAATGGTTTCTGAACCGCCTGGATGAATTTGCCAGGTGACAGACAAGGAGCGTATATTTGTAAAAACAATCCTGTCATGCGTTCTGTTTTGCTCTGCCTGTTGTTGGGCTGGCTGCCTGGCTGCCTGATTGCCCAAAATTTTAATATTGCCTTCCGGTCTAAAATGACGTTCACCGGTCAAAATCTGGCCAATATCTGGGGGTATACTGCCGGAGGGCAGGAATATGCGCTGGTGGGGGCGCAAGAGGGCCTGATCATCGTGAATATTACCGATCCCGACAACCCCCAGCAGCTCCTGCAAATTCCGGGGCCCAACAGTTTCTGGCGCGAGATCAAAACCTATTCGCATTATGCCTACGTGGTATCGGAGGGCGGCGGCGCCATTCAGATTGTCGATTTAAATAATTTGCCGGGTACCAATCTGGCCTATCACAGCGTGGATGGAGGCGCCGGCCTTACCAAGGGGCATGCCTTGCATATTGACGAAGTAAAAGGTTATCTGTATATATATGGCAGCAACCTGAATGCCGGCAGGCCCCAGGTGTATAACCTCAATACCGATCCGTACAATCCGAGCTACGTTGGGCATGTCTCCTTCACCGGATACGTACATGACGGGTTTGTAGAAAATGACCTGCTCTATGCCGCACATATTTATGCCGGCAAGTTTAATGTGGTCAATATGGCTAATAAAACCAGTCCGGTGCTGCTGGGGTCTCAAAATACGCCGGGCGCTTTTACACACAATACCTGGAAATCCGGCAACACGCTGTTTGCCACAGACGAGGTCACCAATTCATACCTCACCGCCTATAATGTTGCCGACCCATCCAACATTACGGAACTGGACCGCATTCAGATCACACCGGCCTCCGGGTCGATCGTGCACAATACGCATATCTTAAACGATTATGCCGTCACCTCCTGGTATAAAGACGGCTTCGCGATCATCGATGGCTCCCGCCCGGGCAATTTGGTACAGGTCGGCCGGTACGACACCTATCCTGGCGGCTCGGGCAATGGTTTTGAAGGATGCTGGGGGGTGTACCCGTATTTCCCTTCCGGTAATATTGTAGCTTCAAATATCCGGGCATTGGGCACCAATAACGGTGAACTCTGGGTATTCACTCCGACCTATGTTCGAGGGTGCTTCTTCGAAGGCACGGTCACGCACAGCCTCACCGGCGCCCCACTGAACGGGGTTAAAGTAGAAATACTCGTTTCAGGCACGGCGGACAATACCAATGCCCTGGGCCAGTATAAAATTGGCCAGGCGCAGGGCGGTTCGTTCACCGCAAAATTCAGTAAAATCGGGTTTATTACGCAAGAGCACCCGGTAAGTTTGACCAACGGGGTGGTCGTCAACCTCGATGTAGCGCTTCAGCCTATTGTATTGCCCGTTGAATTGGTTCGGTTCGAAGTGGAGCAGGAAAACAACGACGCTATCCTGTCCTGGGAGACTGCCTCGGAAACGTCTAATGCAGGGTTTGAAATTCAACACAGCGATACCGATGGGGCAACGTGGAGCAGGGTTGGATTTGTGGCGGCGCGAGGCGATGGAGTCTCGCCGGCTTTTTATACCTACCGGATGCCAGGTCTGGCGCCAGGTACGCATTATTTCCGCCTTCGGCAAACCGATCTGGACGGCAAATATTCTTTTTCGCCCTGGCGCAACCTGGTGCTTTACGGTTCGGAATGGCGCTTCGATCTGTGGCCTAATCCAGCTGCAAACCACTGCATGGTGCGCCTCCGGTCGCCGTTTCCAACGGTTGCAACGCTGCTTCTGCTTTCTGCAAACCTTCAACCCGTGTGCGCGCCCATGCAGGTGGAAGTGGATGGAGAGACCATTTTCCCCCTGGCAATAGGCGATTTGCCAGCGGGCGTATACCTGGTACTGGCGGGTGGCATCGGTTGGGAAGAGCGGATATTGTTGTTGAAAAGGTAAGCCGGCCGCATTAACCATCGATGGCCTGCGCCAGGTCCTGGATAATATCGTGTATGTTTTCAATGCCTACCGACACCCGGATCATGCCGTCGGTGATACCGTTTTGTTCCCGGATTTCCTTCGGCACATGGAGGTGTGAGGAGGATGCCGGGTGCAGAATGAGCGTATCCACGTCGCCCAATGTGGGCGCCAGGGTACAAAACCGGATGCGGTTCATGCAGCGGAGTCCGGTTTCCAGGCCGCCTTTCAGTTCGATGCTCAACATGCCGCCGGCGCCGTTTGGCATTTGGCGCCGGGCAAGCAGGTGATCGGGGTGGGAGGGGAGGCCGGGATAATTGACCCGTTCGATAGCCGGGTGTTGTTCAAGAAATTCCGCCAGCGTCTGGGCGTTGGCGCAGTGCCGTTCCATGCGCAAGGCAAGTGTTTTCAGGCCGTTGTGGGTGAGCCAGGCCTCGAACGGCGAGCAATTGGTGCCGGCGAGCTTCATGGCGCGCCATATTTTTTTGCGCAGCAGCTCGCGGTCGCGGGCCACAATAACGCCGGCAATACTGTTGCCATGGCCGTTGAGGTATTTCGTGGTGGAGTGAACGATAAAATCCACGCCCAGGGCAAAGGGTTGTTGGAGCAGCGGCGTGCAAAAGGTGTTGTCGATGGCGCACCAGGCGTCGTGTTGATGGGCCAATCCGGCCAGCGCCTGAATATCCACACAGGCCAGCGTGGGATTAGCCGGCGTTTCGCAGTAGATCAGTCGTATGGATGGCGTACTGCGCAACAAGTGTTCCACCTTGTTCAGGTCTTTAAGGTCGGTGAATAGGGTTTCGACGCCAAAAGGTTGCAAAATAGCCGTGAGCAGTTCGGTGGTGCCGCCGTACAGATTGCCCTGGCTCAGCACTTTATCGCCCGGGCGGAGTACGCCCAACAACAGTGTCGAAATGGCCGACATACCGGATGAGGTCATCACGGCTTCCGCTTCCAACGGGAGCCCCAGCGCTTCCAGCCCGGCAATTTTGCGCGCAACCGAATCGACGGTCGGGTTGGCATACCGGCTGTACACATGCCCGTTTTCGATGTTTTTGAAAATATCGATGCCCTGGTCGATATTGTCAAAGGCAAACGAAGAGGTAGCGTAAATTGGCAGTACATGCGGCGCTGTCGTGCGCTGTTCGCCGTGTTCTTTGACAACAAAGGAATCCGGATACATATTCAAAATGACTTCTGGTGAAAACGTTTCGGCCTTTCAAAATTCAGGCGAAGGAACGGTGAAATTTATGGATTGGAGACCAGGAAACGGAAATTTTATCAAAAAGTACCAACCTGCGGCAGGCCGCTGGCGTTAAATTTCCGGCGATTGTGCAAATCCGTTTCCGGCGTCGCGCGTTTTGCTGAAAAATTTCGGAAATTTGCCATGCGTTTGCGCAACCGTATCTTAATAAATCCGCTCCGCTGCCAAACGAATTCCCGCCGTAGTCTCCGGTTTCAAATAATTCGTTAATCGTTTTTCCGGGCGAAAGAAACGCTTCCATGGCGCGTTTACCGGCCGGACAAAACCAAGGCCATCCCAATCCATGTTAAAACGCCGCTTTACTATTTGGCGCACCGGCGCCAAATTCGCCCCAGCTTGTGCGCTGGCATTGTTCGTGCTGAGTACCCCGGTATCCTCGTCCGCCCAGCTGGTGGAAAATTGTCAAAATGGCATGGATGATGACGGCGACGGACTGATCGATTGTTACGATCAGGATTGTACCTGTACCGGGCAGTGCGACGACTTCTATTATACAACCTGCAACGCCGATTGTTTTTTCCTGCCGTCCTGCGATACGATCAACCTGGGCATCCAGTGGGTTGCGCAGGCCGAAACGGGTACGTATTCGCCCTTGGTTGCCGGCGATATGGATGGCGACGGCATTCCGGAAATCGTGACATACAATGTGGAAAGCGTTGAAATATACATTATTGACGGCGCTACCGGCGCCACCAAGGCGCAGGCCATCAGCCCCACGGTGCTGCCCGGCGGAACTGCGCCTGCGATGGCGGATTTGGACAACGATGGTTTCGGCGAATTTGTGTTGGTAGGCAACGACCGCCTGATCCGCTGCTACGACCACCTCGGCGCCCTGGAGTGGGTAGGCCCCGACCCGGTGGGCTATGCCGACCGGGCTCGCTTTGCGGTGCCGAATATTGCCGATTTCGACCACAATGGTTTGCCGGAAATCAACATCGGCAACCAGGTATTCAGCGGGCAAACGGGCGCCCTGCTCGCCTCGGGCGGCGCTACGCGGTCCGCCGGCGAGCACCCAGCGCGGGTGGCCACCAATTTCTCCTTCGCCTCTCCGGTGGCTATGGATGTGTTGCCGGATGCTTTTTGTCCCGACTGTGCCGGGCTGGAGATCGTGGCCGGCAATCAGGTTTTTTCCGTAAACTTGTTTACGGGGGCAGCCACGCTTGAGGTGGAAGCCCCGGCGCCGTTCACCGATGGCTTTACCAGCATTGCCGATTTTGACCGCGACGGAGACCTCGACGCACTCGTACAGGGAAAAAAAGGCCCGCGCAACACCGTATACTGCTGGGATGTCCAGACGCCCCTGATCCTGCGCGAGTTTGTACTGCCCGGCAATTGGAGCGACGGCGCATCGCGGGTGAATGTAGCGGACCTTACCGGCGACGGCCAGCTGGAAATCAGTTTCGTGGAATTTCCCAAGTTATATGCCCTGAATAATGATTTTACCCTGCTTTGGGAACTCCTGGCCATCGACCCTTCCTCCATCACCTGCTCCAGTGTGTACGACTTTTGCGGCGACGGTTCGGCGGATGTTATCTACCGGGGCGTCGATTTTTTGCAGGTGATCGAAGGTGCGACCGGGCAGGTCAAATGGAAGGATAACTGCCTGTCGGCCACGCATATCGAGAATCCGCTGGTCCTGGACGTGGATGCCGACGGGCAAACGGAGATCGTCATCCAGTGCGGGCAGAACGGATCGGCCTTGCTGGGTACCGTGGTGGCGTATGAAGCGGTCGGGCTGCCCGGTATTTCTTCCCGCCGGGTGTGGAACCAGCACGCGTATTTCAACACCAATATTAATGAAGACCTGCGTGTGCCGCGCATCCAGCAAAACCCCCATATCGTGGGCGACAGCGTGCGCATGAATGGTTTTCTCAATCAGTTTTTTAATCCCACCTTTCCTGCGCCGGATGGCGCGGTGTCGGCGCCTGCCATCCTTTGCCTTGGCGATTCCATCGAGATTTCGTTCACGGTGTGCAACAGCGGCGACAATACCCTGCCGCTGCAAACGCCGGTGTCGGCTTACCGGGGCAACCCGCAAACGACAGCGGCACAGTGGTTGGGCGCCTTGCCGCTGGGTTTTGACGTCGCGCCGGATAGCTGCCACACCTTTACCGCGCGTTTGCCACGGGTGGCAAACGACTCGGTATTCCTGGTCCTCAACGATAACCACACCCTTTCGGCGCCGTTTCTGCTGGAGCAGGATTTTCCCGTGACCAATATCGGCGAATGCGGCTTTATCAACAATATCACGGCTGTTTACTACGCCTATAATCCGGCTGTGCTCGACCTTGGCCCGGATACCCTGATTTGTGATAATGCCTCCTTGTTGCTCGATGCTGCAGGCGCCGACCTGGTGCAATGGCTTTGGCAGGACGGGTCTGGCAATCCGTCGCTTTCCGCTCCGGATGCCGGGATTTATGCGGTGACGGTGACGGATATCTGCGGGATTACACAAACCGATAGCCGGACAGTAGGCGTCGACAGCAGTACCGTACTGGCGTTGGGGCCCGACCAGGCGATCTGCCAGGGAGCGACAGTGGCTTTAGGCCAGCCAGGCTTCGATGCCTATAACTGGCAACCGGCACAGGCGGTCGATTGTGCCAGCTGCCCAGCCGTAGCTGCCGGCCCCGGCGCCTCCGGGTTCGTCGTGCTGACCGCCAACCTCAACAACGGATGTTACAGCGTGGATTCGGTGTATTTCACGGTACATGACACGTTTAACTACGTGATCGACACGGTGATTTGTTACGGCCGGACGGTGGATTGGTTCGGCGTCGCGATCCCACCCGGCGAAAGCCGGGTTTTTCAGTTACAGACCGTTCATGGGTGCGATTCGACGGTTCAGGTGCGCGTTCAGGGCACTTCAATGGGCACCTACCAGATTCAGGTGGACACTGCCGTTTGCCTGGGCGGCGCTCTGAATTACAACGGACAGGTATTGCAACCCGGCGATGAAAAAACGTTTTTTCTTTCCGCTGTAACGGGCTGCGACTCCACCGTTTTTGTAAAGGTGATGCCAAAGGACACGTTTGCCACGGCTGAAAAACTGGTGATTTGCGCCGGTGCGACCGTTTCTATTTTCGGGCAAGTCCAGAACAGTTCCGGTACTTATCGCAAGACCTTCGCGGCGGGCAATGGCTGTGATTCGACCCATACGGTCCAACTGACGGTACTGCCGGCTATCGATATCGCCATCGGGGGTACCCCAACCTGCCTGAATGAGACGGATGGAATACTGGCCGCGACGGTAAGCGGGGGTACGCCGCCATATTTTTACAACTGGAATATTTTTGGCGCCAGCAGCGCCCAGGTGGAAAACCTTTCAGCCGGTAATTATGCCCTGACCGTGACGGATGCAGCCGATTGTTCCGAAACCGCCATGGCGACCGTCGGCAGTTTCCCGCCGATCTTATTTAGCCTGAATGCCGATTCGGTTCAGTGTTTTGGCGAACAAAACGGCGCGGTGCGAATCGAAAGCGCCGATTCAACGTTGGTGTACAGCCTTTCTGGCGGCGTTTTCACCCAAACAACCGTTTTTAATGGATTGGCTGCCGGACAATATACCGTGTATGCCGAGGACATTAACGGTTGTTTTGAATTGCAGTCGGTTCAGGTAGAAGAGCCGCCGGCGGTGGTGGTCAGTCTGCCGGCGGATGCAACCGTGCTGTTAGGCGACTCCATTCAGTTAAACATATTCCTGTCGAACCCCGGTCTGCTGCAATTTAAATGGGAAAATCCGGCATACCTGAGCTGTCAGGACTGCCCCGATCCGGTGTCCAGGCCCCTGGCGGATATTCATTACCGGCTTAAGGTGACCAACTCCAGCGGTTGTACCGCTACCGACGATATGTTTATTCAGGTAGACCGCCGGTTGTTGGCCTTTGTGCCGAATGCCATTGCCCCCGGCGCCCGGACCGATCAGAACAGCCGTTTTCTAATGAGTTTTGGACCTTCCGTGGTGCGGATCAAACATTTGCAGATTTTTGACCGTTGGGGCGGGTTATTGTATGAAATAGCCGATGCCCTGCCAAACGACAACACCCTCGCATGGGATGGCACCTGGAAAGGCAGGGCAGTGCAGGCGGGTGTTTATATCTGGTCGTTGGAGATCGAGATGGTGGACGGCGGTTTGGAGCGGCTGAGCGGTGAAGTAACCGTCGTGCGCTGAGATTTGGCGGAGCAACGCCTTAAAATTTGTACTTTAGGATTCGCCACATTCAGCTGTACGGGCAAAACCGGCCTAGATTTTCCACTTTTTCCCACCCTTGCGAAATTTTATAGCCGTTTTGGCGGACGACTCTTCCGCCGGGCGGCTTTTTTGCCTGAAAAAGGAAATTCTTGCGCAAAATCTTGTCGGTTATGCGACAAAGTGGAAAAATCGTAAAAAAAATTTCTACTTCTCCTTAAATTTTAAAATATTGAAAATCAGATAATTAGTAAATATTTTAAAATTCGGGTTCCGATTTTTTTACAAAAATGTGTGAAATGGTGGTAAAATGTGGTAAAAAAGATTACATTTGTGGCGTAAACAATAGATAAATACTGCCTGTGCAGTAGTATCTGTTCAAAATGTCCCTCTCAGCGTGAAACTCATCGGCGAATATCCGGTAGCCATTGACAATAAAGGCCGTCTGCGTCTTCCGAGCGCCCTGCTCCGTCAACTTGGCGAACAGCCCTCCGAAAACGGGGGATATGAGTTTGTGCTGAACCGCGGCTTCGAAAAGTGTCTTACCCTGTATCCGAAGGCCGTGTGGGACGAGATCACCTCCAAACTTAGTCGTCTCAACCGTTTCAACGATCGCAACCGAATGTTTTTCCGTTCCTTTTACCTCGGCGCATCGCCGGTGGAAACGGACAGCGCCGACCGTATCCTGTTGCAAAAACCGCTGATGGATTACGCCAGCCTGAACGCCGAAGCGATCCTTATTGCGATGGATGACCGCATCGAGATCTGGTCGCCGGAGCATTATGAAGCGATGCTGCGAATTGACCCGAATCAGTTTGCCGACCTGGCCAACGATGTGATGGGTGGCGGTGAAGACGGGGTAGGGGATGTTGACGCTTAAAATCAAGTTTAAACCTGAGCCATACATGTATCACGCGCCTGTTTTACGCTCCGAATCGCTCGCTGCCCTGCAACTCCGTCCGGACGGAGTGTACGTGGATGCGACATTTGGGGGTGGCGGGCACTCGGCTCCAATTTTAACCCAGCTGGGCGACAACGGTCGCCTGTATGCTTTTGATCAGGATGAAGATGCGCGGACCAATGCGCTCAAGCCGGAATTTACCGCTCATACCGGATTTCATTTCATCCATTCAAATTTTCGCTTTTTAAAACGGCAGTTGCGCGCATCGGGCGTGCGCCCGGGCACGGTGGATGGCATTCTGGCCGACCTGGGTGTAAGCAGTCATCAATTGGATACGCCGGAGCGCGGCTTCAGTTACCGGTTTGATGCGGCGCTCGATATGCGGATGAATCCTTCTGACGAGCGAAGCGCGGCCGATGTTTTGAACGCCTGTACGTCCGATGAGTTGCAGCGGGTGTTCGGCGCGTTCGGGGAAGTTCGAAATGCCCGCACCCTGGCCCAGGCCTGCGTCCGCTTTCGGGAAAAGAGCCGGTTTCAAACCACGGCCGATCTGGTCGGCGTTTGCGAGGCGGTGGTTATGGGCGAACGGTGGCGTTACCTCTCGCAGGTATTCCAGGCCCTCCGGATGGAAGTAAACGACGAAATAGGGGCTCTGCGGGATTTTATGGCGGATGCAACAGAAATGCTTCGGCAGGGTGGGCGACTGGTAGTCATTACCTACCATTCCATCGAAGACCGTCTGGTAAAAAACTGGCTGAAAAGCGGAAATGCCGAGGGCGCCGTGCATCAGGATTTTTATGGAAATATCGAGCGGCCTTTTGAGATCATTACCAAAAAACCCCTGGAGCCTTCCGCCGGCGAGGTGCAGGAAAATCCACGGGCCCGAAGCGCCAAACTCCGGGTGGCAGTGAAAAAATGAATAGAAACGTATTGCTTCGAAAAACAACACAGCATATATGGCAAACAAATTACTCCATGCCTTCAACATCAGCCATCACTCCACGGAGTGGGTGTTTCGCAATTTTTCCTATATGCTGTTTTTAGGATTTCTGGCCTTGGTCTATATCGCCAACGCGCACTTTGCTGAAAAAGGCGTTCGGGAAATACAACGCTTGCAAAAAGAGATCAAAGAATTGAAATGGGAATACACGTCTATCAAAAGTGAAACCATGTACAAGTCCATTCAATCCCAAATAGATGCCAGTCTGGAACCGGTGGGGTTGAACCTGGCCAACAAAGGTCCGAAGGTGATTAAGGTGGAATAACAGCCCCAAAAATTTTGAAATATCCTTTTTATGTTAAACATCAAAAACGAAGTTCTCATACGGGTCTATCTGCTGGCAGCGGTAGTATTGTTTGTGGCCATTGTGATCACAGGCAGATTATACCAGTTGTCGGTGGTGCAGGCGCCGAAATGGGAATCCAAAGCGGACAGCCTGTTCCTGAAATTCGTGGATGTATATGCCGACCGCGGCAACATTCTGGCAACCGACGGCAGCCTGATGGCCACGTCGCTGCCCTTTTTTGATGTATATTTTGACGCCAAGGCGGAAGGCCTGACTGATAATGTTTTTGAAGAAAACCTGGACAGCCTCTCCTGGATGCTATCCACCTACATCGATCAGCAATACACCCCCGGCGCCTACCGGAACTGGCTGGTTCAATTGCGGCAAGCCGATCCCGGCACTCGCGGGATCCGTTATGTGCCTATTGCGCGCAACTTGCCGTATTCCAAAATGTTGCTGCTCAAAAACTTTCCCCTGTTTCGGCTGGGGCGCTACAAGGGCGGGCTGATTGTCGAGCAAACCTCCAAACGCGAACGGCCGTTCAAGATGTTGGCGCAACGCACCATAGGGTATGTGCGGGAAGGCGCCCTGCCGGTAGGCTTGGAAGGCAGTTTTGATAACGTGCTGGGCGGGTCGCTCGGCAAACAACTGATGTTGCGCGTTCCCGGCGATGTCTATATCCCCGTGAATGACCTGGCCGAGATCGAGCCCCGCTCCGGCGACGATATCGTTACAACCCTGGACATCAACATCCAGGATGTGGCCGAAAACGCCTTGTTGGAGGCTTGTAAAAAGCACGAAGCCGATCATGGCTGCGCTATTGTGATGGAAGTAAAAACCGGCGCTATCCGCGCCATTGCCAATATCGGGCGCGCGCAGGAAGGTTGGTGGGAAACCTATAACTACGCCGTCGGCGAGCGCGTGGAGCCCGGTTCCATGTTTAAACTCGCCTCTTTCATGGCCATGTTGGAAGATGGCCATCTGGATGATTTTGACCTGAAAATACCCGTATACAAAGGTAAGGTGCGGTTTTATGAAGAGGACCTGGTCGATGCCGTGCCGCATGGCCTCGATTCGATGAGCATACGCCAGGTATTCGCCCAATCGTCTAATGTCGGCACGGCCACGATGGTTCAGCAATTCTACGGCGATACCCGGACGGCTGCCGCATTTGTAGAACATCTGCGCGATTTTAGGCTGGATCGGCCGACGGAAATCGAAATCGGTGGGGAAGAAGCGCCGGTAGTCAAAGATCCCCACGATCCGAAAAGCGAGTGGTCGGGCACTACATTGCCCTGGATGAGTATCGGATATGAACTATTGCTCACGCCGCTCCAGCTGCTCACGTTTTACAACGCAGTGGCCAACGACGGGCGCATGATGAAGCCCTATCTGGTGGAACGGATTGAACATTATGGCGAAACGGTAAAGGAATTTCGTCCGGTGACGCTCCGGCGCAGTATCGCCAGCCGAAGCACCATTAAAAAAGCAAAAGAACTGCTGAAAGAAGTGGTGGAGACCGGCACGGCGCATAATATCCGCACCGATTTGTTTTCCATGGCCGGTAAGACCGGCACGGCACAGTTGAATTACCATAAGTTTCGGGCGCAGGCGGGTATACGGTACCAGGCTGGGTTTTGCGGGTTTTTTCCCGCAGATAACCCGGTGTACTCCTGTATCGTCGTGATCAGCGAGCCCAAACGCGGCGGTTACCATGGCGCCGAAGCCGCGGCGCCGGTGTTCCGGGAAATCGCCGACAAATGTTTTGCCCTGAAAGCCGCCCTGCACCCACCCGTCAACGCCGGCCCCAGGCCGGTACTTGCCACTGCTCACCTGCCCTCCATTCATGCCGGCCAGGGCGAGGACCTGAAGGCGTCGTTGCAATGGCTGGACCTGGATTGGCACACGCAGCGGAAAATGCCCGAATGGGCAGTGCTGAAAGCGCGGAACGACTCCTTGTTGGTGTTACCGCGGATCATTTCGGATAAAACCGTGCCCTCGGTCGTTGGGATGGGCCTGAAAGACGCTATTTACCTGTTAGAAAACCGCGGCTGCCGGGTGCGCGCTAAAGGCGTCGGCAAAGTAGTCCGGCAAAGCCTGGCGCCGGGCACCCGGGCCAATGGCAGAACAACAATTGTTTTATACCTGGAATAAACAGCTATGCCAATCAAAACGCTCTCCGAATTGTTGATCCCGGCGCCAGGTATTCGCAAAATCCTGGGCAATACCGCCATAGGAATCCGGCAGATCCGCTTCGACAGCCGCGCCGTACAGCCGGGCGACTGCTTTGTGGCGCTTCGCGGCGCTATTTTCGACGGGCATCAGTTTATTAATGAAGCCATCAAAAACGGGGCGGTAGCTGTGGTTGGCAATGCCGTGCAAATGGAAGATGATCTGGAGCTGACGATCCATAAAGTTATTCCCACCTTGGTACTGGTAGACGACACCGCAGAGGTGTCGGGGCAAATGGCGGCAGCGTATTATGATTATCCATCGCGCCGGATGCAGGTGGTCGGGATAACCGGCACCAATGGAAAAACTACAACCACTACGCTGCTGTACCAGCTCTACACGGCACTGGGGCAGCCATCCGGGCTGATTGGCACCGTCGGAAACCGCATTGGCGCGAAGGAAATACCCAGCACCCATACGACGCCGGATGCACTGGGGCTTCAACACTTGTTGCGGCAAATGGCCGATGCCGGATGCACCCGGGTCTTTATGGAAACCAGCAGCCATGCGATCCACCAACGGCGCATTGCCGGAGTGGCCTTCGCCGGCGCCGTATTTACCAACCTGACGCATGATCACCTGGATTACCACCAAACCTTTGCGGCATACCGGGATGTCAAAAAACAGCTGTTCGACGCGCTGCCGGCCAGCGCTTTTGCCCTGACCAATGCAGATGACAAAAACGGGCGGTTTCTGTTGCAGAATACAGCCGCCCAAACATACACGTATGGCCTGCGGAGTCCGGCGGATTTTAAGGCGAAAATCCTGGAAAACGGCCTGGCCGGTTTGCAGCTGCAACTGGATGGCGAAACCTTCCACGCCCGGCTGATCGGCGAGTTCAATGCCTATAACCTCGCCGCCGTTTATGCCACCGCCCGCTTGCTCGGCGCCCCAAAAACGCCGACACTCATTGCCCTTAGTAACCTTCGCGGGGCGGAAGGCCGTTTCGAGGCTATTCCACACCCCACCAAGCCGGATTGCCTGGGCATAGTGGACTACGCGCATACGCCCGATGCCCTTGAACAAGTACTGGGCACTATTGCCCAATTGAAAAAACGCCAGTCCAGGGTCATTACGGTTGTGGGCTGCGGAGGCGACCGCGACAAAACGAAACGCCCCCTCATGGCACGGGTAGCCGCTGCGCACAGCGATCAGTTGATCCTGACGAGCGATAACCCGCGTACCGAAAACCCCGCCGCCATCCTCAGCGATATGGAAGCGGGCCTTGGAACGGACGATTATAAAAAAACGCTGACGATCGAAAACCGCGAACAAGCGATTAAAACGGCCTGCCGGCTTGCCGGCCCAGGCGATATCATTCTGGTGGCGGGCAAAGGCCATGAGAAATACCAGGACATTAACGGTGTAAAACTCCCATTTGACGATAAAGCCCTGTTGCTGCAGTGCTTCGGGGCGTAGAGCATGTTGGGGATTTTCCCGCCGGGCCCAAAACGGTTCTTTTTCCGCCATATTCCAAAGAGAAACAAAAGATATAATAGTGGAGGGACTATTATTTTGAACAGTCGCTGCGGGGCGATGCAATATCGCCCCAGCATATTTAAAAACGAATACCACTGTACCAACCAATTAATTCATCTGAACGATGCTCTATCATTTATTTAAATGGCTTGAAGAAGCGTACAATTTTCCCGGTGCGGGCCTGTTCCAATACAGCTCGTTCCGGGCAGGTACGGCGGTGATCTTGTCGCTGGTGATTTCCCTGATCATCGGCCGGCGTATCATCGACGGGCTTCGCCGCCTTCAGATTGGTGAAACGGTGCGCGAATTGGGTTTGCACGGTGAAAACCTGAAAGCCGGCACACCGACCATGGGCGGTGTGATCATTATTGCTGCGACCCTCATCCCTTGTCTGCTGCTGGCACGCCTGGACAACGTGTATATCCTGCTCATGCTGTTCGCAACCATCTGGATGGCTACGATCGGTTTTATAGATGACTATATAAAAGTATTTAAAAAAGATAAAAAAGGCCTGAAGGGAATATTCAAAATACTGGGGCAGGTAGGACTGGGGCTCATCATTGGGGTCACCATGTTGGTAAACGACGAGGTAGTGGTTCGTATGGAGCCCGAAACTGCAGCCCTACACGGTTACGAAGTCATGAACAGCGTATTTGTGAAAGAGGGGGAAAATTCGTACAAGGAATTGGTGCACGTCAAAGCGTCGATCACCAATGTGCCGTTTATAAAAAACAACGAACTGGATTATTCGCGTATTCTTTGGTTTCTCGGCGACAATGCAGCCGATCTGGTTTGGATCGTGTTTGTGCTGATGACCATTTTTGTGATCACTGCCGTCAGCAACGGCGCCAACCTAACGGATGGCCTGGATGGTCTGGCGGCGGGCGTTTCGGCCATTGTCATTGCAGCACTGGGGATTATGGCATTTGTCAGCGGCAACTCGCTGGCGGCCGACTACCTCAAGATATTATATATACCCTATACCGGCGAGCTGGTGATCTTTTCGGCCTGCCTGCTGGGCGGCTGCATCGGATTTCTATGGTATAACATCTATCCGGCGCGTGTATTTATGGGCGATACCGGAAGTTTGACCCTGGGCGGTATTATTGCCGCGCTGGCCATTATTCTGCGGAAGGAGCTGCTGATCCCGGTGTTATGCGGCGTGTTTTTAATTGAAAACGTGTCGGTAATGCTGCAAGTCTGGTATTTCAAACACACCAAGAAAAAATACGGCGAAGGGCGCCGTATTTTTAAAATGGCCCCGCTGCACCACCACTATCAAAAAGAAGGCTATCACGAGGTTACGATCTCCGTTCGTTTCTGGATCATTCAAATCTTATTGGCGATACTCACGGTGATTACCTTAAAAGTTCGGTAATATGTCAAAGACAAAGCGCATAGTTATTTTAGGCGCCGGCGAATCCGGAACAAGCGCCGCCCTGCTGGCCAAATGGCTGGGCTATGCCGTATTTGTTTCCGACAGCAGTCCGATCAAACCGGCGTTTAAAACCGAATTGGAAGAACAGGATATCCCGTACGAGGAAGGGCAACATTCCCTGGACAAAATACTGGATGCCCGCGAAATAATCAAAAGCCCGGGTATTCCCGAAAAGGCGGCGGTATTACAAGCGGTTCGGGCCAAGGGAGTCCCGGTGATTGGCGAAATCGAATTTGCGTGGCGGCACAAACCCGCCTCGACCCAAGTGGTGGCCATAACCGGCAGTAACGGCAAGACGACCACCACCGGCCTGATATATCATTTGCTCCAAACCGCCGGTCTGAACGTTGCCGTGGGAGGAAATATCGGAAAGGCGTTTGCACGGGTCGTGCTCGACGATCTGCGGAGCGGAAATACAGGTGTCCGTTTACTGACCAATCCGAAATGGTATGTCCTGGAAATCAGCAGCTTTCAACTGGAAGACATCGACCGCTTCCGGCCTAAAATTGCCGTGTTGCTGAATATAACGCCGGACCACCTGGACCGGTACGAATACAAGATCGAAAACTATGCCCGGGCGAAATTCCGGATCAATAAAAACCAGAAGCGCGGCGATATTTTTTTGTTTAACGGCGCCGACCCGGTTATCGCCGGTTACCGATCGCGGCATACCCTGGCCCCGGCCAGACCAGTGGCGGTTCGGAAAAGCGCGTATAAAAATGCCGTCATTCGTATTGGGCGGCGGCATCATTTCGCCATGGAGGCGACCCGGCTGCGTGGCCCGCACAACTTTTTTAATACGGACTGCGCGATCCGGGTTGCTTTGGCCCTGGGCGCTCAACCGGCCGATATCCAGCGCGGCCTGAACACCTTCCTGCCGCCAGCCCATCGCCTGGAGGTGCTTGCCTCCGTCAACGGTGTTACGTACATCAACGACAGTAAAGCCACAAACGTCGACGCCGTATATTATGCCCTGCAAGCCATGGAGCATCCTACGATCTGGATCGTCGGCGGGCAAGACAAAGGCAATGACTATGCTCCGTTGTTGGCGCTGGTGCGTAAAAAGGTAAAAGCGATCGTATGCCTGGGGCTGGATAACAGCAAGATCATAGCGGCATTTTCAAAAATGAAAAAGCCTTTTGTCGAAACCCGCAGCGCCGCAGAAGCAGTACAGGAGGCTACGGCGTTGGCAGTGCCGGGCGATACGGTGCTGCTTAGCCCCGCCTGCGCCAGTTTCGACTTGTTCAAAAACTATGAAGACCGGGGCGAGCAGTTCAAAGCGTCGGTTCTGAACATTATACAATCCCCGTTACAAACAATTACAAATTAAAATGGCACTCGGCAATCGAATAGCAGCAGAACTTCGCGGCGACCGCACCATCTGGATGATCATAGCCGTCTTGAGCATCATCAGCGTATTGTCGGTATATTCGGCAACGGGCTCGTTGGCATGGCAGGCACGCGGTGGGAACACGACCTCCTATCTGCTCCGGCATGCCATCATGCTGGGCTTCGGATTGTTTCTGGTTTATATTTGCCATTTATTGCACTACCGCCGCTATCAGCAAATGGCGCCGTTTCTGCTCCTGATCAGCGTGCCGCTCCTGGCCCTGACGCTCTTGTTTGGGCACAGTATCAACCAGGCGTCGCGTTGGATTGAAATTCCGATCCTGTCGTTCAGTTTTCAACCCTCCGATTATGCCAAACTGGCCCTGATCGTATATATTGCCAAAGCCCTGACTAAAAAGCAGGAGTACATCACCAGCTTTAAGGAGGCCTTTCTGCCGATAATAGTTCCGGTATTGATTGTTTGCGGCCTGATTGCGCCGGCCAACCTGTCCACCGCACTGGTTCTGTTTGTTACGTGTATCGCACTCATGTTTGTCGGGCGGGTGAGTATGAAATACATATTCTTACTGGGGCTGCTGGGTATAGTTGTTTTTGCTTTTTTGATCGTGCTCGGCAAGTACGAGCCCGAAATGGTCCGTTTAGACACATGGACCGCGCGGGTGCAGGATTATTTGCATAATCCCGACGGTGGTTATCAGGTGCAACAGGCCAAAATCGCCATTGCCCGGGGCGGCGTCTTTGGGGCGGGGCCCGGCAATTCCGTTGCCCGCAATTTTTTGCCCTATTCGCACGCCGATTTTATTTATGCCATCATATGTGAAGAATATGGTCTTATCGGCGGTGTGTTGGTTTTGAGCCTGTACGTGCTTTTATTTTTCCGGGCGGTCAAACTGGTAACAAAAAGTCCGAAGGCTTTCGGCGCTTTCTTGGCCATCGGCCTGAGCCTGCTCCTGACCGTCCAGGCCCTGGCAAATATTGCCGTTTCGGTGCATTTGGTGCCGGCAACGGGCCTTACGCTGCCGATGATTTCCATGGGAGGGACTAGTATGGTATTCACGTCGATTGCCTTGGGAATGATCCTGAGTGTCAGTAAATATATAGAAACGATAGACAACGCCTGATCCACGAACACAACAATTCACGAACACACTAATTCACCAGTTCATAATGGCACGGCAACTACGCATACTCGTCACCGGCGGCGGAACAGGCGGACACGTCTTTCCGGCCATTGCTATTGCCGATGCCGTCAAGCACCTCCGGCCGGATACGGAGTTTTTATTTGTCGGTGCCAATGGCAAGATGGAAATGGAGCGGGTGCCGAAGGCCGGTTATCCGATCGAGGGGCTCAATATTGCCGGATTCCAACGCGGTTTTTCCTGGAACAGCCTGCGCCGCAACCTGATTTTTCCGTTCAAATTGTTTGGCAGCGCCCTGAAAGCCAGGCGTCTGGTTCGCCGGTTTCGCCCGGATGTAGTCATTGGCACCGGCGGCTATGCCTCCGGTCCGGTAATGCGTGCCGCTCAACAGCTGGGTATCCCGACCCTTATACAGGAACAGAATTCATATGCCGGTATCACCAACCGGCTGCTGGCTAAAAAAGCAGCGCGCATTTGTGTAGCTTATGACGAAATGGACCGGTATTTCCCCGCTGAAAAAATTGTGTTCACCGGCAACCCCGTTCGTCAGGATATCCTTTCGCCGGGCCAAAAGCGGGAAGAAGGCTATTCATACTACGGCCTGGCCCCCGGCCGGAAAACCATCGCCGTAATCGGCGGCAGCCTGGGCGCCCGTACCCTGAACCAAGCCATGGCCGAAAGCACGGCTTTGTTGGCAGTGCCGGGCGGCGTACAGGTGTTGTGGCAATGCGGCCGGTTTTACGAATACGAATACGCAGCCAGTGAAACGGCCCAACTTCCCAACGTCCGGATCATGCCCTTTATCGACAGGATGGACCTGCTATATGCAGTTGCCGATCTGATTATATCGCGGGCAGGAGCCTTGAGTATCAGTGAACTGTGTTTGGTTGGGAAGCCGGTTATACTGGTGCCATCCCCCAACGTGAGCGAAGACCATCAGACGAAAAACGCCCTGGCACTGGTGGAAAAAGGCGCCGCCCGCCTGATACGCGATGCCGAAGCCGCGGAAAAAATGTTGCCTGAAGCGTTGATGATCCTGGGGCATGATGCCCTGGCCTTCAGCCTGGCTGAAAGTATCCATCAGATCGGGCGGCCGAAGGCGGCAGAAGCGATTGCCGCCGAGGTACTGGAATTAGCAGAAACCAATAAAATGATATAGTATGTACCTGAAGTTCATAAAAAAATATTGCCTGCTGGCAGTCTTATTGCTTTTTACAGCGGCATTTACCAATTGCCGCCGTACGAACGACAACAATCCGGCCCTGTACGGAAAATGGACGGGCAAGGAATGGCTCGTTTTCGGAAAACCGGCCGGCCGCGATGCTGCACGCGTATTTTTTGAATTCACAGCCGACGGGAATTATTCGGCCGGTTTTGGCAATCAAACCGAAAACGGCTCCTGGCGCACCGATAAGGATAAACTCTATACCACTGCGCAAAACCGCAAGGAAATCATGGTCAAGATACTGAAACTGGATGCGCAGACCCTGTTGTTCGAGATGAACCGCAGCGGGCGACAGGAAACCCTCGAATTGACAAAAAAACCATGAATCTGAACGACATCCATACCATCTATTTCATCGGCATCGGCGGCATCGGCATGTCGGCCCTGGCCCGGTATTTTCACGGCCATGGCGCCCGTGTTTATGGATACGACCGCAGCGAAACAGACCTGACAAAGGCGCTGGCTGCGGAAGGCATACAGGTTCATTATGAGGATGATATCCGGCATATACCCACTGCTGTGGACCTGGTGGTATGGACGCCGGCGGTGCCGGAGAGTCATAGTGAATTGTCGTGGTTCAGAGCCAGGGGTTACCCTGTAAAAAAACGCTCCGAGGTATTGGGGTTTATCAGCCAGGGAAAGCGTTGTATCGCGGTGGCGGGCACGCACGGAAAAACCACTACAAGTACTATGGTAGCCTACTTGCTGCGCAGTAGCGGCGTGGATGCGACAGCCTTTCTCGGCGGTATCTCGGCCAATCTGGGGTCCAATTTTGTGGAAGGGAAAAGCGATTGGGTGGTGGTGGAAGCTGACGAATACGACCGTTCTTTTTTGCAATTGTATCCGGAAATAGCCGTACTGAATTCCCTGGATCCCGACCATCTGGATATTTATGGCTCCCCGGAAGCCGTTGTGGAAACCTATAAACAGTTTGTCCGCCAGATCAAGCCCGGTGGCGCCCTGATTTACCGCCATGATTTGCCGCTTGACGACATAGCAGCCGAATTGCGCGCCAGCGGCCGGAAAGTATTAACGTTCGGGATCGGGGCCGGCGATTATGCGGCCCACGATATCCGGGTGGAACAGGGGCAAATGGTATTTGGAATCAAATCCACTATTTTCGATTGGGGCGATTTGCAGCTGGCGTACCCCGGGCGCCACAACGTCGAAAATGCCACGGCAGCCTGGGCGGCCGTGCAATGCGCCGGCGCGTTTACGCCAGGTATGGCGGAGGCCCTCGCCCGGTATCGCGGGGTCAGGCGCCGGTTCGAATTTATCGTCCGGCAGCCGGAATGTGTCTATGTGGATGATTATGCGCACCATCCGGCTGAACTGGAGGCGACCATCACCGCTGCCCGGATGCTTTTCCCCGGCCGGAAAATTACGGGCATCTTCCAGCCGCATCTGTATAGCCGGACGCGCGACTTTGCCGACGGTTTTGCCGCTGCCCTGGACTTGCTGGATGAATGCCTGTTATTGCCCATCTATCCGGCCCGGGAATTGCCGATAGAAGGCGTCGATTCAGAAATGATATGGAAAAAAATGAATTTATTGAACAAAAAATTGGTTTCTAAGGCCGAAATACTGACAGTAATACAGCGTAATCGCCCGCAAGTGCTGCTTACAATGGGCGCCGGCGATATCGATACCTGTATTGAACCGATTAAGAAATTATTAAGCTGACGTTATGCTCGCTGATTTGCTCACGCTTCGATTGCCGCGCCTGCGCTATGACCGGATTATCTGGTTGCTCTTTCTCCTTATCATGGGGCTGATTTTCCTTTCGGCCGTTACCCGGAAGAAAAACAGTTTTGCCGCATCCACCGAGATCGCTATTGTGCCCTTGGATAGCGGTGAAAAGATGCTGAGCGACCGCGATGTCCGGCAGAACCTGTTGGAAGCCTTTGGCAATACGCTGGAAGGCACTGAACTGGCAAACCTGGAGGTGGAACGTATGGAACGCGTGTTGGAGTCGGACCCCTTCGTACAGGATGCGGAGGCTTATGTAGGGCAAAGCAATACCCTTCATGTGATGGTCCGCCAGCGCGAGCCAGTACTTCGGGTGCTCGATAATGTGGGCGGGAATTACTACCTGGATCAATCGGGTAACAAAATACCGGTGTCCAAACTCTATACCGCCCGGGTATTGGTCGCAACCGGCAATATCGCGCCGTACACAGCCGATTTCAGGGAAAGGCGTCGCAACAGCTTGAAAAATGTATTCCAACTCAACGAAGTGATTCAAAACGATCCTGTTCTTTCCCGCTTTATCCAGCAAATCCACGTCAATACCGCGGGCGAATATATACTGGTACCGCTCGTGGGCGATCAGAAAATTGTACTGGGAAGCGTACGGAACCTGGAAGACAAATTGCGCCGGCTGAAAATCTTCTATAAGGAAGCAATGCCCTATGCCGGATGGAATAAGTACGAAATCATTAACCTGAAATACAACGGCCAAGTCGTATGCCGCAGATAGGCTCTATCGGCAAGGCTGAAATATCTATCGAATTGCTAATTTTCAAAGCTAGATGTTTTAAACAAAAAAGTTACATAAAAATTTTGAAGCTAAAAGCTTATAAATTATCTTTGTACCCGGAAAAGTAAAGCAAGAAGGGTGCAAAGAGATTTAAGGCAATAAACAGCAACGTTAACCTTAATCTTTGCACAAGATGACCGAATTAGTCCCGCAAACCCACGATGTAGTTGTTGCGCTGGATATTGGCACTACGAAGGTATGCTGCCTGGCCGGGCGTAAAAACACACATGGGAAACTCGAAATCCTGGGCGTAGGCAAGGTGGATAGCGTCGGCGTATTACGCGGCGTGGTCAGCAACATCGAAAAAACAGTGAATGCCATCCGCGAAGCGGTGGATATTTGCGAGCGTCAGGCGCGCATGAAGTTCCGTGTTGTCCACGTCGGCATAGCCGGCCAGCACATCAAAAGCCTGCAACACCGGGGCATTCTCACCCGCGAAAGCGATCACACCGAAATTGCCCGGCGCGATATCGACCGCCTGGTCAATGACATGTTCAAGCTGGTGTTACCGCCAGGCGACAAGATTATTCATGTCTTTCCACAAGAATTTACGGTGGATAATGAACAAGGCATCACCGACCCGATCGGCATGTGCGGGGTGCGCCTGGAAGCCAATTTCCACATCATCACCGGCCAGATCACGGCAGTCAACAACATCTTCCGCTGTATCGAAAAAGCCGGGCTTCAGGTAGCCGAATTGACCCTGGAGCCGATCGCCAGCGCCGATGCCGTGCTCTTCGAAGAAGAGAAACAAGCCGGCGTCGCCCTGGTGGATATCGGTGGCGGCACCACGGATATCACGATCTTCCATGAAGGCATCATCCGCCATACCGCGGTCATCCCCTTTGGCGGCAATGTGATCACAGCCGACATCAAAGAAGGATGCACGGTGATGCAGCCGCAAGCGGAAAAACTGAAGGTCCGCTTCGGCTCTGCTTTGGCTACCGAAGTCTATGACAACCGGATCATCACGATCCCCGGGCTAAAAGGACGCGAGCACAAGGAAATCAGCGAAAAAAACCTCGCCCGGATCATCCAGGCCCGCATGGAAGAATTGCTCGATTATGTGCTTTGGGAAATACGCCGCAGCGGCTACGAACGCAAGCTGATCGGCGGCATTGTCATTACCGGCGGCGGCGCCTTGCTCAACCATCTGGACAAGCTCACCGAATTCCATACCGGCATGTCGTGCCGGGTCGGGCTTCCGGTGGAGAACCTGGCGCATGGCTACCGCGAGAGCGTCAACAGCCCGATCTACAGTACGGCCATCGGCTTGTTGCTCAAAGGGCTGCAGGATGTTGAAGCCGGCCGCGCAACCGCCGCCGGCGAACACGCCTATGGCGACGGCGCCGATAGGGAACCCTCCAACGTGTCCGAAGAAAAATCGCCGAGCTGGCTCGACAATGTTTTCCGCAAGACCAAAGAATGGTTCGAAGCCGAACCCGATGTGGATTTTAATAAAAAATAACTCATTTCTTCATCTTAAAACACCCGGCTTATGCTTTTCGATTTGCCGAAGGACGAGCCTTCCATCATAAAAATTATTGGTGTAGGCGGCGGCGGCAGCAATGCCGTAACCCACATGTACAAGCAAGGGATTATCGGTGTGGATTATGCGATCTGCAACACCGATGCCCAGGCCATGCACCTCAGCCCTGTTCCCACCAAAATTCCCCTGGGCGCCAGCCTGACCGAAGGCCGGGGGGCAGGCAGCAAACCCGACGTGGGCAAACGCGCCTGCATGGAAAGTCTCGACGAAATCACCCGCTTTCTCGAAGACGGCACCAAAATGGCGTTTATCACAGCCGGCATGGGCGGCGGCACCGGCACCGGCGCCGCGCCGATCATTGCCAAAGCCGCACAGGAACTTGGTATCCTCACCGTTGGTATCGTCACCTTGCCCTTCCTGTTCGAGGGGCGCCTGCGCGTATCCAACGGCTATGACGGACTGGAGGAATTGCGCAAAAACGTAGACTGCCTGGTCGTGATCAGCAACGATAAACTCCGGCAGATCCATGGAAACCTGAGCATTTCGCAGGCCTTCTCCCAAGCCGACAATATCCTCTGCACGGCCGCAAAAGGCATCGCTGAAATCATCACCGTGCCCGGCTATGTCAACGTCGATTTCGAAGACGTGAACACGGTTATGCGGGGCTCCGGCGTGGCCATCATGGGCACCGCCGCGGTGGAAGGCGACGGCCGCGCCCGCCGGGCCGTCGACGAAGCCCTCAACTCACCCCTGCTGGAAGACAGCAACATCAGCGGCGCAAAAAATATCCTCGTCAATATTACTTCCGGTATCAACGAGGCAACTATGGACGAGATTTTCGAGATCACGGAATTCGTTCAGCAGGAAGCCGGCGAAGGGGCTAACCTGATCTGGGGCAATTGCTTCGACGAACGCCTGGGGGAAAGACTGAGCGTCACGATCATTGCCACCGGCTTTGAAGCGAGCCGCAAGTCCGCTCCGCTGAGCGGTATGCGCAGCCAAACGGCGCCGCCCGAACGGCATTTCGTACACCTGGATGACGAGCAAAAAAAAATGCCGCCCTCGCTGTTTAGCATCAGCTCCGACGAACCAGCTCCCGTGGAGGAAAAAGCCGCCAATGCCATCGAATTCGATTTCGACAATGTGCGCGAAACCATGGAACGTATCCGCAACGCCAAAGGCGATCCCAACGACCCCTTTGTGCGCCCGGATGAAGCCGCCGAAATTGGCCCGGAAGAGCGCCGCCGGCGTTTGGAAGAAGCGCAGCGCCGGCGCGAAGAAGTCCGCAACCGGCCGATCAACGTGGTCAAGCTGAATTCTCCACAAACGATTATCGAACTCGAAAATCAGCCCGCTTATCTGCGCAAAGGCATCAGTCTGGATGCCTTGCCGGATGCAGAAGCATCGGGGATGTCTACCTGGACCATTTCCATTGAGGACGAGCCGGAGATCAAAATGAGCGGCAATTCGTTTTTACACGACAACGTCGATTAGATTATTCCCACCCCGGTTTTTTTGTATTTGCCGGGATGTTTAATACTACTCCTTCATGACCGGATGACGCCCCATGCCCCGTGTGCTAATTCGGTTTTACTATACCATTTCTATTCGGTTCGGCGTGTGGGACGCCGGGCCGTTTTTTTTGTTGCCCTTCCTGCGCTTGCCGGCCCGGGAGATCGCGCATACGTGGGACGCTGCGTACAAGATCACCCTGCTTCCGCTGCCGGCAGAAAAAGACCGGATGGGCTTGCATCTGCCTCCCCATGCATTTGGCTACGGTGAAAAACACCCATTGCCGGCGCTGGGACCCGGAGATGAAAGTATGGCGGATTCCCTGTACAAAATTGCCGCTCCGCTTCCTGGATAAATATTTCCCCAACAGGCTTAGTTTACACTGTACTTAGCATCGTGTCATAAATAATTTTCCATTTTGGGGAGCAGATTTTTAGTTCCGGGAAGGCCTCAAAACAGGCGTATAGTGAACTATATAACTGTTTTGGGGACGCAGTCGGGGCTAAAAAGATGCCGCCAAAGTGGAAAGCTATTTATGACACGATGCTTAGCCAGGCAAACGAAAAATCGAAGATCAATCCGGCGGCGACGATACATGCACTGCGCCATGGTTTCGCCACGCACGTATTGGAGAAGGGCGTCGACTTACGTTACATACAGGAACTCCTGGGCCATGAAAGCAGTAAGACGACTGAGATTTACACACATATCACGAAAAAAGGCTGGGACAAAATAAAAAGCCCGCTGGATGATCTGGATATTTGACCAGAAGAAGTATGTTTGATACAAAATTAAAACAACAAACAAATATTCGGCTAACTAAACATGCAATGCGGGTTTACTTAGCCGGGATACCAGATCGCCCACATTCGATATACCCGAAAATGAATAAGTAAAAGGCGCAATGCGGGTTTTACTTAGCTGTTTTCGGGAGTACAAACGTTAGTGGCAATCATTTTCAAAAAATGTTGAGCATCAATAGGTTACAACCCAAAAATGCGTCGCATGCCCCGGCCCGCCGATATTTTTAAATCGGCAGCAATACGCCCTGGAAAGTCTTAAAAATCGTTTGCAAGCGAACAAATGCTTTCGGCATTTGGCAAGGCGAAAAGCATTGGCGCGGGAGTCTTCTCACAGAAGCAAATGCTTTCGGCTTTGCAGCATTCGTGGAATGCACGCTTGCAAACGATTTTAAAACAAATTTATTGCGTATTGCGACACAAATTATTTTAAAAGCCCGCCGTAGCGTAGACGATAAATAATATAAATGGCTAAACGCCAATAAAATATAAAAAAACCGCCGCAGCGTGCACGATAAAAAAATATCGGCGGGCCGGGGCAGTCGGGCGGGAAGCGAGGCATTTTGGGTCGAGGCCTTTGAAGTCATTTTTGAAAACTGTTCGAAAATGGCAAAAAAGCACTTCGTCAATCGAAGATTACCGCAATCCTTTTATGTTATCCATTTTCCGAACTTGACGGCCACTAACGTCGCGTCGCCGGCAATTGTTCATAGTCATTCACAACTGCGGCGACGCCGCAGTTAGTGGCAATCATTTTCAAAAAATGTTGAGCATCAATAGGTTACAACCCAAAAATGCGTCGCATGCCCCGGCCCGCCGATATTTTTAAATCGGCAGCAATACGCCCTGGAAAGTCTTAAAAATCGTTTGCAAGCGAACAAATGCTTTCGGCATTTGGCAAGGCAGAAAAGCATTGGCGCGGGAGTCTTGCTCACAGAAGCAAATGCTTTTCGGCTTTGCAGCATTCGTGGAATGCACGCTTGCAAACGATTTTTAAAAACAAATTTATTGCGTATTGCGACACAAATTATTTTAAAAGCCCGCCGTAGCGTAGACGATAAATAATATAAATGGCTAAACGCCAATAAAATATAAAAAACCGTCGCAGCGTACACGATAAAAAAAATATCGGCGGGCCGGGGCAGTCGGGCGGGAAGCGGGGCATTTTTGGGTCGAGGCCTTTGAAGTCATTTTTTGAAAACCGTTCGGAAAATGGCAAAAAGCACTTCGTCAATCGAAGATTACCGCAATCCTTTTATGTTATCCATTTTCCGAACTTGACGGGTCACTAACGTCGCGTCGCCGGCAATTGTTCATAGTCATTCACAACTGCGGCTACGCCGCAGTTCTCGGTAATTTAGAATATAAAATAATATGAAAATAATTAATATACCCATTGTCTTTGTTCCTGCTGCGGCAGTAATCGTAAAAGTCTGCTTCGTTGCACTGCTTCTCGGTCTCAGATCTGGGATAGCGATTGCTCAGACAACTCCGGATTCGATTTTTTTGGTTCATTTTACCTTTGTGAAGGGCGGTACCTTCCAGATGGGCGATGTGATGGACGACAAGATAGAAACCAACGAAATCGTACATGCCGTCACAATCAGCGATTTTTATCTCTCCAAATACGAAGTCACCTTTGGAGAGTATGATGTCTTTTGCGAGGCAACACGCCGGACTATGCCGAATGATGAAGGTTGGGGCCGTGGTCAACGCCTAGCTATCTACATATCTTGGTACGATGCCATTGAATATTGTAATTGGCTGAGTGAGCAGCAGAGTCGCATACCATACTATGTGATTGACAAAAGCCGTATAGATTCCAGTAACACAAATACAAGTTTTAATCAAAAGTGGACAGTTACCCGCGATACAAGTGCTAATGGCTACCGCTTGCCCACCGAAGCCGAGTGGGAATATGCTGCCAGGGAAGGCGGCAAAAAGATGCGATTTGGTAACGGTCGTGATACAATTGATCCTGTAGAAGTTAATTTTGACTCAAGAGAAATTTATAAAAAGCCTTTTTCGATTGTAGGTCAATACTATGGTAAGACTGTTTTGGTTAATGAATTGTCAGCCAACGCCTTGGGCTTGTACAACATGAGCGGTAACGTATGGGAGTGGTGCTGGGACTGGTATGGTAGCGATTATTATACCCAAAGCAAAGGGATACATAACCCAATTGGTGCTGAATCAGGAAAATACCGTAGTCTTCGTGGTGGTGGCTGGGGTGATATGCCAACAGTCTGCCGCGCCGTATTCAGAGGAGGCTACCCACCATTCTCTTGGGGCAGCTCTTTTGGTTTCCGCCTGGCATGTTCCTTTCAATAATATGTGGAAATAACGTAAAAACTTCGCCAGCGATTTCAGATCGGAGAAGCAGTATTGCTTTCACAACCAATCAAATACTTAAAACCGAGAACAAAGAATATACGAAAATGCTTCCTAAGCGTCGCACATACGCATATTCAACCGTTGAACAAAATTATAATAAATAAAACACACATAATAAATAGATTATCATAATAAATATCGTCTTTCCGATCTTTTGAAAGATCACTTTGAGGGGTACAAAGGGCACCCCAAACGTTCTTTGATATTAACAGAAAAACACTTTACGGCTGCACTCAAAATACAGCAGTGCAGAACCCTTGCGATGGGGTATGCCACCTATGCGTGTGAAGAATGTGGAGAACAGCATTATATGTATCGTTCCTGCGGCCATCGGTTTTGTCCGACCTGCGGAACGGCAGCCACGAGCCGTTGGGCTGATAATATCCTGCATAACGTGTTGAATATCAAGCATCATCACGTTGTGGTGACGCTTCCGGCCTGGCTGCGCGACATTGCGCATCGCAACGAACGGGCCGTGTACGATGCCATGTTTTCGGCGGTTGGCGAAGTCATACCGGGCTGGTTCCGCTACAAACACCAGATGGAAGGCGGTATGATCGCGGTGCTGCACACGGCGGGTTCGGACCTCAAATACCACCCGCACCTGCACCTGGTGGTGACGGGCGGCGGGATAAAACAGGAGAGCAAAGAGATGAAACTGCTGGAAGGAGCATATCTGTTCCGGCACGAATGGCTGAAAAAACGTTTCCGTTGGGTCTTTCAACAGCGGCTCTTGGCCCTGCACACGCACGGACAATACAAAACACCAAAACGACTGGCCGACCGGGTTGATTTTCTGCGTTTTTTGAAGGTGCACAACGAGCGGGACTGGGTGGTGAGCATACAGGAACCGTTGCAAAATGCCGAAAGCATCGTGCGCTACGTGGGCCGCTATACCAAACGCGCCTGCCTGAGCGAATACAAAATAGAGGAAGTAAAAGATGAGCACGTCACGTTCCGTTACAACGACTACCGCAATACGCCCAAAGGGCAAAAACCCAAAGAAGCGCTGCTGCGGCGTAAGCCTACGACGAAGGGCATCTTTCCCTACTCCTCCGGGGTTTCTATTTTTGCCCCTTCGGCCTTTGCCGGCGTTTTTGTGGGCGCCGGCTTCCAGTTATGTGGCATCAACTCATGCAGTCGGCTGACCTTGTGATCGTGGATACGGTTGAGCACATCGGTGAGCCATATTTCGGGATCGATGCCTTGGTGTTTGCAGGCAGCGAAGAAGGTGTAGATCATGGCGGCGCGCTGGGCCGATTCATGGGAGCCGGCGAAGAGGTAATTTTTGCGTCCGATGGCGATGGGACGGATAATATTTTCCACGAGGTTATTATCGATTTCAATGTTGCCGTTGGCCAGGAACAGGAGCATGTTTTTCCAGCGGTTCAGGGCGTATTGAATGGCTTTCCCGATGGCGCTGGCGGGGGTAACGCGGTTGTATTCCGAGCGGAGCCACTGGCCGAGTTGATCGAATATGGGTTTTGATTCCTGAAGCCGCAGTTCGAGGCGTTGTTCGGGGTTGAGGCCCAGATTCCGGGCTTTTTCTTCCACCTGGTAGAGCAGTTGAATGAGGGTCAGGGCGGTTTGGGCGCGCTGGGCGTCGTTGCTTTGGGCGTCGAAGAATTCACGGCGGATGTGCGCCATGCAATTCATCAGGGCCAGGGAGTCAATTTTTTTGTTCAGGGTTTCGTACACGCCGAAGCCGTCGCATTGCAGCACGCCTGCAAAACGTTGGAGTAATTTTTTAGGCCCTTTATGGTCGCGCCCCACCTGGTAAAAGAAGAAGGGCAGGCGGCGGATGGGATCGAATACGGCCCAGATGAAGCCCAAATGCGTTTTGCCTTTTCCATCTTCCAGGACTTTGAGCCTGGTTTCATCCATTTGAAGGTAAAACGTGTCAAAAATGAGCTTTTGGTAGGCTTCGTAGAGGATCAGCAGGGGTTCGGCCCCGACTTTGACCCAGTGGCCCATGGTGGCCGGGGGGATATTCAGTCCGCTTCGGGCAAAGCGGGCGATGAGTCGGTGCAAGGGCAGGTGCTCGACATATTTGGAAATCAGGATATGCACGATGAGACTTACACCGGCTTTGGAACGGCCAAAGGGCAGGTCTTTGGCCGGGGCCTGTACCACCTGGCTTTGATCGATATTTTCGTCCACTTGCACGCGGGCGTATTTGGGCCGAACGATGCGCCGCACCCACACCCGACCGGGGTCGTATTCCAACACCTCCGTCACATCTTCCCCTATACGCTTCATATCTGTTACGTCCTCTTCCGGCTCCACCACTTCTTCCACCCGCTCCAAATGCGCCGGAATCGGCATGCGGCCCGGATGAACCTTGTCTTTTACCTGGGGAACTTTGCGCTCATGCGCGGCGATCATCTGACGAACCGATTCCTCCACCGCCTGGGCCTGCTCGCCGTCAAATTCCAGGTGCAACTGCCCGGCCACCTCTTCCGCAGGCACAAAACGCTCGCTCTTGCGACCAAACAGCATCCGCTCAAACCACGCGATGCGTTGTTTCAAGGCCTCCACTTCCGTCGCCAATTTTTGGTACTCGGCCAGCGGAACCACTTGTTCGTCTGCGTCTTGCATACGGCAAAGGTAGCTGGCCACGCCCTGGCCCGCAACCCCTTTTTCCCAACGCACAACCGCCTATTTTTGTGGATTTCTCCTCTTTTTTTCTGTTTTCGCCGCCAAAAAGCACCGTTCTCAACATTGCCTGCCCAAAAAACGTGGATAACTCCGCCCCTTTTTCATGCCGCTACTTTTTGACCAGCATAGCGCTTGCGCCGCCTCACACTGCCCAACTTCACCCCCTCCAGGATAAACACCAATTCTTCCCAACTCATCAACACCGACGCGCCCCGATCCGCAGCATGCGGCAATTCAAACGTCCCCCGCTCCAGCCGCTTGCTCCAAATCACAAAACCGCTCCGATCCCATACCAATAACTTCAGCTGCGTCCGCCGACGGTTCAAAAATATGAACACCTCCCCACTCAACGGATCACGGCCCAAACCCTGGCGAACCAGGCCCGACAACCCGTCATAACTCTTGCGCATATCGGCCGCCTGCCGACTCAAATAATAGCGCTGTACAGCCGTAAATCCAAGCATGTCAACAGCCGCTAAACATTGAACTCAAGCTGCGCAAATACTCCACCGGCGGCAAGTCCTCAAACCGAAGAACCACCCCGCCCGGCAACGCCACCGCTATCATGCCAGTTGATTTTGACTGTATATCAATAGGACTGAATAACGCACTATCCGTTTCTTTATCCCTGCGCAAGCGCTTCTGCCACCGATAATACGAGGCCGCGCTGATGCCCTGCGACGCACAGAAATCTTTTACGCTCAGATGGCTCTTCTCGTAAGCCGATAACAACAACGCCCAGGAGTCCGCATCCAGCCACTTGCGGCTTAGCGCCGTAACTACTTTTTTCATACCTTCGTTTTTGGCAAAGGTCCGCAGCCGCTAACCCCCGGGCAAGATGCCCTTCGTCGTAGGCTTACGTTTTGCGGGGGAAAAGCAGGGAGGGGGAATACGATGTTTTCGGGCATAATGAGACACTCCAATAACCTCAATTTTAGAAAACTTAATTTTGCGGAGAATGGCAAAATGCCAGCCTTCACTCACCGTTTTTGATGCGTTTACTCTGAGATACCCCCAATCTTAGTGAACAATATTTTTAATATCACTCATTACGTTTTTTACTGATTTATTCCAAGGATTTTCCCTGAGCTCTTCTTTAAGCCATTGATTCGCTTTTAATAAATATTCCTGAGATTTCTTATCCCCAAACAGAGAAAAATACTTTACAGCATGCCTCCCGTAGGTGATGGCGTGATATAGTTTTCGCTTATCGTCATTATAACACCCTTCCAATATGCCCATACTATCATCCAGATAGGATTTTACGCTATGCGGATCACTACTATTTATATTTGCTTCAAACATTATTACCGCATGAGTATTTTTTATGGAATACAAATAACGGTCCGCCTTTATCAGAGCTGTATCGATCCAGTTGAAGGCCTCTTGATATCTTCTTTTATACAACAGATATAGTGCAGATTGTTGGTATACAAAAGGGGAAGGATCAAACTCTGTAATCCCCTCATAAAATGCCAAACCCTCTTCCCATTTTTGAAACGCCTTTTTAGTAAAAAAGGCGTCATAGGCGCTCTTTTTGAAGATGTCAAATCGATGTATGGAATAATGTGGGACCTTTTCATGAAAACGCGTATAGACATCTTTAAATATTTTAATAGGGGTAAGGTCAATTATTTTTTCAGCGACGATACTTGATCTGGGAATAAAATAATCTTGGTTTTCCCTAGTAATATTTCCCCTATAATCAGTTATTAGCCTCCCCAATATTTTTAGCAAATCATAAATATCATTGTAATTTTCTATATCATCATCTAAAAACAAACTCATCATATCAAATGATACTATAGTCCTGCATCGATTAACATAACAGATCATAATCAGTAAATCCAAAGCTAAGAAATCCGAGTCGTCTAGTTCATCAATAACTTCATGATACCTATCGTTAATCGTTGGGCCCGTTATGTTTAAATTCACCATTTCACACATTGACATTTCGTCCGACCCCTCGCTGGAAGTCTTTAGGCGTTGGTTTCTAACCTCATTTGGGATATTATCATATATCAATTGAACATCAATGGTGTCCAACTCCGTGCAATTGTATATATAAGTTTTATTATTTTCGTTTTTATTCAGTTTGTGAATTATAATTTCCAAATAATATTCTCTATCGACACCAAATAGTCTTATATTAGGCCTTTGCGCAAAATAATTATACACATCAATATCGTCAGCAAAGTTATCAATAAATATTATTGCAGGCTCCCCCATTAATCTGTCAGCTATCAATTTTGCCTTATTAAGATTAATTCCAGAACAAATCAATTTATGTCCATTAAATTCATAACTGGCAGCCAATTGCATCATCAAAGTGGTTTTTCCACAAGCAGGAATACCCGTAAGAATAATATTGTCATATTCTTTTTTATGAAGCAAATTTAATAATTCATTATAGTGATGGATTCTTGGAATACGATTATTGTATATATCAGACCAAAATGGAATGTCGCCCATAAAAAAATTCTTTAACGGTCTAACAGGCAAGTTGGATTCTCTTTGTGGCAGATTTAATCCAAAAAAAACTTCCTTTGAATCGTTTATTAATTTGAGGTTATCACTTTTATCCGACTGATGCTGCCTTGAAAACCAATCCAACATTTCTTTAGTATCTCCGATTATAATATTGAAACCTAGAGCCTTAAAATAGGAAATACTTGCCTCTTCCTCTTCATGCAATAAAATCCATTTAGGTTTATTAGTTTTTATTTTTTCTTTCTGATTAAAAAGTGCCTCAATGACTCCGGAATCATCAAGACTATAGCCCCAAAACAAAGTTGGGTATTCAATAGTCTTTGCTCTTAAATAATGCCATACATTCTGTTCATTGTTAAAGGCTGAAGCAATATCAATAGTGCTAAAAACAAGCTTCCTGCTCTCATGCAAAATTGAGCCATGAAGTGGAATAAAATTAACCGCAACTTTGTCTCTGAATGAGGGCCCAAATTCAATTATGTCGTTTAAATAATGCGTATGACTCTTTTCAAAAATTTTATTTATTAGATTATCTACATTTGTTGTAAATATAGATTTTATTGAAAAATTAGTTATAATATTGTAGTTTTCGTAATATTCACCTACTGAGAATCTTAAACGAATATAATCATAAAACTCCTGTTTTCTAGTTGCTTCAAGCACTGTGCTAATTTTAGGAAGGGATAGATTAGCATGCAAATTGAATTTTTTTGAAAGCTCATCTTTAAGACTCGACCCAAGCGGCAAAGATTGACCCAACTTATCTTGAGCCAATATTGAGAAACCAGCGCCTAAAAACAAATTAAATCCGTCATTGATGGATGCTAAAAACAGATCTTCTAGTTCAATTTTCATCATTTTCAGACTTTTGAGTTATCTATCAGGTTTTTATATTTTTGTCAATATATACGATGATCAAAATTTGGATATCCAAACTTTACATGGCAAGTTTAGATACTTTATATTTGACGACCAAGTATTTGTCAACAAAAACTGTACCCCAATTGGGTTACACCAGATTCCAGGAAGAGTTATAGCGGTGCCACATCTGTCGGGGTACGGGAAGAACGGACCTTTGTACCTATTGCAACGGCGAAGGCCATGAAGAATGCGCCCAATGCGCCGGCAACGGGTATACTACTTGCGCCGCCTGCCCCGGCGCTGCCAACTTTACCTGTGCCCAGTGTTCGGGCAGTGGATCGTACCGTTGTGACGGATGTTCCGGAACGGAGTTCGGATTAGGCGGTTCCGGCTTGCAGCAGGCTGCCTATGCAGCGTACATTGTATGTTCTAATGGCTCCTTCCTTCGCGATGTATTGAATGCTAACTGATAATAAAGTGCGCCAATAGCAAAATCCTAGCGCCAGATTACAATCTGAAAATCCCACAATTATGACTAAATTTCAGTCCTCTTGAAAAATCTCACGCCGGAATGCTTTCACTCCGATGGCCTGTAAGCCACACTACTGGACATTTTTGAAAAGTGGCGGCGAAAGCCGATCTTCGTGTTTACTAAAGACATGATAATCAATGCTTCCGCCGCACCTCCGCAAATTTAGTGAACTTTACGACTCCTACGGCTTGGGCGCCGTAAAAATGTTTGGCTTTTGACTTGCCTCCTTCCGCTGGCCCGCACCGTTAATCTTTACAAGATGAAGGACTTCGTGGGCGGGGTGCTGGAAAAGCCGATACCCAACCCCAGAGCCATTACAAACGCTTGATCCGGTTTTTTCAGGATTGGGCCGACAGGCTGGACTTGCTGCATGATCTGATGCGCCACAATCTTCGATTTTGCGTGGCTTGGGTTTTAAGACATTGGTCATGGATGGTACCAGTTGGACGATTGGAGGTAAAGTTCATTATTTGGTGCTCAGTGTATTGGTTGGATCGGTGGCCGTACCGATTTATTGGGTTCAGTTGGAAAAGATCGGCGCCTCTAATCAGGAAGAACGAAAAGCGATGTTTGAGGCGGCCTTGGGGCTGTTCGATTTGAAAGGAATGACTTTACTGGCTGATCGGGAGTACATCGGCAAAAAGTGGTTTAAGTTCCAAAAAACAAGCACATACATTTTGTCATACGGCTTCGTTTGTGCGATTACTTCGATGAAGTGAATACTGCCAAAGGCAAAATTATGAGCGAATGCTGGCCAAGTGCTCCCAAAAATGCAAACTGGTCAAAAAAGCAGATTTTCCTCGATGCAATGGTCTACACCATTGTGATGCTACCCAACCCCAAAGCCGATGCCGAAGAACCAACCTTGATCTTTCTAACCACGCTGCCCAACGCCCAAAAAAGCCGCCCACCTTTACGCTAAACGCTGGAAAATTGAATGCCTCTTTCGACACCTGAAAACCAACGGCTACAACCTCGAAGACCTAAACCTTAAAGAACTGAACAAAAGCCTGTTGATGATGGCCATTGTTACCACCGCTTATATCCTGGCTATTCGCGAAGGCTGGAAACGACGACGACGAATTCCAACCCAGCGCTACCAAGACGGAAGCGAAGCACCCGAAGTGTCCATTTTCAGAGAAGGCCTGGCAATCCTAACCTCCAAATGCTTTCACTTTATCGAGTTCTTATCCTACGTTTTCACGATCTTATCCCCAAAAAATCATGCGATTTGCAAAAATGTCCAGTAGTGTGGGTATAGGTACTCTTATGAATATTTAAAACCCGTGGGCAATGTTTTTTGCCATTTAGGAAATAGTGTCAATCTGCTGCCTGAAATAATAAACCATTACGATGATGTACCTGTAGCATTTTATTTGGACGCCCATTACTCAGGTTCGGGCACGGCTATTGGCTATTCTGAAGTTCCTGTTTTAGACGAAATTGCTTCTCTCAGAAGTAGAAAGCAAAAGGACTTGATCATTGTCGATGACCTGAGACTATTTGGCACAAAAGGAGTTTGTGGGCATGTCGGCAACGAATTTTATCCACCGATGGAATATGATTGGCGGGATATAACCATAAGCTCTATTTTAACTGCGTTTGGAGGGGCCAAAACCATTTATCACGAAATTTTTGACGATAGATTGGTTATCATCTGCAATCTTTCACAAAAAGAAAAAATTGCTTGAGTGAATACGGGACCGCGAAGTTAGCAATGAGCTGAAGTTGTTGCCCAAACGCATCAGGTAATTGAGTGGTCAGATTTACTAATTTTATCACACCTCACTAGCTGTACAAATTACGCAACTTACTTGAATAATAAATACACAGCGAACTCTGCGTGGCTGCCAACCGCCCGCTAAACGCAGCGGTATGGCAGTCACGCCCCCGTTATCCCAGATCAGAATACTACAACATCATCAGTTTATAGCATGAAAAAATTCTTAATTTTTGCCGTCTTGCTGGCGCTAACCAGCCCCCTTTTTGCCCAAACCAATGTCCGCGCCTGGTACGCTCAGGGACAAGTTTGGGTAGTTTGGGAATCTGATTCCCCTTTGCCAGACTGGTATGCGGTGTATGCTAAATCCAGCGCCTTCTCTTCCACCAACGATGCCACTTTTGTTGGGCGGCTTCACAGGCTCGAGTACTTGTGTACGGTGATTAAAGAACAAGTTGACAGCTTGCTACCGCACAAATTCCAGGTACTATGGGCATTGGAAAATACAAAATGAAAGAAAACGAAGGACTTTTTGTGTTTACGCCTCATCAAGCCGGTTCGTTGTTTTTTGCTGTGGTTGCCGGCAATGCAACAGCCGTGAATGCTGGTCAGAACATCACCTCGGCAGTCATTCCTTTTCAATACAACCCAGATACTGATCCGGTTGAATGTCATCTTCAGGCCTCCTTCCCATCGCCATTTGCTAGCGGTTTTGCTTGTTTTGCTTTTATGATGTGGGCTGACGGGCGGCAAAACCAATGGGAAAACCGCCCCGATTTCCCAATCATGGCCAACGCTGCGAAAAACGGGATGCCCAGTCTATTTATGATTTCCGTGCCTGTAGGATTGGACACAACGCAGCCTTTCCCCATGTCCGTTTGGCTGCATGGCGGTGGTAATATCGCCCGTCAAGCCTTGGCTGGCAGTTACCCGTCCGTTAACATCAAACCAGCGGCGGGCATCCTTTTGGCTCACAACGACGACCTGATTGGCTGGAACGACCTAAACCCACCGAATCCTAACAATACCTCCTGGCATTTTGGTTGGCGAAAAAATTATGACCCTTTTACGCCTGACAACGAACCAGACGATTTGGATACCATCATCAACTACACGCAACGCCGGTATCTTTGGATAGATTATTGGCTCCTAAAACACTTCAATATTGACCCTGCCCGTATCCAGTTACTGGGCCACAGCATGGGCTCGGCAGGCTCGACAGCAATAGCGAAATGCTTTCCCGAACATTATGCTTCGGTCACTATTTTCAATAACGGTTTCGGCGGCCCCCAACCGGGTAACAACGTAGCAATCTTTGGCGATCGAATCCTCAATTTCCCCACCAATTTGAGAAACCGGATAGGCCAAACAGTCCATCTGCTCAGCCTTTTCAATCTTCTAGACAATTGTTCGCCATCGCGAGACTTACCGCTGATCCGTCACTGGCATGGTAAAAACGACAACGGCAGCACGATGGGATGGGATGCCTATGTGGTTGAAAATTACCGGAAGGCCGACTCGCTTGGTATTGGCGTACAAAATATGTGGAGCGAACGGGATCACGTCATGGACAATGGCCCACTGTTCAATGACCATTGGATCAATGGAACTCAAACCAATCAGCAGACCACGATTGACAATGTTTCTTTTGTTGAAAGTCGTTTTCGTTCTGACCAGTCATTTCCAGCCTTTTTCAATCACCGGCTCGATTTACAAAACAACGACCCTGGCACGGGGGTCTTTGGTATCAACAACGGCGATGGCGACAACTGGGGCGCTTGGGGCGGCTACCATCGCTGGGAAAACACGCATGAAAACGAGACTGGCTGGCAAACGACCGCTTGGCTCGAATCGAATGCCATTTTTGGCAACGATAACTGCCCGCACAACTTCCTTACCGCGGACCTGGCCATACGCAATCCCCAAGTGTTCAAGCCTGCAACTGGCACAACGGTTTACTGGCAGGTCAAGGATTTTGTCACGAATCAAGTGCTACAAAACGGTACGGCCACGGTGCAGGCCGACGATTTGACCATCATTCCGCAGGTAAAGGTTTTCAAGGAAGATATTCGCAAGGTACGGATCGAGGTTTCAACGCAACCGGTGGCGACAACGGAGGCCGGAAGGAATTTTTGGGGCGTCACCGTCGCGCCCAATCCGTCCGCCGAAGCGCCAATGCTGACCGTTTATTCGGAAAAAGAGATGAAGACATCTTTGCGGCTATCCGGCATTTCAGGAGTGATTTCTTTTGTTGAAATAGAAATTCATCCGGGTGAAAACCGTATTCCTCTGATTGATTTCGGACAAATTCCAGCAGGGTTTTATTTTGTAGAAATAGAAGCGAAAAGACAACGGAAAATAGTGCGCTGGGTGAAAATTTAAGATTAATCGTAAAAACTTAGGCAGCCTGAAAAACGATAGGTTTTCTATCAAAAGCATTAATCAGGTTCTGGAATACGTTCATTGAATGTTTGCGAAGGGTTGCTGTAAAAGATTGAACGCGTATAGCGCTGCGCTCCTTTGAAGGTTTGAAAATTGGTGGCGACCTTCTGCTTGGTTTTCAGGCAGCGGATGTCGCGTTCGGCCCCGGCTGGCGCCGGGCGAATTGCCCAGGGTGGAGGTCAAATGGAACGCCCCGCGTCTGGCAGTTGGGGTCACCCAAGTGCTCAACATTTTTTTGATTTCGACCAGGATGTCTTGCGCCCGGAATCGAACACCGAGCTGCAACAAATTGCTCAATTGGCCCGCAACAATCAGTATATTATCAAACTGACGGGGTACACCGATAATGATGGCAATACCGATTTTAACCTGGTCCTCTCCCGCCGCCGCGCCGAAGCTGCCCGAAAGGCATTGATGGCCCTGGGTGTGGCGCCCGATCAGGTGGTGGCTGAAGGAAGGGGCGAGTCTGGCCCGGTGGTTGCCAACGATACGGAAGAGCATCGCGCGAAAAACCGGCGGGTAGTCATTCAGTTGCTGCAACGCTGATCCAGGCTCAGGTTACCTGGAATCCATGGGCATAGGGGTCGTCTTCATCGTCGATGAAGATCGTGTTATAGCCGGTAATACGCGCCCAGCCCTCGATGCTGGGGATGATCGCCCGAAAAGGGCCGCAGGTTGTTTCTGCTTCCACGCGGCCGGTAAACTGGCTTCCGATAATGCTTTCGTGGATAAACACATCGCCGGTCTTCAGCCTGCCTTTGGCGGCCCACTGGGCCATACGGGCCGAAGTGCCGGTACCGCAGGGCGAGCGGTCGATGGCTTTATCGCCATAAAAAACGGCGTTGCGTGCGGTAGAGCCGGGGTGCAGGGGTTTTCCGGTCCAGAGCAGGTGGCTGAGCCCGCTGATTTTTTCATCCAAAGGGTGCTGGAAGCGGAATTGTTCGTTCAGACGCTGCCGGATTACCGGGCTCCAGCGGATCAGGTCTGCCGCGCTGTAGCGCTCGATACCGGTAAAGTGTTGCTGCGGGTCGACGATGGCGTAAAAATTGCCGCCATAGGCCACGTCCACCTGAAGCCGGCCCAATTCCGGGCACTCGACGTCGAGGTTTTCCCGGTAAAGAAAAGACGGAATGTTGGTCAGTTTTACCGATTTTACTTTAAGGCCTTCCTGCCGGTATTCGACCAGTACGAGGCCTGCCGGCGTTTCCAGGCGCAATTGCCCGGGCACTTTGGGTATGACCAGGCCTTCTTCGATGGCTATGGTAACGGTCCCAATGGTACCATGCCCGCACATAGGCAGGCATCCGCTGGTTTCGATAAACAATACGCCGGCGTCGTTGGCCGGATCGGCTGGCGGGTACAAAATACTGCCCGACATCATGTCGTGCCCACGGGGTTCGAACATCAGGCCTTTGCGAATCCAGTCGAATTCCTGTAAAAAATGCTGGCGCCGCTGGGGCATGCCGGCCCCCTGAAGCAGCGGGCCGCCGCCGGCCACCACCCGGACGGGGTTGCCGCAAGTGTGCGCGTCAATGCAGAAAAAATGTTTTACGCATGGGATCGATCCGGTTTAAAATTCCGGCAACTGCGGCCGGTTGGCCAGGCCTGTTTTCAGGATAGCCAGCACCCGCTCGCGCTCGGCGCCCTGCAGCGGCTGCCGGGGCAGGCGCACGTGCTCGGTGCCGAGGCCGGTCATTGCTTCGGCCAGTTTAATATTTTGAACCAATTGCGGATGGATATCGAGTTCCAGGATCGGCAAAAACCAGCTGTATATGTGCCGGGCTTCTTCTATCCGGCCGGCTCTGGCCAATTGATAAATGGCTACTGTTTCCTTCGGGAAGGCATCTACCAGGCCTGCCACCCAGCCGTGGGCGCCCATCAGCAATTCTTCCAGCGCCAGGGTGTCCACCCCACAGAGAATTTTCAGGCGGTCGCCAAAGCGCGCCCGCATCCGGGTCACGTTGGAAATATCCCGGGTGCTTTCCTTGACGGCCTGGATGTTGTCGAGCCGGAGCAATTCTTCAAACATATCGGGCGTGACCTCCACCTTGTAGTCCACCGGATTGTTGTACACCAGGATCGGCAGGCTGCACGCCCCGGCAATTGTTTGGAAATATGCCACCGTTTCGGCGTTGGTTGGTTTGTACATCATCGGGGGCAGCACCATGAGGCCGTCGGCGCCGTTTTGTTCGGCCAATTGCGCCAGTTTTACGGCCGATCGGGTAGCGCCTTCGGCGATATTCAAAATTGCCGGAATTTTCCCTTGCGTACAAGCGCGGGTGGCGTGCAGCAGTTCGAGGCGTTCATCGTGGGTGAGCGTACTGGACTCACCCAACGAACCGCCGATAATTATGCCGTGTACGCCGGCATTGATTTGCGCTCGGATATTGTGTTGAAATGCCGGGATATCCAGATTGCCCCGTTCGGTGAATTTGGTTGTCACGGCGGGGTACACCCCTTGCCAGGTAACTTGCATGGCGCTTGCTTTTTAGTTGATAGATGTATTTTGGTTCATTCCGGCACCTTGTTCCACCAGGGTGCGGCTTTTTCCAACTGGGCGGCCAGGCGGAAGAGCAGGTCTTCTTCTCCCCAGCGGGCGGTAAACATGACGCCGACCGGCAGGTTTTCCTCCGGTGTCCAGTGGAATGGCACCGACATGGACGGCTGACCGCTCAGGTTGGCCAGTGGCGTCCAGGGGATGTAATCATAAATTTTATCTGCCAGGCTTTGGATCGTTGATTTGATGGCGCTACCCAGACGCAGGTGGTTGATCACGGCGATCATACTTTTTTCGGCAGCGGATGGTCCCAGGCTGCCGATGGCGATGGGGCGTTTGGCAAGTGTGGGCGTGAGGAGCAGGTCGTACTGTTCATGAAAATGGGCGATACGCCGGCTGGTTTCGCTCCATTTGCGCTTCGCAAACGTATAGTCGGCAGCCGTAAAGGAGCGCCCCAGGAGGTTGAACGCAAATGTGTTGGGTTCCACGTCGCCCGGCCGCACCTTCCGCCCCAAGTGTTGGGCCAGCAGTTTGATTTCGCCGGCCAGTTCGCCGGCGACCACCACCAGAAAGGCTTCGGTGAGGTCTTCCCGTCGGTACGGCAGTTCCACTTCTTCTGCGATATGCCCTTCCGACCGGAGTGCCTGTACCGCAGTGTTCAAGGCCTGCACGCAAGCCGCATCCACTGGAAAACCCATGGTATGGGTGGCGGTAAAACCGATGCGGAGTTTGCCGGGTGGCGTACGGACTTCGGTTGCGTAGGGGCGTACCGGTGGTTTGATCACATAGGGGTCGCCCGGCGCCGAGCCCTGAATGGCGTCGAGGTAGACTGCCGCATCGCGCACGGAGCGGCTGACGCAGTTTTCTACGGCCGCTCCGGCCCACATCTCGCCTTCCAGGCTTGACCACGACACCCGCCCGCGAGTGGGTTTAAGGCCGAACAAACCGCAACAGGATGCCGGTATACGGATGCTGCCGCCGCCGTCGTTGGCCGAGGCCATCGGCACGATGCCTGCCGCCACTGCCGCCGCCGAGCCGCCGCTGGACCCGCCCGGGGAATATGCAGGATTCCAGGGGTTTTTGGTCGGACCGAACAGGGCGGGTTCGGTGAACGGGGTGATTCCGAATTCGGGGGTATTCGTTTTACCCAGGATAAGCAGCCCGGCCCGTTTCATTTTTTGGACGGTGAAGCTATCCTGCGCAGAAACATACTGGCGGTATCCCCTGCTGCCGGTGCACATAGGCATGCCCTGAACTTCCATACCCAGGTCTTTGACCAGAAACGGCACTCCGGCAAACGGCGCGGTTCGGTCGGCGTTTCTCGCCTCCTGCCGGGCTTCTTCAAACCTGCGGTGGATGATGGCATTGATCTGCGGATTTACCGCTTCCAGGCGTTGAATGGCCGTATCGACCAGCTCGAGCGGCGTTACTTCGCCGTTGTGGACCAGCGTTGCGAGGCCAAGGGCATCGTGCCGGCGGTATTCTTCAAATGTCATGCTGGGTCTGCCGTTTTGATGATACGCAAAGAAAAAACACCGGCAAACATACAGACTTGTTGCGACTGGCGCGCGCCAGCCCCGGGAGCTACACACAATTTTTGCCGTTCATTTCACCCGCAGGCGAATTTGTTGCGTCTGCTGGCGTATGTCGCGGAGGGACAAAGTATATTTTCCTTTATACAAAGCCAGGGGGGGAAGGTCATCCGGGCTTTTACAGACCACAACATCGATCGGGACGGCATCTGCGCGCTCGTGGGAAAAGCGCGCTTCGACCAGGCAGGGAAAGTCCACCCGTATCTTTCGACGGGGCACACGCGCCCATTTTTTTGCGCTGTCCTGCGTCAGCCAACCGGGCCGGCCCCGGTCCCAGCTGGTGCGCGGGTGGAACACCAGGATATCGTATTGGTTTTTCCCTTCAGGGCCATTAAACACGCGCCCGGCGCTATCCAGCAATACGGCGGAGTAGGGCAGTCGGGTCAATTGAAAATAGGGGTTGCAGCGCTCTTCGCGGCTTTTTTCGGTCATTTCCGTTTGGTTGATCGTCAGTGGGTCCAAGCCCGTCAATTCCTTCAGCCAGCCGGCCATAGCTTTCTCCCAAAACTCGTGGCGACCCTCGATGACGTGATCAAAACCGCAATGGATAAGCACTTTGGCGTTTTTATCTGTTTCGAAAATTCGCTGAATATTCCGGGCCTGTTCCAACTCCCGTTCTCCGGAACCCTGAAATTCATACGGTACCAGGCGGTAGCCGATGGCCAGTGCCTGCCGTACCAAATCGCCGAATTGCGGCTCCACCATATAATATCCGGACGACAGCACCGGGTATTTGCGCCGGTGCAACAAGGTGTCAGCGTAGTTCAGGTCCTCCAGGGCCAGGTACCGGAATCCCTGGCGGTAAAGACCCTCCAGCAATTGGGCGCTGAACACCCGGTGCCGGGGCTGGTGGTGCGCCTCATTGACGATGACGATCTGGCTGCCAGCGGCTGCCGTGCAAATATACCCGGCGGCTGCGGCGGGTTTGAATGGCGCGAAATAAGCTTTTTCTGTTTCCGACAGGCTGCGCCGGCCGCCCATGATATTATCCCAGAGGGTCAG
This sequence comes from Saprospirales bacterium, assembly GCA_016719895.1. Lineage (GTDB taxonomy): Bacteria > Bacteroidota > Bacteroidia > Chitinophagales > Saprospiraceae > M3007. The sequence goes on along the minus strand of JADJYG010000001.1, from coordinate 314,452 downwards.
CGTGTGTTGGTATTCTCCGACATAGGAATACCACCAGGCCGCTTTTTGGTGTTTCCAGGGGGTGGTGTCCTGCAGCAGCCAGGATTCGATTTCCGCAGGAAGCCGGTAGGGGGAGTTGGAACCTGGTTGCGCCTGTGCGGGGATAAGGCCGGGAAGGAGGAGGAAGAAGATTGGAAAGACAGATTTCATGGCATATATTTTTTAAATGTAGCGGACCGTGCAAATTTCTTTAGAAATACTGACGGGGTATAAAAAAAACGCCCGGGAGGATACTCCAAAGCGTCTTTTCGATTTTTGACGGCACGGCTCCGTTCACATATTTTTGATGATTTCCGTTCCGAACTCCGAACATTTCAGTTTGGTAGCGCCTTTCATCAGGCGTTCGAAATCGTACGTCACCCGTTTGTGGCGGATAGCGCGTTCCAGGCCTTTCACAATGAGTTTGGCGGCGCGGTTCCAACCCAGGTATTCGAACATCATGACGCCCGACAGGATCACCGAGGAGGGGTTCACCATGTCTTTGCCGGCGTATTTGGGCGCGGTGCCGTGGGTGGCTTCGAAGATGGCGTGGCCGCTGACGTAGTTGATGTTGGCGCCGGGCGCTATGCCGATACCGCCGACCTGGGCGGCCAGTGCGTCGGAGAGGTAATCGCCATTGAGGTTGAGCGTGGCCACCGCGTCGTACTCGGCCGGACGGAGCAGAATTTGTTGCAGGAAGGCATCGGCGATCACGTCCTTGACCAGGAGTTTGCCGGCGGCCAGCGCATCGTTTTGCGCCTTGTTGGCTGCTTCTTCGCCTTTTGCTTCTTTAATCCGGTCGTATTCCGCCCAGGTGAACACGCGGTCGCCGTATTCGCGTTCGGCCAGCGCATATCCCCAGTCTTTGAACTTGCCTTCCGTGAATTTCATAATATTGCCCTTGTGCACCAGAGTCAATGATTTGCGCTGGTACTTAAGCGCGTATTCCAGCGCCGAACGCACCAGGCGTTCGGTACCTTCGGAAGATACCGGTTTGATGCCGATGGACGAAGTTTTGGGAAAGCGGATTTTTTTGACGCCCATGTCATTTTGGAGGAAATCCAGCACTTTTTGGCATTCGGGCGTGCCGGACAAGTATTCAATGCCGGCATAAATATCTTCGGTGTTTTCGCGGAAGATAACCATATCCACCAGGCCGGGTTGTTTGACCGGGCTGGGTACGCCGCGGAACCAGCGCACAGGGCGCACGCAAGCGTACAGGTCGAGTTCTTGCCGCAGGGCGACATTGAGCGAACGGATGCCGCCGCCTACGGGCGTCGTCAGCGGGCCCTTTATGGCTACTTTGTATTGGCTGATGACGTCGAGGGTCTCCTGGGGAAGCCAGTTGCCGGTTTTTTGGAAGGCTTTTTCACCGGCCAGGACTTCGCGCCAGATAATTTTCTTTTTACCATTAAAGGCTTTTTCAACGGCTGCATCGAACACGCGCACGGAGGCTGCCCAAATATCCGGACCGGTACCATCGCCTTCAATGAACGGGATGATTGGGTCGTTGGGCACTTTCAGTTTACCTTTTTTGACGGAGATGGTTGATCCTTGCATGAAGTGTATTGTATTTAAATTAGGGAAGACTATGTATAAAAAGCGCCGCGAAGGTAGAAAAACCGGACAAAAAATGCCTATGATTGTTATAAATCAGGGCAAAGTCTGCTGAGATGCGTCATGATCTTATCCGTAGCGCCGCGGTTGTCTTCGAGGTATTGCCGGGCGGCCTGCGAAGCCCTCTGGTATTCCGTTTCGTCCTGAAGCCGGGCGAGTATAGCCTTGCACTCCTCCGTATGGCGTACCACAAAGGCGCCGCCGCGGGCGACCAATTGCCGGGCCTCTTCGAATTTTTCGAACCGGGGGCCGAAGAGCACCGGTAGTCCGTATGCCGCCGGCTCCAGGGTATTGTGGATGCCCTTGCCAAAGCCTCCGCCTATATAAGCCACCCGGCCATACCGGTACAAAGTATTGAGCAACCCGATATTGTCGATCACCAGCACCCGGGCAGCATGGATGGCATGGCTGGCGGCTCCATCCGAATAGCGGGCGAAGGGCTGCGGCAACCGCGGCAGAAGTTGCGCTAAATGCCGGGCAGCGGGTTCATGCGGAGCAATCACCCATTTTTGTTGCGCAAAACCGGGTGCGTCCAGCAAAGGCAACAACAAAGCCTCGTCAGCCGGCCAACTGCTGCCCACGATCAGCGCAGCCTTTTCTCCGGCCGGCACAAATGCTTGCAGGGTTGCATTTTCCGGCACAGATGCCGACAATTTAAGTACGCGGTCCACCCGTGTATCGCCGGCCCGGCTCATATTGCGGATACCAATTTGCCGGAGCAATGCCGCCGAAGTCTCGTTTTGTACAAAAATATGGCTGAAGCAGCCCAGCACGCGCCGCCAGAAATGACCGTATGGGCGAAAAAACACTTGTTTCTGCCGAAACAGGGCGGACACCAGCAGGGTAGGTGTACCGCGTTTTTTCAGTTCGAACAAGTAGTTGGCCCAGAATTCATACTTGATAAAAATGGCCGCATCGGGTTGCAGCCAATCCAGGAAGTCGCGGGCGTTGCGGTGGGTGTCGGCCGGCAGGTAGGCCACGAAGTCAGCGCCGGAGTAGATTTTCCGGATTTCATAACCAGAGGGGGAAAAAAACGTCAACACGATTTGCCAGTCGGGGAACTGCTCCCGGAAGGCCTCCAGCACCGGCCGCCCTTGTTCGAATTCGCCCAGAGAGGCTGCATGGATCCAAAGCAGGCGCTTATTTTTCTGAAATGCGCTGCGATACCTGCTGCGCCATTGCCGGCGGCCCGTCACCCATTTTTTGGCCTTGGGGTGAAATAATGCGGCCAGCCGGATTGCCCCGGTGAGCAGCCAGATGCCCAGTTCATAGATAAACAGCATGGGGAGGTCAGTCGGAGGATCAGTAATAAATCTTTTCTGCGCCGCTCAGGTAAAGCGGCAGCGTCCAGCCGACCCGGATGCCAAAACGCAGGTCGGTGCGCTTGCCATCCAGGCGGCGCATTTCCGAATAATCCCAGCTGCGCAGGCTTTTGGTGAAGCCCTGGTTGAATTCCAGCCCGATATACCAGTTGGAGCGGCGCATGGCGCCCAGGTGCTGCCAGCCGATAAACTGGTTGAGCGCCAGGCCGCCCGTAAGCCGGTCGTACCCTTTGGCGTATTCGCCCGACACTTGCACCACGCTGTTGGTATTGTCTTGTATGCGGATGCGGTGTTGCAGCCAGCCGGCGCCCAAGGACAAGCGGATGCCGGAGCGTTTTTCGCTGAAGGTGAACAGCTTACCGATCATGCCGCCAAAATAATAACCGCGTTCGCGCAGGGCGATATCGGCCACCAGTTGGTTGTTTCCGATAATATCGCCCTCGGGTGTGCGCAGAATCGCCAGGGGATCATCCTTGACTTTGCCGCCAAAAATATAGTGTCCTTCGAGGCCCAGCAGCAAGTTGGCGGCGCTGATCCACTCTGCGCCGCCGCCTAAATTTCCGTTTTCGCCAAAACGGGCGGCCAGGTCGCTGCCCGGGACCTGGGCGCCAAAATTGACGTGGATCAGGATGGCTTTACCCGTGTTCCGCACGTCATTTTCCGGGTTGTCGGGAAATTTTTGCGCCTGCACGGGCATGGATAAGCCGGCAAACAACAGGAAGGCAAATAAAAATGATCGCTTCATACCTTGGGTTGTATACATATCGGAAATACGGCCGGCCTTGGTACAACGCTGCCGGCGCGGCGCAAAAGTACGGTCTTCCCGCCGTTTCGTTCGCCCGGCACTTCAAATCTGATTTACCTATGGAGTTTTTGGGGATTTATGGTCAGAGTGACTCGGCAGTCGGTACTTGTTTAGCATGTTGGGGATTTTCCCGAGTAATCGGGACAAGTACTGCCGGAGCAAAAAACGAGGGCTTTTTGCGTCAGTTTTTGCGTTTTTGAAGGAGCATAGTGGGGACTCTGTGACTGAAAAAAGGCGGAAAATGGCGGAAAAAGAACCGTTTTGGGCCCGGCGGGAAAATCCCCAACATGCTCGTAGCACAAATCCCGCTGATAGGCAGTTCCACTGAGGTTTACAGAGGGTATGGAGGCTCACAGAGTTTTTTTTGCGGCGCCAAAATCAACCCTCCGTGAGCCTTCACATCCTCTGTGGAACTGTCATAGTCGCGCTACAAGTACGGCAGTTACGCGGTCAATTTCCGCCAACCACTTTCTATCGGGCATAAAACCGCCAGGGGCAGCTGGGGGGCTGATGGAATTTGCCCGGACGGTCCGGTGGACTGGCGTACCAGGTGACGAACAACATAGCGCCGGCTGTTTTAAATCATATATGGATTGTCGTTTTGAGCAAGATGGCGCTGAAGGATAGGAAAGATTTCGAGGCATGATGAAGATCAAATAAAACCCTAACGACGGTCACTGAACACCCGTTTGAGCGGAAGATACATTTGTGCAAAACTTATTCAAGATGAAAGTCAAACTCGTTCTGCTCTTTGTCCTGTCCCTTTCCGCTTATGCTTTTGGGCAAGCAAGTTTCCGCACCGCCAGTTTTACGATGTCTGTTAAAGGTTCTTCGAATTTGCACGATTGGGAATCGCAAGTAAATGAAGTGCGCGCAACCGGCTCTATGTCTGTGGATGCCGGCGCGCTTCAGTCCATCCAGGCGCTGACGGTGGAAATTGTATCCAAGTCGATCAAAAGCGCGAAGGGGTCTATCATGGACAAAAAAACCTACGATGCCCTGAAAGCGGATAAATTTCCGACGATCACCTTCAAACTGGAAAAAGCCACTGTGGCGAAAAAAGGCGATAGTTATGACGTGAGCGCCACCGGCAGCCTGATGATTGCCGGCGCTACGAATAAGGTAGACCTGGCCGTTCGAGGCAAAGTTGGCAGCGACGGCAGTATCACCTTCACCGGATCGAAAAAACTGAAAATGACCGATTACAAAATCAAACCGCCCACCGCTTTATTGGGTACTATGACGGTGGGCGACGAGGTGGAAATTGTGTTCAAACTGACCCTGAAGCCTTGATCTGAAACTCATTTTGAAGCAATCAATAAATAATTTCCGGATTAAATCAACTTTATTGTTATGAAAAACGGCCTTTTCTTCTCTGTTTTTGTGCTTTTACTAAGCGCATCGTGGGCTTTTGCTCAACAACCCGAAATCCAATACTATCGCCCTTGGGATAAAACGGGTATCAACGGCTTTGAGCCTTCCAAAAGCGCTGCCCAACCCGCCTATACCGGTTTCAAAATCCGCATTGGCGGCGCCTTTACCCAAGACTTTCAATCGATCACGCACTCCAACGTGCCGACCTACAAAGCCGTATCGCCAACCAACAAAACCAACGCCAACCTGCTGTACAACGCCACGGCTGAAGGCGACAGCACGGACGCTACGCTTTCCGGCTTCAACCTGGCTATGGCCAACCTGAACCTGGACTTCCAGATCGAGGATGGTATCCGCGTTTGCCTGGAAAATTACATGTCGTCGCGCCACCACTCCGAATTCTGGGTGAAAGGCGGTTACATTCAGATCGACAAACTTCCGATGTTCGGCAACCCGCAATGGTACACCGACCACCTGCGGGTGAAAATCGGTCACTTCCAGCCCAACTTCGGCGACATGCAATTCCGGCGCACCGACGGCGGCAATACGATGTACAACCCCTTCGTGGAAAACTACATCATGGATGCCTTCAGCACCGAGATCGGCGGTGAGGTGTATGCCTTCTTCGGCCCGGTGATGGGTATGGTGGGTATTACTTCCGGCTTTATCAACGGCAACGTCAACCAGTACCCGACCACGCCGGTAGGCACCGACGTGGAACCGACGGAGAAAAAGCCGTCTATTTTCCTGAAACTTGCCTTCGACAAACAGGTGAACCCGAACCTGCGCCTGCGCCTCTCCGGTTCGTACTACATGAACCCAAGCATCCAGCGCAACACGTTGTATGCCGGCGACCGCACGGGTTCGCACTACTTCCTGGCTATGGAGCCGGCGCTGACCGCTGGCGTGGCCACTGCCCAGGGCAGCCAGTTTACCTCCGGCCGCTTCGACCCGCGCTTCTCCAACGAGGTATCGACCTTTATGATCAACCCGTTCGTTAAATTCTACGGGCTGGAATTCTTCGGCGCGTATGAAAAAGCCAAAGGCCGCCTCAACAGCGAGCGCGATGGCAGCGAGCGCGATTTCACGCAAATGGCCGCCGAACTGCTCTATCGCTTCGGCTCCACCGAACAATTCTACCTGGGTGGCCGCTATGTGCAACTGACCGGCACACCGTTTGGTTTTACCGATGAAGTGAAAATCGACCGCCTGGCCATTGCCGCCGGCTGGTTCCCCAGCAAAAACCTCCTGCTGAAAGGCGAATATGTCGTGCAGAATTTCAAAGACTTCCCGGTGAACGACTACCGCAATGAAGGCAAATTCAATGGCTTTGTTGTTGAAGCAGTGATTGGCTTCTAATCTCATCGAAAGATCATCCTTCCCCCGGCCCTATGGTCTTGCACAGGCCATAGGGCCTTTTTAGAAACCGCAGCTATGTTTGCTATGAATCATACCTGGTTCACCCGTTGTCTTGCGCTGGCTGTGTTGGTATTGCTCGGGCAAAGCGCGACGGTTTTTTTGCCGGATAGTGGTACACCGGAAAAGAAACGCTTCTCGGTCGTGCAACCCTCCAAACTGTATTTGACGGGTACGACCAATGTCAATACCTTTAAATGCGATTGTGAAGATAGTTTTGTGGCCCTACCCCTGGAAGTGGAAAATACCGACGCCGTTGCGAAATTCAGCAATACCCGGCTGAGCATGACCACCCGGAAATTCAACTGCCGCAATGCCAAAATGGACCGCGATATGCACAAGGCATTACAGGCTGAAACCTATCCGAAAATCCGCATCGACTTGTTGGAGACCCGCCATAACCCGGAGCAACTCAAAAGCGCAGGCACTGGCTGGTTTGCGGTGGATGCCCGGGTACAGATTACGATTACAGGCGTAACGAAAGAAAAACGAATTCAGGCGCAGGCCCGTAAACTTTCGGCGACCCGTTTTGCGCTCAAGGGCGAACAATCACTGAAAATGACCGAGTTCGGCATTGACCCGCCGGTTGCCCTGTTTGGCCTGATCAAAGTCGATGACCTTATTACGTTTCATTTCGATCTGACCATTCAAGTGGAGGATGCCGTAGAATAACCCCGATGAAAACAGATCTGCACACTCATCACTAAAATCATCAACCAACTGCCATGAATAAATTACTGATCAAAGGTTTTGCCGCAGGCGCTATCCTGCTTGCGTTCAGTTACCTGGCGCTCTACCTGCTGGTTATGTTTTTGCCGCAGGTAGCCGAACAGTATTATAACCCTATTTTCGACCTGGAGGGCGACAAAACATACTTGTATTTCCTGCATCCCTTCATTTTGAGTTTTGCGCTGGCTTGGTTCTGGCGGCGTTTCAAAAGTCTTTTCCACGGGCCCTTCTGGTGGCGCGGCATGGAACTGGGCCTCGTTTATGCCCTCATCGCCACCCTGCCGTCCATGTGGATTACGTTCTCTTCCCTGGCCGTTTCGTTCACGCTGGTGGCTACCTGGTTCCTGTACGGGCTCTTCCAGGCCGTCGTGATCGGGATTGTTTATGCAAAGATCAGCCCGTAGGCACTGAACATTGAACATTGGGCATTGAACATTGGGCATTGAACATTGGGCATTGAACATTGGGCATTGAACATTGGGCATTTTTACAATTTTTAAATAAAAAAATGTTCAATGTTCAATGTTCAATGCCCAATGTTCAATGTTCAATGCTCCGAACACTCCCTCAGCGCACGAGGGTCACGTCTCCCCGGTATTGTTCCGTTTCTCCATCCTTGAAGATCACCTCGGCAAAATAAACAAATACGGCCGGCGGGGCCTTCTCGCCGTTAATGCGCCCGTCCCAGCCAAGCAGCGGATCATTGGGGCTCAGGTCGTTTTGTTCCACGATGGCCCGCCCCCAGCGGTTGTACACCCGGAACGTACGCACCAAAGAAACATCTTCGCCGCAAAATAACCGGAACACCGCATTGTCAAAAGGCGAATCGGGGGCAAATACGTTCGGGATATAAACGCGCCGGCTTATATCCACCATAATGGTGCGCTCGTCGGAAGCCTGGCACCCGTTGGAGTCGAGTACCGTCACGGCATACCGAAACGAGTGCGCCGGTGCGTACAGGCAGGTATCGCAAAGCATACCGGCCGAAAGTGGGGCTGTCACCGTCAATTGTTCGCGCCGGCTGGGATCGCTGAGCGCATCGTCGCGCCAAAGGACAATTTGCTGCCCCAGGAGGATCGTTGTGTCGGGGTCGAGGTCCAGCACCAGGTCGGCCGGTTCAAGGACGGTAAAAACCGTATCCAGTTCGCAACCATCCATGGCCTGCACCACCAGGCGGTGCTCGCCCGGCGAAAGCCGGTTAAATTCCGGCGCCACCATAAACGGCTCTTCGTCTACCGAATAAACGTATGGCGCCGTACCGCCGGTCACCGCACCAATACGCAGTATGCCGTCGTTTTTCCCGAAACAGGTCACATGGCGCACTTCCAGTTCGGCGCCGGAGGGCAATTCAGGCTCGCCGACCCCGATGGTTGTGCTTGACGAGCAGCCGTTCACCGTATTGACGGCCACCAGGGTGTAATAGCCCGTTTTATCGACCCGCAATTGCCTGGAATTGGCGCCGGCGACGATGTGGCCGGCGCTGTCGGCGGTCCATTGCAAAACATAATCGGCCGGCGGACGGACATCCACCAGGAGCCGGGCGGGTGAATCGGTGCAACTGAGATGGGCGACCGTATCGGTCACTAATTCCGGCCGGTGCGTGTCGTCCAGGATATTAATAAACAAGGCGCTGGCACATGGCGGATTGGCTTCGCAGGAGTTGATCGCCTGTACGCAGAGGTTGCCGCTTTGGTTGCCCAGGGTTACCTGTACGGTATTTCCACCGGCGCCGGCCACCGTAGCGGGCACCGGCATGCTGTCGACGAGCGTGCCGGGCGGGCCGTCCCACACATAAGCGCCCGCGCCAAAAACCGGCGGTACGGCATAGGTGAAGGTTGCGCCCGGACAGCCCTCCGTTTTCCCCTGAATGGCCTGTACCAGGCCAAGCGGCGGTTCATAAACAGCCTCTTTGGGCGACACGTCGACGGAGAATTCGCATTGGTCGCCGGCATAGCCGTCGATCAGCAGAAAATAGTTGTGTCCCGGGGTAAGGTCGACGGTGATGCTCACCGGCAGCATACCGCCGTTTTCCTCACCCTTGTCGCAGGCCAGCGGCGCTTTGGTACAATCTTCATACAGTGCAATCTGCACGCCGTTTCCGTCATTGCAGTCGCTGGGGTAAACGGTGAACGTGGCTTTGGTCGCACCGGCAATAAAGCCCATCCACTGGGCATTTTCCACGGTTCCGCAGAATTCGGTGGCCGGCCCCGAGGGGTAGCCTTGTGTCGTGCCGAAGTAGCCGTCAAAATTGCAGGAAATGCAGGCCTGTTCGCAGATGATTGCGGAGGAAGTGCCGTTGCATGCCGGCGGCAATTGCGCCAGCGCGCAGAAATGGGCAAAAAAACCGAAAAGGATGGTTGTGCAGATTAAACGGCTCATAAAATCGGATTTTGATTGAAATATAGGATCAATGCTGTTATTGTCGGAGTGATTCGCAGGCACTCCGACAATAGCGTGGCCACGCGGCAGGCCTCCTGCGCCCGCCCTCCAATACGCCTCAACGGGCTACACTTAGTTTCACGACGTCGGCTTTGCCGCTCCGGGTATTTTCCAGGCGCACGAAGTAGGCGCCGGGCGGAAATTGCGCCACATCCACATGGTATATGTTGGCGCCCGCTTGCACCTGTACCTGTTGTATGGATACCAGGGCGCCACCCAGGCTGTGTACAGACAACCGCGCATCGAAACTGGTAGCGCTTTGAAAGGATACCTGGGCGCGGTGGCTGGCCGGGTTTGGAAACATGCGCATTGCCCGTCCACCCGGCGCCGGATCGAGCACGCTGGTGGCGATGTAGCAATCCGGCGCAACGACATAAGCGCTGCCGACGACCGGCATTTTGACGTAGCCTTCGAACATCGTTTGCTCCAGCACATAATTGCTGGCGCCCAGCCAGTCTTGCAGGAGGGTGGTGAAGACCTGGCGGTAATCGAATTGTTGCCCTTGCAACTGGTTGTCGCCGGCCAGGTTCACGAGATCGACGTTGGTGCCGTGAACACCGCCGGAGAGCGCTTTTCCAATAATAAACATTGGCGCCAGGGTGCCGTGGTCAGTGCCTGCCGATCCGTTTTCCCGGGCGCAACGGCCAAATTCGGAAAAGGTGCAGGACACAACTTTGTCCGACAACCCCAGTCCGTCGAGGTCGTCGTAGAACACTTTCAAAGAGTCCGACAGGTTGCGCAGTAGATCGGCGTGCCTGCCTTTGGTGATATCGCCCTCCGGTGGTATCTGCGAGCCGTGGGTGTCAAAACCGCCCATAGAGCAGAGGTAGATTTTGGTTTTGCAGCCGCCTTTGATCAGGCGCGCCACGGTTTTCAGCTGATCGGCAAGCCCCGTTTGCGGATAGGTGGCGATGGCGTTGCTGCCAGCGTTGAAGGCCTGGGTGATGTATTGCGAATATTGGTCCACGCTGTCTTCCACGCCCATGATGTAGCGCAGTTCGTCGCCGTAGTCGGAGTCGGGTACATTCAGCAGGGGCGCGCCGCCGATGGTTTGCACCAGCGAGTAAAAACCATCCGGATCCTGGCCGTACAAGTTGATCGAGTTTTGGTGTTCGGTTTCGGTGTGAAAGCCCAGGGAAGGGTAGGGGTCGCCGATTTGAATACCGAGCGGGTAAAGCATGTCGGGGATCGGCGTACCCTTCACGTCCGGGTACATGGCGTTGAGCGCCCGGCCCATCCAGCCCGAGCGGATATTGGAATTTTCGGGGGTACCGTCGCCGCCCGACAGCCACAAATCGGTGCTTTTAAAATGCGATTGGTTCAGGCTTTCATAGCCGACCGCCTGCACGATGTTGAGCCAGCCCTTATCATACAAGGCTTTGAAACCCGTCATTACCGGATGCAGGCCCACCTGGTCGGCGCCGGGCAGGGTGTTGTCCAGTTTGATAAACCGTTCGGGCCCGGTTTCCGGGATTTTGATCACCGGGCGCAGATCGGCATAGGCATCGTATTGTGGAAAGGGGATCACGGTGTTGACGCCGTCATTGCCCCCTTTCAGCTGGATCAGCACCAGAACGCGGTCTTCCACGTCTTCGCAATCGGCCATCAGACGCGCCATTTTGGTATTGGAGAAGGGGCGCATGGCATGTCCGTTCACGACGAAGGAGGATATGCCCGCTATTTTGAGAAAGTTTCTTCTTTTCATATCGAAAGGGTTAGAAGGTTAGAAGGTTAGAAGGTTAGAAGGTTAGAGGGTTAGAAGGTTAGAGGGTTAGAGGGTTGGGAATTGACAATTATATTTTCAAATGAGCAATGTATCTTAACAAAATGTTTTAAATTTGATCTGAATTTTAAACTTTAGGTATGACGTTCAAACGTTTTGAAGAAATCGAGGCCTGGAAAATGGCCCGCGAACTGTGTAAACTAGTCAGGTCTTATACCGAACGACCGGGATTCTCAAAAGACTGGGAATTGCGCCGGCAAATCCGGGAGTCTTCCGGTTCTGTGATGGACTGTATTGCCGAGGGTTTTGAGCGCGGCAATACCAATGAGTTCAAATATTTTCTGGGCGTGGCTAAGGGTTCCTGCGGTGAGGTTCGGTCTCAAGGCTACCGGGCGCTGGATTACGGGTATCTTTCTGAAGCGGAGCGCTCGGAAATGGATCAACTGGCCAAAAGAACCAGCGCTGCTATCCAGGGGCTGATTGACTATCTGAATATCACGACCTTCAAAGGACAACGTCATCATGTCGCAGCGTCAAAAAACGATCATTTCTTTCCGCCCCACCCCCCAACCAGCAACCTTCTAACCAGTAACCTTCTAACCAGTAACCTCAATACACCTGATATTCCGGTGCATACAACATCGCGTTGAACAGCCGGCTGAGGGGGATTTTAACTTCGGTGTCATTGCCCGTGGACAAGTAATTTTGCCATTCGTAGGTCCAGTCAGCCGGGGGAAGGCTGTCGAGGAAAATGGCGGTGAGGAAATAGTCGAAGCGGTCGTTGTCCGGCTCTTCCGGAAACAGGTACCGCAGCAGTTCCTGCACCAGCACATAGGAGTCGCCCGGGTCCGAAATCACGCCGCCATCGCGCAGCCAGGCGGCAAAGTCGAATTTCGTACCGAGTTCCTGATCGGCGCCCGGGCCCCAGGCGTGGGTGCCGGTGAGCAGCATTTCAGGCCATTTGTACCGGGCGATAATAGTGGCCGAGTTGAAAAACTGGCGGTTAAAGTCCGGATCCTGGTAATACCCCGGATAGCCGGCCACGTCGGGCGGGTAGAACATGAACAGCCCGGACCAGTCCATCAGGCGGCCCATGATGCCGTCGTTGTAAAACGTGGTGTAGTGGGTGAGGGTATCGCCGACGGGGTCGGGGATGGGCACGCCGAAGAAAGACAGGGTTTGGTGAGAGAGGTCGAGCGGCGATTTGATGAGCGCCCCTACGATTTCGTCGGTGGCAGCCGCGTCGTCGGCGTCGTAGAAGTGTTCGCTTTGAAGCAGTTGTTCGACCACGGGATTGATTTCGAAGTTTCCGGCGATGAAGGTTTGGGCCAGCGGGCCGATGATATCGGTTTCGGCTTCGGTGTCGATTTGGCGGCGCAGGAAAAACCGGTAGAGCCGGCGGCAGAAATTGCGGGCGGTTTCTTCCCGGGCAAACACCATATCGACGAGCGCATTTAATTCGGCATTCATGCCGGCCAGGTCGTTGGATGGCGGCTGAATGACGGTTCCATTGAAGCGCGCGCTAAAGGTTTTGGGCCCGAAATCGTGGCTTTGCGGATAGCCTTTGCCGGCCGGCAGGCCCGTTTCGGGGTCCTGGTATTCATCGCGGTCGGCGTGGTTGAAGCCGGTGAGCACCCGGGCGGCCATTGCGATATCGTCTTCCGTGTAGTTGGTGTAGTCGCCGGGTCCGGCAGCAGGCCCCCGGCCGATGGTATGGAGCTCGAAAAACTCCCGGGCGTAGTTTTCATTGGGGTTGTTGACATAATTCTGGTCGTTGTCGATGTACTCGAGCATACAATTGTCCACCACCATTTTAGTCACCAGTTTTTTAAAATTACCCAGGCAGCCCCAGCGGAGCAGCATCAGGTAGTCGAAAAACTCCATGCTGGTGCCGAAGTCGGGTGTGACTGCCAGGAACTGGTGAAAAAAGAAACCCATGCGGTGGGCGGCGCCGGGGTCGTGCAGCGCCTCGTTGAGCCACCAGGCCATGACAAAGCGGCGCAGGTCGTTGTCGTCGGCGGGCAGGGTGGCGTTGTTGGGCTGAGGCGGGTTGACCCAGGTGACGGGTGTGGCGCCGGCATTGCCGGCATAAACGGGCTGGTCGAGTTGAAGCGGCTGAAGTTGCAGCAAGGCTGCCAGCGCTTCCGCGGCGGTTTGACCGGCCAATTCGTCCACTTTGGCGCGGGTATAGCGGAAGCTCGCGCGGCGCAGCAAATGTGCGGCACGGCGCTGCCCCAGGGCGCCCTGGAGAGGATTCAAAGAAGCCATGAAGGATAAATGTTTATGAGATAATCGGTTTTGTTACGCAGTATTAAAATGGCAGGCTTTCCGGAGGCGGGATGGAATGTCTTCTGACGGGCGTCAGCGAGAACTGCGTAAACAGGATTAAAAAAAGTGATTATTCCGAAGGATTAAACTGAAGCATTAACGAGTCGTTTGGAAATTTATTAGCCTGCGGGTTGTTAAAATTTGCAGCCCGTCCGACAGAAATCTCCATATAATGGATGTCCTAAGCGGGCGTAATATGTACCACCCGCTGCGGAAACGGAATTTCCACGCCGTGCTCGCGGAAAGCCTGGCAAATAGCAATCCGGATATCGCTTTTGGTGTTGTCTACCCGGAAGACGTCTTTGGTCCAAAACAACAACTCGAAATCGATGGAAAATTCGCCGAACCGCAGCAAACGGACGAACGGCTCGCGTTCGGCCGAAACCTGCGGGTGCTCCCGCGCGGTTTTCACCAGGATCTCCATCACCTTGTTCACGTCGGAAGCATACGCTACGCCGACGGTGATCTCGAAGCGCGACAACTCCGAGTTGTGCGTCCAGTTGATCAGTTTACCGCCGGTCAGCATGGAATTGGGTAAAATGATATACTTATCGTCGCGGGTTTGTACCACTGAAGTCCGCAGGTTGATCTCCAATACGCGGGCTACCATGCCGTCCACTTCCACTACGTCGTTTACCTCCACGGACCCGTCGGCCAGGAGGATAATACCGGAAACGAAGTCGTTGAACAGATTTTGCAAGCCCAGGCCGATGCCTACCAACAGCGCAGCCGAGCCGGCCATCAAGACCGTCAGGCTCACGCCCATCGTTTCCAGTCCGATCGCGATCACGATGACGAGCAAGAAATACCGGATAATCTGGTAAATCGCGTATTTGCGTCCAGTGTCAATGCGTTTGGAGCGGTAAATAGCGGTGCGCAACAGGAATAAGCTCACCCAGGTGGTCAGCGCGAGCAAGCCGATCAGCACCAGGTGGTAGACGGAAATGGTGTAGGCGCCGAGGCGAAACAAGGTGTAATTGAGAAATTCTTCCATGGTAGGCGCAAAGAAAGAGGGTTGCTCCGAATACCGGGGCAACCCTCAACGAAAAACACGGAAGATATTTAGTTTTTCTTGACCTTGTACGTATACACCGCGCCGCTCAGGATCAGATCGATCGTGTAATTGCCGGGATCGGTGATGACTATATCGGAGCCGCCGTACTCCAGCGATTTGTTGGCGTCGTTATCGCCCAGGTTGACCGCCCAGTCGTCGTTGGCCCGGAACTTCATTGCGCCGGCTACGAGGTCGAGGGTGACGCTCAGCTTGTTGGTAGCAGCGTCGTAGATCATATCGGTGTCCGAGTCCCAGCCGGTGGGAGTGGCGGAGCCGATTAGCCCCCAGTCTGTTTTCAGGTTTGCGTGCGTGAGGGCGTTCAGGTCGGCGTTCAGCCGGTACAGGCCGGCGTCGGTCAGTTTGATATTATCGCCGCCTTTGTTCAGCGTACCATCGGCGCCGGTATCGCCGTAGTTGGTATCCCAGCTGGGGCCGTCGGTATATTTAAATTCTGCTCCTGGATCCGGGAAATAAACATATCCCTCAAACCGGCCATCGCTCTTTGCCGAAAAGATGACCGTGTTGTTGTTCGCCGGGTTCCAGCCCTGGTAGCTGCCCGGCACCTGAAGTTGCGGATAAACGACGACAACCGTGTACGGCGTGATCCGCAGGCTGATTGGCTGGGAATACACCACCGGGACATCCGGATGTATTTTGCAAGCCAGCCGCACTTCCACGTCGGAAGGTTCTTCGCCGGGCAGGCCTTTTGCACCGAAGAGGATATTGTTCACCTTGGTATTAGTGACGGACAGCGAGAGGCTGTTGCTGGTACCAATGGTAACAGGAGCGGCAAAGTTGTTGCCGGCCACGTCCAGTTCAAGCGTGTAGGTGACTGCGGCGCGAAAACCGAAATCCGCTTCGGTCCAGGCGAACGGGCCGAATACGTCATTGCCGGTTGCCTCTTTGAGCACGAATACGCTGCTGTCGGCGGGGCTGGTGATCACCGGTAAGTCGCCGGGATTTAACGTGGGGCCGGGTGTAAAATCGCCCCCCTTGCCACAGCTGCCCACCAGCAGGGCAGCTGCGATCAGCGTCAGATATATATTTTTATTAATCATTGTTTTGATCGTTTTAAAAGTTAATAACCGTCGTTTTGCTTCAAATTCGGGTTGGCTCCCACATCGTTGGCCGGGAGGGGATATACGTCGTAGAAGGAGGGGCGGGAAACGCCTTCCGGCACGCCGCCTTTCCAGGGCCAGAGGTAGGTGGTTTCGCTGAACCGGCCGTAGCGGATCAGGTCGGAGCGGCGATGGCCTTCCCAATAGAGCTCGCGGGCGCGTTCGTCGAGGATAAAGTCGAGTGTCAGCGCGTTGGCCTGGATATTACCGGCGGTTCCGAGGTAAGCCCGTTCACGAATTTTATTGACCAGGGTAACGGCTGTACTGATATCGCCGCCCGTACCCCCGCGCAGCACTGCCTCGGCGTACATGAGGTAGGCGTCTTCAATGCGGAATACGGGGTAATCGGTGTCTACAAACGTGAGGTGCGAGCCCGGTGTGCCATCGGAGCGGATATTGGTGAACTTGGTAATGGCGTAGCCTTCGGTAAACTGCGAAATATCGGCAATCTCCAGAGACTGGCCGGCGGTATGGAACATGGCGCGGCGGTCGAACACGGGGCGTTCGATCGAGTAGGTGTAGTCCGGCTTGTCCAGGTACAGTTTGATCAGATAGGTGCCGGCAGTGGCGATGCCGATATTGTCGCCGCCGGGGTTGAGCAGGGCATCAGCGCCGGTATCGCCATAGTTGAGGGCCCAGTCGTCGTTGGCGCGGAATTTTATGGCGCCGGGCACGAGGTCCAGCTGAAGCGTCCAGGCGCTTGCCGCAGCGTCGTACGTCATATCCGTGTCGGAGCTCCAGCCGCCGGGCGTGGCGTCGCCGATAAGTCCCCAGTGCGTTTTCTGCAAGGTGTAAGTGAAGGCGTTCAGGTCCACATTGATCTTGTAGTAGCCCGCTTCGGTGACCTTGAGATTGGCGCCGCCGGGGTCGAGGGCGCCGTTGGCGCCGTTGTCACCATAGTTGTTATCCCAGTTTGGTCCCAGGGTAAACTTGAATTCGGTGTTGGCATCCAGATAAATATAGCCTTCATAGGTGTTGTCATTGTTCGGCGAGCTCAGCTGGTTGGCCGAAGCGGGGTCCCAACCCTGGTGGCCGCCGGGTACGTAAATTTTAGGGTAGCTGGCAGTATTGCCGTCGCTGGCCGCTACGACTACGTTGTTGCCGACTACCGGAAACTTGCCTACAATGTTCTTGGTGGTGCGGATACCGCCCCAGCCGAAGTCCAGGCCGTAATCGGACGGCTTCATACTGCCGCCTACCGCGGCGTGGACAACGAAGGTCATGCCGCCGTAGGTTTGCGTGCGAAGGCCGTCGAACGCTACCGCCCAGATGATGCCGTCGGCCTGGTCGTTGTCGGCCATGAACATTTTACGGTATTCCGGCTCCAGGGTATAGCCAGCGTTGATGATCTTATTGCAATACGTAACGCAATCGGTGTACCGTTCGCGACCGATGTAGGTGTTGGCATTCAGATACAGTTTGGCCAGCACCATCCAGGCAGCCGCCTGGTCGGCGCGGGCATATTCGTTTAGACGTGGCGGTACCATATCGTTCTCGATAGCCTTCAACTCGCTTTCCACGTAGTTGAATACTTGCTCGGTGGAGGCTTGAGGTGGAAAAAAGGCGCCGACTTTATCGGCATCCGTCACAAACGGCACGTTGCGGAACAGGTCGAGGGCGTAATAATAGGCCAGCGCGCGGACAAACCGGGCTTCTGCGCGGTACTTGACGATTTCGGCCTTCAGGGCGGCATCCACGCCGCGGCTGTTCAGCTTTTCGTCGGTAGTTTCCCGGATAAACTCGTTGCAGATGGAAATCTGATAAAAAATCCGGCTGTACAGGGCGGCCAGGAATTCGCTGTTGGCGTCCCAGTCCTGCTGGTGAAAATCCTGGATGGTACCGTCGTTCCAGCCAATGACGGCTTCATCTGTTGGGAGTTCCTGAGCAAGCCACATCTGTCGGAAAAAGGGGTTGAAGCCTTCATCAATGCCGCTGATGTCTGGCTGGCCGGCAGGGCCCTGCTGGCCGCTCAAAGCGAAACCGGCGTAGATTTTGGCCAGCACCTGTTTGTAAGATGCGGGGTCGTCGTACACCGTAGCCGAAGTGATTTCGTTGGGGTTGAGGGGTACGGTATCCAGGTCTTTAAAGCAGGATACCGCAAAAAGGGTGACTCCCAGGAGCAGGAGCGAACCTATTTTATACGATTTGAAATTCATGATAATTTGCGTTTTATATGTTTAGAAACTGGCGTTCAAACCAAACAGGAAGGTGCGGGAGCGCGGATAGACGTTGCTGTCGCGTCCGTCGAACACTTCCGGATCCAGGCCCTGGTAATCGGTTACCAGGATCGGGTTTTGAACAGAACCATACACCCGGAGGTTGCGGAAAAACCCGGTATTTGCAAAATTATAGCCTAACGTAATGTGGTCGATCCGGAGAAAGGACGCATCCTGCACGAAGTGGTCGCTGAAATACTGCGGTACGGTAAAGTCGATCTGCGGGTAAACTGCCTGAAGGTTGTTCAGGTAGTTGGTGCTGGAGTACAGGTTGTTGTAGGCCGTTTGGTTTGACTGGCCGTTGTTGTACACGTAGTTGCCCAGGCTGGCGCGGCCACCGGCGGAAAGGTCGAATTTGCCGAAGGTCACATTGGTGTAAAAGCCGATCAACAAATCGGCCACCGGTTTTTGATAGCGGTATTTATCCGCCGGGGTCACCTTGCCGTCGCCGTTGCGGTCCACGTACAAGCCTTCGATCGGAATACCCTGCGGGTCGTACACCTGCTCGTAAACAAAAAATGAGTTGGCCGGGTAGCCTACGCTGTGCACCTGGATGAAGTTGCCTACAGCGCCATCGATACCACCGACAGCAACGCCCAGGTAATTCGGGTCGTCGGTAGCCGTCAGGCGGGTGATTTCATTTTTGTTGAC
Organism: Saprospirales bacterium; assembly: GCA_016719895.1. Lineage (GTDB taxonomy): Bacteria > Bacteroidota > Bacteroidia > Chitinophagales > Saprospiraceae > M3007. The sequence continues at coordinate 295,642 of JADJYG010000001.1, read as the reverse complement.
GGTGAAGTTGGCGCCCAGTTCCCAGGTCGTGTTGCCGCTTTGGTACGGAATGGTGTTGATCGACAGTTCCACGCCACGGTTTTCCAGGTCGCCCACATTGGTATTGATAAAGTTGGTGAGGTTGGTTCCGGCCGGTACGGGGATGAAGTTGATCAGGTCGGTCGTTTTGCGGTAGTAGTATTCGATGGCGCCGAAAACGCGGCCGTTCAGCAGTTCGTAGTCGAGGCCGGCATTGTAGGTGGCCGTTTCTTCCCACTTGATTTTAGCGTCGTAGCCGTTGGGCCGCAGCGTCGTGTAGAACTCGTCGCCAAACTGGTACAAGGCAGTCGAGAGGCTGGACTGGTAGCGGGCCAGGTACGGATAGTAGTCGGAGCTGATTTCCTGCTGGCCGGTTTCGCCGTAGCTCAGGCGCAATTTAAGGGCGTTGAGCCAGCCCGAGCGTCCGTCGAGGATTTTGTAGGCAAACGCAGCAGAGGGGAACATGCCCCAGCGGTTGTCTTCGGCAAAACGCGAGGTGCCGTCGCGGCGCAGGGTGAACGTAAACAGGTATTTATCCGTGATGCTGAAATTCATGCGGCCGAAGAGCGAGAGCAGGTAGTATTCCCGCGGGTTGCGGATGCCTGGTTCGCGAAGTACCGAGCCGCTGGTATTGGTCGCTTTGGACGAATCTTCCTGGAAGAAATGTTGCCAGGAATAACCGGCCATGAGGTCCAGTTTGGTGGAACCGATCGGCTTTACATAGTTGAGGTAAAATTCCAGCAGTTCGTTCTTTTTCTCCTGGCTGTATGCCCGGTTGAGGCCGCCATCGGGGTTGCCCTGGGCATCGCGGCGGAACTGGTTGGGGTAGTTGGCCGGTTGCGTCACGGTGCCTTCGCTGTTGGATTTATCGTAGCCGACGTTCAGGTTGGCCCGCAATTCGGGCAGGAAACCGAAGCGGTAGTCGACCTGAATATTCCCAATCAGGCGGTTTACGTCCGACTCATCCTGCTGCATTTGCAGCTGGGCTACCGGGTTAACGGGCGATAGTCCATTGGGGTCGCCGTTGGGTTGCAACCAGGTGAAGTAACCGCCGTATTCGCTGTTGGCATCCAGTACCGCTTGGGTGGGGTCGAAGAAAATCGCCGATCCGATGGCGCCGCGGTTGGCAAAGAAGTTTTTGGTTTTCATGCCTTTCAGGCTGAGGTTGACTTGCAGGCGGTTGTCCAAAAAGCCGGGCGACAGGTTCAGCGCCCCGGTCAGGCGGTTGAAGTTGTCGGTTTTGATGATACCGTCGCGGTCGGTGAAACCCAGCGAAACGCGGTAGGGGATGACGCCGACGCCGCCTGAAACGGCCAGGTTGTGGTCTTGCCCGACGCCGGTTTGATATACTTCCGACTGCCAGTCGGTGCTGCGGGAGCCGACCAGGTTGCGCGCCGGGTGCCCGTCGGCGAAGCGCGTATTGATGAGGGCGCGGTATTCGTCGCCGGTCAGCACTTCGACTTCGTTGGCGCGTTGGCTGAACGAGACATTCGCGCTGTAATCGACGCCGATTCTTCTTTTCAGCGAGCCTTTTTTGGTGGTGATCATGATTACGCCGTTCGATGCGCGCGAACCGTAGATGGCCGTAGCCGAGGCGTCTTTCAGCACCGTGAACGTTTCGATATCGTTGGGGTTGATGAAATTCAGCGTGCTGCGTTCTCCGCTGACGCCGGTGTTGTCTACCGGTATGCCGTCGATCACGACCAGCGGGTCGTTGGAAGCGCTCAGCGAGGAGCCGCCGCGGATCCGGATTGTGGCGCCACCGCCGGGGTCGGCGTTGGGTGTCACCTGTACGCCGGCGATCTTGCCCACGATGAGTTCCTGCGGGGAGTTCAGCGCGCCTTTGTTAAAATCTTCCGTGCTGACGGCAAGAATGGCGCCGGTGGCGTCTTCTTTTTTCACCGTTCCATAGCCGATCACGATCGTTTCCTCCAGGGTAACCCCGGGGGAAAGCCGGATTTCGCGTTCGCTCGATCCATCCAGCGTGATCGTGACGGAGGCGTAACCGGTATAGGATACTTCCAGTTGCGTCACGGTTTCCGGCGCGGAAAACGTGTAGCGGCCATCCACATCGGTGATTGCGCCGGCGCTGGTGCCCAGCGCCCGCACACTCGCTCCGATCAGTGGTTCGCCGTTTTCTGCGTCTCTGACCACGCCGGTGATTTGCCTTTGCGCAAAGGCAAAGCTGCCCAGAAGCAGAAAAAACGCCAGGGCAAAAATTGGTTTAAGTTTAAAATACTTCATACAAGTTGAATTAGGTTGGTGATTCGAATTCAAGTACGCTGCAAACCGTGCAACGGATACAATACCCCGGAGGGAGGCATTTCATATGGACATTCGACAGGGGAAAGGCGTTTCTCTAAAAAAACGGCTTTTAATTTGGTAGCACCCGGGTTGGACAGAACAAAGCCGGTGTGTGGTGACGTCAGCTTTTTCGGGCGTAATATCCGCAGAAAATCAGGAATTGAAAATTTGAAGCGGGTGTTTGTGCTATTTTTTTGCAACTGCCCGGCGTTTGTCATTTTTTGATTCTACACATCGTTTGAATCCTTGCTTTTCGGTTTTGGGCAGGCCTGATGTGCCGGCGGAAATGTTCAAATAGCCGACCGGTTGCAGGGAATTTATTATACCTCGTTTCGGCAAGTTTTCAGCATGATCCAGACTTCGGAAATTTTAACAATTAGCGTAGTGCTACCAGCCGTAGAGTATTTCCCGCAGATTTCCGCAGAAAAAAGACGCTGATTTTCGCAGACCTGCAAGGGTGATCTGCGGTGATCTGCGGTGATTCTGCGGTGATTTGTGGATTTTTTCTGCGAAAATCTGCGGGAAATACTCTACGAATGCGCGAACCGCGCTAAACACGTACGAAAAATTTCCGAAGTCTGGATCATGCTGAAAACTTGGCGGCGTGAGGTATAATTTACTGCGTTTACGCATATTCGTTATACAAACCCCGGCGGGAATTGCTGACTAAACCCAAATACCCTGAAAATGGCGCAAGAGTTGTAAACTTGCCCTTGTAATCAAACGCGAAACCATCAAAACGTCTTCCACCTATGTCCCTCAAACCCGGCCAAATCGTAAAAAACTTAATCCCTTCTGAGCCGGTTACCATCAACCGGATTCAGCCCTTGGGTCCCATGGTGTCCATCACCTTCACCGGCGTGAACACCAATCGCGCCAATTCCAAAGTAATTTCCACTGCTGAATTTGAAAACCTCCAGGTACTGACCGAAGAGGGCGCCTTTAATTTTACGGGCGACCCGGTGAAGTTCACCCTGTTTGCCGAGGCCGAACGTATTCACTCCGCTTACCAGTTCGATCCACTGTTTGCTGTCAATTGCAGTATCGTTGATCCACTCCCGCACCAGGTGGAAGCGGTGTATAAATTCCTGCTACCCCAACCGAAAATCCGTTTCCTGCTGGCCGACGATACCGGCGCCGGTAAAACCATTATGACCGGTCTGCTCCTGAAGGAACTCATCATGCGCGGTATGGCCGAGCGGATATTGGTGATCACGCCCGGCGGTCTTACCGTTCAATGGCAGGAGGATGAGATGGCGGTCAAGTTTAACCTCCCGTTTACGCTGGTCAACCGCGCGCGTTTTTCCTCCGACCCAAACGTTTTTCATACAGCCCCGCGCATCGTCACGTCTATAGACTTCATTTCCCGGGAAGATGTGATCAACGTAGCAGGAAATGCGCACTGGGATATCATCGTGTTTGACGAGGCCCACAAATTGTCGGCCTACGACTACGGCAACAAGGTGTACCGGTCCAAACGCTACGAATCGGCTCAAACGCTTTCCCAGCAATGCGAACACCTGTTACTGTTGACCGCTACCCCGCACCGCGGTCGTACCGATACCTTCAAAAAACTGCTGCAACTGCTGGACGAGGATATTTTCGCCACGGAAGAACTGGCCTCCGCCCGGATAAAAGAATTGGAACACGATGGCATCAACAAATTCTTCATCCGCCGCCTGAAAGAAGACATGAAAGACTGGAACGGGAAGCCGCTATACAAAGAGCGCTTTACCCAAACCGTATCTTATGAACTTACGCCGGAGGAAAAACAACTCTACGACGCCGTCACGAAATACCTCACTAAAAAGAAAGAAGAAGCGCTGGATAGCCGGAATATTCACGTTTCATTAGCCCTGACCGTCATGCAGCGCCGCTTGGTCAGTTCTATTTATGCCATTAAAAACACCCTGAGCAAACGTTGGGTGGCCTTGAAGGGTATCATCGAGGAGGTGAACAAAAACCCCAATCTTTGGAAACAACGCCACGTGCTCGACGGCTTCGACGTGCAAAATATCGATGACTTTGATGATCTGGAAGACGGCGAACGCGAAGCGCTGGAAGGTATCATGGCCGATCCGCGCAAGTTCAAACTGTTCACTACCGCCAAAAGTCTCCAGGAGCTCCAGGAAGAAGCAAAAGAAGTGAAAGCCCTGTTTGAACTGGCTACCGAACTGTACAACAAAAACCAGGAAGAAAAAAAATACCGGGAATTAAAAGAAATGCTCCGCACACGGGGCGTACTGGACGGCGAAAAACTGGTGATTTTCACGGAACACAAGGACACGCTGGACTACCTCAAAGAAAGATTGGAAAATAACGGCTACACTGTCGCCACCATTCACGGTGGTAAATCCGTGGAAGAACGCCGCACTGCGCAATCCGAATTTGCCAAAGACGCAAAAATCCTGATTGCTACCGACGCCGCCGGCGAAGGTATAAATCTGCAATTCTGCCGCCTGCTCATCAACTGGGACATTCCCTGGAACCCCAACCGCCTCGAACAGCGCATGGGCCGCATCCACCGCTACGGCCAGAAACAGGATGTATTGGTGTTCAACATGGTGGCCCGCAATACCCGCGAGGGCAATGTGCTGGAACGGCTGCTCACCAAACTGGATATCATCCGCCAGAATATAGGCGACGACCGGGTGTACGATGTGATCCAGGACGTGCTGGAAAACGTATCGCTCGAAGCCATTATGCACTCCGTTTTCGAGGGACAACGATCCGGGTTCGACGATTTGCTCAATCAAAGCAACGAGCAACTCCAGCAACAGTTTGCCATCAAGATTCAGGAGCAACGCGAGCGCCTGGCCCACAGTGGCGTAGATTACAAAGACGCCCGGGGCATGAAGGAAGACTCCGATGAAAAGCGGCTCCAACCCATTTATATCAAACTCTTCTTCGAAAAAGCCTTCGCGCACCTGGCCGGTAAATGCACCGAAGTGCGCAACGCTATTTTCCGGATCGATGCACTACCCGCTGGCCTCGCACAAGCCCTTCGCGAAGACCATAACATTGTGGCCGATCACGTCCGCCAAATACAGCTGTGTTTTGACAAGCAGGTTTTCCTCGATTATCAAAACATGCCCGACCTGGGCCGGGTGCATTACATCAACCCCGGTAATGCCGTGTTTGATAGCCTGGTGAAAGTGATCCGGAACCAATGCCGGGAAGAAATGCTCAAAGGAACCGTGCTCATCTCGGCCGAAGACAAAGAACCCTATTTTGCCTTCTTCGTCAAGTCCCAGATCATCGACAACCGCCAGAATAAACTGCACGACAGCGTAGTAGACGAACGCCTCCTGCTCGTTCAGCAATTCAATAACGGCGAGTTTACCCGAACCTCACCGGCCAAATTCATCGACCTGCAACCGCCTGCCGTATTCGCTAAACCGGTACTGCCGCCGCCTGTGCAAAGTCAGGAGCAGGTGGTGGAATGGAGTTTCCAAACCATTACCCTTCCCCAATTTGAAGACGCCCAAAAGCACATCAAAAAAGACACCGAACGCCGCCGGCACTACTTGGAAACGGCTTTTACCCAGGTCATCCTGGATTTGCAGGCCCAAATCGGCGAACTGCAAGCCCAGCTGATCCGGGGCGAAGCCAAAGCCCAGGACAAAATCCAGCAGAAACAGGAACGCATCAATGAACTGATCCGGAAAAAACAAGAACGGCTGGACAAACTGGAATTAATGCTCCAACTGGCGCCCAAAGCCCCCGAAGTGCTCGGCTGCGCCTACGTGGTGCCGCTCACCAAACAAGAATACGAAGGCAATTTCGGTATGAGCCGCGACGACGAAGTGGAAGCCATCGCGATGGACGTGGCTAAGGTTTTCGAACGCAGCCAGGGCTGGACCCCGCACGACGTATCCGCCAACAACGAAGGCTACGATATCCGCAGCGTCAGCCCGGAAGGACTGAAACGTTACATCGAGGTAAAAGGCCGGGGGCTGACCGGCGGCATCATGCTCAGTGAAAATGAAATGAACCGCCTGGGGCAGCTGGGCGATTCCGCCTGGCTGTATATCGTGGTGAATTGCCGGCTAAAGCCGGAATTGTACCGGATTCAGAATCCGGCCAAACGGCTTACCTTTGAGTTGAAGACTAAAGGCGTACAGTATTTTCTGCCGCTGGAGGAATGGCAGGCCAAAACAAAATAAATCATGATCATTCAACGGGTTATACTTAAAAATTGGAAAAACTTCCAAAAGGCAGATTTTCAATTGACTAATCGCAATTTTATCGTCGGAGCCAATGCTTCTGGCAAATCCAACCTGTTGGATGTATTCAGGTTCCTGCGTGATTTAGTCAAACAAGCCGGCGGGTTACAATACGCCGTAGAAGAACGAGGAGGCGTCTCAAAATTGCGTTGCCTGTCTGCCAGAACAGAATCGGATATTTCTATCGGAATAGATATTGGAGAAGCAGACGCGAATGCTCCAAAGTGGAGATATATTGTTGCTTTTAAAAACATAGGAGGTGGATTTCTAAAAAATGAAGCATTGATAGTAGAAGAAAAAGTTTGGAGCGCGGAAAAAAACTCATGGGTACTCGAACGCAATGGCAAAGGCAATGAAGACAATGAAACCCGAAAATTCACCTACCTGGAGCAAATCAACTCCAATGCCGACTTTAGAGAGGTCTATTTCTTCCTGCGTGAAATCCAGTACCTGCATCTCATTCCTCAACTCGTTCGCGACGCCGACTCCTATTTCCTCGCCGCAAACAAGGAAGATTTTTATGGGCGCAACTTGCTGGAGCGTATCGCTTCAACCAACAAAAAAACCAGAGACTCCTACTTGCGGCGCATCAATGAAGTATTGCAAATCGCCGTTCCTCAACTTTCCGAATTAACTTTTGTGGAAAAAAAGGACGATCCCTCCGGCATTCCACACCTGGAAGCCCGGTACAAACATTGGCGCCAAAGGGGTGCCAAACAAACTGAACGCCAATTCTCAGATGGTACGCTGCGAATCATCGGTTTTATGTGGGCGTTGCTCGACGGGAAAGAAACAATTCTCATGGAAGAGCCCGAACTGTACCTCCATGCCGAAATTGTGAAGCAATTGCCCGAATTTATTAGCAAAATGCAGCGTCGGAAAAGCGGAACCCGGCAAGTAGTCATCACCACCCACAGTTATGATTTGTTAAATACGCTCACCATCAGCCCGAAGGAAGTATTGGTGTTGGAGACCGGCCCGGAGGGTACCTCCGTCAAACAGGCGGATACCATCGAATTGGTCAAAAAATATCTGGATGCAGGCTTTACGCCGGCAGAGGCCATTACCCCGCATACCGCCCCAAAAGAGATTAAAAAAATAAACCAAATAAGCCTTTTTGACTGAGCATGAAGGATGTCATCATCGTGGGAGAAGACCCCGTTACCCGGCACGTTATCAAAAAATTATTGCAGGTAACTTGTCCGGAAGGATTCAATATCATTCGCGAAGACCCCGTCCGGGGAAGCGAAGTGAAAAAATTGACCCCCAACTACAACGCGCTGGCTGCTTCCTTTCCCATCATTCTCCTCGCAGACCTGGATAACAATAATTGCCCGCCAACTGAACAGGCTGCCTGGTTGAATAACCAACCCAAACACCCTCATTTCATATTTCGCTTTGCCGTGGATGAAGCGGAAAGCTGGTTGCTCGCCGATCGGAGAGGATTTGCTCATTTCCTGGGAATTGATGAGACTATTATCCCTGAACCGACCCCATTGCGACTGAAAGAACCGTATAACCTCGAAATCCGGCCCCCATATAAAACCAGCCTCTTTATGATGCGTGAATTGGCCTCCATTTCCCCAAAAGCCGAACTCAAACGCCAACTTACGCCCTTGGACCGAACCTCCAAAAGCAGCGAATACAATTTGGCAATGTTGCCGTTTATTGACCTGCACTGGAACGTGCAAACCGCCATTGAAAACTCCTACAGTCTTCAAAAAATGGTGCGCCGGCTGCAAGAATGGTGCACACAACCAGCAAATTAATCCACCATGCCCACACCAAAAAAACTCATCGAATCCGCCCTCCCCGTCAAGGAAATATCCGCCGAAAGCGTGCGCGATAAATCCATCCGGCACGGCCACATCTCCACCCTGCACCTGTGGTGGGCCCGCCGGCCCCTGCCCGTGTGCCGCGCCGTGGTGTTCGCTTCGCTGGTACCTGATCCGCTCGACTCGCACTGCCCGCCCGCTTTCCGCGACGCCGTGGAACTGCTGCTCGGCAAAGCCCACAACCCCGGCGACCCCTACCGCCCTTATGCCGACATCCCCTGGACCGCCATTTACGACCCAATGGAGGATAACCTCCGCAACCGCCTGCAAATGTTCATCGGCCGCTTCTCCGCCGAGGCGGAACAGGCCATGCTGCTCAAAAAACCGACCCCACCCGCCGGCAAAATGCTCTCCGACTTCAGCCTCATCAAGTGGGACAACAAAAACAACGAAGAAATTCTCAACAAGGCCCGGAAACTGATCTGGGTAGCGCATAATGGTTCGACCCCTTCGCCGGCGGCGGCGCCATCCCGCTCGAAGCCGCCCGGCTCGGCTGCCGCGCCTTCGGCAACGACATCAACCCCGTGGCACATATCATTCAGAAAGCCAGCCTCGAATTCCCGCAGCGCTTTGGCAAACCCATCACCTACTCCAAAGCCGAATTCATCGCCCGCTACGGCCAGGCAGCCTGGGATGCCCAGCCCAACGAAAACAAAACCTACCACCAGGGCGACGCCACCGCTGTCCGCATCTCTAACCGCCTCTCCTTCGACGTGGAGTTTTACGCCCGCGAATTGCTGCGCCGCGCCGAAGCGGAAATCGGGCACTACTATCCCTCCCCCGTTGGGGAGGCCGGGAGGGGGTCGGAAATAAACCTATCGCGTACTATTGGGCACGGGTGGGGACTTGCTCCAACCCTTCCTGCCGGGCCGAAGTACCGCTGCTCAAAGGGTTTTATTTGTGTAATAAGCCCGACAAACAGGTGTATTTGAAGCCGGTAATTGAGGGGAAGAAGGTTGAGTTTGAGATAAAAACTGGGTCAGTAGAGAACAGGAAGGTGGAATTCCGGGAAAATTGAAATGCCCAGGTTTGTGAAACAATACCGATGTAATCAAAACTAAAGGACAATTTTACTGGAAGACTAAAAGAAAACTGCTGGCAGTAATTGAAGATGGAAATCATGGAAAAGATACCGATTGCCAACCCAGGAAAAGAAATCGAAGCTGTATAACAAGACAAATGCAACCACCTGGAAAAATTCCAAGCGGCTCTACTGGTGGTTTTACTTTTGCTTGGGGGTTTCGATATGGCGATATGTTCACCCCCCGCCAACTCCTTACCCTGCACACCCTCGTGGAAAAACTCCGCGAACTGAAAACCGAACTGAAATCAACCGAAAGTGACTATGGAAGGGCGGTGGCGACGTATTTGGGGATTTTGGTGGACCGGGTGGCCCTGAGGATACCTCTTTCGGCGTATGGCACATGCCGGAAACTGTCAACATTTTTGGGTAGACAGCCATTCCAATGGTTTTTGATTATCCGGAAGTCAATCCATTTTCAGACTCAACGGGTGGGCATTCTAACCAAATAGAATGGCTGATTAGATATATTGAATCTGAAAGCTCTTTCCCTTTTGCCGCTGGTTTACAAAATGCCTCCAGCGGTGATAAAGAACAGTTTTCCGCAAAATCACTAACAGCCGTCGTCACCGATCCGCCGTACTACGATGCTATTGCCTACGCTGATCTGTCCGACTTTTTTTACGTCTGGTTAAAACGCACCGTATTCGATCTTTTCCCATTAACTTTTTCCACTCCGCAAACGCCAAAGTCGGATGAGTGCACGGCGTTGAAACACCACCATAACGGCAAGATTGATACCGCCAAAAAACATTTTGAAGACAAACTGCTGCAAATATTCGAGGCCATCGAAAACCAAACCTCCGACATCGTGAGCATTATGTTTGCACACCAAAGCACGGAAGCATGGACGACGTTGTGCAACTCCATCCTCGGGGCTGGTATGAACATCACCGGCTCCTGGGCAAATGATACAGAGATGACCGGTGCTCTCAAAACCGACAAAGCCTTTCTCTCCTCCTCTGTCACCGTCTCCTGCCGCCCTGCCCAGCGCCAGGGCATTGGCGACTACAAGGCGGTGAAAAAAGCCATAGAGGTACGGGTGGAAAAAGAAGTAGAGCAGTTGTACGAATTGGGTTTTCGCGGCGCCGACCTGCTCACGGCTTGTTTCGGGCAGGCGGTCAGCGAGTTCGGGCGGTACCAGTCGGTGGAAAAAGCCGACGGCAGCCGGGTTACCGTGGCTGATCTGCTGGAAATGGCTCGCGAGAGCGCCTTCAACGCCCTGCTCAAGGGTTTCCAGGGCGACGACTTTACCAAGTTCTACATCGCCTGGCTCCAGCTCTACGGTTTCACCGAGAGCGACTTCGACGATGCGGCCAAATTTTCCCGCATAGGTCTTACCATCGATGTACAGGAACTTTTTCACGGAGCATATTCTTCTCAAGAACGGCAACAAACAAGTGCTCGGCAGCTTTGAGACGCGCATCGCGGCCAACAAAAACTGGGAGAAGCCGAAGGGGCTTTCCTGATTGATAAGGTCCACCGCGCGCTGCACCTTTATCAGGGTACTAATCGCGGCGAGCTGCTGCGCTACTTAGCACGCATGGCCGCCCAGCCCACCGATCCTTTTTGGCGGGTGCTCACTTCCCTTTGTGAAATACTGCCCGCCGGCAGCGAGGATATCAAACAAGCACAGGGCTTGCTGGTAAATAAGGACAGTTTGTTGCGGGAGAGCCGGGAGGTGGAGTCAGCACGGCCGGAACAGGGGCGCCGGTTGTGGTAATGTGGTTGATTGTTTTACCTCGGCCTGGCCCTGACTTGTCTGTTGGAAACACCTACACAAGCCAAAGGTGGTGAGAGTTGGGGTGTGCAAATTGGTTGGCGTTGTGAGGTGGTTGTAACACCTACAGCAAAAAGTGCCCTTGTCCTTGAAACACCTACAAGCCAAAGTTCGGCACTGTACCTTGGGCGTGTTTCCGACATACAAGTGGCTTGTGTAGGTGTTTACAACAGGACAAGGAAAAATGTATGATGGTGAAAAAATGAACCAGGCATGAGAAAAATGAGCAAATTGACGAATACATTTCCGCCATGAACCACGCCTATTTCGTTTATATAACCACCAACCCCAATCGAACAACCCTGTACATAGGGGTAACCAACGACATTGCAAGGCGCTTGGTGGAACACTATGCCAACCGGGGCAAACCAAAAACCTTTGCCGGAAAGTATTACTGTTATTGCCTGGTTTATCTGGAATTATATCAATATGTAGACAACGCCATCGCCCGGGAAACCGAATTAAAAGATTGGCGAAGAGAATTGAAGGAAGTGTTGATTGCTGAATTTAACCCGAAATGGAAATTCTTAAACGCCGAATGGTGTGATGAATGGCCGCCAAGAAAAGTCTGGGGCGATTACTACACGGCGTTGCGGAATAAAAAAGAAGATCAGGAGGATGTTTAAATCAACAGCAATTTCGGTTTGATTTTTGGATACCTACGGGCCATGGATTGCGCTGGGTTGCGCTCCTTGTCATGTTGGAACACCTACACAAGCCGAAGTCGTGTTGTTTTGGGCAGATTTGGTTAGGTGTTGCCGACATGACAAGGAGAGTTTTGGCTTGTGTAGTTGTTTCTACGACAACTCTTGGCAAACCGGAATGGGTTTCTTGCCTTGTGTAGTTGTTTTCAACATGACAAGCGTCCCTATACGGCCAATCAAAGCAGAAAGATAAAATGGGAATAGCAGAAATATAACGACTTACCTAATCCAATCAATTTAATAAAACAATCATGGCCTTAAACCAAACTCAAAAAGACAACCTCTACAAAGGCCTCGGCCTTTTCCTCGAAGCCATGCGGCCCTACGCCGTCAGCGTGCTCCTTAAAGAAGCCGGCGACAAATGGCCGGTGTGGTTCGCCGAATCGCTTAGCCGGCAGCAGGGACAACTGGAAACAAGGCCTGCGGCAGGGCACCAGCCGGAGGCGTTGATTGATTTTCAATACCTGAAGCCATTCGCACTGAAGTATAAGGACCTGCTGCGCAAGGATTTCGGTTCCAAAGATGCGCACAATGTACCTACCTGGTTTGGCGAGATTTACGATGTGCGAAATCAGATAGCCCATTTCAAGGCGGTAGAAGACGATCAGGCGCTCAACACCTGGATCAAAATGACCCAGATCGCCCGTACCCTCGGCATGGATGAACTGGTGGACGAACTGACCAAACTGCGCGAGGCACGGCCCGAAACACCTGCGCCAACAACAAAATCTGCCGCTGCCGGCCCACGGCCCTGGTTTCAGGTGGTGTCGCCCCACCTCGATATCCGGCAGGGCCGGCTCGACGAGAGCGTGTTCGCCGCTAACTTAGCCGAAGTGGCCCTCGGCAACGGCCGCGAGATATACAACAACCCGGCGGTGTTCTTCTCCAAAACCTTTTTCACCGCCGGCCTCAAAACGGTGGCCCGCCGCGTCATCAAGGGTATGAACGGTGAAGAAGACGCCGAAAACCGCGTCATTTCCCTGCAAACGGGGTTCGGGGGCGGTAAAACGCATACCCTGATTTCGTTGTACCACCTGGCTCGGTGGGGGCGCAACGCCGTGCAATCGGGCGATGCCGCCGCCTTGGTGCAATATACCGGTGTTCCCAACTTCGACAAGGCCAATATTGCGGTATTCACCAACACCACCAACGACCCAGCCAACGGCCGCACCACGCCGGAGGGCGTCCATATCCAAACCATCTGGGGTGAACTCGCCTGGCAACTCGGTGGCCAGGCTGCCTACGAGATCCTGCGTAAAAACGACGAACAGCTCATCGCTCCGGCCGGGCTGTTTAAAAAGGTGCTGGACCAATGTCAGCCGGCGCTCATCCTCATCGACGAGCTGGCCGACTACTGCGTAAAAGCCTCTGCCCGCAAGGCCGGCAATTCCAGTCTGGCCGACCAGACCATCAGTTTCATGCAGGAACTGACAGAAGCCGTGGCCGGCGCCAACCACTGCGTAGCCGTGGTGACCTTGCCGGCCAGTCCGCAGGAAGTCGGCAACACGCCCGAGGCACAGGCCATTCTGAACAGCCTGCAAAAACGCGTCAGCCGCGTCGGCGCCGACACACAGCCGGTAGCTGACGAAGAAATCTACGAAGTGATCCGCCGCCGGCTTTTTGAAGACATCGGCGACCTGGCAGCCGTGGAATCCGTCGTGTCGAAATACATGGAATTGTATCAGCAGCACTCGACCGAACTGCCGCAACACGCTGCAAAAAGCGAATACCGGCAGAAAATGCTGAAATCGTACCCCTTCCATCCCGAATTGATTGATGTGTTCCGCATCCGCTGGGCTAGTCACCACGACTTCCAGCGCACACGCGGCGCACTCCGCCTGTTGGCAGCCATCGTCAGCGATTTGTGGAAACGACAGCAGTCACTCCCGGGCAGCAACCTGCTCATCCATACCTCCGATGTCAACTGCGCCAACCTCGATGCCCTTACCGGTCAGCTCAAAAAACTCTACGGCAATGGCTACGATGCCGTCATCAGCGCCGATGTGGCCGGCTCCTCCTCCAACGCTTTCAAGATCGACAGCAACAAAAAAGACTTTGGCCAATACTACCTCACACAGGGCATTGCCGCCACCATATTGCTCAACTCCTTTGGCAGCGACGGCGCCAACAAGGGTGTCGGCGTACCCGAACTCAAACTCAACGCGCTGCGCCCGGAAAGCTTCAACCATAACAGCGTAAACGGCGCGCTCGACGAACTGGAGAGCAACGCCTACTACCTGTACTACGCCCAAAGCGGCGGGGCCGGCAAACGCTACTGGTTTCATACCAAACCGAACATCAATATCCTGATCAATCAGGCCAAAAACGACATCCGCAACGATGAAATCGAAGCCGAAATTTTGAAACGGATCAACTTGAATACCAGCAACCTGGCCCTGTTCGGCAAGGCCCTGGTCAATCCTTCCGAAGATATTCCGGAGCAACAAAAACCCACGCTCGTCATCCTCAGTCCCAAATACACGGCCACCGCGGACGGCGCCAACGGGCATACAAAGCCCCTGATTGAAAGACTCGCCACCCAAAAGGGTAACAGCCAGCGCATCTACCGCAACACCCTGCTTTTCCTGGCCTGCTCCGAACTGGGTATCGGCAAACTACAGTCCGACACACGCGACTACCTGGCTTGCCAGAAAATCAGTCAGGAATACAGCAGCCAGTTGGAGCGCGAGCAAAAAGACGACATCCGCCGCCGCCTCGACGATGCTTCCCGGCAGACGGATATTTCGCTCGTGGTGGCCTACTCCATCGCGCTCAAGCACACCGCCAAGGGGGGCATACAAACCCTGGCGCTCAAGCAGTTCCGCGACAGCCTGGACATGCAAATCAATTTCAACCTGATCGGCGCCCTCAAGGAAGAGGAATGGCTGCTGGATTCGGTGGGCTACAATACCCTGGGCGCTCACAACCTGCTGCCTACGCCGGAACAATCCGTTCGCGCCCGCGACGTGTACGAGGCGTTCCTGCGCTTCGACGACAAGCCCATGATCAGCGGCCCGCAGTCGGTAGCCGTCAGTTTGCAACGCTACTGCCAGGAAAACCATTTCTGCATTGCATCCGGTGATGGTACGGTTTTTACCAAGTATTATCTGGGTGAGTCCGTGCCATTTTTCGACGTGCTGGATACGACCTATTGGTTGGTGGACAAATCGCTGAAGCCGGCGCCGCAGCCGGTAGAATATCCGACTTCTCCGCTTTCGCCGGTTGCGGAAAAACCATCGGACAGTGGCGTAAAAGAACCGGAGTCATCCGGCACGACGCCGGCAGAAGCGAAAATCTACCGCACCCTGACCGTTTCCGGTAAGGTGCCTTTGGAGCGCTACACCGAACTGTTCAATTACTTCATCGCTCCTTTTGCCATGCACGGCAATAAGGTCGAAATCGAAGTGTCGTTCAGGATACACAGCACGGAGAGCAGCCCGTTAGATGAATCGAAGGGGATTGTAAAAAATGCGAAAGAGGCTGCCGGGCAGCTGGGACTCGGAGTGGAAGGAGAATAGGAGGTTTTCTGGTACAGATGCTACCCGCGGCAGGCGCACCCTCAGGTCAACCACCAGACCAGGGCAGCCAGAACCAGTGCCAGCAGGAATAACATAAATCCTGCGCCGCCACCATCGCTGACATCGCGTTCGGAATCGGCGCACTGCTGCGGGTCCATAGGTTCATGCGCCGGATTGACCGGGCGGAAGTGCTTGCCTGCGATTAATCTGTAGTCAGATGACTGGGTGCCCATATACAACTTTTTTATTCAAACGATACGTCCGCTGCCGCCCGGGAAAAGATACCGGCAATGCCAAATGCGCCGGAAGGATCGCGCCGTTTCCCGTGGCGGAAATGTTTACAGATAATAAAAATCTGCCAGCCGGTATTGTGTTATTCCACGGTACTTTGAACAAAACGGGTAAAAACCCTGAGATGATTTGAAAATAGGGGGGTATTTTCCAGCACTGCAAATTGGGTATTTTACCGTATGGCGGCGACTGCGGGGCTGTTCCGATTACCCCCTCAAATTTTTCAATTTCCCCCCGCTTCCCCTGGTATTCCCGGCTTACATTTGCCAAACCCGGCACTACCCCGGGCATCAAAACCTTGTTTTTCATGAAGCTGACCGTACTCGATATTTCCATCATTCTGCTCTACCTGGCCGCTACGGTAGTCATCGGGCTTTTATTAAAAAAGCGGGCGGAAAAGAGCAAGAATGATTACATGCTGGGAGGCAACCGTTTGCCCTGGTACTTGCTGGGGTTGTCTAATGCATCGGGGATGTTCGACATTTCCGGTACGATGTGGTTGGTCACGCTCTTGTTTGTTTACGGGTTGAAAAGCGCCTGGATCCCCTGGTTATGGCCGGTATTCAACCAGATTTTCCTGATGGTTTTTTTATCCGTCTGGCTGCGCCGCTCCAACGTGACAACCGGCGCCGAATGGCTCAATACGCGCTTCAGCGGCCGGGGCGCCAGTTTGTCGCACGGTGTGATCGTCGTTTTTGCTATTATTCTGGGTCTGGGCTATTTGGCGTACGGGTTTATCGGCATCGGCAAGTTCGTGGAGATATTTATCCCTTGGGAAATGGTGTCGGCGTGGGTGCCCTTTGATGTTCCGGCCGAATACGTGCCGCATTTTTACGGGATTTGCATCACGGCATTTGCCGTGTTCTACACCCTGCTGGGGGGGATGATGAGCATCGTGTGGGCCGATGTGATCCAATATGCCCTGATGACGGTTTCGGGCCTGGTGATCGGCGTAATTGCCATGCAAACGGTGGCGGCGCATGGCGTAGTGGTTCCGGCCGGCTGGGACTCTCCCTTTTTCGGGAAAAATCTCGGGGTTGATTGGGCGAATATCATCCCCGACGTCAACCGGAAGATTGAAAGCGACGGCTATAGCTTATTCTCCATATTCTTCACCATGATGTTGCTCAAGGGGGCCCTGGTATCGCTGGCGGGTCCGGCGCCAACGTATGACATGCAGAAAATCTTGTCGGCGAAGTCGCCCCGCGAAGCCGCGCTGATGAGCGGGTCGGTGAGCCTGGTTCTCATGCCGATCCGGTATTTTATGATTGCCGGATTCGCGGTGCTGGGGCTGATTTTTTACGACAAACTCGACCTGATTGTCGGTGGAAACATCGATTTCGAGCAAGTGTTACCTTCCGCTATCAACGAATTTGTTCCTGTCGGTTTCCTGGGCCTTATCCTGGCCGGTTTGCTGGCGGCGTTCACGTCTACGTTTTCCGGTACGCTGAATGCCACGCAGGCGTATATTGTCAACGATATCTACCTGAAATACATCAATCCGGAGGCTTCCAATGCCAAAATCAAGTACATGAACTGGGGGGCGGGTATTGTCATGGTGACTATCAGCATGTTCCTGGGATTGTTTGCCCGCGATGTGAACGATCTGTTGCAGTGGATCGTCTCCGGGCTTTACGGCGCTTATGTTGCTTCCAATGTACTGAAATGGTATTGGTGGCGCTTCAACGGCGCGGGTTTTTTCTGGGGTATGGTGGGTGGATTGCTGCCAGCCCTGTCTTTCCGTTTTATTTTCCCCGGCACGCTCGACTTGTACACCTTTCCGCTGATGCTGGCCCTCTCGGTGCTGGCCGCCGTCCTCGGCACGTATTCGGCGCCTCCGACCGATGAAAAAACATTGAAGTCGTTTTACAAAACCGTGCGGCCCTGGGGATTTTGGAAACCCATCCACGACAAAGTGGTGGCGGAAGATCCGCTATTTACCGGTAACACCAACTTCAGGCGCGATATGTTCAACGTCGTGGTGGGTATCATCTGGCAAACGGCCCTGGTCATCTTCCCGATTTACCTGGTGCTGCTGAAGATTGTTCCCTTCGCGATTACGCTGGCGATCGCAGTGTTGTGCACCTGGGTTTTGAAAAAAACATGGTTTGATAAACTGCCGCAGGATTGATGTACAAACGGTTTCCCGAACACTTTATCTGGGGCGGCGCCACTTCTGCCTATCAGATCGAAGGCGCCTGGAACACCGGTGGCAAAGGGCCTTCTATTTGGGATGTTTTTTGCATGATCCCCGGCAAGGTGCACAATGGCGACACGGGCGATGTAGCCTGCGACCATTACCACCGCTTGGCTGAAGACGTTGCCCTGATGCAACAAATCGGCCTGAAAGCCTACCGGTTTTCTATCTCCTGGCCGCGCATTCTGCCGGCGGGCCGGGGAGCAGTGAGCCCGCAAGGCATCGCATTTTACAACGAACTGATTGACCGCCTGCTCGGGGCTGGTATAGAGCCCTGGGTTACGCTCTATCATTGGGATTTGCCGGCCGCCCTCGAGTTCGAACTGGGGGGCTGGCTCGGCGATGCGATTTCAGACACCTTTGCCGATTATGCATCGGTTTGTTTTCACCACTTCGGCGACCGGGTGAAAAACTGGATCACGCTGAATGAACCCTGGGTGGTGGCTATTCTCGGCTATGGCTTGGGCGTGTTCGCACCCGGCCGGGTTTCCAATGTCGCACCCTACCAAGCCGGTCATAACCTGCTGAAAGCACATGCAAAGGCCGTGCGGCTTTACCGGGAAAAGTACCAGGCGCCACAACAAGGTCAGATCGGGATTACCAACAACTGCGACTGGCGCGAGCCGCACACCGCTGCTGCACAGGACCGGGATGCTGCTCAACGTGCCCTCGAATATTTCCTGGCCTGGTTTGCCGACCCGATCTATATGGGCGACTATCCCGAATGTATGAAGACCCGCCTGGGCGCGCGGCTGCCCAAAATCAACGCCGCCGACCGCGAACTGCTGCTCGGCACTTCCGACTTTTTCGGGTTGAACCATTATACCACCATGTATGCCGCTGCCGCTGCCCCCGGCGGCGCCGCTGAAGGAAGTGTTTACGGCAATGGCGGGCTCTCGGAAGACCAGGACGTCGCCCTGAGCATATCGACCGATTGGGCGCTCACCGACATGAATTGGGCTGTTGTTCCCTGGGGCTGCCGGAAATTGCTCGAGTGGATCGCCGGGCGATATGGCAATCCTCCCCTCTATATCACGGAAAACGGCTGCGCTTTCAACGACAAACCCGAAAACGGACGGGTGCACGACCCGGACCGCATCGCTTTTTTTGAAGGATACCTGAGCGAAATCCACCAGGCGATGCAAAACGGAGTGAACCTGCGCGGATATTTCATCTGGTCGCTGCTCGACAATTTCGAGTGGGCCTCCGGTTATAGCAAAAAATTCGGGATCACCTGGATAGAGCCGGATACCCTGCGCCGGATACCGAAAGACTCGGCTGACTGGTACCGAAAGGTAATCATCAATAACGGATTAATAATATAACGTGAGTTTTGGATAGCCGGCCCGGCTATCCAAAACTCACGTTAATATAGTATTTCAAAAAGGTATTGCAGGAAGCAAACCGGAAATAAACAAAGAGCCCTTCTGCGGGTACGAGCGTGTCTAAATTTCGGTGCCGGAGCAAAATTGGCCGCTTGCAGCCTGGTGACCGAAATTTAGACACGCTCTCTTAATCCAGAAATAAGCGTATTTTAAGTCCTGAATAGCAGGCGAAGCAGGCATTCCCACGCATATTTGTAGGGTTGGTTTCATTCTTATCCCAAGACCCTGCAATATGCCATGAGAAAACAACTGCTATACCGATGGGGGGTCGCGTTTTGGCTCCTCGCGCTTTCTTTTCCATATGCCGGCGCCCAGATACCGGATACCGGAATTGTTCACTTCCCGCATTGGACCCTTGACCCTTCGCTTCTGGACCTCACCCGGCTACCCCGCCGCCCCGACACGTTGCTGATCGGGGAATATGTGATCGCCGTGGAACGCTATGATTCCCTGGGTACTTTCCATCGGGCAAGCCAAACCTTTAGTGGCGTCTCCGGGATCGGGCGCATACTTTTTCCTGCCGGCCGCCGCTGGTGTTTCCGCCCTTTACACCGGCCGACATTTTTATCGGCGGGATTGACCTGCCGCTGGCGCCTTTTCAGTTTCAGGTAGTAGATTCGGTCCGTCTTCCGGACAAGGAGATTGCCCTGCAGGACGCGCGTATTTTTGACAAAAATATCGGGCGCGGCGCCACCCTCACCCTGAATTTACCCATGTCCAAAACGGCTTTGTCCGGTACTATTGGCCGCCGGGTAGCGGATTTGATCCAAAATATAAAACCCGGGCGGCCGCAGGGCATCCGCGTACAATTCAACAACGTGCAAATTAAACGGCTGCTTCCCAATACCCGGCGGGGGCGAATCATCACCGGCACGGCCTTTTACCCGGCCGCCGAGCCCATCCCCTTGCCGCCATTCACCCTGGAAATCGAAGGGTTTATCCTGGAAGTGCGCCGCTTAACCATTTTTCCCACCGGTCCTGCCGAAGCCGCAGCGCGTTTGGTATTGCCCGGTGTCATCAGCTCGGGAAAAGATTGCGAACGCGCGGTGCTGGATCTGGGGAAAATCAACCTGTCGCCGCGATGCGAGTTTTATCAAACCGCAGCGCTTGCCCCCTATGGCCCCCTGGGCATCGGCAACACCACCCTGCTCGTTCGTGGCACTGGTTATGTAGCCGATTTCAGTTCCACCACCGGCTCAGCGCCGGGCGGCGGGCCGGCGAGTTGGAAAGGG
The DNA here is from genome assembly GCA_016719895.1 of Saprospirales bacterium. Classification (GTDB taxonomy): domain Bacteria; phylum Bacteroidota; class Bacteroidia; order Chitinophagales; family Saprospiraceae; genus M3007. Next base: position 275,071 of record JADJYG010000001.1, on the reverse strand, counting down.
CTTATCCTCAACACCGGTGAAACGGCGGGCGAACCGGCCGGAACGGTGTATTCAAATACCGGCTACCTGCAAGCACATTACCGCTTTGGCGCCGCCACCGTCAGAAAAAACGGCTTTTCAGGTATCCTCGATGCGAGCGATGCCTATACGTTTTTTTCCGTGCAACCCTTCGGGTATGGTATTCATTTCGAAAATGCACAGTTGGAAATCCAAAACAACCGGGTGCTGTCCGGAAGTTTAAACGAGATAGCCCTTGCCCTGCCCGAGGAGGCTGTCCGTGACCGCAATGGCGCGCCGCTCGCCGTGCGCACGGAAACCCTGGAGATCAACAATGAACTGGATATAACCGGGTTGGTGCGCCGGGAGGAGTTCCCCAATATTGAATTTTTCTGGGGCGAATTCACGCACCCGGGCCAAGAGATCATGGCCTATGGCGTGACCAACTGCCGGGCAGGACTTTTGTTTATACCGGGGCAGTATCACGGCGATTATTACCCGGTGGCGGGCGATGCCTTTGCCGAGCCGGTACTGTCGCCGCTTACCGCCCCAACTGCCAAGGCGCTGGGCATGACCGGGCTGACGGTGTATAACCCGTCGCTTTTGTTTATTCAAAGCCCCGATGTGCCCCACCCGCCCTTACCCTATCCGCTGGGCGCCAACCACCTGGAATACAAAATCCAGTCCAGGCGTTTGAGCTGGTTCAATGTGCAGGCGCAAGGCGTGCATGCCGGCATATATTCGGACTATCTCGACCGGCCGCAGGAATTGGGCGACCCCGATGCGCCGTATTATGCAGGGGAAATACCGTTTCGCTTCGGAAATTATGTGCACCGGGATAAAAAACTCGCCGGGCAAATCGAATTGCGCTACGTGGAAAGCGCGGTGTTTCATTCCGACGTACAAGGCGGCGTTGAGTTGCCGATGCCCACCGGCTCGAACCTGCTGATTCGGCGGCTCGCCTTCACCTCCACCGCGCAAATCGCGGGTGGCGAGGTAGATTTGTCCAACCCGGCCAGTTTGGCCTTTTGGGGACTGGAACTGGTGCCCCGGCCGGGATACGGCAGCAGCGGGGTGCTGAGCGTCAAGACCGGTCAAATTATCCTGACCGCGGCCGGCCTGGCCGAAAAACGGCATTTCAAGGAGCCGTTCTACCTGACCTGGGGGGAGTTGCTCGCCAAGGGTACGTTGGGCCGCCTGTTTTTCGATTACCATACGGCCGGGCAACAATTCGACGGATTTGACTTCACACCCGACGCCGTTGCCTTGTCCGATTATCCCGGTACAGCACCGCCGCCGTACGGCTTCCTGCGCGTGGGCGGAACGGCGCACTTCCCGTTTTTTGGAAACAATTACCTGCATATCCTCGACCACTATGATCCCGGCCAGCCGGCAGCGCCGTTCAACAGCCGGATTATCCGCCTGGAAACAACGCCCTCTGGCGCCGCCTTTTTTGCCAGCGACCTGACGCTGTTCGGCGATTGGGCGGACGGGCTGGGCGTATTCGATATCCGGACGCTGTACTATAACGACGACCGGCAGGATGGCTTTTTAGGCGACGGCTTTTCGAGCATCCGGACCATGCTCGGCGGGACGCTCGTTTCATCGCTGATCCTGCAAAGCGACCATGCCTGTATCAGTTTTAATTCAGGTACCGATGTCCGCACCCTGCAGTTCGCGCCCTTCAGCGATATTACACAAATGACCCAGATTTGGGGCTGCGTATGTATCCGCGACGACCGGATCGACAACGTCGTATTGGGCGGCAGCCTGACCTCGTCGGGCAACACCCTGATGGTGGTTGCCCGGACGGGACAACACATGAGCGCCGTCGTCCGGTTGTCGCCCGCGGCATTTGAAGTGACGCTCGACGGCACGGCCACGCTGTCGGTAGCGCTTTCGCTGGACATGGAGCTGAGCGGCCATTTGAATGTCAAATTCGACGTGGGCAACCAGTACATGGAAGGCGAAGTCGACGGGTATTTCCACCTGGGCGCCGCTGCGGTCACGCCGCAGGTGTTGGGCGGCGCTTCGCTCACCGGGCAAGGGCAGGCGAACTGGCATATCGGTCTGAATCCACTGGACGGCGCCTCGTATCAGTCCATCCAGGGATCGATATCCATGAATGTAATGGGCGTTGTGGTGAATGTAGTCCCGCCGTTCACCTTCGGCTCCAGTGTCGGCCTGAATGCTGGATTTTACCTGGGTGTAAATGCTCCCAAGTCGGATGCCTGGGTATTGCTGGGCAGCAACCCGCGCTACCAGTTGAATATGACGGCTTTGCCCGACCGGCTCACCGGTGTGTACGGCTTTGTCCAGATCAAACACGATCTCAACCTGTTTATCCTTTCCGGTGGGTATGAAATATTTGTCGGCGTGGGTGCTTTTTTGCTCACGGACGGGCAGGCGGGCGTGCTGGGCGGTTTGTTGCGGCCGGGCATCGGCGGGGGCATTCCGTATGCCGTCGGCAATTTGGGAGGCCGCATCCACGGCGAGTTCCTCGGCGGTCTGGTCGGCGGAGCAGCCTGGATCAATTTGCAGCTGATCGCGCCGTATCCCTTCCATTTTGAAGGGACCATCGGCCTTGAGGGCTGTGTGTTATGGGTTATTTGCACGACCTATCATTTTACCGTTGGCGTCAATTCCAGCGAAGGATTTTACATCCGCGATTAATTTTTCAGACCACCCCTTATGCACTGTTATACCATGAAAACGAATCGTTTTTTCTTCGAATATTGCCAGACCGTGTTGCTCCTGGGCCTGTTGGCCGGGTGCGGCCCCCTTCAGGCGCAAGTTCATATCATTAGCGGCGACCCGGGGCCGGGGCTGCGCACCGTGATGGCGTGGTCGCCCAGCGCCGGGGCATCCGGTTATCAAATATACCGGAAAGAGAACCTGGCAGCTGCTTATCCGGCCACAGCGCTTAATCCGGCGGTCATTGCGCCGATTTCCAACTGCACGGCCATCCGCACCCTGCTGCTTATCCCCGACTCTTCCGCCTGGAAACTGGTGGCGGAAGGGCTGTCTGACAGCATAGTATTGTTCAATCCCTGCAGCCTGGCCGCCATTCCGGCGGGTTCGACCAAATACCGGAGGCTGCTGCAGCTGGCTGCCCGCAACCTGGCCGTTGCCAAAGCGGCCGGCCTGGCGTATGAAGACCCAACGGTGTTGAATGGGCAATCCTACTGGTACCGGATCGTCGCCGTCGACGGCGCCGGCACGGAAATGGCTGTGGTGGCCGATGACCTGGCTGTCACGACCGGTATCATTACCCTGCCGCCTGCGCCGGACGGCATCGTGGCAGAAGGGGGCGATAACGACGTATTGGTACGCTGGGATACAGTGGCCAATGCGGCAGGATACCAGGTGTATCGCTCTATCAGTCCGGCCGGGTATTATTCCCGCATCGATGATACGCCGTACGCGGCGTTGTTCAGAAACAAACTCAACGGCGATACGCTCATCCCGGCGGCGTACGGTTTTTTGGATTTTCAACGGTGGGATGCCCTCGGCAACCCCGTCTCGCACTTCGTGGACGGCTCCGCCATAAACGGCCCGTTCAACGGTTATACATACTATTACAAAGTCCGGTCCATCGATTTGCTGGGCCGTGCGGGGCCACTGAGCGCTGGCGCCGCAGCCGCCATGCCAACCGATAAAACCCGGCCTGCCGTGCCCGCCGGCGTGACGACCATTCCGGACGAAACTTCCCCCAACGGTTCGGTGGAGCTGCGCTGGCTACATGTCACCCACGATGTCAACGGGCACCGCGAAATGCCCGGTGTAGTGGAATATCGGGTGTACCGCTTCGAAACATCGCTGGGCAACCCGGACTCGCTGGCTTCGGCGCTGGTTTCCGGTATGCCCGTGCCGGCGCCCGGGGGCAGCGAGCCCGTGCAGATGACCAGCGTTGAAGACCATGCAGCTGGATTGCGGGCGCAATACGGCGACCGCAGCTGGTGGTACCGCATCCGGGCTGTAGACAATGCCGGGAATATCAGCCGCTGGTCGGCGGCATTCCGCGCTACGCTAAAGGATATCACCAAACCCGGCATCCCCGCCGGCCTGACGGCTTCCGGCTTCGACGAGCGCATCGAACTGCGCTGGGCGCAAAATACCGAGCCGGATATTCAGCTGTACCAGGTGTACCGGAGCTATTGCCACTATGGCGAGTGGGTACCCTGCCCGGAACCGGAGCAACCGCGCGACCCCAACTGCCCTCCGTGCCGCGACAGTTTGGCGTCGCGGAACACCGGCGCCCCGCCGCTGCCCTGCAGCGGCCCCTTCGTTTTCTTGGGCGAGATCACCAGAGATTCGCTTGAACGGGCCCTGGCGCAAAATCACCCGGCCTTTACCGACCGCACTATCCCGCCGGGTTCGCCGGTGTGTTATGCGTACTGGATCAAAGCCGTGGATAAATCGGGCAACCGCAGCGGCGATTTCCCGTTTCCCAATCCGGCCGAACGTACGCAGATCGTCTGCGAGCGCCTGCGCGACAAAACGCCGCCCGAACCGGCCCTGATTTCCGGACTATTTGCCCGCGACGCGGCGACCCGGGTGGAATGGATCGCACCGCCGACACCGGACACCCGCGCCTACCACGTTTACCGCGCCGAAGAAATCACCCCGCAGGTGGAACCTCCGCCAGGCGATTTCAGATGGATCGGCGGCATGACCGTGGAACGCCCGCCGGTGGCGCCGGTAAGCCTGACGGAGCCCTACCAGCAGCCCTTAGGCTTTTCGACATGCGACCTCATTCCGGTGGAAGCCACCGATGCCATGAGCCGCGGGTTTCTCGTAAACAGCGGCGTGGAAAAGCACCGGGTGTACTGGTACAAGGTCGTGGGCATCGATTACGACGGTAACGAAGGGCCGCTGGACCGGGCCGTGGCAGCGAGCACCTTCACCTTTAAAACCCGGCCCGGCGCTGCACCGCTGCTGGAAACCCTGACGCAGCAACCCGACACCTGCGGCATACGGCTGCATTGGCTGCCCGCCTTCGACATCAGTCGACACCGGGGTTTTGTATTGTATAAAAGCCTCGACGCCACCGGGCCGTTTATCCAGGCCACCTCGCTCCTGACGGCGAATACGTTTCTCGACAAACAAGTGGTGAAAGGCCGCAAATACTGGTACAAACTCGCCATAGTGCACCGCGACGGTAAAATGTCCGAAATAACGCCTGCGGCAGAAATGGAATTGAACCCGAACCCATGAACAAAACAAGTCAGACCGATGAAACACATCGTTTTCAATATACTGCTCTTTATTGCCGGCAAGGCTTTTTTCTCCACCCCGGCATACGGCCAGGACACAAATTTTGTGCGCGTCAACACCTGGCATTTTGAAAATTTCAGAGATTCCACCAGCACGTGGGACCTGTTTCGCGAAGCCTATATCGGCATTGCGCCAACCTACGACCAGGCTTTTGTCTTTGATCAGGTCATCTATGACAATGTTTTTTCACAAATGCTCAATACGGGCCACTGCTTCGGTATGAGCCTTATGGCGCTTCAATTACTCCGGTATGGCGGCCACGACGGCTTCTGCGCCCCTGCCAGCCAATACCCGCGCAAGTATGCCGGCGGTGAATACCGGGAACCAGCCAGCGACGGCCTGCTGCATTCGATTCAGATGTTACAGGGTCATATCCTCAATTTCCGGGTGGTGTCCCACCTGCTGGACATTATCGCGGCGAATAAAAACAGAGACGGCAACTATGCCTATGACCAGTACCGGTACTACGACGCTAAAAAAGATTACACGATCCTTTGCATAACAAAAGGATTGGTTGATGTGGCGGAGTCGCACGCGTTGCTTCCCTATCATATCACCGTAGATGGCGCCGGCAATAAAAGAATGTACGTTTATGACGTGAACCGCCCCTTCAACAAACCGGGGTCAGAAGGACATGACTGGTACACCAACGGAAACAACTTCGTCCAGATCAACAGCAGCGACGGCGCCTGGAGTTTCGACATGGCGGATACCTGTGTGTGTCCATGGACGGGCGTTTCATCGGGCCCGGTGGAAACCTCGGGCAATATTATGATCGTGCCGTTTTCTATTATGCGCAACAAAGACCGCCTGCCGCAATCCCTTTTTGCCGACGGCATCGAAGCGGCAAGCAAATTGTTTCTGTTCGGCCAGGGCGTCGTGTTGGAACAAATCGCCACCCCCGACGGGAAACGGTATTTCAAGCCCGGCGCCCGCGAAGTGGAAACATCCGATTCGGCGGCACTGCGCAGCGTGCTTCCTTTTTTTTCGATGCAGGGCGGTAAAGCGCTGGCAAACGGCGGTCAGCTCTTTTTCGTGCGGAGCCCGGACGGCCTGGACATAAGCGTCAGGGCCGGCCCCGCAGGATACAAACTGCAGCTTTTTTCCGGTTATACGGCCGTCACGGTCAGCGCTGAGACGCCATTTATCCGGGAACAAATACGCATCCGCGACGGACAATCGGCGCTCCCATCGGTGGAGGTGATCAACGCCAGTGGCGCCACCAGTACGCGCATTGATATTCAAGTGATGACAGAACCCAGGCAATAGGCGGGAAAATCAACCAGCGCCGGCAGCCGGTCGGGAAAAGAACACACGAGCCATAAGGTGCAACCGTTCTTCAGTCCGGCAAAGAGATGATCGTCATTACTGCCGTACAGAAATTGCACCCTGTCGCCCAGTACTTCAGGCGTCCCATCCGGGCCAGCGACTTGTACCGCTTGCTGACCAGCATGGATATATAAAATCGGTGGGATGACGGTTTCATGATTAAAGCCGAAATTGGTTGAGCGCAAATGTAAATTCTAAATTGATTCGTGCTGTAAAAAAACAGGACACTTGCATGACAATCCGGCAAAATGCACACACACACCTGCAGCCCCTGCCTAATCCTTTTTCCGGCGCAAAGTCAGCTTGACCGGCTGGTTGTGCAATGATCTGCATCAGGAGGAATAGTGCTTTATCTGGCCGCTGCTGGCGATACCCTCAATTAACACCGCACTATCCCTGTAAAATACAAGTGCCATTTGGCTCTCCGGCTCTAATTTTGTACCCATAAAAGGAAAAAAACTGCCGTATGGATTTTCAAAAAGCGGTGATCGAGCGTAGTCACGACGTGCCGGTTCTCGTCGATTTCTGGGCCGAATGGTGCGGCCCCTGCCGTATGCTTACGCCTGTACTGGAGGCTGTGGAACGCGATCAACAGGGCCGCTGGTCGCTGGTAAAAGTCAACACGGAAGAACACCAGGACCTCGCAGCGCGCTACGGGATTCGAAGCATCCCCAATGTCAAACTCTTTCATCAGGGCCGGATGATTGATGAATTCACCGGGGCGCTCACCCGACCCATGCTCGAGCGCTGGCTGGAAGAACATTTACCCGATCCGGAAGCCCAGGCGCTCGAAGCTATACTGGCCCAGGCTAATGGCTGGCCGGACGACACGCTGACTGAACCGCTGGAGGCCTTCCTGCTGGAGCATCCCGGCCGGCGGGATGCCAAAATCGCACTGGCCCGGTATTCGGTCGTTCGCGACCCGGTTGCAGCCAAGGCGCTGGTAGCCGGAATCCAGCCAGGCGATAAATACCACGAAGCGGCAACCGACGTGCTTACCCTGGTCGAACTGATGGAGTTTTCCGGCGTCGGCGTGCCGGTTGCCGACGCCTTGCGTGCCGCGCGCAATGCCTTGGCCGAGGCCGCCGCTGAAACAACCCTGCAGCGCCTGATCCATGCCGTATCGGCCGATAAAACCTTCGGGAACGCCCTGCCACGTCGGGCTGCCGTAGCGCTGTTTCGATTGTTCGGCGAACACCACCCGCTCACGCAGGCGTACCGGCGGAAGTTCAGCATGGCGCTGTATTGAGCGCGCCGCCTATAGCTTCACCATTTGCTTCCACACACCGTCTGCGCCGATGCGATAGGCGCCGGATGGCAGGTGTTTTATGTCCAGGGTTATTTGATTCTCGATGGTTTTGAACGTTTCGATCACCTGGCCGCTGGCATTGACCACCCGGACGACCCGGCTGCGGCCGTCGGAGAATTTGAGCTGCACCGAAGATGACGCCGGGTTAGGGCGCAACTCAAATGGACGTGCCGCTACGGGTACTTCCCAGGCTGGTACCAGCGCTGCATAGGTAAAATTGGACAACAACAGGATGTAGGCAGCATTGTAATAAATTGCGGGCTCCGTAATTTCCCAGGAGCTTTGCGGCCAGCCGTCGTTGAAGTCGAGGTATGATTTCTGTGGCGGTTGGTTGGCTGGTGGCGAAAGTTGGGTATAGGAGAAATCTTTGTTCGGTCCGCCGGTGAGGTAACCCGGCGCGGGCCCTCTGGGCGAAAACAGCGCATGATCGTACAGGGTATTGTGGCCAAACCAGGTGTGGTATATCTGATTGGCACACCAGTCTCCGCCAAAAGCATACATATTCGAAAGCATCACCATGCCCAGGGGGTTGGCGCCATGCAACCAGTGGAGATATTGCGCGGCCACTTCGCGGTAGGCGGCGCTTTGCGCGGGATTCAGGCTGAAGTATATAAAATCCATATTCAAGGTGCCGCAGTTGGCTCGCACCAAATTGCTACCCCAGTGGTGCGCCCAGTCATCCATGTGGGCCCGGTAAAGATCGGTTTGGCCAGCATAGGTATCGATGGAAAACGCGTAATTCATGGCGGCTTTTTGGTTGCGGATGGTGGCCGCCACATTCGCGTTGGCGCCAGGCAAGCCGGCATAACGCAACAAAGCATACTGCAAAGGCGCCTGATAGGGCCCCCACCAAGTGCTGGAGATGGGGCGCGTTTGGGTGTATTTGGATTCCGTGAACTGCTGGTATGCGGCGTTATCCGTCGCTTCGTACAGGTAAATTGCCGCTATCAGGGCGCTTTCCAATTGCGTCAGTGCGTCGCGGTCCGCATCGCCGGCTTTTATATCGCCGTCGTCGCAGGCCGATTCGAATTGCGTGAAATTGGCTGTTGAAACCGTCGCCCGTTGCCAGGCTGCTTGCGCCCGGGCGACCAAATCAGCTGCGTAGGTCTGGAGTGCGGGATCGCCTGTTTGGGCGAGCACAACGCCTGCCATAGCGAACATCGCACAACCCGCCAGGGTTGCCGAAGTACATTCGGGCAGGTAATACCGCGGCCTGGTATCGAGGCTCGGCGGCGAAATGTCGTTGTAATTATCCACCCCGACCTTGAGCAGGAAACCGCCAGTTCCCGTCGCGTCCTGCATACGTTTGAGAAAATCGAGCTCCCATATCAGTTCGTCAAGCAGATCCGGAATACCGTTGCCGCTTTCCGGGATATTGAAATCGTCGGTAAATGCCGCCGGATTGCGTCGGTATGCTTCCAGCAGTTGCAATACGGCGCCTTCGGCAAAAGTGGTATACTTGTTCACGTCGCCGGCATCCATCCAGCCGCCGCGTAGATTCCGTGCGGTGGCTGGGTCATTTTTCGCCCACCGGCTTCGCGCCTCCTTATCCTGACCGGCGCCATCAAAGGCTGCAAGGTCCGTCCATTTCGAGTCGGTAAAGGGCGTTTGTTTGGCAAAATTGAGTCGTTGATAAAAATAGGTGCGCACGGCTTGTTTCAACACATCCCGGTACACGCCCTCGTCGATCCTGAACGGGTGGGAGGAAATGCCCTGAGCGACATCAAACAGGTAATATTCCCCCGGGGTGCTGAGGGCCGAGAAATCAAACCACCAGCCCCGGTCGCCGGATTGGGTATGCGTGACGCCGTTTTTCCAGGCCACCGTGGCGCCGGAAAAGACCGGCTGCCCATCGGATACACGTCGCACCTCATACGTATTACCGGGGGTAAAACTCAAGGCCGCGTCGAACCCTGCCACCGGATCGGCCAAAACAGCCACCTTTTTTTCCGTCGGCAGGTAGCCGAACTGATCGAGCCGGATAAAGGGCGAGCCGGCAGATTGGGCAAGCAGGTAGGGTACAAGGCCGCAAAGGAGCAGGAAAAAGCAAACACTTTTCATAAACGAATCATTTTGATTTGACCAGGCGCAACATCAAGCCGTCGTGCGGCGTCAGGGGGGGCCAACGTTTGCATACGTCGGAGATGGTTTCAGTTGGTGAAAAAAATGATCGTCGCATTAACCTTTCAAACACCTTTTCGGCACGACGGGTATTTTTTTGATATGCCATTTAATACAAGCGGGAAGCAGCGGTGCGCTCCGGTTTAACTTTGACCGGTTTGGGCTTTTTGTACAAGTTGGGTAGTTTATCCTGAAATAACATCAGATCGCTGCGGCTGAACGCTATGAAATCCTTTGCGCTGCGTTGGCCGGGAAAGGGCGCGTAATAATGCCCGGGCTTGGAGGCATTATTCGCATTTCGCCATACAAGCAGGTAGGCGATACGCGCAGTTTGGACCTGGCTGAGCAACATTTGGGTCCACCAGTTTTCACTGGGTATGGCTTCGAAACCAGTTTCTGTAAATGCCGGAATTTTTCTGTGTTCGGCGGCCAGATCGGAGAGCAGGGCGAGCTTTCGTGGCAAATCCGCCCGGATGCTATCGAGATTGTGCGGACGGTAATAGTAGTCGAGCCCGAATATATCCACATACTCATCGCCAGGATAGTTCAGCAAATAGTGTTCCTTGTCTTCGAAAACATCTGGCGAATACGCATAGAGTACGTTGTGAATACCTTTTATATTCCGCAAATAATCGACCGTAAACCGGAACAGCGCTTTATATTCCTCCGGCGTACAGCTTTTCGAACCCCACCAGAACCAGTGTCCGGTGTGTTCGTGCCAGGGGCGGAAAATAACCGGTATCGGGCTTTTGAACAGGCCGCGGGTTTTCAGGCTTCGGAAGAGTTCGGCCATACCGTCGAGCTGTTGCAAGAGCAGGTCGTGGTGTTTGCCGCCCGGCAGCAGTTCGCGCACGGCGGCTGTTGTATCCCAGGCGTTGCCGCCGCTGACGAGGTTGTCCAGGTGCCAGCTCAAGGTATTTACACCACCCATACCATATGCGTCGCGCATGAGTTGTTTCATGTCGTAAAAACGGACGGAATCGATATTAGCCATTTGGCCGGGCCCGAAGCGGCTGCCTAAATCCCAGCCAAAAACTGCCGGGTAACTGCCGCAGGTTTCTTGTACGTCGGAGCGGCCGGCCTCCTGTTTCCAGTAGACGCCGTAAGCCAGGTCATCCTGGTGGCCGAACAGGATTTTTTGCCCGGCCATCTGGTACAAATTGGCAAACAAAGCGCGGGTCTTTTTCGTGGCAAGGGGGTCCGATGCCGCCGGCTGGGATTGGCCGAACAGCAGCCCGGACAAGCAGCCCGTAAGGCCAATGACCACCAGCCATACGAACCGCTGTGCCTTAAAAGAAAGCATACGAGTAAGCGTGAAGTTTATCTGTTGGTTCAGAAAAGATCCGCCGGAGCCGCATAGCCGATGGAGGTGTGCCGGATGGACACCCCCACCACAATGACTATGCGTCCGGGATTAACCAGCCATGTTCTAAAAAGTTTATTTTAACTCAAAGCGTACGTTATCGATACAAACATTCACTTTCGAAGCGCCGGCGTTAAACGCCACGCCGAAGTCCTCGGTGATCGTATTGAGGTCGGCGATGCTGTTGGCGCCGTCGGAGAAGGCCGTGAGAGGCACAGAAACGGTAATCCAGCCGTCGGTTTTGTAGCTGCCGCTCGATTCCCAGGGTTTCCAGCGATACCAGAAATCGCCCGACGAACCCTTCAGGCGCCAGGCAAATTCGCCGCCGGTGATGGGTTCAAGCACGTTGACATCGAATTTCAGGTTGTAATTGGCTACGTTGGTGCCGATGATGGCGCCGGGGAAGTTGTTCGCACCATTGCGCCAGAAGAAGCCGGTCCAGCCGTTGCAGTCCTTGTTTGCCCGGTAATAATTCGAGCCGTCCAGGGTGAGAGCGGGGTCGTTTTCGGGGCCGCCCGTGTCGCCCCACCAAAGGCCGAGGTTGTCGAAATTAAAAAATACCAGGGCCGGGTCGGCCACCGGGTCGACGCCCTGAATATTGATGGGCGGTGAAATGACCTGTTCGTTATTGACCGTGATGAGCGTCAGGGTACCGACACCTTTTTTGGCATTCATCGGCACGACTACCTGGATGAGTGCGGCGGATTTTAGCCCGTACATTGTGGCCGCTACGTTTCCGGGGAAAACAACTTCGGTCACTTCGTCCAGGTTGACTCCTTCGATATTGATCAGCTCGCCCGGTTTGGCCTGAATGGGCATGGCCGTGATCGTTGCCGACGTGGATGGCAGGATATTCAACGATTGTGCGGAAGGCACTTCATCGCCGTTTTTGGCTACCAGGGTAATGACGCCCGATGCGGTGCCGACCGGTACGTTTACTTTCACTTCATTCAAACTCGCACTCGTGGGCGTAGCTTCGGTTCCTCCGCTGAATTTCACGTTCGCGACCAGGTCAAGGTGGTTGCCTGTGATGGTCAATTCCTTGGTAAACTGGATATCAAGCGGCGCCATGCCGGAAACCACCGGTTTTACCATATCCAATACGGCGCCGGAAGTGACTGATTTGCCGGAAGCGGTGTGCAGCGTGAGGGAGCCCGAGCTGGCGTCGTCCGGCACCATGATGCTGATCTGGGTGGCCGTACCGCCCTGCAGGACGCCCGTTTTACCACCGCCGAAGGTTGCACCAGTCACCAGGTCAAGGTCGTCGCCCGTCACGGTGATATCGCCGCCGTTTTTGGCTGGGTTCGGCGCGATACCTGAAATCGAAGGTACTTTCATTTCAACGGCCTGGGTGGTGGTGACCTCGACAAGCGAGGCGACCGCCAGCCGCAGATTGCCGTCTTTGGCATTGGCTGGCACGGTGAGTTCGATTTTTGCCGCCGTCTGGCTGGTGAATGCCGTAACCTTCGCGCCGCCGTTAAACGCTACGGATTTCGTCAAATCGAGGTCGGCGCCTTCGATCGTCAGGGTGCTGCCGGCCTTGACGGGTGTTGGCGACAACTGCGTAACCACGGGAAGCGTTACCTCCAGGGCCGAAGCCGATTCGACCAAAATGGGGTCGGCGAGGCCATTGGACAGGACGATCAGCCCTGTTTGCGCATCGTCGGGGACATTGACTTCGATTTTCGTTTTCGACTGGCTTACAAACGCCGAACGCGCCACCGATTTTTTATTGGCAAAAATGACCTCCTCAATCAGGTTCAGGTAGGTGCCTTCGAGGGCGATCTTTTCGCCGGGCCGGGCTTTGGCCGGGTTGAAGGCTGTGAGGGTGATCGGCTCCGAAATAGTGAGCGGGGTTTTGGTGGTAATGTCGCCCTGCGGCGTTCTGAGCGTGACCTTGCCGTTGACAGTTGCGTCGGGTACCGTAATTACGATCAGGTCGGCGGATTTGCTTTTAAACGTATTGACCTCTACGTTGTCGGCGAGTATAATGGCGGTCACCTTGTCGAGGTTTTCGCCTATAAACCGCAGGTCGCCCCCGCGCAAAACAGGCGATGGGCCGAAACTGTTGAGCGCGATGTCGTCGCTGGGTCCGTCGTCTTTTTTACAGCCGTTGAACGCTATTGCGACAAGCAGGAGGCACAGGAGCCATGTAAGTTTGAATATATTGGGCATGATCTTTTTGATTTTAATTTACGATTTACAAAATGCGGGATGCGGTTTTGGGTGGAACAGCACCCAAAACCGCAAACGGAAAATCGCTTAATCTTTCGGTACAATCCGCACGTTATCGAAGGCAATATGCACGGGGTTCGGCCCGTTGGCGGGGCCGAACAGCATCATCACTACGTTGGTCAGCGCCGACAGGTTTGTGATGGATTTGCTGCCGTTCGGGTCATCGGCCGGGTCGTCTTTGCCATATTTGAATTCGGTGAGCGGGATGGATACGGTAATCCAGCCGTCGGTTTTGAACGGCCCGTTCAGCCAGGGTTGCCAGCGGGCGAAGGCCGTGTTCGGGTGATCGCGTCCGTGGTCATCGGCATACGGCCCGAAGAAAATTTCCATACGGACATCGCGCCATTCAATGGGCACATTGCATTCGAACTTGAGGACCAGATCGTCTTTGGAGCCTACGGCTACCGGCACGTTGCCACGTCCCCGCGGCGCCCAGTATTGCATCGTCAGTTCGTTTGCCCATTGCCAGGCTCCGTTGGCGCTGCTTTTGAAAAAGGCGTAATTGCCGGCACAACCCGACGGGTCGCTGTTGCCGACGGGAGCCGTCCAGGTCTCGTGCATCCGGGTATCGTAATCGAGCAAAACGTTGCGGTCGTCGCGGAAGTAAAATTTGGACTTGACCTTGCCGAAATTCGTTTGTACCGTGATGGGCCCGGCGCCGGCGCCGGCCGGCACTGTCACTTCAATTTTTGTCTTTTCCACCAGGGTCAATTGGCCTTCCAGGTCGCCGGGGAAAAGGACTTTCGGATCGAAAAAGAAATCGCCTTCGAGCACCACCGTGCCGCCGTCAGGGACGAATTCGCACTTGATACTGTTAATTTGCGGGGCGGGCACATTGACCTTGAAGTCGTAAAAGTACTCGGAACCGTTGGCCGTCACGAACCGGATTTTATCGGTCACGGTGCCGGGCACGGTACTCGGCACGTTCACCAAAATGGTTTTTTCGGTGATATACGTCGGGTTCAGCACTGCTTGCTGGTCGTTGAACCACAATTCGCGGGTGCTGTTCAGGTTTTCGCCAACGATAGCGATGAGGCTGCCCATAAAACTGCCGATGAGCAACGAGTCGGATTTGCCGGGGTCGGTCGAGCGGATGTAATGCACCACCGGGGGTTCATTACTCACGGTCGAATCATCCTTTTTGCAGGCGCCGATACCGGTTATGATCGCCAGGGAGGCAAGCAAAGAGCCGTATATGATGAGGTATCTCATTGAATTTTCATTTTTTGATGTACAAACTTAATTAAACACGTACTCTTCTGCCGGGGCGCCGGGGGCCAGTTTGGGGTTGGCAGCAACCTCGGCAGCCGGAATGGGCAGGTTCATTTGCCCTGCCGTAACGGGGATAGGCGGTTGGGTTTGCAGGATGTAGCCAGCCACCGTGTTCTCGTCGGCTGCGCCCGGGGTGTTGTCCCGGTAAAAAGTATACTCCCGCTCCTGACCGGAAAGGTAGGCCAGGGCGCCGTCCGAATCGCGGTAGAAATAGCGTTTCAAATCGAGCCAAAACAGACTTTCCATGCAAAATTCCACGCGGCGTTCGTGCAGGATGTCGGCAAACGCAATCTCCGTTTTTGCCGCGAGGCCGGCCCGGGTGCGCACGGCATTGAAATACTGTAAAGCCTTGTTGTCGCTGGTCGAAGCGGCAGATCCCAGCACGGCTTCGGCGTACACCAGGTACACATCCGCCAGCCGGAGGATATACTGGTTGATGGCGGTCGCCTGTCCCGTAGAAACCTTGTCGCCCGTATCATCGGCACTGCCGACGATGTACTTTTTCAGGTTGTTGAGCACGGGTGCGGCGCCTTCCACCACCACATCAGGTTTAGCCGGATCGCGGGAGACGATATGGTATGTGTACCCCCCGGCAGCTTTATTGATTTCCGGGTAGTGATTGCCCGGCGCCATAAAAATGGCCGGCTGGCGTTTGTCGCCGTTTTCCACTTCCTGTACAAAATTATACGTCGCGCATTTGCCGCCACCCCAGCATTCGGAGTTTCCGGTGACGAGGCTGCTGCGCGCCCAATTGGCCTGGCGGCTGTTGCCGAAGGCGTAAGCGCCTTCCATCCATTGGAGGGCAAACAGCGATTCGGCGTTGTTGTTGTTTTCTATCTTAAACAAGTTGGCGTAGTCCGTCATAAGCGAAAGGCCGCTCGTTTCGATGACTTTGCTGCGTAATCGCGGGCTTTTGCAAAGTTTTCGGCTGATTTGCTGTCGCCCAGGTTTTGCGCCATGGTCAGGTGCAATTTGGCCAGCATACCTTTTGCCGACCATTGCGTGACGCGGCCGGCTCCGTCGGAAGCAGGCAGTGTTTCGGCGGCAAAGGCCAGATCGCGGCGGGCGAACTCATACAAGTTGGCCTTCGTGTTTTTCGGGAGGATCAGGTCGTTGGCTGCCACCAGGGCGCCGGCGTTTTCAACGATGGGCGCTTCGCCCCAATATTCGGCGATGAAATAATAGGCTGTGCCGCGCATAAAACGCGCTTCGGCGATTGCGCCGTCGATAACCCCGCGGGATACGCCGTTGTTTTCGGCAATGCGCGGCATGTCGTTGATAATGGAATTGGCATAGGAAACGACCCGGTAAATCCCCTTCCAGCCCGCCGACAAGTGGGCATTGCCGGGGGTAAAAGAAAAGTAAAAGAACTGCCCTTCCTGGTCGTATGTGTAGTACATGTTCCCCGACATACAGTCGCCCGTCAGCCAGAAAAACTTGTCGTTAAAATCGAACCAGGGCACTCCGTACAGGGCGGCAGTGGCCGCGCGCACGTCCGAAGCATTCCGGTAGAAGTTGTCTGCCGTCAACCGGTCCACAGGCGGTATTTCGAGAAACTCTTTGCTGCACGCGTTCATCGACAGCACGAAGAGTATCGAGAACAGATATTTCAATTTCATATTTTTTGTATTTGCCATTGCTGGAATCCTCGCCAACAACTATTTTTCAAACATGCTGCCGGTCTGGTGTTGTCCGCGAGGACGGCGACAACAGCGGCAAGGGAGGATGGATGATAAATATTACATCCCTTCGAAAAGGAAAGGCATCCATCATTTTAAAAATCCACATCGATGCCGAACGTCCATACCCTTGGGGACGG
The DNA here is from genome assembly GCA_016719895.1 of Saprospirales bacterium. Taxonomy (GTDB): domain Bacteria; phylum Bacteroidota; class Bacteroidia; order Chitinophagales; family Saprospiraceae; genus M3007. The sequence goes on along the minus strand of JADJYG010000001.1, from coordinate 258,349 downwards.
ATAGCGGCCCATATCCACGTTTTGCAGCAGCGGGTCCTGGTTGAAGGCGCCGATTTCCGGGTCCAGGCCGGAATAATTCGTGAACGTGTACACGTTTTGCGCATTCACATAGATCCGGAGTTTTTCGATCTTAAACCGCGTGGTCAGGCTGCGGGGCAATGCATAGCCGAGGCGCACATTTTGTATCCGCACATAGGAGCCGTCTTCGATGAAGCGGTCGCTCATGCGGTTATTGCGGTTGTTGTCGGTCGTGGTCGGCCGCGGGATATCCGTGCCCGGGTTGGCGAGCACGACATTCGCCGGATCGGTATCCGAACCGTTCGGGTCGATCAGGCGGTATTGTGCCCGGTTAAACACCGAGGCTGCCTGATTGCTGTACACATTGGTCATGCCTTCGGTGAGCACCCGGGAGTAGTTGAGGATATCGGCGCCCTGCGATCCGGTGATGAACACTGTGAGGTCGAAGTTTTTATACGAAAAATCGTTATTGAAGCCGAAGGTGAAGTCTGGATTCGGGTTGCCGATGAAGGTTTGGTCGTCCGTGTTGATGACGCCGTCGCCGTTCAAATCCTTGAACTTGATATCGCCGATCCAGACGCCGGTGCGTTTATCCACCGGGTTCTTGCCGTCGGCGCCCGGCGTGGGTACCTGCAGCGCGTGGTTCTTGATATCGGCTTCGTCGGTGAAAATACCTTCCGTGACATAGCCGTAAAATTGGCCGAGTGGTTCGCCGACTACGGTACGGGTTGCCGACTGGAATTCGCTGTACCAATACAAGCGGCGCAGGAAGAAGGCGTCGGGTTTGTCGAGTTCGATCACTTTGTTGCGGTTGCGTGTAAACGTGAGGTTGGTATTCCACTGGAAATTCCGGCTGGCCACGTTGTGCGTGGTGATGGAAAAGTCGATGCCTTTGTTTTCCAGGCTCCCGACATTTGCATAGGGCGATTGGATGTCGAGCCAGTCCGATCCGCCCAGGTAGCTCGGCACGTTGATTTGCAGCAGCATATCCGAGGTCCGTTTGTTATACCAATCCAGCGTCAGGTCGATCCGGCCGTTCAGTACACTGAAGTCTACACCGACGTTGTACTGGCGGGTAGCTTCCCACTTGAGTTGTGGGTTGGAGATTTTTTCCTGCCGGTATGCCGTGCCGAAAGGCGAGTTGATAGTGAGGATGGACGATCCGTAGAGGTAGTTAGGGATGGCCTGGTTGCCGGTTTCGCCATAGCCGAGGCGTAGTTTCAGGTTGGTGTTCAGGCCGCGCATGAAGCGCTCCTCCCCGATGCGCCAGGCCAAGGACCCGGAAGGGAAATATCCCCAGCGGTTTTCCGGGCCAAACTTCGAAGAGCCGTCGGCGCGCAGGGTGAACGTAAACAAATAACGGTCGAACAGGCTGTAATTCAGGCGGGTGAAATAGGATGCGATACTGGCTGCATCGCGCCAGCCGGTGGGTGGCACGGCGGTTTCACCCTGGCTGATCTCCTGAATATCGTTGCTGGGGAGTTTGCGTTTGGTGACGGACGAGCCGTGCCACGAGCCTTTTTGCGCCTCCTGGCCCGCCATGGCGGTCAGTTTATGGGCGTCGGTGTCGAAGACATTCCAGGTCAGGTAATTTTTCCATATCCAGAAAAACGACGATTCTTCGCGCTGCAGCAGGCGGCTTTCGGTGTTGACCAATACGCCCCATTTGTAGGTGGGGTGAAAGGCTTTGTTGAGCGAGTGATTGTCGTCAAATCCGATTTCCGAGCGGAACGTCAGATTGCGGAACAAGCGAAGATCGCCAAAAATGTTACCCATCAGCCGCTGCCGGTCCAGGGTATTGTTGCGCAGCAGGGCTGTCGCCACCGGGTTGTAGCTGGCAGCGCTGAAATTGGCTTCCGGGCCTGCATAATTGCCGTCGAGGTCGCGTACGGGCACATCGGGCTGCATCATCAGAGCCTGAGAAATAATCCCGTCGCCACCGTCGGAGATGGTAATTTTCTCGCCGGTATTGGCATAAGCGAAGGATCCGCCCACTTTGAACCATTCTTTTGCCTGAATATCGAGGTTGATGCGGGTGCTGTACCGGTCGAAGCTGGAGCCGAGAATGATACCATCCTGCTGGAAATAGCCGCCGGAAATCGCATACTGCATCTTGTCGGTTCCTCCACTGATGGAGAGCTGGTGATTGGCCATGCCGGCCGTTCGGTAGATCTCCTCCTGCCAGTCGGTGCCTTCGCCGAGCAAGGTCGGATCGAGATAGCGCTGGTTGGGTTGCAGGCCGAGGTCGTTGGAAATCTGCAGCTGATAGTCGGCAAATTGTTGCAGATTCATCATATCCAGGGTTTGGGGCGTCGACTGGCTGCCGTAGTAACCGTTGTATGAAATTTTGGACTCGCCTTTTTTGCCGCGCCGGGTGGTCACGAGCACCACGCCATTGGCTGCCCGTGCGCCGTAAATGGCCGTTGCCGAGGCGTCTTTTAATACTTCGACGCTCACGATGTCCTGCGGATTGATCGCCGCTAGCGGGTTTACGCGGTTTTGGCCGTTGGCGCCCCCCGCCCAATCGAAGCCTTGTACGGCGGCGCCGTCGCCCTGAAAGGGGATGCCGTCGATCACGTACAGCGGTTCGTTGGAGCCGGTAATCGAGTTGGCTCCCCGGATGCGGATGGAGGTTGCGCCGCCGGGTTGCCCGGAGTTTTGCGTCACTTGCACACCGGCGATCCGGCCCTGCAAGGCTTGGTCCAGGTTGGTGGTGACGCTGCTGCGCAGCTGGTCGCCCGTTACGGAAGCCACCGAGCCGGTGAGGTCGCTTCGTTTTTGTGTGCCGTAGCCCACCACCACCGTTTCGCTCAATACCGTGCTCAGGGGTTGAAGGACGGCATCCACCGGCGAGCCGTCGGCCGGCACCGTCATGATGCGCGATTCATAGCCGGTGTAAACGAACTGAAGCCGTTCGCCCACAGCGGCAGGCAGGGTGTAGGCGCCGAGGGCATCGGTCGTCGTTCCGCGGTCGGATACATTCACTACGCGTACCGTGACGCCGGGCAGGCCGGCGCCCGATTCGTCAGTCACCTTTCCACGCACGGTTTGCGCAGAAAGGACGGTGGTCAGGCACAGCAATGCGAGCATTGCTGACAACCGCCACCTCGTTTGAAAGGTAAATTGTTGCATCATACGAATAAATCTGGTTTGAGTGAATTGCCCGCCAAAGCAGCAGCGCCGTCAAAGATGATTTTACTGTTCCGAATATCTGGGGGGCAAACTGCTCAATCAGGAGGGGTAAATTTTTCAAAAGTGGCTGATTGCCAATTTTTGGAGCCGTATGCAAAAAACAACCCCCATGTTTGAGCAAAATGCCTCCCCTGCCCCCGGCCGGCCCGGCGTTCTTTTGTGTAACAAGCTCCTGCGGGCACGGCGGGAGGTTTTTTCAGAATCAAAATACACGTCGTCCCGTATCCGGAATATACCTTCGCCTATGCGCAAGTTCTACCAAACTGTTCTTTCTTCCCTGTTGGCACTGCCAACCCTGACCGCCCAGCCCCCCGTGATTACCGCTGTCGAAACCACCACGCCAACGGTAGAGCAATGGGGAAAATTCGAACTCAGGATCACCGTGGCAGCCAACTGGTCGAATCCGTATGACTACGACGATATCCGGGTGAGCGCCATCTTTACTGGCCCCGGCGGTCAAACCCACCAGGCGGAGGGCTTCTTTATGCAGGACTACAGTTTGAATACCCAAACCGGCGCCCTCACACCGGCCGGCCCGGGTGGTTTCCGGCTCCGGTTCGCCCCCGACCAGGCCGGCGCCTGGACCTGCCAGCTCAGCTGCACCAACGCGTCGGGCACGGGTAACTACCCGGAACAGTCGTTCACTGCCATACCGCCCGGTACTCCCCAAAACAAGGGCTTCGTACGGAGTAATCAAACCAACTACCTGCAACTCGACGACGGCACAGCGTATATCCCGGTCGGCGAGAATATCGGCTGGCAAAACGGGAATGCCTACCTGGATTTTAATAAGTGGGTGACAAAACTGGCGGATAACGGCGGCAACTTTTTTCGCCTGTGGCATTGTAGCTGGGGGCTGGGCATCGAGTGGCGGAACGGCGACAGCGGTTATGCCGGACTGCGCAAGTACAAACAAACCAATGCTTTTTACCAGGATTGGCTGTTCGATTATTGCAGCCAACGCGGCGTTTACGTCATGCTTTGCCTGCATCATCACGGCCAGGTATCATCGCAAGTGAACCCGAACTGGAACGAGAGCCCCTACAATTCGTACAACGGCGGCCCCTGCGCAAACACCTGGGATTTTTTTACCAACCCGGCTGCCCGCGCACACGTGAAAAACCGGCTGCGCTACGTGTTGGCCCGCTGGGGCTATGCCCGCAGTATCCTGGCCTGGGAACTGTTCAACGAAGTGGACTGGACGGACCAGTTTGCCCAACGGAACGACGATGTGGCTGACTGGCATGGCGAAATGTCGACTTTTTTAAAACAAACCGATCCCTACCAGCATCTCGTTACGACCAGCTACGCACAGGATTTTTACGATCCGCAAACCTGGAACCAGCTGGACATCGACTTTACCCAAACCCATTATTATATCAATACGCCGAACATGGAACGGGTGCTTGCAGCTGGCGCCCGCAAATACCTGGGCGATTTCGGCAAACCCACGCTAAACGGCGAGTTTGGCCTGAACACGACGAACGCGAGCCTGACCGCTACCGATCCGGACGGTATTCATTTGCATAATTCGCTGTGGGCAACGTTGTTTAGCGGTGGAATGGGAGCTGGGGCCATCTGGTGGTGGGACAGCTATGTCGAACCCGGAAACCTGTACCCCTATTTTGCCCCGGTGTCGGCCTTAGCCCGCGAAATACCCTTCCACTCCGCTAACCTGGCGCCGGCGCCGGCCGCCACGTCGGGGGTTCCGGCCGACCTGTTTCTCACTCCAACGGTGCAGACCTGGGGCGGTTTGGCCGATACCGTATTCCAATTGGCGGCTGACGGCACGCTCCTGCCCGACGGCGCCGCCCTGAGTTCGTTTTTATACGGCGCCCAGTGGAATACGCAATACCGGCGGCCGCCTACCTTTCAGGCCAACTACCCGCAAGCCGGCCAATTCCGGGTCAAAACAGCGGGCAGCACCGGGCAAAACCCCAAGATCGTTGTTTGGCTCGATGGTATCAAGGTATTCGAACAAGCCGCCCAAATCAACCAAACGTACGCCATCCCGGTGCCATCCGGCCCCCATACCATCAAGGTGGACAACACTGGTACGGACTGGATTTTGATATCGGGCTATCTTTTTACCGGCCTGGGCTCGGCTTTGGACGCTTACGTATTGAGATCGGAAGACCGGGAATACCTCAGCGGATGGGTGTTGAATAATCGCTACAACCACGAATATATCAAAACCAACGGCGGCGCGCCGCCCGAAGCATCCGGGGGCGTTGTGACGGCATCCGATGTGCAAAACGGCCCGTACAGCGTCCGGTATTATAATTGCCTGACCGGCGCACTGTATTCGACCACACAGGCGACCGCTACCGGCGGCACGCTGGCACTGCCTTTGCCCGACTTGCCGTGGGATTTGGTTTTTATAGCCGAACAGGACCTGGCCAGCGCCACGCCGCTGGTACACGACGCCCTGCCGGTGAAATTATATCCCAACCCGAGTACGGGACCGGTGCTCGTCGCGTTTGAGTTGCCGTCGGCCGCAGCCGTGTCGGTCCGGCTGTTCGACCAGAGCGGCCGGGAATTGCACGGTCTGTTTTCGGAGCCGCTCTCCGCGGGGCCGCAGTCTATCGCGCTTCAATTACCGCCCGGTTTGCCCGGCGGACTTTACTGGCTGCTGGTGGAAACCCGCGACAAAGTGGGAATGGCGGCGCTGGAATTTGGGCTTTAGCATCGTGTCACAAATAACTTTCCATTTTGGGGAGCAGATTTTTAGTTCCGGTAAGGCCACAAAACAGGCGTATAGTGTACTATATAACTGTTTTGGGAACGAAGCCGGGGCTAAAAAGATGCCGTCAAAATGGAAAGTTATTTGTGAACACGATGCTTAGCATCGTGTCACCAATAACTTTCCACGTTATCCTTCGTATTCACTCGGTACCATGCCGAACTGTTCGCGGAATCGCTCCCGGAAATATTTGAGATCGGTGAAGCCCACTTTGTACGCCACCTCCGACACATTGAACTGGCCGGTGCCCAGTAGCTGGGCGGCCCGTTTCAAGCGGATACTTCGGATGAAGGCATTCGGGGTGTTGCCGGTCAGGGCTTTCAATTTCCGGTAAAATTGTATCCGGCTCATGGCAATTTCGCGGGCAAGGTCGTCGATCGAAAATTCGCTTTCGTCCATGTGCCGTTCGACCACCTGGATGAGCTGCTGTAAAAACGCCTCGTCGAGCGAGGTCACTGTCACGCCCGAGGGGCTGAGGTCGAATGATTTGCTGAATTTTTGGCGCAACTTTTCGCGGATATCGATCAGGTTCCGGATGCGGAGCTGTAATAACTGCAGGTTGAAGGGTTTGGTGATGTAGTCGTCGGCGCCGGTTTCGAGGCTGTCTATTTTGTGGATCAGCGAGGTGCGCGCCGTCAGCAGCACGACCGGAATATGGCTTGTATGGACATCCGATTTGAGCTTGCGGCAGAGGTCGATGCCGTCCATTTCAGGCATGGCAATATCGCTGAGCACCAAATCGGGTGGGTGTTGGAGTGATTTTTCGAAGGCTTCCACCCCATTGGCTGCTTCAGCGATATCGTATTCCTGTTGCAATTGTTCGCGCAAGTACGCGCGGATGTCGGCATTATCCTCCACCACCAGCAGCAAATACCGGCGGGTGGCGGCCGTAGTTGGGCTGGGCGTCGCTTCGCCGGGCCATACGGTATGGGCCGTCGGCGCGTACGGCTGCACCCGGGTTGCGGCGAGGTCCGGTTCGGCAATTTGTTGTGGTGCAAAATGGCCCTTGCCCGGGAGTAAGACGAGCGTAAACACCGCACCGCCGCCGTCGGCGTTGGCCACCCGGATACATCCGCCGTGCTGCTCCACGATGGCTTTTGCCAGGGACAGGCCGATGCCGGTGCCGCCGAAATGCGCCCGCCCGGCCTGTTGCACGCCCTGATGAAAAGGATCGAATATCCGCTCCATTTCATCGGGTACAATACCCGGTCCTGTATCCGCCACACCGATTTCAATACATTTGCTGGCCGGTTGTTCGCGCAAATGGACCCGGACCATACCGCCGTCAGGCGTAAATTTCAAGGCATTGGACAATAGGTTGAACAATACTTTTTCCATTTGATCGGGGTCGACCCAGGTCCGGAACGATGCTTTTTCGGGTTTGAAAATCAGGTCGATAGCGTGTTCCCGGGCCAGTGGCTTGAACGACAGCGTAATTTCGTGGGTGAATCCCACCAGATCGATCTCTTCTGCCCGTATCTGCATCAGCCCGGCCTCGCTTTTCCGGAAATCAAGTAACTGGCTGATCATTGTCAGCAATTTGCCGGCGTTCTGATGCATCATCAAGAACGTTTTATGTAATGAGCGGTTGGCTGTGCTCTCGCGCAACAGTTGTTCCAGCGGCGAGACAATGAGGGTCAACGGTGTGCGCAATTCGTGGCTGATATTGGTAAAAAACTGCAATTTTAACCGATTGACTTCTTCCAGTTTTTCGCGTTCCAGGCGTTCGAAGGCCAACCGGTTGCGGAATTCTGCCCGCAAATGCGTGATGCGCCAAACGCCGTATAACGACACAACGAACAATATGAAATAGAAAAAATATGCCCACCAGGTCAGCCAAAAAGGCGGCGCCACACATACATTCAGGGCTACAGGCGCGCCCCAAACACCGTCGCCATTCGCCGATTTCACCCGGAAAACATAGTCGCGGTAGGGCAGGTTGGTGTAGTGTGCGAAACGCTTTTCCGCCGACGTGTACACCCAATCCTGGTCGAAACCTTCCAGTTTGTAGGCGAATCGGTTTTTTTTCGGCTCGGCAAAGTGCAGGGCGGCAAACTCAAAGGAAAGTACGTTTTCCCAATGTTTAAGCCGGATTTCGTGGGCTTCGGCAATATTTTTCGCCAGCACCCGGCGTCCGTTGCCCATGACCCCTACCGGTACGGAACGGTTGAACAACAAAAAGTCGGACATAATCGTCAACGGTGGTACACTGTCGGTCCGGATTTCGCCAGGGGTAAATACACTCAGGCCCTCGGCGCCGCCGAAAACCAACTGCCCGTCGTTCAAGCGGAAGGCGCAATTTGCGGAGAAAAAATTGTCTTGCAAGCCATCAAACAGGTCGAAGGTGCGGATTTGGGCTTTTTTTTGGCCGTGTTGCCACACGAGGTGTGCAATACCGTTTTGGGTACTAACCCAAAATTGGCCATTCGCATCCTCGGCAATTCCCTGCACCACCAGGTTGGGCAGACCGTCTTCCAGGGTGAACGAATGAAACGAACTGCCGCCGGGCTCGAGCACATCAAGGCCGGCGCTGGTGCATACCCACAACCAGCCCTTGCTATCAACCAGCAACATGTTTACTTTATCGTTGCTCAGGCAGTCTTTTTGTTCTGGCGTAAAATGAAAATGCCGTTCGAACCGCAGGCCGTTGCCTGCCGGATCAATGGCCAGTTTGAGCAAGCCATTGCCCCGGGTACCGACCCACAGGAACCTCCGGTCGCCTTCCTGGGTTTCCACCAGCGCCACGTTCGGGAAGGCCATCAGGTTGAGTTCACCGATAGTTTGAAAATGCCGGATTGCCTTGGCGTTGCGATCATACAACTCCAGGCCGCCATCCCACAAACCCAACCAAATGCGTTCGTGCCCGGAGTCGAAAATCTGCATCACATAATTGTCGTTGAGAAACGGCTGCCCACCGTTATGCACCCATTGCTCCAGGCCAGTGACGCGTCCGCCGGCTACCGGGAGTGCGCTTTCGCGGATGCGCAACAGACCGGCTCCCTGCGTTAAAATCCAGAGCCAGCCCGCAGCGTCGCGCCATACATTCGTAGTAAAATTGGCGAAATCGGTAAATTCAGGCGGCACAAGCGTATAATGCACGGGGGGCAGGCGGAGGTTGCGCGTATCGAAACGGTGCAAGCCACCGATTGTACTGATCCATAAGATGCCAGGCTCCGTACCCGCCGATATACCGGTGACCACACTCCCGGCAGCACTGCCGTTGTTATCCAGGCTGATGCCTTTAAAGGGCTTGTGGCGAAGGTTGAGCTTGTTCAATCCTTTGTCTGTACCGATCCAAAGGATACCGGTCCGGTCCTGAAAAAGGCAACGTATAAAGTCGTTGTTCAGGCTGAAAGGCTCGGCCGATTGAGCAAAAAAACGGCAGAACCGCCCGGTTTGGGCGTCAAGCAGGTTCAGCCCATGGTACGTGGCCACCCACAGGCGCCCATTGCCTTCCTCACAAAAAATCGGACACAATATTATGGCTCAGGCTGGCCGGGTCGCCGGGTATGGTACGGTAGGCGGCGGCGGTCTGAAAAAAAAGGAGATCCGAATCACTGAACCGCATCTTTTTTAAACCGGCCTTCGAGGCCACCCAAAGCGTGTTCGATTCGAGCCGGGCTGGGCGGATCCGGTAAATAAAATTGGCCAATTCCGTATTCGCGGAGCCCGGGTCGAGTTCGTAGTGTTGAAGGGTGTACTTTCCGGAGTTTTGGAATTTGATCCGGTTCAATCCCCGCGAAGTGGCCGACCAAATGGAGCCGTCGGGGGTTTCACAAATGGAATAAATATAATCGGCGGAATATCTGTTCCGGCCTGTAACGGTCGAAAATATTCGAAGGAATGCGCCGGAATTCGGATCAAACCGGTTCAATCCATTCTTGGTGCCGATCCAGATAAAGCCTTTGCTGTCTTCAAAAAGGCCCCATACATCGTTGTCAGAGAGAGAGTTGGCATCGTCCGGATTAAACCGGTAGTTCTGAAACCGTCCGGTGGCCCGGTCGAAGTGGTGAAACCCTGCGTTGACCGTGCCGACCCAAAGGCGGTTGGCACGGTCTTCCAGCACTGCGGTCACCTGATCGCTTTGCAAACCGGTGGGATTGCCCGCTTCCTGGTGAAAAGTTTTGACCCGGTATCCGTCGTAATGGATCAAGCCCGACCAGGTACCTAACCATAAAATACCGCGGCTATCCTGGATGGCACAGTTGACCGCACCATGCGGCGGGCCGATATCAGAAGGCAACTGTTCGAACCGGAAATTCGGCTGGGCTGCCAGTAATAAGGGCCAAATCAGGAGATAGCATAAAAGTAGATTTCGCATGGCACAGGCAAATTTAAGTGCCGGGGCTATTTCACGGTGCATTAAAACGTATTTTGGCTGACAGATAAAAAATACAGTTCAAAATACCCCCCAATTCCGACACAACAGACACTCCTTTACATCCTCCGGATGCCGTTTTTTTGTGTTCGTTTTCAATATCCAATTCCTTTTTTGTTGTTTTATGCATACTTGGAATAGAATCGCCCTTGCCCTGATGGCTCTCGGGTTGAGCACAGCCCCCGCCTTTTCACAATTGGAAATAGCCGGTATTTTTAGCAGCCATATGGTGTTGCAACAAAGGGCTCAGGTCCCCGTTTGGGGCCGGACGGCGCCGGGCAAGGCGGTGCACGTTCGCTGTTCCTGGCTGCCGGAGCAATTGTTCAGCGGCGAGGCTGATGCCGGCGGCCGGTGGTCGGTAGTTATTTCAACGCCGGCGGGCAGCCTGATCCCGCAACAACTGGAAGTTTCGGATGGCACGGAAAAAATCGATCTATTGGATGTGCTGATCGGCGAGGTCTGGCTCTGTTCCGGCCAGTCAAATATGGAATGGCCGCTCGAAGGTTCCAACTACTCCCCGGAGCAGACCCGCGCGGCCGCTTACCCGCATATCCGGCACATCCGGATCAGAGCTGCCGTAGGCCTTGTACCCATAGACACCGTGGATGCCGGGCCGTGGCAGGTTTGCAGCGATGCAACAGCCGGGCATTTCACTGCAGTGGGTTATTTTTTTGCTCGCGATCTGGCCGACCAGTACGGGGTGCCGGTTGGCCTCGTCAACAGTTCGTGGGGGGGCTCGCAGGTAGAGAGCTGGATCAGCAGCGCCGGTATGGCACAGTCGGATTTGTTCAAAACGTATATGGACCATTTCCCGAAAACATGGGAAGAAGCCGATGCCCGATCCCTGTCGAAGATCAGGACACTACTGTTTGGCGCTGGCGGCCAACCCCCTGATGCTGCAACGGAGTCCGCCTACCTGCAGCCCGACTTCGATGTATCCGGCTGGAAGCCTATCAGCCCGACATATGCCTGGGATTGGCAGCAAATGTGGGCGTTTCGCGGCAGCGGGCACATGGTATTGGACCTTGAATTGCCCGGGCAAGCTGCCCTGGCCGCTGCTAGCCTGCATTTGGGACAAGGCGACGGGCCGGCTGAACTGTATTTCAACGGCGTAAAAATCTGGTCGGGTAAAAACACCGGCGCACAGGAAATTGCCGTTCCGGCTTCGGTTTTAAAACCGGGTAAAAACCGCCTTTTGCTCCGGCAAATGCTGGGAACCCCAGGCGATTGGGTGGAGATGGGTATGCGGGGTGCGCCGGGCGATTATTGGTTAAAAACTGTTGCCGGGCGTATTCCTCTGGCCTCCAACTGGCGCGCCATGCCCGCGTTTAGCGAGCCCTTTTACTTTATACACTCCAGCAACAACCTCGGCACGGCGATTTACAACGCTATGATCCATCCGATTACCCGCTTTCCCATCAAAGGCGTGATCTGGTACCAGGGCGAGTCCAACGCTATCCGGGCGCACGAATACCGGCAGGCATTTCCGTTGCTGATTCGGGATTGGCGGCGGGCCTGGGGCGTCGAATTCCCGTTTCTATTTGTACAACTCGCAAACTGGGAGGCCAGCAAGGGCAATTCCAACACCGGCAGCGAATGGGCCGAATTGCGTGAAGCGCAAACGCTTGCACTGGGCCTGCCCCGGACGGGAATGGCGGTGGCGGTGGACATTGGCGAGTCAAACGATATTCACCCTAAAAACAAACACGACGTAGGCAAACGGCTGGCCCGCGAAGCGCGGCGGGTAGCCTATGGCGAACCGATAGCGCCGGGCAGTCCGGCAAATCCGACCGTCCACTTCCTCGGAAATGCGGTGGAAGTGCGATTTCAGGATGCGGAACCGCTCGTCGTGCGCGACAAATACGGCTACGTACACGGTTTCGAAGTGGCCGGAGAAGATCGCGTGTTTCATTACGCCAAAGCAGAAGCCGTAGGCGCCACCGTCCTGGTGCAGGCTGCCGCGGTGCCGCATCCGGTGGCTGTGCGCTATGCCTGGGCCGACGATCCCAACGACGTCAACCTGTTTACAGTTGAGGGCTTCCCCATAGCCCCGTTCCGGTCGGATAATTGGAAGGGCAAGACGGAGGGGCTGCGGTTCGAGTAATCTCTTTGAACCACTAAAAACACGTATGGTGAAAACTACGCTCAAAACCGTTTCGCAATAAAGATTGAAAAAATGATGCTATGAAAAATAGCCACTTCGAAAACATTCAACAGCTCCTTGGCGACCACGAGGCGTTTCTCTCCCGCCCGAATCAACCCTGCGATGGCGGCAATGGAGTGTTCACACGCTGGCAAAACCCGGTCGTCACAGCCGCGCACACACCGGTTATCTGGCGCTACGATCTCGACCCGGCAACCAACCCCCGGTTGCTGGAGCGCCAGGGTGTGAATGCTGCGTTCAACGCCGGCGCCATTTTTTACGAAGGCAAATACCTGCTTTGTGTGCGGGTGGAAGGCGCCGACCGCAAGTCGTTTTTTGCCATAGCCGAAAGCTCGAACGGCGTGGATAATTTCCGGTTTTGGGACTACCCGGTGGTACTTCCCGAAACGGATATCCCGGATACCAATGTGTACGATATGCGGCTGGTTCTACACGAGGACGGCTGGATTTATGGGCAATTTTGCACCGAACGCAAAGACCCCGCCGCACCGAAAGGCGATACCTCGCAGGCTACGGCGCAGGGCGGCCTCGTGCGCACCCGCGACCTCAAATCCTGGGAGCGCCTGCCCGACCTTCAAACGCCTTCCAGCCAGCAACGTAATGTGGTACTGCACCCCGAATTTGTAGGAGAGAAGTACGCCTTTTATACCCGCCCGCAAGACGGTTTTATCGACGTGGGCGGCGGCGGCGGCATCGGCTGGGGCTTGTCCGATCGCATGAACCCCGCTATTTTGGATTCCGAAACGATCATCGATCAGCGCGTCTACCACACGATCAAAGAGGTAAAGAACGGCCAGGGCCCCGCCCCGCTTCGTAGCTCCGAAGGGTGGTTGCACCTGGCGCACGGCGTGCGCAACACGGCTGCCGGACTCCGGTACGTGTTGTACCTGTTCATCACGGCGTTGGACGAGCCGTGGCGGGTGACCCACGCGCCGGCGGGGTATTTTCTGGCCCCGGAGGGCGAGGAACGTACCGGCGACGTATCGAATGTGGTGTTCTCCAATGGCTGGCTATTGAACCCCGGAAACGATGTGTTCATTTATTACGGCGCTTCGGACACCCGGATGCACGTGGCAACTTCGACGCTGGACAAACTGGTAGACTATTGCCTGAATACTCCCCCCGACGGGCTGCGCTCGGCAGCAAGCGTGCATACGCGGATAAATCTGATCGAACGGAACCTGACCTTTTTGAAAACACTGCAACAAGAATCATCCTGAATTGTCACCACGCAGGAATAATCTTCCTGGTTAGAAATATTCCAACCTGATCAAGAAACTTCAGGCCCCGGAACAAACCAACCGAACCTTGTCGCTTTACAGAAAAGGGTGCGGCGAAATTGAGGGGCCTTCCAGCCGGCAATTTTCTTCCGGAAACCAAGATCGCATGGCAGTCCTGTAAGCGAAGTTTGATTTCCCGCACCAAATCAGATACGGTTTGGATGTAAATTTGGGAAAAAACGTCGGCCATGGTATTCAATATTTTGATGTGTTGACAGGGGTAAATATCGAGGTTGTTTTGGAATCGTCCGGCTACCAACGTTAGGCCTCTCCGAGGCCCGGGCGTTCACATGTGCCATCGTGGCTGCTTCACGGTTTGTGTAACATGGTATGGGAGTACGAATGGATTTTGATGGCAGCAGCCTGCAAAAAATTTGCACGTAATTTGCACGTAATTTGCACGTAATTTGCACGTTTGCTGCAGTTTTCAATGATCTGAACAAAGGTTGAGCCTTCTGATGGGTGCAATTTAAAGGGTTCCACCGAATCGCCCAAAACCGGTCCGATCTCTTCGGATCGGACCACATACGAACATGGTTTGCCGGACGACCTATGGCGAAAAAAATGGTTCGCGAGATATGAACGGGTTCGGACCATTTTCCAGATACCGCCCCTGCCACCGGTTACGAGAAATATTGAGGCCCCCCTCCGTGGGTTTTCGGATACCCGGCCCCGGTGCCAGCTTAATCTCCCGGCGATTGGCTACACTGATACTGATTTTAACTGGTACCGGTGATGGGGGGCAATACTTGATACACCGATCTCGATGAATGTATATCATTCGTTACCAGCTCTTTACTCCAGATCAGTCGCTGTTTCCTGTACCTTTCAGCAATAACCGGGCGATTATGCGCCTTCAAGTTCTTTCTTGAATTCCGCTATGCCGATAATACCAACCTTGGGATATTCGACTTGGTTTAGTATCCGAAAATGTTTGTCTTCGGTGACAATAAACCGCGCATTCCCGGCAATAGCACAATCTACGAATTTATTGTCGTCGGGATCAGCTTCAATAAGATCCCATTTGAAGTACCTGGTAATCAGTTCAACATGCGGGGCATTATCCAGCGCTTCCATGAAATTCGTCGCCGTGAGCGCGCCCATGTGCCGTGTAATGACCTCTTCGTATTCCAGCAGAATATCGGTCGTTACACAAAGGATAAAGCCCTCATCCATAAAATGCCGGATGATCCAGTGATTCGGCGCATTCGGAGAAATGGAAACCAACAAGACGTTGGTATCGAGCACTACACGTAGCATCAGTTTGCGGGATTGTACGGTGTGCGGTAGTGGGTATGCAACAGCCGGTCAAAATCTTCCTGTTTCCAGCCTTCAGTGGCTTTATCGGCGGATTCAACGGCTTTTTGCATAAAGTACTGAAAGATCAGACGACGTAACTCCACCCATTGCTCTTCCGGTATGTCGCGGGAGAACATCTTCAGCAACTCTAATTGCGCTTTGGTAAAGCGGTTGGATAATTCGGTCATGGCTGTTTTTTTACAAAAATACAGGGTATTTTAAAATTTGGGCTTCCAGCAGGCAATTTTCTTCCGGAAATCAAGATCGCATGGCAGCCCTGTAAGTGAAGTTTGATTTCCCGTACCAAATCAGATACGGTTTGGATGTAAATTTGGGAAAAAACGTCGGCCATGGTATTCAATATTTTGAGGTGTTAACAGGGGTAAATATCGAGGTTGTTTTGTAATCGTCCGGCTACCAACGTTTGGCCTCTCCGAGGCCGGGCGTTTACATGTTCGATCATGGCTACCAACGTTTGGCCTCTCCGAGGCCGGCGTTTACATGTTCGATCGTGGCTACCAACGTTGGGCCTCTCCGAGGCCTTGGATTGGCCTCTGAGGTGAAATACCTGGCCTCGGAGAGGCCCAACGTTGGTAGCATCGGGTGGTTGAACGATGTTTAGGGCCTCGGAGAACCTGTCCCGTACCGCAGGTCGGGAGGCCTAACCTTGCGCTACCTCTTTCTTATGTTTTTTACCGTTGTATTTTTCTTCACCCGTATCCGCTCCAACAACACCCCCGCCGGTTCATCCGCTGGGTCTTGCGGCGCCAGCTCCCCCCGGAACGCCTTGGCCAGAATACTCTACGATAGCCGGTCCAGCATCGCCTTCGCCTTGACATACCGGGCCTCGATCTTGTCGGCAAATGCAAAGAGATTGCCTACGATTTTCGCAATCTCAGTTTGTTCAGTGAGGGCTGGCAATTGGATTCTTGCTTCTCTAATTCCATCCATTCCGACATTTCCTTGGTTAACATTACCTGTTTCGCCTGAAAAGAAATGGTTCCTAAACATATCGGTTTGTAGCCAGTATAATAGATAGTTTGGGTCGATTGTGCTTTTGCATCGGATGTTGGAAACTCGCTGATTGACAAAGATTCTTTTCCCGGTATCTCTAACTATACCAGCATATCCATAATCTCGCTTATATTTCGTCCCCGTCATCGAAATTAAAATATCATTTACCCTTGCTTCATACCGTTCGGTTTCCTTGGCTATTGCATCATCAACAAACACCGGAGAATATTCGAAATAGAGTTCGTAAGGTTTAACATTTCCAATGCGGAACACTTGGTTCTGGCCTTCCTTTAAAAAAGAAGTGCTTTTATAGGCAACCCCCCCAATTACGTTGACCAAATCTCCTAATCTCTCTTCCTTCCAACCGTCAAGGATTCCATACCTCATTCTCCACCCCTCCGTCAACCGCCCACTAACTGCCGCGGCCAGTACCGATTGCCGGAACCGCTTGAGCAACGCCGGTATCTTGTCCAGCCGTTGTTTGTTCCGTTCCACCCGCTCCATCAAGGCATCGAGCTTGGCGACGATGCGGTGCTGCTCGGCGAGGGGAGGGAGTCTAACTGGCATCATTCTACTATCACGTAGGGCAAGCGTTAGCCTTCCAGAGCCAGTTGCATTCTTAGTTGAATACTCATATACAAATGGTGTATTCATGTAGTATTCAAGATATTTGGGTAGGACAAGCCTTTTATTAGGCTTGGCTAATCCTAAGCCAACAAAAATTGACATTTCTTCCTCAATGTCGATCCTCTTAGCATAACCTAATGTCCCTATCCTTGGAAATAATATATCATCTATCTCCGGTTTAGCTCGCTTAATCAATTCTAAATGTTCTTCTACAGAAATATATCTTTCGTAGCTATTCCAAGTAATTGCTTGGAAAGGCCTTACGTTGGCAATCGAAATAAACCTTATTCCACTTTCAGTGTATTTGGGCGTCCTATGCGTACCATCAGTGATCAAATTGCAAACTTGATCTAATGATGTTTCAACCCATCCTTCCGGTAAATTATTCTCCATCGTTTTCCAGCAATGAAATGATTTCCCGTAAATCGTCCACCACGGCTTCCAGTTCCGCCACGGCTTCGGTGGCCAGCTCCTGCGGTTCCGGCAGGCTGTCCGCGTCTTCGAGGCTCTCGTCTTTGAGCCATGTGATGTCCAGTTTGTAGTTCCGTTTCTTCACGGTATCTATATCAAAACACCTGAAGCGACCGCTTTCGCCTTGGTCAATGCGTTTGCTTCGCCCGTTCGGGTCGGCGCCGTAGCAAGCCTCAAATGCTTCAAAATACTTGGCTGTCAGGGGCCGGTCTTTCTTGGTGATCCCTTCGACATTGCTCCGGCCATCGAAAATCCAGACCTTCTCCGTCGGCAGCCCTTTCTGGAAGAAGATGACGTTTGCCTTGACGCCCTGCGCATACGGCGTAAAGGTGCCACGAGGCAAGCGGAGAATGGTGTGCAGGTTGCAGTCCTGCATCAGGATTTCAAACACCTCACCGGCTTTATCCTCGAACAATACATTGTCCGGCAATACTACGGCAGCTCTGCCGCCGGTCTTGAGTACGCTGACGATATGCTGCACGAAATTGAGCTGCTTGTTGCTGGTATCCACCGTAAAATCATCCCGCTCCGGCGCCTGATTGGCTCCCTTGGTACCGAACGGCGGATTGGTCAGGATCACATCGAATCGGGTGGCGTCCGGCGTATTGTAAATGGTGTCGCCCAACCGGATGATGGGCGTCACGCCGTGCAGGTACATGTTCATCAGCGCCAGCCTGCGCGGACGGGCAACCAGTTCCTGTCCGAAGTAGGTGCTCTGCCGGATGCGTTTGATCTCTTCGCGGGGCAGGGCTCCTTTGGTTTCGTTCAACAGCCATTCATAAGCCGCCACGAGAAAGCCACCGGTACCGCAAGCCGGATCGCAAATCCGAAAATCCGACTTGCCCCGTGGATCGGGCTGCGTCATCCGGACAATGCTCTGGATCAACGGGCGGGGCGTAAAGTATTGACCGGCTCCTTTCTTCCCTTCGCTGGCAGCCTTTTCCAGCAAGCCTTCAAAAGCCGCTCCTTTCACATCTACATCCATTGCCGTCCATTCGTCTTCGTCGATCAGGTTGATCAGGCGTTTCAAACTCACTGGGTTGCTGAACCGGTTCTGCGATTGCGCGAATATTTCCCCCAGCAACTCCTGTTCCCTGGCCAGCACCCGGAGCGTATCGGTATAATGATCCATCAGATCGCCGCCGCTCCGGCTTTTCAGGGACTGCCAGTTGTAGTTTTTGGAAATATGGACCTCCCGTTCATCGGCCATCTTCAAAAACAGCAGGTAGGTCAGTTGCTCGATATAGTCGCCATAATCAACCCCGTCATGGCGAAGGGTGTGGCAAAAGCCCCACAGTTTGTTTACTACGTCACTCATTTATGCAGCGATTGCTTCGTTGATTTCTCTGATGAGGAGGATATGATTGTCGGGAAACACCCGTTTGAATTTTGCCAGTCCGCCGCGATCCGCAAACACCGGAAGTTCCTGAAGATCGTTTTCATCCAGCGTCATATTCTGCTTCAGGTGTTCTTTGATGTAGTCGATCCATTTCTGTTGATCGGGATTCAATTCCTTACCGGCAGTCACCTTTTGAATGGCCCTGTCCACCCGTTCTTTCGGGCTTAACAACGGCTCCGACTCTTTGGCGGCATGTTTTACCATGCTGATGATGTCCACCAGTTCTTTGTGGTAGACGATTTTATGGGCTTTCCGGAGATCATATTCCCCAAAGTCGTTCTCTTTCAATTTTTCCCGGAGTTCGTTCAATGCCTTGGTATTCCACGCTTGGGGCCTGTTCAGTAGAATTGATATGGCTTCGATCTCGGTTTCCTTTTCCCGGACAAACGCTTCAAAGGCGTGCAGGTAATCTTCGGGTTTCAAATCGCGTTCACCCCCTACCTCAAACAGCACTTCCGAACTGACGGTATCCTGAATCTCATAACCGACCAGAAACTGGCGCTTGGCCCGCTCGTAGTTTTCCAGCAAATCCTGAAACTGCCGGTTGCGCAGCAGTTCCATGACGCTGGTAAAACTCTCGAATATTTGATGCAGTGGTTTGGCCATTTATCGGTACTTTTCAAAGAATTTACCCAATTGTTCGGCGAATCGCCCCATATCGCCATCCGGTATGTACATGGCGAATTTGTCGCGGGCATTGCCGCTCATATTCTTCTCGATCCGGTGCAAACGTTTTGCCAGTCTTTTGGCATTGGCATACCGGTCTTCGTTGTTGTAGATTTTTTCGATCAGTTCCCGGATGCTCAGTGTTTCCGTGCCCGGCGGATCGATGGTGAAATTGTAGCTGGCATTCTTGAAATACCGGATCAGCGTACCGTTGAAACAGTCGAACAGGACGAAATGGGTTTTCCCGATGTCATTGCATCGCCGCGTACCACGACCCAACATCTGTTCCCAAAGGATTCTGGATTTTACCGGTCGCAGGAATACGATATATTCCAGTGCCGGAATATCGACGCCGGTGCTCAGCATATCCACCGTGACCACGATCTGCGGGTTGGGTCGATTCCGGAATTCCTTGATCCGCTTTAATGGCCGGTCAACGTTCGGGCTTCCGGTAATCTTTGCTACAAAGTCATCGCCCCGGTTGAAGGTCGTTTTGCAAATGGACACTAGCCGGTCGGCGTGCGAAATATGCTGAATGTCATTCGACGCAAAGATCAGGGTCTTGGGAAAACGACCATGTTCCGCTTCAAAGGCATCGGTGTATTTTTTCAGTTCATCGACGATCTTTTGATTGGTGTCCGGTGCCGTGATTTTTTCTTCGATCTCCGTGGTGGTGAATTCCCGCTCGTCTTCCAGTTGATCGATACGTTCCCTGCCGGTTTCGGTATCGACGACGCCTACCTGTTCGCCTTCTTTCAGGAAAGCGCCGTTCATCAGCACGTTGGAATTGATGGCGACTGCATCGTAGTCCACCAGATAGCCTTCATCGATGGCTTGTTGCAGCGAGTAGTTGAAGACTGGTTTACCGAAATAGGCCGTGGTATGTGCAGCCGGTGTTGCCGTCAAACCTACCTTGATGGCATCGAAATGATTGAGCACATTCCGCCAAACGTTGGTATCCTTGGACGTATAGCCCCGGTGGCATTCATCGGCAATGATCAGGTCGAAGGCATGGGAAGGGATTGGCAATACGTCCGCATCGCTGTCGTCGTCCCCTTCGCTTTCCGCGCCAAAAGCCCCGGTACTACCGTACAGGTTAATGGCCATGCGCTGGATGGTGCAGACGTACAGGAAGGTTTTACCGGTATCCGGGTTCGTCAGGTATTCATTGGGCAACAGGGTGGGATCGAAGCTCTCGCCTTCAAAATCTTCCCGCTGGAACCGCTGCGAATACATCTCGTACTCGTCTTTGAACTTGATCTTCCGGGGCGTATCGAACGAGGCAAAGGCGGTAACGGCTTGCGCTGCCAGCGATTTCCGGTCCACTAAGAACAGAATCCGCTTGGCATAACCGGATACCAGCATCCGGTAAACGAGATTGACCGTGGTAAACGTCTTACCGGTTCCGGTTGCCATCGCCAGCAGCATTTGGCGTTTACCGGCACTGATCCCATCCTCATAGGCTTTGATGGCGTCCCGTTGGTAATCCCGCAACTCGGGGTTATCGATTGGCGTTCGTTGCAGCCAGTTGATCGTGGGTTCTTTCTTGTCGGTGAAGAAATGCGCCAACGCCTCCGGTGTGTGAAAGGAATAGATTTGTCGGCTGAGATTACCGGAGTTTCTGACATCCAGATAGTAGATCGATTCGCCGTTGGTCGAGTATAAAAACGGGACCCGGGACCCGTGCCAGTCGCCGATGGTATCCGGCGCTCCTTGGGAATACCGTTTGGCCTGTTGAAGCACATTCTGCGCCCCCACTTCCACTTTCTTGGCCTCGACCACACCCATCAGGCTGCCATTGACTATCAAGGCATAATCTGCCGGACCGTTCGTTGTCGGCAGTTCTTCGACAGCGTGGTTGGACAGCGTGGATAAATCTAATGTTGAAGTATGGGGAATGATTGCCCAGCCTGCGGTTTGCAGCAGTTTGTCGATTCTGAGTTTGCGCGTTGTCTTTTCAGATTCGTAGGGCATGCGGGTTCTGAGATTTAGCGTGCCCGCACATCCGGTGAATGTTCAACTGAAATGGTTTCCGAACAGCGGGCAGTCTGTGATACCGTGGTGATGTAATACGGTGCAATATAGGACGTGTGCCGTATTCGGAGAATATGCATCCGGTAATATTGTGTCAAGCGGTTGACAACGGCGATTTTGTCAGGCGGTCGAACGAACGGATTTGGGCATCTCCGCTTTCCACAACAGACAGGCTGTTCGCAGGTCTGCCTCAGGTTTTTGGCAGATATATGTTCCGCCCCCGTAATCAGTATTGAATGTAAAGGTGGGTAAATCAATTATACCCGGCGGAAAGTGCTTTGCGAAAGTGCTGATCCCGCGCACATTGTCGGCGTGACTGCGAGTCACGCCGACAATAGACCAATTGCTTCCACTTTTTCGCAAACCACTTTCCGCTGGGTATACCTGTAAATTTCTGCCGGGCGCGCTCCCGGGCTTTTTAATTTGCGATTAGCAAATAAAAAAGGAGCCATCCCGAGTCCTCGGGACAACTCCTTGATAAACAGTCGGGACGACGCGATTCGAACGCGCGACCACACGCCCCCCAGACGTGTACTCTACCGGGCTGAGCTACGTCCCGCAAAAAACTGAAACAGTCGGAACAACTGGATTCGAACCAGTGACCTTGCGCGTGTGAAGCGCACGCTCTAAACCAGCTGAGCTATGCTCCGGAAACCCGGTGTTTGTATGGTCGGACCAACGGGATTCGAACCTGTGACCTCCACGATGTCAACGTGGCGCTCTAACCAACTGAGCTATGGCCCGTTTGCGGGGCTGCAAAGGTACGGCCTACGCGGGTAAAAAAACAAGCCCGGACAAAAAAAACCGGAGAAACGGTAAAAACAAGGTTTTGAAAAAAATTATGGGCATTTGCTACCTTTGACCGTTGCAAAATATGTCAACCACGTAGAATTCCAATGAAAGAACAAATTCAACAATTAGTTGCCGAGGGCCGCACCGAAGACGCCCTGGCTTTGTTGGCGCAGCACTCCAGCGATGCCTTGTTGTTGCAGGCCCGGTTCAGCAACGGCAAAAAGCAGTATAATATGGGGCTGATCGAGTATAGCGAATGGCAGCGTACGCAGGCCCAGATCAATTATGCAGCGCTGGAACTGGCCAGCACCATCAAAGGCGCCGGCAAACCTGCAGCGCCGGGCCATGGCGCCGGCCAACAACAACACCAGCACGCGCCGGCAGAGACAGCTGCCGCGCATGGCTCTAAAGTATTCATATCTTATAACCACCAGGACAGTTTTGCCATGCGCTCGGTAAAAGGTTTTCTGGAAGACCACGGGATTAAAGTACATGTGGATATCAGCGATATGTCTGCCGGCGAGTCGATTCAGGGCTTTATCGATGAAGCATTTAAAAACAATGATTTTGTTATTTCCGTAGTGTCTCGCAACAGTCTGCTTTCGGGGTGGGTCAACAAGGAACTGACCGTAGCGCAAGTGCTGAACCAATTCAATAATAACTGGATACCCGTCAGCATCGATGATGCTGCATTTAACAAGGATTTCTTCTTTGAAGCGAATGAAGGCATCGATCGCAAAATATCCGATTTGCGCGGCCAGGTGAAAAAAGCCCTGGACTCCGAACTCGATATCGCTCCGTTTACGGACGAATTGAAACGCTTGCAGGATTTAAAAGCATCGCTTGCATCCACACTTTCCAATTTGAAAAACCTGCTGGTGATTGATATTTCAGGAAAAGCATTCGATAGTGGCATGCTAAAAGTAGTAGATCGGCTCAAAGGCAAAAAATAAGCGAATACTTGAAAGAGGTTATCAGCTCGAATTCGCTGTTTCATTTTACTAGTAAACTGAAATATTTAAAGGCCATCCTTCAGGAAGGTTTTTGCCCAAGGTATTGCCTGGAAAATTTCGACACTTTTAAGTTTCTTTCCGGCGAAGACAGTATGGAAATGGCGGTGCCCATGGTGTGTTTTTGCGATATTCCTTTATCCAAAGTAAAAACGCACGTGCAGATGTACGGCTCCTATGGTGTTGGATTATCCAAAAGCTGGGGCAACCAGGCAGGAATCAGCCCGCTTTTTTATATCAGCCCGGAGTCAGCCACGACGAATAGCATTTACTCCACCATCGTATATTTGCTCAATAATTCCCGGTTCGGCTGGGACGAAACCCTCGATCGGCAATATGATCGCTTGTTGCGCCTGATCCGGTTTACGAAGCCTTATGAAGGGCGATTTTTCCGGCGGGGGAAATTTTTAAAAAGCCCGGTCACCTTTTATAACGAGCGCGAATGGCGGTATATCCCGGATATTACCAATCGGAGCAGCCAGATTTTATTGACGTCTTTAAAGCCCTGGCTGGATAAAGAAACGTTTCTAAAAATGCACCGGGAAAAAGACCCCGAAGGCACCCCGCTCATCCAAACATTAAACCGGGAGTTACAATTGTATTTCCCGTTAATGTTTGACGTTAGCGCCGTCCGGTATCTTATCTTGAAAACCGAATCGGAAGTTTCTCAGTTGATAAGGGCCTTAAAAAGACAAAAAACCTTATTCAAACCGGAAGAGATCGATTTAATCGCTTCCCGGATTATTACCAAAAGGCAAATTTTTGAAGATTTTTAATTACCGCCCCAGCCGCTCCATCACATAGTCCTTATGGCTCCTGCCAATGGGGATCGTGCGGCCGGCTATTTCCACTTCTGCCGCCGAAAAAGACTCGATTTTGTCTACCGCCACCAGGAAGGAACGGTGGATGCGCAAAAAATTGTCGGAGTGCATCAGTTCCTCCAACTCGCCCAACTGGTAGTGGGTGTTGTACGACTTGCTCGTCGTGTGGATCGACACAGCGTCCTTCAGGCTTTCGATAAACAGGATATCGTCGAGGTAGATCTTGACCGAGCGTTTGCTGACCGTAAAAAAGTAAAAGGGCCGCGTATTGGCGGCCGGCTTCGGCGGGGCAGGGGAGAGGGCTGCTTCCCCCTGCCGTTTCGGCTGCAAGAGTTTGTTCGCCGCCTTGGTAAACCGGTTGAATTCGATCGGCTTCAGCAGGTAATCGGTCACCTGTAAATCAAAACCCTCTACGGCAAACTCATGATATGCCGACGTCACGATCACTTTCGGCTGTCGCCGTAGGGTCTTGATAAATTCCAATCCACTGAGCTTCGGCAGGTTAATATCCAGAAAAATGACGTCCACCGGGTGGCTGTGCACCACATCCAGCGCCTTGATGGCATCCGGACAGGTATGCGTCAAGGTTAAAAATGGCGTCATTTCGATATACTCAGCCAATATTTCCGCAGCAAGGGGTTCGTCTTCAACAATAATGCATCGAAGTGGTGTCATAGCTCAATTTTTAACGTGGTCAATGGACAAGGTAACCTGCGAGGCGTTGCATATCTCCTGTTAAACATACGGAATTTCTAGATCACCCCCAGCCCTTTGCCAACCTTGGTAAACGCCGCCACGGCTTTTTCCAGGTGTTCGGGTTCATGGGCGGCCGACAGTTGTACGCGGATGCGGGCTTTCCCCTGTGGGACGACGGGGTAGAAAAACCCGATCACATAGATGCCTTCTCCGAGCAGTTGTTTGGCAAATTGTTGGGCCAGCGGCGCGTCGTACAGCATGATCGGCACGATCGGGTGGTCGCCGGGGATGATGTCGAAACCGGCGTCGGTCATTGCCTTGCGAAACCATTGGGTATTGCCCTCCAGTTTGTCGCGCAGGGCCGTGCTGCCGCTGAGCAATTCCATCACCTTGATCGAGGCGCCCACTATGGCCGGGGCCACGGTGTTGGAGAAAAGGTAAGGGCGCGAGCGTTGGCGCAGGAGTTCCACGATTTCCTTGCGCGCGGCGGTAAAGCCGCCGGAAGCGCCGCCCAAGGCTTTCCCGAGGGTGCCGGTGATGATGTCGACGCGGCCTGTCACCTGGCGGTATTCATGCGTGCCGCGGCCGGTTTTACCCAGGAAGCCGGTGGCATGGCACTCGTCGATGCCTACCATGGCGTCGTACTTATCGGCCAGGTCGCAGATCTTGTCGAGTTGGGCAATGGTGCCGTCCATGGAAAAAGCGCCGTCGGTAAAAATAAGGCGGCGCCGGGCGCCGGACGCCTGCTTGAGGCAATCTTCCAGCGCATTCATGTCGTTGTGTTTATAGCGGTAGCGCTGCGCTTTACACAGCCGGATACCGTCGATGATGGAGGCGTGGTTGAGCTCGTCGCTGATGATTGCGTCTTCTTCCCCCAGCAAGGGTTCGAACAGGCCGCCGTTGGCGTCGAAGGCGGCGGCGTACAGGATCGCGTCTTCCTGCCCCAGAAACCGGGCAATGCGCTCCTCCAGGATTTTATGTATATCCTGGGTGCCGCAGATAAACCGCACCGAAGACAAACCGAAGCCGTGCGTACGGATGGTATCGATCGCCGCTTCGATCACTGCCGGATGGCTGCTCAGCCCCAGGTAGTTGTTGGCGCAAAAATTCAGCACCTGTTCCTGGGCGGTCGTATCGATGACCGGGCCTTGCGGCGACGTAATGATGCGTTCTTCTTTGTATAGTCCGGCCTCCCGGATGCCTTGCAGTTCTTCTTGTAAACCGGGTTCGACGTGTTGAAACATAAGTAGACGGAATGACGAATGAGGAAATGGTGAAAAACAACCTTTAGCCGGCGAACTGCCGCAGCAGGAGCAGGATCAGCACACCGGCGCTGATCAACAAAAACAACGACAGCGCCCATTGAAAGCCCGTGGATGCCTGCGGCAGCGCTTCATCCAGCCGGTCGATGGCGTGTAATTCCAGCACGGGTTTCATTTCTTCAGGCAGGGCCGCCAATATCCGGTCGCGGTCGGTCAGAAACAAGTTGGACAATCCGGACACGTTGAGCTGGCCGGCCTGCACGCGCTGCCCCAGAATACTCAGTACCACCGGCCCGGCTACGCCAAGCAGAAAGGATACATTGGGCGCACTGGCGCCAGAAACACCGGCTATGTTGTTGATGAGGGGCTGCATTTTGGGTCCGAACAGCTGGCCCAGTAAGCGTCCGGAAATCTCTTTCGGGTCGTTTTCAGCGAGGTTGCCACGGCGCAACAGGGCCTTGGGCTGTTGGGCGATATCCGGCGGGAAAAGCCCCAGGTGGCGGAATATCCGGCTCATCGCTTTCGGATGGTCGGCATAGTCGAGCAGGCCAGCCATGATGGCGGTGCACCAGGCGTGGAGGGCCGTGCGCGTTTGGGCTTCCCCTTCGCCCAGCATATCGGCTGCTTCGGCCACCAATTCCGGGTGCAGATACTCTTTGATGGTGTCGGTTAAGTACGCCATAACGGTTGAAATCGTGTGCAATTTAACGCTGCAAGTTCACAATATTCTTTTGTTTCCACAGCACGAAATCGGCGGGATTTCCGGCATACCAGTGGTTGGGGCACTAGAACGGGTATCCGACCGCCAGGTTGAAATTACTGATGTTTTTCCAGGAAGTGCCGGTCCAATCGACCCAGTATCCCTGGGTCTCGGTGCGGTAGGGCCGTCGGAGCCGGAGGCCCCAGTCGAAGCGGAATACGAAATAATCAAAATCGAAGCGCAGGCCGAAGCCGGTACCGATGGCAATATTTTTGTAGGAGCCCCAGCCCAGCTGGGCTTTGGGCCGGCCGGGGTCCGGTTTGACCGTCCATACGTTGCCGCCGTCGATAAAAACGGCGCCCTTGATCCACCAGAACAAGGGAAAACGCAGCTCGCCGTTGAACTCGAAGCGGAAATCTGCCGCCTGGTAAAAGGGCTGCACGCCTTCTACCGGACAATTGCAGCTGGTGTCTGATTGCACATAACCGCCCGGGCCCAGTTCCCGGATACGCCAGGCGCGTATGCTGGATGGCCCGCCGACAAAAAACTGTTTGACATACGGCACCCCCCGGGTATCGCCGTATGGCGTGGCAAAGCCTGCGCCCAGCCGGACGATCGCCGTCAGGTCGCGGGTGAATTCGCGGGAGTAGCTGCCGTTCACGTCGAGGCGTACGTATTTGGAAAAATCCAGGTCGGAGATCGTCCAGGTCTGTTTCCCGAAGGGAATAGCCCACAGGCGGTTGAGGACCAATTCTTCCAGCCCCGACACCTCGGTATTCAGCCGGAAAAACCAGCGCTCGCCAAACGCATTTTGCCGGCTGGAAAAGGTGTAGGTGAACGACCGGAGAAAAAAGCCGGTGAATAGCTGGTTGCCGAAACTGCGCTTCAAAAACTCATTCTGGCCGAAAATGGTTTCGAAGCGGGGTTGCAGTTTGGGCCGCAGGATATCGATACCGATGTTGTCGAAGCTATACTGGTGCTCGGCGTCGGAACGCACCATATAACCGAACGAGGCGTTGAACAGGTTGTACACATAAAACCCGCGCAGGTCCAGGTAGTTGTAGTTCAACCCGATCCGCACCTGGCCGTTGTTGCGCAGGTGTTCGTAAAATTCGGAGGTGATCAGGCGCCAGCGGTCGAGGCGGCGCCACAGGTGCAGGTAATCGAAATATTGGGGGATGATCAGCTCGTTCTGAAATTTGAATTCCTGCGAAAAAATCAGGCTGCTTCGCCGGGGCGCCAGGTCAAACTCCAGGCTGTAGGCCAGGTCGGTTCGGATGTTTTCCGCGCCGTGCAACAGGTTGCGGTTTATGGCCGATACGCTCCCCGAAACGCCCAGTAAGCGCCCGCTCAGGTCGCTGCCGGAATTGGTGGAGGAGTTGAGGTCCAGGTCGTAGCCAGTGGAAAAACGGGTGTTTAGCGCAAAGGAAATGGCCACGTCGACAATACCCGGCTGTATGGAGTCCTGCACAGGCCTTACCGACACGAAGCGGAATATCCCCAAGGCGTTCAGATTCTGCGCGGTTTTATCAAAGTCATCCTGCCGGAACAGGGCGCCCGGGCGGATGGCAATGGCTTTGACCAGTTTGTCGGGCCGTATTTCGAACCTGGGGTCGGAGGTGGCAAAATAGATGCCGTCGATCGTGGTGTCCTGCCGGATACCGGACAGGTTGGGTACCAGGTCGGAAAACACGGCGACATTGCCGATCATATAGGTTTGGTGCAGGGTAGAGTCGTTGGGCATCAACACTTCGGCGATGACATTGGCTCTTGACCCGGTGCTGTCGCCGGTAAATTCCACGAAGTTGGGGATAAAAAAAGCATACCCCCTGTTTTTTAACGCCGCCGTGATGCGCAGTTTTTCCGCCTCAAAACTGCGTCCGTCGAGCGCGCCGCCCGTTTTTAACATCGAACGGCCGGCGGTTGCCTGCAGAATGCCGAGCACGTTCGTGTCGCGGCTGATGAATTTCACCGTATCGATGCGATATTGCGGTCCCAACTGGAGGGTGTACGTCACCGCAGCGTTCGACTGGACTGACAGCGAGTCTGCACGGGGGTCAAAATACAGGTCGTCGCCGTAATAATATTTCGTGTCGAAAAACCGGACCTCATACGCGCTTTGGGCCTTGAAATAGCCCCGTTGGCGCATGTAATTCTGGAGGTTTGTGGAGGTCCGGATCGCCATGTCTTCGTCGAAGAGTGCCGGCGGTTCGGCAATTTTTTCCATAACCCACTTGGCCAGTTTCGACTTCTTGTCTTTATACCGGAAATAAAACCACAGGCGGGCGGGCGTCCGGAACGCCAGGATACTGCGTTCGTTCGGTTTTTGCCGGAACAAGGCGGTGAGTTCGTATTGGAGGGGGGTACGGACGTCGAGCGGCAGCGGTTTTTCGCTTTTGAGCTCGAGGCTGTTTTTTTGAAGCAAGGGTTGTCCTTGGCGCTTGTCCAGATGCTTCGTAACATTGCAGGAGGAAAGCAGGACAGCCAGGGCTACAATGACCGACGGCGCCAGCGCCACGGCGCCGGGGTGTGAACCAGATTTTTTGCAAAGTTGAATGTGCCGCACGTGAAATCGCATAGAAAACTGCTGAACAAAAAAGCGCCAGAAGATAAACACGTCTGTTAAATATCCCTTTATGTTATCGGCCAGCCAACTCAAATTTTTGACGGCACTCCAAGTGAAGAAATATCGGCAAAAGTATCGAAAATTCACGTTGGAAGGCGGGAAAATGGTCGCTGAACTATTTGCCCAAACGCGCATACGGGTAGCGGCAGTATACGGGCTGGAACGTTGGGCGGAAGGAAATGCTGCCGCGCTGGCGCCGTTCTATTCAATCTTTAACCCGGTGACCGAAGCGGAGCTTAAAAAAATATCCGCGCTTGCCACCCCCCAACAGGTGCTCGCCGTGGCGGAATTGCCGGAGCCCAACCCCGGCGCTTCGTTCGACGGCATGTCCTTCTACCTCGATGGGCTGCGCGACCCGGGCAACCTGGGCGCTGTTTTGCGCATCGCCGACTGGTTCGGCTTTTCAGCAGTGTATTGTTCGGCCGATTGCGCGGACGCCTACAGCCCCAAGGTCGTACAGGCCAGTATGGGCGCTGTTTTGCGCATGCCGGTTGCCGGGATGGAATTGGCCGTGTTGGCAGCGACGACTCCCGGGCTTCCCGTAATGGGCGCGGTGCTGGACGGCGTAAACGTGCTGGATTCAGCCTTGCCCACCCGCGGGCTGCTGGTGATCGGCAATGAAGGCAGCGGTATCCGCCCGGAAACCGAGCGCCTGCTGACCCACCGGCTGACCATACCACGCGCGCCGGGCAGCCGGGCCGAATCCCTCAACGCCGCCGTGGCAGCGGGTATCCTGGCAGCCTTGCTGACGGGCCGGAACGGCGGTTTGCCTGAAAAATAAACACTGCTGCAGTTCCGCTGTTTCAAGGACAAAAAGTACCTTCGCCAGGTGCAAGCGCACAAGGCTGCGCAGGCACGGCGATGAAATCAAACCTTTCACAATCAAAACATTATCATGAACATCCGGAATTTGATACCCCTGATCCTTGTCGGGGTACTGTTATTGCTGGTTTTTAACATGTGCGGTTCGTACAATACCGCTGTAAAAAAGGATGAAGAAGTGAAAAAAGCCTGGTCACAGGTGGAAAACCAGTACCAGCGCCGCGCCGACCTGATCCCGAATCTGGTCAACACGGTAAAAGGGTATGCCGACTTCGAGCGCTCGACCCTCGAAGCCGTGGTGCAGGCCCGCGCCAACGCCACAAAAGTGACGATTAATGCCGATAACCTCACTCCGGAAAATATCCAGCGGTTCGAGCAGGCACAAGCCGGGCTGAGCGGCGCCCTGAGCCGGCTTTTGGCCGTGGCGGAGAGCTATCCCAACCTGAAGGCCAATGAAAACTTTCTCGACCTGCAAAAACAACTGGAAGGGACCGAAAACCGCATATCCGTGGAACGGCGCAATTTTAATACTTCGGTGAACGAGTACAATACGTTTATCCGGCGCTTCCCCACCAACTTGTATGCGGGTATATTCGGGTTCTCGCCGCGGGGCTACTTCCAGGC
Source organism: Saprospirales bacterium (assembly GCA_016719895.1). Taxonomy (GTDB): domain Bacteria; phylum Bacteroidota; class Bacteroidia; order Chitinophagales; family Saprospiraceae; genus M3007. Next base: position 227,711 of record JADJYG010000001.1, on the reverse strand, counting down.
GGCCGCCGGCTCGGAAAATGCACCGAAGGTTGAATTTTGACGCTTAACACTCGCCAAAAGATGTTGTTCACCCAGGAAGAAGAAGCCCGCATCCAGGAAGCCATCCGTTCGGTGGAACAGCTGACCAGCGGCGAAGTCCGGCTGTACGTGGAAGATTTTTGCGACCGCGAACATCCGGTGGACCGCGCGTCGGAGTTGTTCCAGTTGTTCGGCATGTTCAACACCCGGCAGCGCAATGCCGTGTTGATTTACGTGGCGGAGAAGTCGCGCGTGTTTGCTATTTGGGGCGATTCGGGTATTCACCAGCGCGTAGGCTTCCAGTTTTGGGATGCGGAAAAAGAACTATTAAAAACGCATTTGCAAAAAGAACAGGCCTGTACAGGTATTTGCCTGGTCATTGCACAGATAGGCGACCAGCTGAAACAGAATTTTCCGGCAGACCCGGATGACAACGAAAATGAACTACCCGATGAGATTATTTACGGTTGACGGTGGACGGTGGACGGTGGACGGCCTGTCCCGACAGCTCGGGGGTGGACGGTTGCTGCTGCTGGCCCTGTCCTTTCTGTGGGCCGGCGGGGTGGAGGCACAGGATGTTTTTCCGGAAAAACCCGATCCGGCCGTGTATGTGCATGATTATTCGGGGTGGTTGTCGGCGCAGGAAAAAGCGACCCTGGAGGATAAATTGCAGCGGTATGCCGACACCACCTCCACGCAAATCGTAGTGATGATCCGTCCGGATATCGGCGATTACGACAAAGCGTCTTATGCCTTCGAGCTGGGTAACCGCTGGGGGATCGGCCGCAAGAGTAAAAACAACGGTGTGGTGGTGCTCATCAAGTCGGAACCGCCGGACCGGGGCATTTTTATCGCCACCGGCTACGGCGCGGAAGGCGCCTTGCCCGATATCACTGCCGGCCAGATCGTCCGGAATACCATGGCGCCTTATTTTCGTCAGCAACAGTATTTCGCCGGTATCGACGCCGGTTTGGACGCCATCATACAAGCCTTGTCCGGCGAATTTCAAGCGGAGCCCGGCGAGGCGCAGGAAAACGTGCCGGGGTGGGTCTTTTTGATCATATTCCTGTTTGTCATGGTGCTCTTTATCGTGCTGGTATCGCGGGCTGCCCGGCGTGGTACGCTCATCTCCGGCGCCGGACCGCAGCACCGGCGGCGCGGCGACGACTGGTGGGGCGGCGGCGGTTTCGGCGGCGGCTGGGGGAGTGGTGGCGGCGGATTCGGTGGTGGTGGTGGCGGCGGCGGCGGTTTTGGCGGCGGCGGCTTCGGCGGCGGGAGTTTTGGCGGCGGCGGCGCCGGCGGGGACTGGTGAGTTACCCATTAACCTTATTGATCCCATTGCCCGCATTAAAAACATGAGTCTTCAAAACGCACCGATATTTTTTGCGCCATCCGATGTACACGGCATAGGTGTTTTTGCTGCCGGACCAATAGCGGAAGGCGCGGTTATCGAGATTTGCCCGGTGTTGTTATTTCCGAAGGCGCAACTGGCACACGTCCGGCAGACCCTCCTGGACGATTATTATTTCGATTGGGGCACAAACGGCGAATGGTACGCCCTGGCGTTGGGTTACGGATCTTTGTACAACCATTCGTACGAACCCAATGCCGACTACGGAATGGATTTTGAAAATAAGACCATCGATATTTATGCTTTGCGTGATATTGCACCCGGCGAAGAGCTATTGGTCAATTACAACGGCTCGCCGGATAACCGCGCTAAAGTTTGGTTTGAACCATGAAAAAACAAGAGGAGTCGCTCAACTATGAATCGGCTTATGCCGAATTGCAACAAATCGTGGCCGGTTTGCAGGGCGAAACGATCGGTATTGATGACCTGGCTGCCAAAATTGAACGAGCGCGGGAATTGATCCGGTTTTGCCGCGAGCGGCTGCGGGCGACGGAGGATGCAGTGGGAAAAATCGAGGAGTAAACTTCACCCCCCCCACGTAAACTTATACCCAACCCCCCGGATCGAATGAAAATACCGGGGTTGTTTGGGTTCTTCTTCGAAGTATTTGCGGAAAGCAAGGATAAAATTGTCGATCGTGCGGGTGCTGGGAAAGACGTCGTAGCCCCAAACTGCCTGCAGAATCTGGTTGCGGCTTACCACCTCGTTTTTGCGTTCGACCAGCAATTTGAGCAACATTGCCTCTTTTTTGGTCAGCGCGATGGCTTCGCCGCGCCAGGTAGTGGCCTCGTAGGTGTCGAAGTTGACCCGGTTTTTTCCAAACTCGAACAGTTCCGGCGCTTCGCCTTTCACTCGCTGGCTGCGGCGCAGCAGGTTGCCCACCCGCAGCAGCAATTCTTCCAGGTTGAACGGTTTGGTCAGGTAATCGTCGGCGCCCTTTTTCAGGCCGGCGATGCGGTCCTGAGGCATGTCCTTGGCCGTCAGCAACAGGATTGGCACCTCGTTGTTGGACAACCGCACCTGCTCTGTGATGCTGAAGCCGTCCACTTCCGGCAGCATGACATCAAGCAGCAGGAGGTCGAAATGCTGGCCGCCGATGTATTCCAGTGCTTTTTTGCCGTTGCCGGTGGCAACAACTTCGTAGCCTTCCATTTCCAGGTTGAGCCGCAGGGCTTCGCGGATGGATTCTTCGTCTTCGACAAGTAAAATGCGCATGGTTGAAATTGGCCCTTTGTTTTACAGGATGTTATAATTTGAGAAAAAATCTTCGACGCTCATCAGATAAAAATGCCCATTGTTTGCAAAGTGCAGCATCAGCTTATCATCCGTTGTTACAATTGTTTTTTCCCGGGTAGCTTCGGCGGATTCAAAAAGATAGCGATCGCTTTCAAAATTTGTTAGCGGTGGGGCGACAGGTCTTTGCAAAAACGCTACAATCTCTGAAGACAAGGGCGGAGCGTATTCAAGGATACGGCATTTGGCTGGGTCTTCGAAAATCTGACTGATGAATAATTTCAGGTAAATCCGGCACATGTGGTAATAGTCGAACCTTCGCCGGTAATCGTTCAATTTTTGGTGAAATGGGCTTCCGCGCAACAGAACGATCCGGTGCTCACTCGCCAGTAGCCAGTTTAAAAATTTTCGCGCCATTTCCTGGTTTTCAAGACTAGTATCGGGACGGTGCCAATCCAGATACCATTCGTTAATGACGAATTCCATGCATCAGGCGGAGCTTGTTTCGGCAGGAAAAAAACGGTTGGCGAGGCTCATCTGAGCCTCCAGGAAATTTTTTAAACCGCCTTCTATCTGACCATTTTCCAGAATTTTTTGGGATTCCACAGTCGTTGCCATCCCTTCTTTTTGGAAGAAATACACTTTCAAATCATCTGCCGATAAATGCCGCTCATATACTTCCGCCAATAGCGACATCAGCCAATGCTCGCTGTGCGTGGAAAACAGAAATTGCTTGTTTTCCTTTTGGGCAATCTCCACCAATACCCGGACGAATTGTTCGATAAGTACAGGGTGGAGGTGGATTTCCGGCTCGTCAATGCAAATAAGATGGTTTTTGTCGTAGAGGATTTTGGCCAACAGGAACAAAATCTGGTTCACGCCCATGCCCTGATTGACCAATTCCGTGGTGAAAGGCGTGTCCGGTTCGCGGATTTGCAAATAGAAAAAACCTCCGCCCGGCCCCATGGAAACGGAGAATCGTTTGCCGGTTATTTTTTCAAAATAATGGGCGACTTTGGCTTGGAGCGCTTTGTCAATGGCGAGATGAGTGGCGATTTCTTCTTCCGTGTAAATGGTGCCGTTCATAGGCACCTGGTTGAAGATCGGTTTGGTGAAGCCACGTTGGGTGGGAGTTACGTCAAGGTGTGAGAGTTCGAATATGGGTAATTCAATTTGCTCTGATAATTCCCCCACTTCTAAATCAGTTTCAATTTCACCGCTTGAATAGAACTCAGTTGCATTCAAGCCATTCCATTCAAATCCTTCAATTAATGACTTTTGCACTCTTATTTTCTCAGTTTTATTCAAGGGATACGGAAAGCTTACTGTAATAATACCCCCGAATTCAAATGGGTAAATTCCAGATATACTAAGTCCTGCTCCAGCCATCAAATCATAATACCAAGAAAATCTGGTTGCGTTAGCGTAATTGTCTTCAACTTTTTCAGCATAGATACCAATGCTAATTTGAGTTTCGATATTTTTTTTCTTTCCAAACTCAATCTCCTCAATGCCCCCTAAATTCAAAAATTCCAAATTCAACAGCTCGCCTACCGACCGGTTCGGATTCGTGACCACATTCTTCAACACCTGCAGGGCATACAATACGCTGCTTTTTCCACTGTTGTTGGCTCCGTTGAGCACGGTAAGCCTGCCCAGTTGGAGCGTGGCCTCCCGGATACTGCGGAAATTTTTTATAGTCAATTCTTTAATCATCGCCGACAATTAAGGTCAACAAAAATACGAAACACTACGCCACATGGCAATCGTGCAAAACTGCCCTTCAATCCATTCCCAGGTCAACGTCCACTTTTTCGTGCCAGGGCAGGCCGTCCAGGTTCAGCCGTTCCATAAACGGATCGGGGTTGAACTCTTCCACATTGAACACGCCCTTGCCGTTCCACTTGCCTTCCAGGATCATGCGGGCGCCGATCATAGCCGGTACGCCGGTGGTATAACTGACGCCCTGGGTGCCCGTTTCCTGGTAGGCGGCCTGGTGCGAGCAATTGTTCCAGACGTAGTACGCGCGCGTTTTCCCGGCTTGAACGCCCTTGATCCGGCAGCCGATGCTGGTAAAGCCGGTGTAGTTGGCGCCCAGTTCTTCGGGCGCCGGCAACACGGCCTTGAGGAACTGCAGCGGCACGATGTCCACGCCTTTGTACCGGATTGGCTCGATGCCGGCCATGCCGATATTCTGAATGACGCGCAGGTGGGTCAGGTATTCCTCGCTGAAGGTCATCCAGAAGCGGGCGCGCCGCAGTGTGGGGAAGTTTTTGACCAGGCTTTCCAGCTCTTCGTGGTAGATCAGGTAGGAGCGTTTGGGTCCGATTTCGGGGTAGTTGATGTCTTTCCAGATTTCGTGCGGTTGGGTTTCCACCCAGCGGCCGTTGTGCCAGTATTTTCCTTTTTGCGTGACTTCCCGGATATTGATTTCGGGGTTAAAATTGGTGGCAAAAGCCTTGCCATGGCTGCCGGCGTTGGCATCCACGATGTCGAGCTCGTGTATTTCGTCAAAATAGTGTTTGTTGGCATAGGCAGTAAACACGCTGGTCACACCGGGGTCGAAGCCGCAGCCCAGCAGCGCCAGGATGCCTTTTTTCTGGTAACGCTCCTGGTAGGCCCATTGCCAGGAATATTCAAATTTGGCCACGTCTTTTGGTTCGTAGTTGGCCGTGTCCATGTAATGCACGCCGGTTTCGAGGCAGGCATCCATGAGGGGAAGGTCCTGGTAGGGTAGGGCGACGTTGATCACCAGATCGGGTTGGAATTTCCGGATCAGGGCCACGGTTTGTTCCACGTTGTCGGCGTCGAGTTTGGCAGTCTTGATCTTCCGGCCGCCATAAGCCTGATAAATAGCTGCCGCAATGGCGTCGCACTTTTTCCGGGTGCGGCTCGCCAGCATAATGTCGCCGAAAATTTCCCGGTGTTGTGCGCATTTGTAGGCTACCACCCGGCCTACTCCGCCGGCGCCGATGATCAAAACCTTGGACATCCTTTTTCTTATGATGAATGATGAATGATTGAATACAGGCAAATTCCGGGCGAAAATAGACAATATCAGGTTATCCGGAACGAAATTGATCCCGAACTGCCTACTTTCGCATTTTTAAGCTCAGGTATCCTTAAATACGTGCACTCCAGGTCCCTGTCGGTTTTTCGGGATATTGCGTTCAATCCCGGGCCCATCGAAGAATACCTTCCGATGGAGCCTCTGGACCCTATGGTGTTCGACCGTTTTTGCGAAGATGGCTGGTGTTACTGGTCGGATTTGATTTTTCGTAGAAATTACTGGGAATGGCGGGGCGAGCCCTGCCGGGTGATTTTGTTGCGCATCCAGCTGGATGGGTTTCAGATGAGTAAGAGCCAGCGCAAATGTTTGCGGCGGAATGCCGACCTGCGGGTATTACGCCGCCCGTTGCGGATTCACCGCAACCATGAGTTGTTGTTCGACCGCCACGCCCTGCGCTTTCACCACAACCGGCCTTCCACGATCTACGGCTTTTTCAGCTCCTGGAGCCACGTGATGCCGTGCACCGGCGTGGAGTTCGACGTGTTTCAACAAGACCGGCATATCGCCAGCAGTTTTTTTCACATGGGCCATCGGAGTATGGCGGGCAATTATTGCATCCACGACCCGGAAGAAGCCTGGCGCAGCCTGGGCACGTTTACGATGCTGCTTGAAATGGAATATGCGCGCCAGCTCGGCAAAGCGTACTATTATCCCGGATTTGTGTATGACCTGCCCAGTGAGTTTGATTATAAACTCAACTTTCACAACCTCGAATATTTCGATTGGTGGGGCAACTGGTACCCCCTCACTCGTATGCCGGTGCGCGATTGGCGCGAAGACCGCGCGGTTTGAGCCGTATTATCCCGACACCTTTAAATTGGGCGGACACTCTGCGCAATGGCACGGCGGACTCAGGTTAACGGTGGTCGTTTCGGTGGGTACGCTGAATTTGCAAACCTCGAAAAGGCTGGGGTTCCCCGCATCGTCGGGCATCACCAACATAATCTCCACCCGTTGGTTGCGGTCCGTCTTGCGAACGGAAAAAACGATGGGTTGGCCCGCCGGCGGCATCCGGAGGCTGGAAAGCTGACCGTCGACGTAAACGTGAATTCTGTTCCGAAACCGGTCGAGCTCCGGGTCCAGGTTCACAAATACCTGCACATCGCGGCACTCGCAGTAACCCGACAATTCCAGCACGGAATGCAAGGCCCTGCCGCTGCCCTGGCATTCGCAGGTATTGTCGCCCACCCGCACGCGCAAGTTCTGGCCGTTTTTATTCACCCGGAACGTGATCTGGTTCCGGGCGGCATTGAGTGTAAAATCCGTCAGGCGTTTGTCGTTCAGGTATACCCAGGGGGCCGATTGCATACTGCGTGGCATGGAAAAAATGACCTTGGTGGTTTCTGTTTTGGGTTCTGTGGAAGATTGGGCCGGCGCAACGGGTTTCGTTCCTCCGGTATTGTCGTATGGTACGGGCAGGGTACCGCCGGAGCCGGCAATCTGGCGCCGGAAACTGCCGGAAGCGCCTGCGCCTTTCCCAATTTGGCTGTAGGCGACCGGCGACTGGCCGTTCAGGGCCATCCCGGCCGTTGCGGGGCCAAGGATCCGGAAGCTGTGTTCGCGGGTGGTTTCACAAAAGCGAATCATATACCGCCCGGGGCCGGCTTTCATGCCGCGCAAAAAATATTTTCCGTCGATCATGACCAGTATGGTGTCGGCGTCGGAGTTGTAGGCCAGGTATGTTTTGCAATCGGTGACGGGCGCTTCCGGCCGGCCGGGGCGGGCGTCGTGTATTTGGTATAACTGCAGTGGAATGTAGCTCTGGTCTTTTTTTACAAAGCCCAGAAAATCCAGTTCGCCGTCTTCTACCAGTAAATATTTGGGTGTTTGCAGGTCTTCTAAAGGTACGTGCACCTTGATCAGGCGCCGGTCGGCGTTCGCCAGGTCATAGTGCAGCCCTTTGCCGCCATAAAAAACCAATGGCGCGTTGAAGGCATGGTCGAGGGCGAAGGCAAATTTGATGTCGGCAGGACTGGTTTTGGACCTGAAATACCAAAAAGCCGACAGGGCCAGAATGCCGAGAATTGCAATTCCCGCCAACTTTGGGAAGGACTGGGGGGGGGTGGGCTGGGTCGAAGCGCCAGTTTCCATAGGCATAAATGACTTAATCCGAAGGTAATACGAAGTAAAGGTACTGCAGACAACGGTAAAACGGAATATTTTATTCCATTCTGCCAGGCGCTCCCGGGTCAGCGCCTTTAAGCCGGATACCGGCGCAGGATGTCGACGGCCTGTTCGATCATCGCGGCGTGTACGTCAAGGTGGGTAACCATACGGATGGTTTGCGGCCCGAACGTGGATGCCCGCATGCCGTTTTTCGCCAGGTAATCCAGAAAATGTGCCGGGGTGGCCGGGGCAGCCAGGTCAAAAATGGCGATATTGGTTTGAACGGGGCGGATATTCGTCACGTAGGGCAGTTCGGCCAGGGTTGCGGCCAGCCGGCGGGCATGCCGGTGGTCTTCCTGAAGTCGTTCGATGTGGTGGTCGAGGGCATAAATGCCGGCAGCAGCCAGGTAACCGGCCTGGCGCATGCCTCCGCCCATCACCTTGCGTACCCGGCGGGCTTCCGCGATGAATTCGAGGCTGCCGGTCAGCACGGATCCGACGGGTGCGCCCAGGCCTTTGGACAGGCAAAGGCTTACGCTGTCTACTTCAGCGCCGATTTCGGCAGGTGTATTGCAGCTTTCAGCAAGCGCGTTGAACAGCCGGGCCCCGTCGAGGTGCAGGGCCAGGCCGCGGCTGCGGCATACATCCCGGATGGCGCGGATGCGCTCGATGGGGTACCAGCTGCCGCCGCCGCGGTTGCAGGTGTTTTCGATGACGACCAGGGTACTCTTGGGCAACCAGTCGAACCGGGGCCGCACGGCCGCCTCCACCTGAGGGGCGTCGAGGATACCGTTGGGGGTTTGAAGGAGATTGACGCCGATGCCGCTGTTGAACGCATAACCGCCGACTTCATACTGAAAAATATGGCTCATCTCGTCGCAGATCACTTCGTCGAGCGGCCGGGTGTGCACCTTGAGGGCGATCTGGTTGGTCATCGTGCCGCTTGGGCAAAACAATCCGGCCGCATGCCCCAGCAGGGCGGCGCATTTTTCCTCCAGGGTGCGCACCGTTGGGTCTTCGCGAAACACGTCGTCGCCTACTTCGGCGGCCATCATGGCCTTCAGCATACCTGCCGTTGGCTTGGTAACGGTATCGGAAACGAGGTTGATGATTGCCATGATCTGCGGGTTTTCAGACGGTTTCTTAGAGCATTTTGGGGATTTTCTTGCCGGCCCCAAATATTCTTACTTGGAGCGCCCTTTCTTCGACCGTTCTTCTTGTACGCGCTGTTGTTCTTTCATCGCCGATTCAAACCGCTCCCGCCAGCCGCCGGCTTTTTTTGGCCTGTTTTTATTGGCCTCCAGTTGTACTTTTATCTTGTCGTGGTTGATGAAAAACTGCTTGGTCACAACCGTTTGACCGATATTCAGGATATTGCTGAAACACAGGTAAAGCGTCAGGCCGGCGGCAAAGCTGTTGAAGAAAAACATAAACATCACCGGCATACCGTATTGCATGTATTTCATGATTTTCATCTGCTCGTTGCCGGCCATGGCGGAGCTGTCCATTTGTTTCATGGAATACCAGGTATACCAAAGGGTTGTGACGACCCAGATCAGCGTAAAGGCACTGATGTGCGTGCCGAATCCCCAAACATAGAAGGGAAGTTTGAAGGCCACGTCGTAACTGGACAAGTCGACCGCCCACAGGAAGCTCGACTGGCGGAATTCGAGGGCTGCCGGGAAAAAGCGGTACAGGGCAAACCAGATGGGCATTTGCAGGAAAATGGGCAAACAACCGCCGAGGGGGTTCACCTTGAATTCGCTGTATAACTTCATCGTTTCGACCGACATAGCCTGCTGGTCGCCGCCGAATTTCTTGCGCAAGTCGTCAATTTTCGGTTTCAGGGCGGCCATTTTGGCCTGACTGTACACCATCCGGTAGGTCAGGGGGTACAGGAGGAGTTTGACCAGCAGCGTCAGCGCCAGGATAACGATGCCTGCGCTGCCGATAAACCGGGAGAGGAATTCAAAAATGGTCTGGATGACCCAGCGGTTGATCCACCCAAACAAGCTGGAGCCGAACGGAATAATGTCTTCCAGGGCGATGCCGAATGCCCGCAGGCGGTCGAATTCGTTGGGGCCGGTGTAGATCGTCATTTGAGCGCCCTTATCGCGTGCCGGGATCAGGGCGGTCGTCCGCACGATTTTAAGGTCGGGATCGGTATCGGCCAGCATGACGGTTTCGCCGGTAAATTCCTGGAACGAGAAGTTTTGGGCTATAAACGAAGTGTTAAAAAACTGGTTGGAGTGGCTGAACCATTTGATTGGCTGTTGGCCGAGATTATCGGCGTCGTTGCTCCGGCAGTCGCAATAATCCGGATTGTCGTCGTTGGCTTTATAGTATACCGTCGACATGGTACGCTCGTATTGCTGGTTGCGTTCCAGTTTGTCGAGGTGGTTGACCCAGTTCAGGCGGAGGTTTTTTTGACCGGGAGCCAGGGCCCCCGACAGTCCCTGGCCACCCACCCGGTAGTCCAGTTGATAATTATCTGCGTGCAGGATGTACGATTGTTCCAGGTAGCCGCCGGTACTGGCGGGGGCCCGGAAACGCAGGGTGTTGCCCTCCCGGACCGGCTCGAAGTACAAGTCGCCGCTGCTGATTTCGCCGGAAGCGCCTGCTGCCGGAATCAGGTATTCGAAGCGGTTTTTGGGGTCTTCCAACAGGCGCAAGGACGAAAATATGTCATTGTTGGCGCTGTCGGTATTTACTTTTTTGTATTTTTTAAGCAACACTTCCTTGATCCGCCCGCCCTTGCTGGTGAAGGTGACGCGCATCAGGTCGTTTTCGAGCGTGACGGTTTGTTCCGTACCTTGGGCCGCAGCCGCAAAGGCGCCGTAGCGGGCGGCAAAGGCCGACAGTTTGGCCGAATCGGTTTGGGTGGGCGCCGCTGCCGGCGCGGCAGGGCCCGCTGCCGGCGCGGGGCCGTCTGCTTTTCGGTTTTGGGCGCTTCGGTGGCGTCCTTCGGTTGTTCGGGAGGGGCGGAATACTGCATCCATAAATAGAGCAGCAGGAAAATCAGCCCGATGCCGATGATGGTATTGAGATTATTTTGTTTTTCTTCCATTACATTATCTCTAATTGAACGATGGAGTGGTTCCTATTTTCGCCTCCCGGGTATTCGTTCATCCACTCCGCAAAAGCGCCGCAAAAGTATGGCAAAACCCGTTGTAATAATAAAAAGCATGGAAGATTATCCGGCGGAACTCGACCGAACCCTGGTTGCGGCCTATTTACGCGCGATTTACCGGATACTGGCGCCGCCCGCCGACGTGCAGGTCGGCAGCAGCCAACCTCTGCTGGAGCAACAGCCGGCGTACCGGAGTGCGCAGACGTTCGCTTTTCTGACGGCCGCCAACCCGGGCTCGGCAGTCCTCACCGGCCCGGAAAACGCCGCCCGCCAAGCCGCGCTGCTGGAGGCGCTGCTTCCGCTGACGCCCCTGCAGCCGGCGCCGGCGGTGCACCTGAGCCCGGAGGACGATTGGCCGCCTGAGCCGGCGTGGTGGGCGCCGGGCCTGGCGGCTTCCGACGCCGTCCGGTTGGCTCGATCTTTCGGGCAAAATGCGCTGGTTTTTTGGCGCCAGGGCGGCGAAGTCGAATTATGGTGGGTGAAAAACAAAGGTTAGAAGGTTACTGGTCAGAAGGTTAGAGGGTTCGGTTAGCCTTCTAACCCGTAGCCTCTAAACTTTCTAAACCCAATAATTTTTTCCGTCTTTTGTGACAAAATTACCCTGCTTATGCGTACCAAGTATTCCGGGCTTTCCGGTTCTGCCGGTTGGGAGATGGCGGCTGCGACGGTTTTCCTGCTGGCCGCCGCCTTTCACAATGGCTACCCGCTGGTGTTTTCCGACACGGGCACCTATGTCAGCAGCGGTTTTGAGGGAAAGATACCGGTCGACCGCCCGATCGCTTACGGACTATTTATCCGGCACATGAGCATGGCCGTCACCCTTTGGGGCCCCGTGTTGGTGCAGGGTTTCCTGACGGCGTGGCTGCTCCGGACCTTGTTGCTGCCGCTGGCCGGCGACCGGTTTGCGGGGAAATTCCTGTTCCTCGTGGCGGCCCTGTGCATGCTGACGGGTTTGCCCTGGTACGCCGGCCAGCTGATGCCCGATATTTTTACGGCCATGCAGGTGCTGATCCTGGGCATCGTGCTGACGCGCCCGCGCATTGCGCGCCGGCTGTGGGTGGCGTTGGGCGCGTTGTTTGTCTGCTGCTGCCTGGTGCATTTTTCCAACTTGTTTATCGGCTTGCTCACCGTGGTGGGCGTGGCCGCCGGCTTGCTGGTGTGGCCGGCGGGGCGACCGTTTTTTCCTCGCTGGCGCTTTCGCATGGCGGTGGTCGGCGCCTGGTGCGCGCTGGCTTTTTTGGCCCTGCCGGCCCTGAACTGGGCGGTGGAACGTCAGTTCACGCTTGGTAACGGCAGTTATACCTTTATCATTGGCCGGATGGTGGATTCGGGCATGTTGAAAATGTACCTGGACGACGCCTGTCCGACGAACGCATACCGGTTGTGTCAGTACAAGGATTCCCTTCCGGAAAACAGCCGGCAGTTTCATTGGGATGGGAATAGCCCGTTGCATAAGGAAGGGGGCTGGGGCGCGCCGGAGGCCGAATACCGGGCAATTGTGTGGGGCACGTTGACCTCGCCGAAATACCTGGCCCTGCACGCCTGGGAAAGCTTGCTTTCCACGCCGGCGCAGCTGATGCAAAACGCCATCGGATCGGGCCTCGACTACGGGTGGTACCAGTCGCCGGAAAGCCCGCCCTACCAGGTGGTCAAACGCTGGTTTCCGCACGAGTTCAACGAATACACCGGCTCCCGGCAGTGTGAAAATCCCTGGCAGCAAGAGCTGGATTTCACTTTTTTGAACAAGGTAAATTACGGGGTTCTGTGCGCCACTTTTCTGGCGTTGTTGTGGCTCGTTTTTCTGGCCGACCGCAGCTGGACGCTGCCCTTTTTGCCCCTGCTGTTGGTGTTTGCCGCCGGCATCCTGGCCAACGCGTTTATCACCTCCAGCCTGGCCGTCGTTTGCGACCGCTTTTCTCCGCGCGTCGTGTGGTTGCTTTCGCTGTGGGCGCTGCTGGTATGGCTGGAACGGCCGCGTGTGGGGTGCGGGGAATTTCAGGGCAAAACATAGAAAATAAACAGGGCGATCTCCTTGGGCGACGGAGATGCTTTCGCCTAATTTTGCAATTGCCGTTAGGATGCGGATTTACGGCCGGAAAATCACATGATTTTTATTCGCGCCGGGAAAGGCAGAAAAGACTGGTGCGCCATTTTATCGGATCGACGATGACCTCCAAGCTAAACACCCCACGCCCGAATACCGGTAAAAAAATACACTATGACGAAGGAAAATCAAAAAGACCTGCCACCAGAGCAACGGGAAGCGCTCCTCCGAACATTGAAAGCCCGTTTTGAAAAAAACCTGAACCGCCATCAGGGCCTTGAATGGACTAAAGTGCAAACAAGGCTGGCCCCCGAGGACTCGGGGAAAAAACTGTGGTCGCTCCATGAAATGGAAAAAACCGGCGGAGAACCGGATGTCGTTGGCCAGGATGAAAAGACGGGCGAATACATCTTTTGTGATTGTTCAGCAGAAAGCCCTCAAGGCCGCAGAAGTGTTTGTTATGACCGGGAAGGGCAGGAATCGCGAAAAGAATTCAAACCGGAAGATAACGCTATGGATATGGCTGCTGCCATGGGCATTGACCTTTTAACAGAAGAGGAATATCGGGCGTTGCAGAAACTTGGAACCTTCGACACGAAAACGTCGAGCTGGATAAAAACACCTGCTGAGATCAGAAAACTCGGCGGCGCTCTTTTTGCCGATTTCCGCTACGGCAATGTCTTCGTTTATCACAACGGCGCATCTTCTTACTTTGCCGCAAGAGGATTCCGCGGCTCGCTAAGGGTCTGAATCTTACTTCTAAATCACCGCCTGCAGCAAGCGACGAATCGTTTGATGCAATTAAACGTAAAAAAGTGGATATTTCCAAAATTCCCGCTCCCTGTTTTGTGCTCGACGAAGGCGCCCTGCGCAAAAACCTGCGATTGATCGACCGGGTGCAACGGGAGGCTGGCGTACAAATCATCCTGGCATTCAAAGGTTTTGCCATGTGGAGCGCCTTTCCGATCGTACGTGAATACCTTAGCGGCGCCACAGCCTCTTCGCTGGCGGAAGCGCGGCTGTGCTTCGAAGAAATGAAAACACCGGCGCACACGTATTCGGTAGCCTATATGCCCCGGGAATTTGGGCGTATCATGAGCTATTCGAGCCATATCACCTTCAATTCATTGGCGCAATACCGGCGTTTTCGCAGGCGCCTGGAGCGGCACCCCGTAAAAATCAGTCCGGGTATCCGGGTGAACCCCGAATGGTCGCCGGTAGGTACAGCGCTGTACAATCCGGCATCGCCGGGCTCGCGCCTGGGGGAAGTGGCCGAAAATTTCCGCGGCAAACTGCCGGAAGGGATCGAAGGGCTGCATTTTCACACACTTTGCGAAAGCAGCAGTTTTGACCTGGAGAAAACGCTCGTGTTTTTCGAAGAGCGCTTCGGCGCATTTTTGCCGCAATTGCGCTGGGTTAATTTTGGCGGCGGACACCTGATGACCCGGCAAGGCTACGATGTGGAACATTTAATCGGCATATTGCGCGCCTTTCGCGCCCGGCACCCGCAATTGAAGGTAATCCTGGAACCGGGAAGTGCTATCGCCTGGGATACGGGGGTGTTGGTAGCTACGGTGCTCGATATCGTACAAAATAAAGGTATAAAAACCGCCATCCTGGATATTTCTTTCACGGCGCACATGCCAGATACGCTGGAGATGCCCTACCGGCCGCGGGTACGCCATGCCAACGCCGAACCCGGAACTGCAGATAAGCACCAATATCGCCTGGGCGGGGTCAGCTGCCTCAGCGGCGATTTCATGACGGAATATGCTTTCGAAAAAAAACTAAAGGCTGGCCAGCGGATCGTTTTTGAAGATATGATCCACTATACCATGGTGAAGACCACCACTTTTAACGGCGTAACACACCCCTCCATTGCCATTTGGCGGGAAAATGGCACGCTGGATATCGTACGAAAATTTGGGTACAAGGATTATAAAAACCGCTTGTCCTGAACGCGGCCGCCGAACGCCTTCGTTTTCTCCGCGGACGGCTGTCTGACCTTTTGTGCCACCCGCCAGATTCCGTAGAAAACGGCAGGGTACAGCGCGGCGCTACCGGGCGAAAATGAAGTACATGAGTACCATCAAAGCCAGAGTCGCGATGGCTACGATGGTCAGAAATTTCCGCATTTCTTCCCGGTCCCGGGTGCTTCGTTGTTGCTTGGTGTATTTTTGTCGGTGTGCCATAATTGGAAATAGTTTAGGCGCTTGTATGTACGAATTCGGCGTTTATGCAAATGGCGCAGGAAAATCGCTAACATGATCTCTACGTCAGCCCCTGTTCGCGAAACACCCGGTTGAGCCAGCGCAGCAAGAGGAATAACACCGCCGCTGCCACGGCTAACAGGCCAAAGTTAACCCAGAAAAAATCGGCTTTATCGTCGTACCGGTCCCATAACGTGGCCAGTATGCCGCTGAGTTTGTTGCCGATGGAGGTGGCCAGTTGCCAACCGCCCATCATGAGCCCGGCAATACGCGCGGGCGCCATTTTCGATACCATAGACAACCCCATGGGGCTGAGGCACAGTTCCCCAACCGTGACCACGCCGTATGTGCCGATCAGCCACCACACCGACGCTTTTTCAGCACCATTGTGGCAGGCGATCACCGCGCCCACCGTGACCAGGGTGGAAAGCGCCGTGATGACCAGCCCGAGGCCGATCTTGGCGGGGGTGGTGGGCTCGCGTTTTCGCTTGCGCAGCTGGCCGAAAAACCAGACGAGCAGCGGGGTGAGCAGAATGACAAAGGCGGGGTTGACAGACTGGTAGATTTCCGTGGAAACCAATTTGACGGGAGCGCCCCGGGGCGGGTGTTCGGCCGGCGGTATGTTTTGGAAATACGGCGGCAAGGTTACGCCTTCGGCAATTTGCCCGGTAGCGGGGTCTTTGTGCGTGCGGAACTGATTGTCGTATAACGGGAAAGTATCTGGTTCATTTTTGACTTCCTGCGCCATCCCCATAAACCTGGCGGGGGTTTCCAGCCAGCCCGGCATGGAGCGGTCGGTGTAGAACTCCGCCCAGGTCGTGAGCGCCGTTCCGTTTTGTTTAAATACCGCCCAAAAAACGATAACCACGGCATAAATAGCCAGCAAGACCTGGATGCGCGGTTTTTCAGCGCTGGGCGCCTTCCAAAGAATCCACAGGAAAAAGCCGATCACCGGGATAGACCCAAAAATGAAGGCATCGGTCGAGTCGGAGCCCAAGAGGTTGCCCGGAATATTCCAGGCCAGCAAGCCGGTTACCACAGCCGGCAACAACACCGAACTGAGCAAGGTGAATACGCCGGCCTCAGCTGGGTTGACTTCTTTGCGCACATCGGCGTGCGCTACATGGCGCGAGCCGATCAGGAATACGAGCACACCGATAAACATACCGATGCCGGCTGCCGCAAAAGCATAACCCCAGCCATACGTGTTGCGCAGGTAAGCGGCTACGAAATTGCAGACCAGGGCGCCGATATTAATGCCCATATAAAAGATGTTGTACCCATCGTCCTTCCTGGCCCGGTAGGGGTCTTCGTTGTACAGGTTGCCCAATAAGGTGGAGATATTGGGCTTGAAAAAGCCGTTGCCCACGATCATCAGCCCTAAGGCCGCATAAAACGTCGTCATGTTATTGGGTACTGCCAGCAGCAAATAGCCCAACCCCATCAGGATGCCGCCGAGCACGATGCTTCGCCGGAAGCCGAGCACCCGGTCGGCCAGCAGGCCGCCAATGAATGGCGTGACATATACCAGGGCGATAAACGTACCGTATACGTCCGACGCATTGGCGCGGGTGAACCCGAGCCCGCCGGCCTTGGTATCGGTCATGTACAGAAAAAAAATGCCGATCATGAGGTAATAGCCGAAGCGTTCCCACATTTCGGTGAAAAACAGAAAGGGCAGTCCAACAGGGTGTTTACGCATGATCAGCTGAATGTGGCGGTATGCAATTGCCCGGCAATGGGCGACGGCAAAAATAGTGGCAAAAAAAAGTTCTGCAAGTTTTGCCGTCAAAGAAATACTTCCGGCAAATTATTATCGGCAATTGACCGCTTTTTCCCGAAAAATATGCCTGAAAACGATTTGCTTTGCCCCGATCCCAAGTGCGGCGCGCTATCTTTGCGCTTCTTTTATCAATCAATTGAAACCAGAATCAAACGATGGAGAAAAAAATATGGCCGTTGCTCTTTGCCGGGCTGCTTGCTTTCCTGCCCAACCTGTCGGCCCAACAACCTGCAGGCAATCCGGTGCCCGCATCGCCGGGACCCCCTGTCGAACCCAAAACCATTTCCACGGCAGATAGCGTCCTGGTAACGGTGATCCTCAAGCACCAACAGGGCAAAAACCTGCAGGAAATACGCCGGGTGCTCGAAGCGCAGGGTTTTTGGGATATGTTTCCGCCGGACGATGCCCGCATCATTTCCTGGACACTCGCCATGGGACTGGGCCATGTGATCGTTTTGCAACTGCCGGCAAATGCCGTACGACGCCTCAACCTGGCCATTGAAAACGGCGCCTGGGGGGCGTTTGATTCTGAAATCTACTTATCGTACGACTACCACAATATTTATCAGGAATACATCGACAAGCGGGAGGAAGCGCGCGATGACCGGAACGACTGAAGAAGATGCGTTCGCCGGCGTTGGGCTTTAAAGCATGTTGGAAATTTTCCCGAGTAATCGGGACAAGTACTGCCGGAGCTAAAAACAAGGGCTTTTTTCGTCAGTTTTTACGTTTTTGAAGGAGCATAGCGGGGACTCTGTGACTGGGAAAAGGTGAAAACTGACGAAAAAAGAACCGTTTTGGGCCCGGCGGGAAATTCCCCAACATGCTTTTAGATCGGATCGCAAGGCCAACGGCGCACTAGCCGGCCGGCACAAACCGGATAGATAACGAATTGACGCAATGCCGGGTATTTTTCGGGGTCAGCCGCTCGCCGGCAAACACATGCCCCAGGTGGCCGCCGCAATTGGCGCAAAGAATTTCGGTGCGCCGCATCCCCAGGGCCCGGTCTTCTTCGCGCCGGACGGCCCCCGGTATTTCATCGTCAAACGAGGGCCAACCACAGCCACTGTCAAACTTGTCGGCCGAACGGTACAACGGCGCATTGCAGCGGCGGCAAATAAACATGCCGTTACCGTGGTGGTTCCAGTATTCGCCCGTAAAGGCGCGTTCAGTGCCTTTTTGCTTGATGACGTAGGTCTCTTCCGGGCTGAGTACATTCCAGTCTTCGTGTTGCTGGTTCATGTGTTTCCATTTTTTCAGCGCAGGGCGCGTTGCGCAGTTTGTATAAAAACAGGGTTGAAATTTCAACTGCAATGCAGCCCCGCAGGTATTTATAAACTGGCTTTTGAACAAATTTTGCGCAAAAAAGATGATTTGTTCGGTTACTTTGTCCTCAAATTCCCGCGATCGATGCTTAAATTTTTATTCGTATCCGTCCTGCTGACCGTATCGGCTAGCCTGCAGGCCGCTGCTGCCCCTGATTTTACCATTACTGACACCGAAGGTACGGTGCGCCAGCTCTATGCCGACTTTGTTAACCAGGGCAAGGTGGTCGTGCTCGAAATTTTTTTTACCACCTGCCCGCCCTGCGCCACGCATGCGCCGTTCTGGCAAAATCTCTATCAAACGGCGAAAGCCCAGTACCCCGGTCAGGTGGAATTTCTTATGCTGAGCGACAAAAGCGCCGATAACAATGCCGTCGTCGCGCAATACAAAGCCGGCAAAGGCCTGACCATGCCCGCCGCCGGCTCGGATGGCGGCAGCCTGGCCGCCGTACAACCGTATAAAAACAGCCAGTTCGGACCCTTTTATGGCACGCCTACTTTTCTGATCATCACCCCCGGCTCCGGCGAGGTGATCTTCAATGTGATGGGCAACAGCCCGGCCGCCACTATGGACTCTATTGCGCTTAAAATTGCGCAGTTGTTGTTGCCGGCGTGCCGCATCTGGACGTACCCCGGCGATACGCTGCAGGAATATGGCTTGAAAGTGCAGGTGCCGGGCGGCGGAGCGGCATTCAACTATCAGGTGACGGGCGGCGAATTTTCCCTCGAACAATTTGACGGATTACCGCCGGTATCCTATTACGAGGTGACGCCTTCCAAAACCAATGATCCGTTGAACGGGGTCAGCACTTTCGACCTGCTGCAAATCAACAAGCACATTTTAGGCATCGAACTATTCCCGGCGCCCTGGCAGCTGGTGGCCGCCGATGCCAATAACTCCGGTACCATCACAACCTTCGATATCGTCGAATTGCGAAAACTGATTCTCGGCGTTTATGACAGCTTGCCCAACGCCCCATCCTGGGTATTTGCGCCGCCCCTGGATAGTATCAGCGCGTTGGAGTGCCCGGAATTTTTTGCCATCAAAAAAGGCGACGTGAACGGCAATGCCGATGCGGGCAACTTTCGGGCCGGCGAAGACCGCACAGAACAATTATGGCCATTGTTGTTGGAAAACAAACTCTTGGCGGCCGGGCAAGTGTATTCCATGCCGGTGCAGACCTGCCGGAAGGGCCAATTCCAGGGCTTGCAAATGGCTTTTCAGTTTGATCCGGCCGAACTGGAATTGTTGGCGGTATCCTCCGCCGTGTTACCGGACTTTACGGAGGCCAACTGGCATCTGAGCAATGGCCGCCTCACGGTCAGCTGGTCTTCGGAGAAGGCTGCACAGGCGCCGGCAGACGGCGAGCTGCTCAGGTTCCGGGTGCTGGCGCTGCGCCACAGCGGGCCAGCCCAGGCCTTGGTTCCCGAGGCTGCTCCGCTGCGCACCGAAGTCTATGATGCGTCCGGGAAGGTGTACCGTGGGGGTTGGCTTGCCGCCGCCCGGTCCAAAGCCGCACGATTGGTCCAGAATCCGGCGCGCGAACAGGTCATGTTGTGGCTGGAAGACCAGGCCCTGTTAAATGCCCGCATCCAATTGGTCAATATGCAGGGGCTGGTGATGTACGAACACCCCGTAGGGGCGGCGCCTGACGGGCAGGTATTGGTCATCCGTCCGGAAGGGCTGGCCGCCGGCTGGTACGCCGTTTGTGCCCAGGGGCAAATCCTTGGTAAATTGCTGTGGCTGGATTAGCGTTGCCAAATCAAATTCTTTAAGAAGCGTGCCGACGTCCGGGTTTCCCAAATTACCTTTGCCCCGATGCAGCTTTTAGCGCAAATCGTCTTTTGGAGCAGTGTGCTGGGTTTGGCACACAGCTACGTCATTTACCCGCTGGTGATGCGCCTGCTGGCGTGCGGAAAGTTGCCGAATACCCTTATGTATACCCCGGATGATCCCGGCCTGCCCCTGGTATCGGTGCTCCTGTCGGTATACAATGAAGAATTGGTGATAGCAGAAAAACTGGCCAGTTTGCGCAATCTGCGGTATCCGGCGGGCAAATTGCGGGTTTATATCGGGTCCGATGGCTCGGATGACCGCACGGAGGAGATCCTCACCGCATCCCTGGCGCAACAACCTTTTCCGGGCTTGCAGTTTTTCCCATTTGCCGAACGCCGGGGCAAGCCACCTGTAATCAATGACCTGGCGCAGCGGGCCTTGGCATCTGAAGTGGGCAATCACGTTTTTTTGCTCACCGACGCCAGCGTAATGCTGGAGCCTGATACGCTCTACTGCCTGGTGCGGCACCTGAAAAACGAACGGATTGGCGTGGTAGATGCGCATATGCGCAGCAGGGGACTGCAAGCAGCCGGCATCAGCCGCAGCGAAGATCGTTACCTGAGCGGCGAGGTGCGGTTAAAACATTGGGAAAGCCTGGCCTGGGGCATGATGATCGGGCCATTTGGCGGCTGTTATGCGCTTCGCGCCGGGTTGTTCGAGCCGATTCCACCCCGCTCGCTTGTCGACGATTTTTGGCTGGTCTTCCGGGTCCTGGAAAAGGGCTTCCAGGCGATCAATGACCTGGATGCCGTTTGTTTTGAAAGCGCCACCCATCGCGTCGGAGACGAATACAAACGCAAAAAGCGCATAGCCGCAGGCAGCTTTCAAAACCTGGCCCGGTTCCGGCATTGGGTAATGCCTCCGGCCAGCCGCCTGGGTTTTGCCTTTTTCTCCCATAAAGTGCTTCGCTGGTTCGGCGGTTTTTTCCTGGTTTCGATCTATCTGAGCGCGGGTATGCTGGGTGGCGAAAACCAACTGTTCCGGCTGTTGTTTTGGCTGCTTACCGGCAGTGTGCCGGCAGTGTTGGCGCTGAACTATATCCAGGAGCGGATGCGGTCGAACCGCCTCGCCCTTATAAAAAACGTTGCTTATTTTCTGGCTATGAACGTAGCGTTGATGGACGGGTTTTTCAAATGGTTGCGCGGAATCCGGCAAAACACCTGGCAACGAACAGCACGCAGTGAATAAATGCCATTTTTGACCGATAACATTCCATCTATGTCCGAACTCAATACCATTGAAGAAGCGCTGATTGACTTGCGGGCCGGTAAAGTCATCATTGTCGTGGATGATGAAGACCGGGAAAACGAGGGCGACTTTATTTGCGCTGCGGAAGCCGTCACGCCGGAGATCATCAATTTTATGTCGATGCATGGCCGCGGCCTGATCTGTACGCCCCTGGAAGAAAAACGGGCGGAAGAGCTCGACCTTCCGCTCATGGTAAACGCCAACACGGCGTTGCACGAAACGGCCTTTACCGTTTCGATCGACCTCATTGGCAACGGATGCACGACCGGCATCAGTGCCTACGACCGCGCTACCGGTATCCGACACCTGACCAACGGCGGCGCCAAACCCAGCGATTACGCGCGGCCCGGGCATATCTTCCCCTTGCGGGCCAAATCCGGCGGGGTGTTGCGCCGTACCGGTCATACCGAGGCGGCCGTCGACCTGGCGCGTTTGGCCGGGTTTTTCCCGGCAGGCGTGCTCGTCGAAATTTTAAACGCCGACGGCTCTATGGCCCGCTTGCCCCAATTGATGCAAGTGGCTCGCCAGTTCGATTTGAAAATTATTTCTATCGACGACCTGGTGGCCTACCGCATGCGTACCGAACGCCTGATCCGGCAAGAAATGGCGACAGCGATGCACACGATTTACGGCGATTTTGAAGCGGTGGTTTTTACGGATGTTTTATCGGGCGATTGCCACCTGGTCCTGAAAAAAGGAAACTGGGAAGAAGAGGAACCCGTTTTGGTACGTGTACACTCCTGGTCGGAAACCGGTGGTATCCTGGGGAATTTGCTGGCGGACTATGGCCGCCAAATCGAATTTTCCCTGCGCGCCATTACCAAAGCCGGTAAAGGGGCATTCGTGTATTTGCGCCAGGGCGATAAGTCGAACCTGCTGGCCCGGCTGAAAATCTACAAACAGCTGATCGACGACGCTGAGCCCGAAAAATTCGAATTGCACACCAGTATGGGCAAAAAAGATTTTGGCGTGGGTGCTCAAATCCTCCGCGAACTCGGAATCAGCAAAATACGCCTGCTGACCAACAACCCCAAACCCCGTACAGGCTTTATCGGGTATGGGCTGGAAATTGTTGAAAATGTAAAGATAGGGTAGCGGTGTGGGCAGGGTTCATTTACTGGTAGCCCGCGGGATATACAAGCCGGCGTGCTGCTGAAACCAAACCCTGATACGATCCAACCGAATTTTCTACTTTTGCGTCACCTTACTGTATATGGAAAACAAACCGCTTGTCACACCTTATCGCAGCGATGGGGAAAGTAAAAAAGCCCAGGTTGAGCGCATGTTCGACAAAATTGCACCGCGATACGACTTGCTGAACAGGGTGTTATCGTTGGGCATCGACGTTTGGTGGCGGCGCAAAGCCCTGGGGTATTTGCGCCAGTTACAGCCCAAAGTAATCCTGGACGTCGCCACCGGTACGGCCGATGTGGCGCTTCTGGCGGCGCGTATGTTGAAGCCGGAACGCATTACCGGCATCGACATTGCCAACCAGATGCTGGAATATGGGCGCGAAAAAATCCGCCGGGCCGGCCTGGAGCGGGTAATTACCCTGGAAACTGGCGACAGCGAACAGTTGCAGTTTCCCGATTGCCACTTTGATGCCGTCACGGTGGCCTTCGGCGTGCGCAATTTCGAACACCTGGAGAAAGGTTTGTCCGAGATGCAGCGGGTATTGCGCCCGGGTGGCCGGGTGGTGATCCTGGAATTTTCCAGACCGCAACTTTTTCCGTTCAAACAACTATACAATACCTACTTTAAATACGTTTTACCGCGCATCGGACGTTTAACCAGCCGGGATATGCGCGCCTACTCCTATCTGTTTGAAAGCGTGCAGGCCTTCCCGGAAGGTCATGATTTTTTATCTATTTTAACCAAAACCGGTTATCAAAACCCACAATGCGAACGACTTACTCTAGGAATATGTTCGATTTACACAGCCGAAAAGGCGCCTTAATCAATAGAAATTACCGGCGTCCGGCCCGGCTGGCCGGCTTCCGGCGCCAAGCCTGGCTTTTGCTGTTGTTGGCAGGGGGCCTGTTTTCCGCAGCAACCGTATCCGCACAGCGCGCCGACGGGCATAATTTCAATTATAAAGATTTCCAGGCCAAATCGTACTACTTTGGCATTACGTTGGGGTTAAACCAAAGCGACTTCCGGATATACCACTCGCAGGATTTCATTCGCAACGACTCCTTCAGCCTGGCTCAATCGGTCACCGGACCCGGTTTTAACCTGGGGATCGTGTCGAACCTCAAGATCGGGCAGCATTTTGATGTGCGTTTTTTACCGACCCTGTCTTTTGTCGAGCGCAATATCAAATACGCTCCTCCCGGAGAAAATACGCTGTCGTTAACGCGGCGCATCGAATCGGTATTTGTGGAAATGCCCTTCCAAGTGCGCTTCAAGTCGGCGCCATACCACGATTTCCGGCTGTTTTTGATCGCAGGGGTGAAGTATGTCTTCGACGTCGCCAGCGATTCGCGTACCCGCCAGGCGGCCGGCCTCGTAAAAATCGCGCCCACAGATTTTCAGTTTGAATACGGCGCGGGCATCCAGTTCTTTTTCCCGTATTTTATCTTTTCGCCGGAATTCAAGATTTCGCAAGGCATCAACAACGTGCTGATCTACAACAACCGGCTGGAGCAAAGTACGATTCTGGAGAAAGTGCTCTCCCGTACCTTTACGGTTTCGCTGCACTTTGAAGGATAAGAGACAGCCCTTCTTTTTTTGCGCCCCAGCGGTTAATTTTGACGCATGATTCCACCCAACACTATTCGGGAAATAATTGATGCGGTCCGGATCGAAGACGTAATTGAAGACTTTGTCGCTTTGCGCCGGCGGGGCGTCAACCTGATTGGTTTGTGCCCCTTTCACAACGAAAAAACACCTTCGTTCAACGTCAATCCGGCGCGTAATATCTTCAAGTGTTTTGGTTGTGGAAAAGGAGGCGATGCCGTTACCTTCCTGATGGAGCACGAAAATTTTACCTATCCGGAAGCCCTGCGCTGGCTGGCGCGCAAATACCATATCGAAATAGAAGAAGTGGAGCGCAGCCCCGAACAGCTGGCCGAACAACAGCTGGCCGATTCGCTTTATATCGTCAACGACTTTGCCCTGCAGCATTTCCAAACGCAATTGTTCGAAACCGACGAAGGAAAATCTGTCGCACTGGCCTACTTCAGGCAACGCGGCCTGCGCGAAGAGACCATCCGTTCCTTCGGCCTGGGCTATGCCCCGATTTGTGGGACCTGCTCCTGCAGCGCGCCCGGGTGGCCGGTCATAGCCTGGATTTACTAAAAAAAGTAGGTCTTTGTAATGCCGAAGGGACCCGCGACTTTTTTCGCGGACGGGTCATGTTTGCTATCCATAATTTGTCGGGCAAAGTGGCGGCCTTTGCCGGCCGAACCATGTCGGCGGATAAAAACATCCCCAAATACATCAACAGTCCCGAAACCGAAATTTATGTAAAAAACAAGACGCTCTACGGGGCATTCCAGGCAAAAAAAGCGATACGCAAACAGGATGAATGCATCCTGGTGGAAGGCTACATGGATGTTATTTCCCTGCACCAGGCGGGTATTGAAAATGTAGTGGCCAGTAGTGGTACCTCGCTGACCGACGGTCAGCTGCAGCTCATCAAACGCAACACTGCCAACCTCAAAATTTTATACGACGGCGACCCGGCTGGCGTAAAAGCTGCCCTGCGCGGCCTCGATCTCGCCCTGGAGCAGGACCTGAACGTCAAAATTGTGCTGCTTCCGGAAGGCGAGGATCCCGATAGTTTTGTTCAAAAAATTGGTAGCGAGGCTTTCGCCGATTTTATAACCCGCGAGGCAAAGGATTTTATTTTATTCAAAACCCGCTTGCTGCTCAAAGAAACCGAAGGTGACCCGATCCGGAAATCAGGTCTTATCAAAGACATCCTCGGTAGTATCGCGCGGATACCGGACCCGATCAAACGCGGCGTTTATCTGAAAGAATGCGCCGCCCTGTTAGAAGCTTCGGAGCAGGTGTTGCACGAAGAAACCAACAAACTGATTCTCGCCGCGTTGCGCAAGAAATCGGACCGCGACGCCCGGCAACCCGGCGCCGCTTCCGACATGCCTGCGGATGCCCCGCCGCCGGATGTACCCGTCGGGGAACCCGTACCGGAAACTAAACTGCAACGCGGCGACGAGTTTCAGGAACGGGATATTATCCGGCTCCTGATGTTGTTTGGCAACCAGAAATTGCCGGAGGAGCAGGCGACGGTGGCAGAACTGGTTTTGGCGGACATTGAAGATTCTCTGGGCAGTTTTGACAACCCTTTGTACGGCCACATAGCCCGGCAGTGCCACGCGCATCTGTTGGCGGGAGGCGAACTCACGCAGGCGTTTTTTTTAGAAAATCCGCAAAAAGAAGTGCGGGACCTGGCGATAGACATACTTTCCGAATCTACCCAATGGCATTATTCCGCTAACTGGGAAGAAATGAAAGATTTGCCGCTTCAGAACCAGTTGATGCCGGAATTCAATTTTACCGCCGATGCTTATAAATCCCTGAGTTTGTTCAAACTCCGGAAAATCGTCAAAATAATGGATATGAACAAAGACCGCATCCGGCATGCCGAGCAATCGGGCGAATGGGAGGAATTGCAGCGGTTGCATAAAGTGCATCTGAAACTTCAGGAGGTTTTTAAAGAAATCAGCCGGCGTACCGGTACTATTATTCTCCGCTGACCGCGCCCTTTCAATTTTTCGCGTATGCAACTCACCATATTAGGCAATGGCGCCGGCGGGCCCTTTCAGGGCCGGAATTACACGGCGCAGGTCCTTCAGGCGGAAAATCATTATTTCCTGATCGATTGCGGCGAAGGAACCCAACACCAACTCTTCCGCTACCGAATCCCCTCCGACCGCTTTCAACAACTGTTTATCAGCCATTTACACGGCGACCACGTACTTGGCCTGCTCGGTTTGCTCACCTCGTATTGCCTGAAGCACCGCACTAAAAAATTGCAGTTGTTTGGCCCCGCCGGCCTACGGGAATTGGTCGAATATGGCGCGCAGTGTACCGGTGTCGTATTTTCCTATCCGCTCGAGTTTGTGGTGGTGGATACTGGGGTGTGCGCCCCGGTTTTTGAAAACAAACTGGTGGAAGTTTCGACGATCCCTTTGTATCACCGGATAGCCTGCACCGGGTGGTTGTTCCGGGAAAAACCCCGGCCGCGCAACATCCGGAAGGATAAAATGGAGGCATACCATATCCCAATAACCTTGATTCCCGGAATAAAGGCCGGGGCCGACCTGATCTTGCCGGACGGCCGTATTATCAGCAATGAAGAGCTGACCCTGGCGCCGCGCCCGCCGCGGGCGTATGCGTTTTGCAGCGATACCGCACCTTCCGATGCCGTAGTGGAAGCGGTCAGTGGGGTGGATTTGCTGTACCATGAAGCTACGTTTACCGAATCGCACCAGGAGGAGGCGCGTGTATCGCTCCATTCCACGGCACAGCAAGCAGCCGGAATTGCCCGGCGGGCCGGGGTAAAAAAGTTGTTACTTGGCCATTTTTCCGCCCGGTACCCCGATGCCGAACAACACCTGGCAGAGGCCAGGGGTGTTTTTGAAGAATCTTATGGCGCCGAGGAAGGTGGCGTTTATCTGGTCTGAGGCCCCATAAAATTCGAAAGGCTTCCCGTTTGACCGGAAAGCCTTCGAAACATCAAACTTGCAGCGATTTATTTGTTTGGGTACTGTTTGGTCTGTTTCTGCAACCCAACTGTTTCAGGGATTATCCTTCCCTCCGGTCAGGCCAGTTTTTCAATATCCCGGATCAGGATACTGTTCCGGTTGAAGTAAATCAGATTGGATTTACGCAGGTCATTGAGTACGGAAGTAACCGTTTGCCTGCTGGTACCGGTCAGGTTGGCAATGTCCTGTTGTGTCAAATGATGTTTGACCAGGGTTTCGTAGCCTACCCGCCGGCCTTCGCGGCCGGCTGTTTCGATGAGAAACTCGATGATGCGTTCCCGGGCGTCCTTCAGGACCAGCTTGGCCAGCCGTTCTTCGACCCGTTGCAGGCGTTGGCTCAAGTGCCGCAGGCAGGCAAAAACGAGGCGTTGGTTTTGTTGCATCAGGAGTTGGAAATCCAGTACCCGGATAGCCAAATATTCGGCCTCGTCGTGCAGCGCTTGTGCAAATTCACTCCGGGTGGTTTCGCCGGCCAGGGCCAGGTCGCCGAAAAGCGTTCGGGGCTGCAGAATTTCTTTGATCACCTCCCGGCCATCGGCGGAAAATGTGCCGGTCTTCAGCCGGCCCTGGAGGAGGAGGTACAAATGGTCTGCGGGTTCGTCCGGCATGAAAATAAATTGGAATTTGGGTGCACGCCGGTGTTGGGCAATGCTGGCCAATTGTTCCAGCTCAGCCGGGTTGAGCGCCTCAAAGAGCGGCAACCTGCCGAAGAATTGAATTTTGTTGCTCGTGTCCATAGGCGGCATCGTTGCGTTTGTTTGCGGTGGTTGGTAAAGTTTCCGTCCGAGCAAGGGTTTCATTTTCATCCGGTGGGGCAGTAGCCCGACTGCATTTGTTTTCAGCCCGCTACGTTTTTCGATTATTTGTTTGGAGCGATACTTTGATCACCATACAAAAGTACATGGCACGGGCCCGCCTGGAAAAGACAGTTTTTTAGATTTGTCGAAAATTTATATTTTAAAAAATAAATTAAAATATTGATAAACAGTATTTTAAAGTTATTATGAGTTGAAAAAATTATAAATTGTACAGCAGCCAAAAGCCACTTAAATTTTAAAATCTGAAATAGAAAAGCCACTCCCCGGGTCAGAGAGTGGCTTTTTTACTGTCAAAGATACCCGTTGAAACAAGTAATAACAGCGCCTGGCAGTAAAGCCTTTCGAATCGGTATGTGGCTAATACTCGTCTTCGTTGAAGAAGAAGTCGTCGTGCCGGGGGTAATCCGGCCAAATGTCTTCAATGCCTTCATACAGCTCGCCGTCGTCTTCCAATTCGTCGAGATTATCGATAACTTCACTTGGGGCACCGGAGCGGATGGCGTAGTCGATCAGCTCATCTTTAGTGGCAGGCCACGGAGCTTCTTCCAGGTATGAGGCCAATTCAAGTGTCCAGTACATAGGTGATCCGGTTTATTAAATTGTTGTGAGTAGGTTTAGTCGCTTACAGGATGAGCATGGCATCGCCATAGCTGAAAAAGCGGTATTTTTCTTTAATCGCCTCTTCGTATGCTTCCATGACCAGCTCGAAGCCGCCGAAAGCACAAATCATGATCAACAAGCTGGATTTGGGCAGGTGAAAGTTGGTGATCATGCTGTTGGCGATATGGAAATCGTAAGGCGGGTAAATAAATTTATTGGTCCAACCTTCTACCGGTTTGAGCAGATGTTCTGCCGATACGGCGGTTTCGATGGAGCGCATGACCGTCGTGCCGACGGAACAGATTTTGCGGCCAGCCAGTTTGCTGGTATTTACGGTTTCGGCTGCTGCGGGTGCAATCCGGAAATATTCGGCCTCCATTTTATGTTTGGATAAATCCTCCACGTCGATGGTGCGAAAAGTACCCAGCCCGATGTGCAAGGTCAGTTCGGCGAAATGGACGCCTTTCAACTCCAGCCGTTTGAGCAATTCGCGGCTAAAATGCAAACCTGCCGTAGGCGCGGCTACGGCCCCGATCTCTTTGGCATAAATGGTCTGGTACCGTTCGCGGTCGATCGCTTCGGGTTCCCGCTCAATATACTTGGGCAAAGGCGTATTGCCCAGTTTAGACAGCTCATGCTGGAATTCTTCTTCCGGCCCTTCAAAAAGGAACCGGATGGTGCGGCCCCGGGAAGTTGTGTTGTCTACCACTTCGGCTACCAGGGCATCGTTGCCGTTCTCATCCTCGAAATAAAGTTTGTTTCCAACCCGGATTTTTCGGGCCGGGTCGACCAGAACATCCCAGAGCCGGGCATCGTGGTTTAATTCACGAAGCAGGAAAACTTCAATTTTGGCGCCGGTTTTTTCTTTTTGCCCATACAAACGCGCTGGAAAAACCTTAGTATTGTTGAAGATCATCACGTCCCCATCCTCAAAATAATTCAACACGTCTTTAAAAATCCGGTGTTCGATCTTTCCGGTTTCCCGGTGTACCACCATAAGGCGGCTCTGATCCCGCTCTTCGCTGGGGTATTGTGCAACAAGTTCTTTGGGAAGGTTAAAATTGAAGCTGCTTAGTTTGGTCCGCATGATTCATTGAAGTAATGGAGAAAAAACACCGACGGAATTTCAAGAAGAAGGTGATCCGTTATTTTTCCGTGCCGGTACTGCCCTCCAAGACAAAATTAATTTAGTTTGGCTGATCGAATATTGTGCCGTATTAGAATAGGCGTTTCATCAACCAGGTGACATTATAAGAGGAGAAATAGTTGTATTTTCAGAATCGCCTTGCTCCCGGCATTCGAAAATGCCTGCAAAAATAGAATTTCTCCACAAACGCAAAAATTTGGAATTAGTTTTTATTCAGACGGGCGGATTATTCCGGGCGGTTTTTCCATGACCTTCATGAGGGGAAAACCGCCGGCAAACGGGCTGACCGGCCACCATCAGGCCAGGACTAAATCCTTTTGGGCTTTTTTGCGCTCAAAATCTTTGAGATAAATTTTTCGCAGGCGGATACTTTTGGGCGTGACTTCCACGTATTCATCTTCCTGGATGTATTCCAGGGCTTCTTCGAGTGTGAACCGGCGCGGCGGCGCCAGAGAGGCTTTGTCGTCGGAGCCGGATGCCCGCATGTTGGTCAATTTTTTTGTTTTCGTGACGTTTATCACCAAATCGCCAGTCCGATTGTTTTCGCCGATGACCTGGCCCTCGTATACTTCTTCGCCCGGTTCGACAAAGAAAACGCCGCGATCCTGGAGATTGTCCAGCGAATACGCGATGGCAGTGCCCGTTTCCATCACGATCAGGGAGCCATTCTGCCGGCCGGACATTTCTCCTTTCCAGGGCTCGTACGTCAGAAACCGGTGGGTCATAATGGCTTCGCCCTGGGTGGCGGTCAGCATGTTGGAGCGCAAACCGATAATGCCGCGGGAGGGAATTTCAAAACGGAGGATGAAGCGGTCATTACGCGGTTCCATACTTTTCATCACGCCTTTGCGCCGGGTAACCAGCTCGATGCACTTTCCGCTGAAGGTTTCCGGTACGTCGATCGTCATCTCTTCCACGGGCTCGTGCCGGACGCCGTTTATTTCCCGCACAATTACTTTGGGCTGGCCAATTTGCAACTCGTATCCTTCCCGGCGCATGGTTTCGATTAGAATACTCAAGTGCAGTACGCCGCGCCCAAACACCATGAACGAATCGGCGCTCCCAGTTTCTTCCATGCGCATGGCAAGGTTCTTTTCCAGTTCGCGCAACAGGCGGTCCCGAACGTGGCGGCTCGTGACGAATTTGCCCTCTTGTCCAAAAAAGGGCGAATCATTGATCGTAAATAACATGCTCATCGTAGGCTCATCCACTGCGATGGGGGCCAGTCCCTCGGGATTATCAAAATCGGCAATGGTATCTCCGATATCAAAACCTTCAAGGCCCACGGCGGCACAAATATCGCCGGCTTCCACCTCGGCGGCATCTTTTTTTGCCAGCCCGTCAAACAAAAACAATTGTTTGATACGGTGCTTTTGGATCGTGCCGTCTTTTTTGACCAGCGACACCGCCTGGTTGGCAACCAATTTGCCGCGCTTGAGGCGCCCCACGGCAATCCGGCCCACATAGTTGGAGTAGTCCAGCGAGGTGATCAGCATCTGTGGTGAGCCATCCTCTGCGGTAGGTTCGGGGATGTATTTCACAATATCATCCAACAGCAGGGTGATGTCTTCGGACGGATTCTTCCAGTCGTGGCTCATCCAACCTTGTTTGGCCGAGCCGAACAAGACCGGGAAGTCAAGCTGTTCTTCGGTAGCATCCAGCGAGCACATCAGGTCGAATACCTGCTCGTGCGCCCAATCGGGGTTGCAGTTGGGTTTGTCCACCTTATTGATCACGACGATGGCTTTTTTGCCCAATTGAAGGGCTTTTTGCAGCACGAAGCGGGTTTGCGGCATGGGACCTTCGAAGGCGTCCACCAGCAAAAGCACTCCATCGGCCATATTGAGCACGCGTTCCACCTCGCCGCCGAAATCGGCGTGACCGGGCGTGTCGATGACGTTGATCTTGACGCCTTTATACGTAATGGCCACGTTTTTGGCCAATATAGTAATGCCGCGCTCCCGTTCGAGGTCATTATTGTCCAAAATCAGGTCGCCAGTGACCTCGTGTTCCTTGAACACTTTAGCGGCATGGATCATTTTGTCGACAAGTGTCGTTTTGCCGTGGTCAACGTGGGCAATAATGGCAATGTTGCGGATGTTTTTCATGTATATAAAAATAAGCCGCAAAGGTACGGCTTTTTCAACTGTTAAAAAAGAGAAATTTAAATTGAAATTGTTAATAAATCGAGAATAGGCGAAAATCATTTTGCTGCACAAGGCTGATGGTTGGGCAAACAAAATTTTATTTTAAATACCGGAGGCGGTTTGCGCAGATTGGAAAACCCGCCGGAGGCCTGCGGCATGGGGGGCGCCCCGGGGGAAGTATGCCGGCGCTGAATAAAATAATAGGTAAAAAAATAATGACTCCGCAGGGGTGGACGCGTCATAACGCCGCAAAATGGATATTGTTGAAATACCTCAATCCTCCCAGGGGTATTTCCGGGGCTTTTTCCGGGCAATAATATTCCCATGCAGGTAGAGTATGTGGCGTTTGTTGGGGGTAGAATTATCGTAAATAATGACGGCTGGCGTTGAAGCGCCCAGTTTATCGCTGCTATTAAATTCAACGCGGACGACGGCGCTTTCTCCTGGCATTACGGGGTGCGCCGGCGCCCGCAATATCGCACAATTGCAGGTGGTTTGGGCGCCGGAAATACGGTATGGCGCATTGCCGTTGTTGGTCAGGGTGAAGGAGTCGATCAGCATGGTCCCTTCCTCCAGATCGCCAAAAAAGAGCGTGTCGCGATCCCAGGAAACCGCCGTCAGAGCGCTCGTTTTAATTCCCTGTTTCAGGGACTTAATAAACTGAATGGTTTTAAACTGATCCCGCGGAGCCACCTTTTGGTATGAATGTTGAATTTCGGCGTCCATATCAGCGCCCAGAAACCGGAGGTATTCCAGCAATTGAAGTTTTTGACCATACGTCAAACTTTTCAACATGGGCCGGATATCGCTATCCGTCGGCTGTGCCGCCAGCAGAACCGGGAAAAACAAGGGAAAGAGCAGTAAGGTGACAAATCGGTGGAGTTGATACATGATACAGGAAGGGATGGTAAAGGAACGCCGGCAAAGATAAAAGGGTTCGGCAATTGGTTGTTTTACCCTTTGCGGCGTAGGTAAATTTGCAAATGAGTTCTAAATGTTGTTCGTTTAATCATTTTTGGCACATTATTGGGCGCTAATCATTTGAATATTTAATACCTTGGCCCTGGCCTTTCTTTTAATTCGATTTCCCCTGCCGCTCGGCTACTTATTATTCGAAGTGCGCTGCCTTTCTACGTAGAAATGCAGCTCCGGTGAGGCTGATACAATCTTCTTATCCGTATTTTCTGTCGCGGTTTCCCACTCTGCAAAGCGAACAGCTGGCGCCAGCCTGTGTCGTCCTTGCACCCGGACAGGCTTCCTCCTGCCTGCATAAGACGAAAAAGCGCTACGCGGTGTTGTTCCGCTGCGCTAGTTCCGTCCTGTATTTGAAAAAAACGAAGTGTTTTATGCACCGACAGATAACAAATAAAACAAACCACGACTCCTAACCAAAATGATTATGCTAAGCAGTAATATGGTACATCTTTTACGTATCGCAGCCCGATTTAAATCCCAAATGAGATTGGTTCTTGCCGGAGCAACAATGTTGTTTTCGTTGTTCCATATCCAATCAATGCAGGCCCAGACCTATATTTTTAACAACGATATCCTGGCCTCCAACAATCCGTTCAGCCTTGTCCCAGCCGGCACCGACACAATCATTATCCGGGACTCGTTTTCCATCGATATCAACTACGAGCCAATTATCGGAGGGGTGCCGTTTGAAGGGCTGCTCATCGTTGATGGAGGCGTCATGCATTGGTCTTCCAATGTGTACTTCAAATTAGGGTACGCTGCCCGCCTGATCCTCATCAATGGCGGGGTGCTGAAGCCGGTTTCAAGTAACTCACCCGATTGCAGCCCGGTAAAAGCATTGTATTTCGACACGAAAAAAACCGTCAATTGCAACGGGGTAGGGGCTCCGCATGCGTTTTCTGACGTCAATAATGCTGGCTGCGTCACCGAAATCGGGATTTGTTGCAATGCTTTTATAGTAGCGACAGACAGCTCCGGGAATTATAACGACCGGACGTTATGCGCCCCCGGCGATACGGCGCATCTTTCCGTCATTGGCTCCGGCGCGCTTGGTTACGACTACTTATGGTCGCCGAATATTGGTCCGGAGGGTGGAATATACCCTGTTGCTCCCCTGAACAATACCGTATATTCGGTGGGCATGTCCGCTATTTTTGACCCATACGGCCCGGACCCGGCCTACCTGCTCACCTGCGGTGGTTCGGTTCAGATAAAAATAAATCCGGTGATCAACCTGAGTTCGACAACCACCTCGGTACCCTGTGCCAATGTGCCTACAGGCAGTATCACCCTGACGGTGAGCGGCGGCACCCCGCCATACTCGTACTTCTGGTCCAGCGGGCAGACCACCAAGAGCCTGTCGGGCATACCCGCCGGTACGTACACGGTCTCTGTTAAAGACACAAAAGGCTGCGAATATGTACATACGGCGACCGTGTTGGTTCAGGATAATACCCCACCGACCCTGAGTTGTCCGCCGAACGCTACAGGCACGGCCAACCCGAATGTATGTACGACGCTGATCCCCAATATCAACGCGGTATTCAGCGACAATTGCCCCACCGTCGGGGTGACCTATACCCTGACTGGAGCCACAACCGGAAGCGGCGGCGGGCAACTTTCGAATACCGTGCCTTTTTCAAGCGGTATTACGACCGTGACGTACAAAGTGGATGACGGCGCCAACGCTGTCACGTGCTCCTTTAAGGTGACGGTAAACGATACACAGTTTCCTACGGCGTCCAATCCGGCTCCTATTACCGGCCTGACCTGCCTGGCGGATGTGCCGGCGCCTAACCCGGCCGTGGTAACCAACGAAGCAGACAATTGCGGGGCTCCTGCTGTGACCCACATCGGTGATGTAAACGCCGGCGGCGGCGGTTGCCCGGGCGATACCCTGGTGCTTCTGCGCCGCTACCGGGTGTCGGATGCGGCAGGCAATAGCATAACCGTAACGCAGACGATCCGGGTGGTCGATAATTTACCCCCCACTTTTACGGCATTCCCCGGACCGGCAGTGGTTAATTGCCAATCCATTCCTGCGGTAGCTTCGCCAACCGCTACAGATAACTGTGCGGGCGCCGTCACTATTTCTTATCTGGGCGAACAACGCCTGGACGGCGCCTGCGCCGATCACTACACCCTCATCCGACGCTGGCGGGCGACGGATAATTGCGGAAACTCCATACAATCATCACAAACGATCACGGTTCAGGATATTACGCCTCCGGTTTTTACCGGT
Source organism: Saprospirales bacterium (assembly GCA_016719895.1). Taxonomy (GTDB): domain Bacteria; phylum Bacteroidota; class Bacteroidia; order Chitinophagales; family Saprospiraceae; genus M3007. The sequence goes on along the minus strand of JADJYG010000001.1, from coordinate 192,635 downwards.
ATACCCGCCGGCGTGACGGTGAACTGTAATGCCATACCTGCTGTCGCTACTCCGGTAGCCACCGACAATTGCGACGCCGGCGTCATGATTACATACGACGGCCAAACACGCACCAACGGCGCCTGTCAGGATGCGTATTCCCTGCGTCGCCGCTGGACCGCAACGGATAACTGCGGCAATACAGCTACCATCGAACAAGTCATTGTGGTGCAGGATATGACGAAACCCGCATTTACCTTTGTGCCGGCCAACTTAACAGTGTCTTGTAATGCCATTCCGGCGGTGGGCGCTCCGCTGGCCAGCGATAACTGCGACGGCAGTGTTGCAATCACCTACGACGGCCAAACGCGAGCCAATGGCGCCTGCCCAGATACCTATACCCTTCGCCGTCGCTGGACGGCTTCGGATAATTGTGGCAACACGGCCACAGCCGAACAACAGATTTCCGTTCAGGACATTATTCAACCGGTCTTTACAAATATACCGGCAAACGCAACGGTCAGTTGCGACGCCATACCGGCCATCGGTACGCCTATGGCCTCTGATAATTGCTCCGCTACCGTAGCAATCGTATTTGTCGATGAAGTCCGCACCAATGGCGCCTGCCCCGACACCTATATGCTTCGCCGCCAATGGCGCGCTACGGATGATTGTGGAAATACGGCCACAGCCACCCAACTGATTACCGTACAGGATATTACCAAGCCGAATTTTTCTTTCGTTCCGGCCAATATTACCCTTTCCTGCGATGCAATTCCACCCGTAGGCACGCCGGTAGCCACGGATAATTGCGACGCTTCGGTCACGATCAATTATGACGGCCAGCTGCGGGTTGACGGCCCCTGCCCGGATCATTATACCCTGCTTCGCCGTTGGACGGCTACGGACAATTGTGGCAATACCCGCACGGCCGAACAGGCGATCACGATTCAGGACACCTCGAAGCCGGTCTTTACCAGCGTACCTGCAGGCATAACGGTGAGCTGCTCGGCTATTCCCCCTGCCGGTTCGCCTACCGCGACGGACAACTGCGATGCCGCCGTAGCCATCAGTTATAACGGCGAAACGCGGGTGAATGGCGCTTGCACTGACAACTATACCCTAATCCGCCGTTGGACGGCTGCCGACAACTGCGGCAATACCGCTACGGCCGAACAAGCATTGGTCGTCCAGGATTTGACTCCACCGGTCTTTACCTTTATTCCAGTAAATGCCACGGTAAACTGTGAGGCGATTCCCTCCCTGGGCACACCACTCGCCACCGACAACTGCGACGGCAACGTGGCGATCACTTTTGCCGGTATCACGCAAAACAGCGGAAACTGCGCCAGCGGGGGTACCGTCGTACGCCGCTGGATTGCTGCAGATAACTGCGGAAATACCGCGCTGGCCGAACAACTGCTGACGGTTCAGGATACGACCAAACCCGTATTTACACAGACGCCGGCAAACGTAACCGTGAGCTGCGAATCGGTTCCTGCGCCCGGAACTCCTATAGCCACGGATAATTGTACCACCACAGTTGATATTCTCTATGACGGTCAGGTCCGTACAGACGGGTCCTGCCCGGACACTTATACGCTTACCCGTCAGTGGACGGCCGTCGATGTGTGTGGAAACACTGTAAGCACCCGGCAGGTGATCACCGTGCGCGACCTTATTGCCCCGGTCTTTACTTCTGTACCGGCAAATATAACCGTGGATTGTGAATCGGTGCCCGCAGCGGGCAGCCCGGTGGCCACCGATAATTGTGATGCAGCGGTAGCGATCACCTACAACGGGGAACTGCGCACAAACGGCGCCTGCCCGAACGCATATTCCCTGTTGCGCCGCTGGACGGCTACCGATAATTGCGGCAATACAAAGTCTGCCACACAAACTATTGTCGTCCAGGATAGCACAAAACCGGTATTTACTTTTTTCCCTGCCGACACAATGGTGAATTGTGCGAATATTCCATCTGTCGGGACGCCTGTGGCTTCAGATAATTGCACCGCCACCGTACAAATAACTTATGGCGGTCAAACCCGGGAAAACGGCCCCTGCTCCGACACCTATGTGCTCCGGCGACGCTGGACGATTACAGATGCGTGTGGCAACAGCCAGTCGGCCGTTCAAACCATTACCGTTCAGGACGTTACAAAACCAATCTTTACGTTTGTGCCCGCGGATGCCACGGTGAGCTGCGACGCCGTGCCTGCCGTTGGGACACCTGCGGCAAGCGATAATTGTGCGACCAACATGGCCATTTCGTACGACGGCCAAACGCGGCAAGACGGCGCTTGCCCGGATACGTACATCCTGAAACGGCAATGGTCGGTAGCCGATAATTGCGGCAACAGCGTCTCGGCTGTGCAAACCATCACCGTTCAGGATATTTCCAAACCGGTTTTTACTTCCGTACCAGCAGACGCTACGGTGGATTGCCAAAGTGTACCAAGTGTTGGCGCCCCAACGGTTTCGGATAATTGCGACGCCAGCGTAACGGTCAGCTATGATGGAGAAACGCGGGTAGATGGCGCTTGCCCGGACACCTATACGCTTTTGAGGAAATGGACAGCCGCCGATAACTGCGGAAACACCCAAAGTACAGTTCAAAAAATTCAGGTGCAGGACACCGGCCGGCCGGCCTTTACCTTTGTCCCCGCTGATCAAACGGTGGATTGCGCCAGCGTCCCCCCTGTTGGAACGCCTGCTGCCAGCGACAACTGCGATGGCGCTGTTGCCATCACCTACGACGGCGAAATTCGCCTGAACGGCGCCTGCCCGGATACCTATACGCTGCTCCGGCGCTGGACGGCCAGCGATAATTGCGGCAATACCCAACAGGTGGAGCAAGTCATCGCCGTTCAGGATGTTTTGCCGCCGGTATTCAGCTTTGTGCCGGCTGATCAAACCCTTACCTGCGATGCTGTACCCATTGCCGGTACGCCGGAAGCGTCGGACAATTGCACCGCCAATGTCACGATTGAATATAAAGGCGAAGTACGTTCTAATGGCACCTGCCCGGACTCCTATACCTTGTTTCGCCGATGGGCTGCTACGGACGAATGCGGTAATTCCAGCACAGCCGAACAACTATTGACCGTGCAGGATGCGGAGAAACCGGTGTTTTCCTTTGTGCCGGCAGATATTACCGTAGACTGCGCCGCTGTGCCGGCCGCAGAGCCCCCCGTCGCAAGCGATAATTGTGCTGCGACGGTGTCGATCACGTACAATGGGGAAGAACGCCAGGATGGCGCCTGCCCGGACTCTTATATTCTGATCCGCCGTTGGACGGCTTCGGATGCTTGTGGAAATAAGGATCAAGCTGTCCAGAAAATTACCGTTGAAGATCATCTTAAGCCGGCGTTTACCTTCGTTCCGGCCAGTGTAACGGTCAATTGCGATGAAGTGCCGGCGGTTGGCCTGCCTGCCGCATCGGATAATTGCACCGCTGCCGTTACCATCAGTTTCGACGGTGAAACACGCACCGACGGATCATGCCCGGATGCTTATGTCCTTACCCGGCGTTGGACGGCAACGGACAACTGCGGGAATGCAGTGACGGCCGAGCAGACTCTCGCCATTCAAGATACGGAAAAGCCGGTATTCACTTTTGTGCCGCCAGACGCCACGGTGAACTGCGAGGCTATTCCGGCTATGGGTATGCCTGCAGCCACGGATAATTGCGATCAAAACGTTTCGATCTCGGTGACCACCGAGATCCTGACAGGCGGCGATTGCTCCAGCGGCGGCATGCTTATCCGGCGCTGGACGGCAGCGGACAACTGCGGTAATACGGCCTTAGCCGAACAACACCTGACGGTGCAGGATACCACACGGCCGGTATTTACCTTTGTTCTGCCAAATGTTACTGTCGCTTGCGAATCTGTGCCGGCGATCGGAACGCCCACGGCCACGGATAATTGCACCGTGAATGTGGAGATCACGTTTGACGGCGAACAACGGACCGATGGCCCGTGTCCGGACACGTACATCTTGCGCCGGCGCTGGACCGCCAGAGATATTTGCGGTAATGCCCGGACCGTGCAGCAGTTTGTTACGGTGATCGACACCAAAGCTCCTGTGTTTGCCGCTGTTCCGGCCAACGTGACCGTGAGCTGCGAAGCGGTACCGGCCGTCGGTGTGCCAGTGGCTACCGATAATTGTGACGCCGGGGTCAGCATTAATTTTGACGGTGAAACCCGTATCGACGGCGCCTGCCAGGACAGTTACACCTTGCAGCGAAAATGGACGGCTTCGGATAATTGCGGAAATACGGTTTCTACCGTTCAAATAATAACAGTGCAGGACAACCTGCCGCCTGCTTTTACCCTCGTGCCGCCATCCCTGACCAGTAGCTGCGCTGCTGTGCCGCCGGTAGGTATACCAACCGCCACGGATAATTGCGATACCAATGTAAGCATCACCTTTGACGGCGAAACGCGTACCAACGGCGCCTGCCAGGATAGCTACACTTTGCGGCGCCAGTGGACGGCTTCAGATAATTGCGGGAATACACTTTCTGCTCTCCAAATTATTACTGTTCAGGATAATACGCCGCCTGCTTTTACTTCCGTTCCGGCAAACGCCACGGTAAACTGCGATGCGGTGCCGGTAGTGGCTACGCCAATCGCTTCGGACAACTGCGCCTCCGCCGTAACGATTACGTTTGGCGGCGAAACAATAACAAGCGGCCTCTGTCCGGATTCCTATTTGATTCGCCGACGCTGGACGGCCGCGGACAACTGTGGCAACACCATTTCGGCCGAACAAATCCTGACAGTCCGGGATATTAAACCCCCGGTATTCAGTTTTATACCTTTAAATGCTACGGTCAGCTGCGATGCCGTTCCACAACCAGCACAGCCGGTCGCTTCGGATAACTGCGACGGAGCCGTGCAAATAACATACGACGGCCAAACCGTCATCAGCAACACCAGTGCCAGCACTTATATATTGCAACGCAAATGGACAGCTGCTGACAACTGTGGTAACACCGCTTCAGCGATCCAGATCTTAACCGTTCAGGACACCCAATCGCCGGTTATCATTTGTCCGCCTAATGTACACGTTGACACGCAAAGCGACAATTGCTCGGCGGTAGCCACGTTTGAAGCGCCGTTCACGTCGGACAATTGCACCCTCGCCCCTCTTGTAACCAGCACGGCGGTGAGTGGCGCGGTATTTCCGCTTGGTACAACGGTGGTGGTATTGAAATCGACCGATGAAAGTGGCAATACGGCAACGTGCAGTTTCACCGTTGTGGTGGCCGACACCACTGCTCCGGTTTTGGTCAATTGCCCGGTGAACTTCACGGTGACCACTCCGGATTCGGGTTGTTCGGCAGTGGTAAACTGGACGCCGCCAACGGTAACGGATGCTTGCGACGCGTATGCCATGGTGCCGCAGGCTACTATCCAGCCAGGCACGTCTTTTCAAACCGGATTTACCACGGTGACCTATACCGCCCAGGATACCTCCGGAAATAGTGCTGTTTGTAGCTTTTCGGTTACTGTAAAAGAAACCATACCCCCAGTGCTTAGTAATTGCCCGTCCGATATGGTGTTGCAAACGAACAATTGCACTGCCGTTGCGAACTGGACCCCGCCGTTGGCCACTGACAATTGTAAACTGGATGTGTTGAGCTCGAATATTCAGCCTGGCGCCGTTTTCCAGGAGGGTATAACTGCCGTGACCTATACGGCGGTGGATGTATGGGGCAATTCAACTAGTTGCAGTTTTAACGTAGAGGTGGTCGACGTGGTAGCGCCCCAGTTCAGCGGCTGCCCGTCCGATATCATCGTGAATTCGAACGGAGCTTGTGAAATTGCGGTCGACTGGACGATGCCAACAGCCAGCGACAACTGTGATCCGGATCCCAAGGTATACGCCATGCCGATGCCAGGCGATAAATACCCCGTGGGTTATACCCATGTGCGCGTATTTGTGGAAGATCCCAGTGGAAATACCGACACCTGCCTGTTCAAGATTACGGTCATCGGGCCGCCACTTGGTCTGATTAACGCCCCTGCAAACCAGTCCTTTATCGGCTGTTCGGCTGCAGCTACCTGGACGCCACCGACACCGACAGGCGTTTGCGCTCCGGCAATCCTGGAAACGAACTATGCACCCGGGTATATATTTCCGGTAGGGATTACTACCGTAGTGTACACCCTGACGGATACCTTGGGATATACCGTAACTACGAGTTTTAATATTTCGGTGACGGAGAGTATTGCGCCACAATTTGATTGCCCTGCGGGCCCGGTTTTAGTGGATATCAGCGGCGCGGTGCTTGTCGATGCCGATGATTTTATCCAGGATGCCGATACTGTTTCCAGCTGCGACGGGATCGACCTGTCGTTCGATCTGCCGGAGGCCTCCGACAACTGTGGCGCTCCGTTGGTTGAGCAAATGGCCGGCCCCGCTTCCGGGGCATTTTTCCCGACAGGTTTGCACGTATTGGAGTTTAAAACAACAGATGATGCCGGTAACACAGCGATGTGCGCAGTGCAGGTTGAAGTAAAATTCCTGGACCCCCTGGACCCGCAAATCAGTGATAAAATCGGCTGTGAAGGGGATGATATTACCCTTTCCACCCCGGTGATCGCCGGCGCGACCTATATCTGGGATGGTCCTACAGCCCCGTATCCCAACCTCAACAACTTGTTGATAAAAAACCTGAGTCCGGGGCTCACTGGGATTTATACCGTACAAGCCAGGGTAAATGGTTGCCTGACGCCGCTGGATTCTGCCCTGGTACGCCAGGCTGTTTTGCCTGACGCTGTAGACGACCTGAATTTTGAGGTTGAAACCGGCGGAGTTTTGGACAGCATCGATGTGGTACTTAACGATTACCTGGAATATGACGACTTCGAGGTAACCTTACTGACGGAATTGGCCGGTCTGACCGAAATTGGAAACGGGTTGTATGCCTATCAGGCTGGCCCGGATAATGGGCGGGTGAGCTTTATCTACCAATTGTGCTCGGAGGCTTGTCCGGATTTGTGCGACCAGGCCATCGTGACCATTACCGTGCGGGAAACCTTCTGCTCGTATATTCCGAATATTATCACGCCCAACGACGACGGTATCAACGACTACCTGGAGATACCCTGCCTGGAAACCGAATTGTATCCGGAGAACCGTCTGATCATCTACAATCAATGGGGCGATAAAGTATACGAAGCTGCCCCTTACGTCAATAGCCCGGACAAAGCCTGGCGGGGCACGCTGGACGGCCGGCCGGGCGAGAACCTGCCGGATGGAACTTATTTTTATTTCTTCCAACCTGACCCAAACAAACCGGCCTTGAGCGGCTATGTTGAAATCTTCCGTTAAACTGTTAACCAATCGCCATATGTCTAAACTTTATTTGATACTCCTGGCAGCTGTTTTACCCCTGGCGCTCCACGCACAACAGCAGCACCAATATACCCAGTTTATGTACAATAAACTGAACTACAACCCAGCCTACGCCGGCATACGCGGGGTACCCACGATGACGGCTGTATACCGCAACCAGTGGTTTAAACTGGACGGCGCGCCGCGATCGGCACTGCTGAGTATGCACGCGCCGGTATTTACGCAGCGTGTGGGAGTAGGTGGGGTACTTTCCCATCACAGCATCGGTCTGCACCGCGATGTGCAGCTCGCTGCCGCCTACTCCTATCATATTATTGATGCGCAGGATTTCACCCTGCGGGTGGGTGTTTCGGGTAGTTTACGCGTACTGAGCCTCAATTTTTCCGAAGCGAATCCGATTACCAGCTACGATCCGTCGCTCGATGACAAACGGGTCAACGATGCTTACGCCAACTTTGGCGCCGGGCTGTACGGAACTTTCCAGGAACGCCTGTATATCGGTTTTTCCGTCCCCCGTATCGTTCGGAACAATATCGGGCTGAATCCGGACCCGGCTGTTACCAGCGCACGGGAAGCCCGCCATTTTTATGGTACAACGGGCGGCATAATCCCTTTGGGTAAAGATTTGAACCTGTTGCCGGCCATTATGGTGAAATATGTAAAACATGCTCCTATCGACGTAGACGTCACGTTGAATGTAGAGATCAAGGAATTAATCACCACGGGGGTAGCCTATCGCGCCGGCGGCGATGGCCAGGGTGAATCGCTCGATCTGCTGGCGTATTGGCAGGTCAATCCGCGTATCGGTGTGGGGGCGGCATACGACCTGACTTTGTCCAATTTGCGTTCATTTACCGGCGGTTCTTTTGAAATTCTTCTGACGGCAGACCTGGTGAAACGCAAGAGAGGCATGTCCAATCCGCGGTTTTTTATGTAATGCTGATCAATCTCAACCTTTCCCCTGTGTATGGTCATACTATAGACAAAGATGGATTCGGACTATTGTGCGCGATTTCAGCATAACCAGCAATTCTTGCTTTGGTCCAATTGTTTACGCCAAGCCTTGGGTAAAGTGGTACAGTAGGGCAAAGCGAGAATCGCTGCAGCATAACCGTGTACATTAAAATTTCGGATCATGCATACCACGTATAAGCGTTCCTGGGCCGAACCCTATAAGATTAAAATGGTCGAGCTGCTCAAGATGACCACCCGGCCCCACCGTCTTAAGGCGATTCGCGAAGCTGGATTTAACACTTTTTTACTCCGGTCTGAGGATGTGTACATCGATTTGCTGACCGACAGCGGCACTTCGGCCATGAGTGACCGCCAATGGGCCGGGCTTCTGCTGGGCGACGAGGCGTATGCCGGCAGCCGGAATTTTTACCGACTGGAAAAGACTATACAGGACTGTTATGGCTACCGGTATGTCATTCCAACCCACCAGGGCCGCGGTGCAGAGAATATTTTGTCCAAAATCCTGATCAAACCGGGCGATATTATCCCGGGTAACATGTATTTCACGACTACCCGCCTGCACCAGGAGCTGGCGGGCGGCGCATTTGTAGATATCATCATCGACGAAGCGCACGACCCGCTGAACGAGCACCCGTTCAAAGGAAATGTGGACCTGAATAAACTCGATCAGGTAATCAAAACGCACGGGGCGGCTAAAATACCGTACGTGGCCATTGCTACCAATGTTAACATGGCCGGCGGCCAGCCGATCAGCATGGCTAATCTGCGCGAATTGCGGGCGCTAACGCAAAAGCACGGCATCCGGATTATTCACGATATGACCCGGGTGGCAGAAAATGCCTGGTTTATTCACGAGCGCGAGCCGGGTTACGCCAACAAAAGTATCCGCTCCATCGTACATGAGATTTGCTCCTACACGGATGGCGCCACCATGAGCGCAAAAAAAGACGCTTTGGTCAACATCGGAGGTTTCCTGGCCGTCAACGATTGGGAGGTGTTTGAAGAGGCGCGCAACCTGGTCGTGGTATACGAAGGCTTGCATACGTATGGCGGCCTTGCCGGCCGCGATATGGAGGCAATGGCTATCGGGATTGAAGAAAGCCTGGATAACAACCACATCCGTGCCCGGGTGGGGCAGGTAGAATACCTTGGACACATGATGGAAAATTATGGTATCCCGATCGTAAAACCTATTGGCGGCCACGGCATATTTGTAGACGCCAAACGTTTTCTGCCGCATTTGTCGCAGGATGAATACCCGGCGCAGACCCTGGCGGCAGAGATTTATCTCGATTCCGGCGTGCGGACCATGGAACGGGGCGTGGTGTCGGCCGGCCGCAAACCCAATGGCGAAAATTATTACCCCAAACTTGAGCTGGTTCGATTCACCCTTCCGCGACGGGTGTATACGCAGGCACACATGGATGTTATTGCCGAATCTGCGGCGGCCGTGTTTGCCCGGCGAAATCGCATAAAAGGCCTGAAAATGGTATACGAACCGAAGTATTTGCGGTTTTTCCAGGCGCGGTTTGAACGCCTCTGAATCAGGAGGCAACGGCGATTATCCACCCGGCAGGCCACCAGAAATGTCCAGCGATTCATAAAATCCGGCTGGCCGTGGCCGCTGTTGCGTAAGAATTCTGAAAAAAAGTGTAAATTCGGAGAAAATCGTACTTTTACGGCCTTATTAACTCATCTTACACTTTCATGTTATGAGCAAAATCTTTGAAGCCATCAAACAAACAGTAGCTGAAATCGAAGCCGACGTTCAGAAATTCACTTCCGGTAACAATGCCGCCGGCAGTCGCGTTCGTAAGGCTATGCAGGATCTGAAAAACCTGGCGCAAGACCTGCGCAAAGAGGTATTGGATACCAAGAACGCCAGAACAGGTAAGTAGCTGTTTTCCTGAGGCCAATGTAAAGCCTGCAAAGAGTGGCGCGAAAGCTGCTTTTTGCAGGCTTTTTGTTTTTGCCGGGTCTGGAAACAAAAATGGCCGCCCGGAGGCAGCCATTTGATCGTGCGGGAAGCGAGACTCGAACTCGCATGCCCGTGAAGGCGCACGCCCCTGAAACGTGTGCGTCTACCAATTCCGCCATTCCCGCAGAGATGTCGTTTCAAAAGCGGGTGCAAAGGTACAACCGAAATTAATTCCTGCAAGTACCCCTTAAAAAATATGCACCAAAAAATTTCGGCTTCCTCGAAGCCTACTCCCTGACCAGAAACTTTCGGGCCCTGGCGCCATCTTCCCCAGAACCAGAAACCCTACATGCCTTTGTCCCATGAAGTTCCTCGTCATTCAAGTGGCAATAATAGTGTTGGGAATTCCCTCTTCGGTCGGTGTAGTGTAGTGCCAGTTATAATATCCGGAGAAAGCCATTTGGGTAAACAGACAAAAACAATACAAGGCTTATCAAAGGGTATAGATGCCTTTTGAAAAATATAATCGCCTTCATTGTCGAAATGATTATTGGTGAAATGTCGGTTTGCAGCGAGCTCAGATTTCTCTTATGAAAGAGCAGCAATTCTCGGTTTGCACCAATTCTTCACGTTAACGGGGGCTTGTCATGTTGGAAACAGCCACACAAGCCAACATTTCAGCGTAAAATTTGGCTTGTGTGGCTGTTTCCAACATGACAAGTCCCCAGAGGATCGGTGGTTAAAGGCAAAGCGAGAATCACTTATGAAAGAGATAAATGCCTTGTATTGAGAGAATATACTTGCCTTTAGCAAGTCAGGTTGCTCCATTGCGGCCATAAAGTGCAAAGGTTCAAATCACTTCGTTCAATGATAGTTAAGGCTGGTGGCCCGGTCGCGCTCTTAGTGGAAAAATAAAAATGGCCGCGCGAAGGCAGCCAATGTAACGTGCGGGAAGTCCCGAGGTCTCGGGAAACTCGCATGCCCGTGAAGTGAAGGCGCACGCCCCTGAATCCCGAATGCTCGGGACTACCAATTCCGCCATTCCCGCAGAGATGTCGTTTCAAAAGCGGGTGCAAAGGATATGACGCGCTATATCCTTGACAAAGTTTTTTGTTTTCCAGATTATTTTTTTTGATCCGGAGGTCTAAATGCGTGTTCCTCAATTGCATCACGTTCAAATGCCGCCGATTGCTTATTTTTGCCCGACCAAATCGTTCCGACTCTTATGAAGACTATTCTTCCGCAAGGCCTTTTCATAGCTATTCTCCTGTTGCAAACAACGGGTATTTTGGCCGGCCAGTCGCCTGTTGACGCTCAAACCTCTGTTTTTGAATACCTTACCCAGGAGGAGGCTTCAAAGCTGATGCTGGAGATTAACCTGGAAAAACTGCTGAAAAATCGAAAAAACGGTGAATACCAGAAGGCGGTGCTGACTGATGCCAGCGGGCGTCAGTTCCCCGTGGAAGTGCGGACACGGGGAAAATTCCGGCGCAAGCGCTGCGAAATTCCACCTGTTAAATTGAAGTTCGCCAAAGACAGCCTGCTTGCCTTCCAACTCGATACGATGAATGAAATCAAGTTGGTTTTGCCCTGTACAGCCGATCCGGGAAGCGACGAACTGATAGTGCGGGAATATGTTGCCTACCGGATGTTTGAAATCCTGAGCCCGGAATGTAGCGCCCGCGCGCGGCTGATCCGCTTGCAGCTCAAAGGCAAGGAGAAGAAACGCGCACAAAAAATGTTGGCGATGTTTGTTGAACACGAAGAGGAAATCTCGGCCAGACAGCGGTGTTCCATTGTAAAGGAATGGGGTGTCAGGCCCGAGCAAATGAATATGGATCAGGTTGCTCTGATGGTATTGTTTCAGTATATGATCGGTAACATGGATTGGGATATATCTGCTTCGCGAAATGTGCTGCTCTTACAGCCGCACTCCGACGGGAAAATAATACCGGTACCTTTTGATTTTGATTTTTCCGGGCTCGTGAGCGCACCGTACTCCTCGCCCAGTCAAGAAAGCGGCATGCTCACTGTCCGCGACCGGTATCTCATGGCAGATGGCATAGACACTGAAGCACTTCAACGGGCCAAACAAAAGATTCTCGCCGCCAAACAGGAATTATATAAATGGTGCCGTTTTAACCAACTATCCTCTGCCGCTTCAGATGATATGACCCATTTTATGGATACGTTTTTTGACATGTTGGCTAAAAGCGATGAAATACCGGCCAAATTAGAGATTTCCAAACAGTAATACGACGAAATTGAAACGGGGTAAAGACCTTCGCGTCATGAAGTTTTTGATAATCCAGACGGCCTTTATCGGCGATGTGGTATTAGCCACCCCGCTGGTAGAAAAATTGCGGCGGTTTTATCCAGGCGCGCAAATCGATTTCCTGATTCGCCGGGGTAATGAAAAACTCCTGTCCGGACACCCGCATCTGACCCGGATATGGATCTGGGAAAAAAAACAATCCAAGTACCGAAGCCTGTGGCAGCTGGCGCGCCAATTGCGCCGAGAGCGCTACGATTGTGTGGTCAATTGCCAACGTTTTGCCAATTCCGGCTTGTTGACGGTTTTGGCGCGCGCGCGATATACGGTCGGATTTCGTAAAAATCCATTTTCCCTGCTATTCAGCCGCCGGGTGCCGCATTTGTTCGGAACGCCGGAACGACCGGTTCATGAGATTGAGCGCAACCTGCGGCTCATCGAGCATCTGACGGATAATTCTCCGGAATTGCCGCGGCTGTATCCATCCGAAGCCGATACGGGCACTGTCCGGGCGCTCGTCGCAGGCTCGGCGCGTTATGTATGCCTGGCCCCTGCATCGGTTTGGTTTACCAAACAATTTCCGGCGCATAAATGGTTGGAGCTGATCAACCGGATCCCGGCCAAGATTCCCGTTTTTTTATTGGGCGGGCCCGAAGATGCAACCCTTTGCCAGCAAATAGGCGTTGCCGCCCGTCATCCTGATGTTCGAAACATGGCCGGCCAGCTCAGTTTTTTGGAGTCCGCCGCCCTGATGCGTGCCGCCGCCTTGAACTATGTCAATGATTCGGCGCCGATGCACCTGGCCTCTGCGGTAAATGCTCCGGTGGCCGCTGTTTTTTGTTCCACCTTGCCGCTTTTCGGATTCACGCCGCTCTCCAATATCCGTTTTGTGCTCGAAACACCAACACACCTGGCTTGCCGACCCTGTGGTTTGCACGGACGAAATGCCTGCCCGCAGGGCCATTTTAACTGCGCCGAGACAATCGATGCGGCCGGATTTCCTATTCCGGAATAAAAAAATCTGGTGATGTGACTTTTTTGGGCCGCATCGTCCTAAATCCGAAAAATAATAATGCGGTAAAAATTTTCAGGATTTCGCAGGTTTTTAGATGAAATGCTAAAAAATCGTAAGGTGTTTTGCCGTGCGTTTGCTTTCTTTTCAATTATTACACCAGCCAATTGAAAAAACTAAAATGAGGAAGCGGCGTATTTTTTGAGAAAACGGTAGAAAAAAGTTTGCAAGTGGAAAAAATGCCATATATTTGCATGCATAAAAGATGAGCAGCGCGTGGAAACATGCGGGACATCCCGAGAAATTTCCTTCAACCTCCTCCTGATTTTTAAAGAAGGTATTTTCTGCGGCGCAAGGCCAGTAAAGCCAATAAGTGAAACTTTGCCACTCAAAGCACTTTAAGCCGCTTACACGGGCTTATGACACAAATACGGCGGTGAGTACGACATCATACGTTCACCGTTTCGATAAAAAAGCCCGGGCAACGGCCCGGGCAGAAAGAAAAAACCGGCAGTGTACCCGATTGCCGGCAAGATTAAACCGAAGGCGGGGGCCCTCCGGCCCTTTCAAATGAGAAAGGGCGGAGGGCTGTTTTTTAAACCGTTTTTTTTTGCACGACATACTACTTTTACCGACATACTGTTAGAAAGCAATCAACCGGCTGCGCACTCTCTGCGCGGCCGGTTATGTTTATGTATGTATGGTTTAAACGCTTTTATTCCACAATGACCTTTTTCAGCACGGTATTACCCTGCTCAAACCGGACTTCCAGGACATAAATTCCAGGTGTTAAGTGTCCGACAGGGATTTGGAGGGCATTTTCTCCTTCCAGCCAGTTTTGATTCGCCACGAGTTGGCCCGTGAGCGCAAATAACCGGAGCGTGCCACCGGAACCGGCAGCAGAGCGCTCGACGTTCAGAATATCTACTGCCGGGTTCGGGCTGGGCGTCACTTTTACCGTTGGAATATCCACGGGAATATTGGTGCTTAGCAGGCGCAGCAGGTGCAGGCCATTTTGCATATCGCCGGCAATGATCACTCCCGAGGGCAGCCAGGGGTAATTCCCCCAGCAACCGAAATACGTATTATATTGCGTGTTTTCCGGGTGTGTGTCGTAGAACCCGATTCGCACCGGCGCCCTGGGGTTATTGATGTTGTACACCAAAAGCCCGTCTTCGTATTGCGAATCGAATAACAAATTCCCCCGTATATAAACGTTGTGCGGAATAGCGCTGTTCGCCCCCGGAGTAAGCAGGGGATGTAAAAAAGAGGCGGCAACTTCCAGGTTGGCATTCCGGATATCCTGAAGGTCCACCACCAAGATGGGCCTTCCTGTGGGAATTTCTTCGGTGCAGAAGGCATACCGGCCGTCTTCTGTCAACCAATTGTTGTGTTGGTATCCGGTGGCGGGCAAACTGGCCAGTACAACCGGATTGTGCGGGTTTTTAAAATCATACACATAAAACCCGTTGAATCCGGATGACGCATAGACGGTATCGTTGCGCACATAGGAATCGTGAATATACCTGCCCGGCAGGTTAGTTGAAGCCAGCAGAGTGGGTTTGTCCGGGTTTTGACTGACATCGAGCACCAGCAGGCCCTGGTTGGCAACATTGGTGCCGTTGAGATAGATGCGTCCCGAACTGGTATCCAGGGTGATGGTATGTGCGCTGTTGAAAAGTTCGTTGCTGTAATACGACCGGATAATGGTATCGGGGGCATTGCTCATATCAAAAATCATGAGCCCCTCCGTAGCGCCATCCGAGACGGCATAAATCCGGTTTTTGTAGGATTTAAATTCGCGCCATACGGTGTTGGTTTTGCCTTCAAATTTGCCAATAAGCTTGGGTTTAGCCGGAATGGTGATATCGAAGATCAACACATGCCGGGCGCCGCCCAGGATGGCAAATTCATGATTATTGACGGCCAAACCCCAACATCCGCTGTACTGCACCCGGAGGTTGTTGGGCGAAGCAATCGGGAGCGTATCGTCGTCCCACCGGGCGATAAGAGCCATATTTTGTGCATTTTGGGAAAAAACCGCGATATTGATCCAAACGGTTAAAAAAAACAGCGAGAGTTTTTGCATACTATGGGAAAGTGTAAGAAGAATGGTTTGGTATTTTTTTAATGCCCTGAAAGGCAACCCGTTCAACCGGGTAAGCGTCAGTAAGACACTTTTCCGGCATGCCGGAAAAGTGTGTAAATCGCCGGCTAAAGTAGTGCAATATGAAAAAATACGCTTTTTTCACTGGTCTTTTGTTGATTTTGGGCATACCGGCCCTTCATGCACAAAAATACAGCAATGAATTTCTGGCCATTGGGGTAGGAGCCAAGGCACACGGTATGTCGGGCGCTCAAACGGCGCACGTACAGGATATTACAGCGGCCTACTGGAACCCGGCCGGGCTGTCGGAAATCACCGCGCCGTTTCAGGTGGCAGCCATGCACGCCGAATGGTTTGTCGGCGTTTCACAATACGACTACCTCAGTTTTGGAAAATCCCTCCACCGCGAAAAGGGCTCGTTCCTGGCCTTTTCCCTGATCCGCCTCGGGATCGACAATATTCCGTATACCATAAACCTGGTAGAACCCGACGGCACGATCAACTACGATAATGTGACGCCCTTCTCCGCTGCCGATTACGCACTTTTAGCCAGTTATGGCCGCAAATTGGGCAATCCGGCCATTGCCGTCGGCGGCTCCGTTAAAATTATTCGCCGCAAAATCGGGTCATTTGGCGGCGCCTGGGGATTTGGCGCCGACCTTGGCGCGCAATACCGGAAAGGAAAGTGGATGTTTGGCATCCAGGGCCGCGATCTTACCACTACGTTCAACGCCTGGTCATTCAACCCCACCGAGCGCGAAAAAGAAGTATTTACGGCTACGAACAACGAAATTCCTTCCGCTGGCACTGAAATTACCCGGCCGAGGTTTATACTTGGCGCTGCTTACCGCGCGAAAATAGGCGCAAAAACCACCCTGTTGCCTGCCATCGACCTGGAATGGACGACGGACGGCCAACGCAACGTGCTCATCAACTCAAAAGCAGTCAATATCGATCCGCGCATTGGTATCGAAGCCGATTACAGTGGCATTGTCCAATTGCGCATCGGCGCCGGCAACTTCCAGCGGGTGAAAGACGACTTTGATCCGGAAAAAGATGTGCTTGTCCTGCAACCGAATTTTGGAGTGGGGCTCCGGCTCGGGCGGGTACAACTCGATTATGCGCTGACGAATATTGGGAATGTTTCCCAGGTGCTGTACTCCCATATTTTTTCCCTGCGTATCGATTTCAAAGAGCGTACGCCATCTGTTCCGGCGTTTAACCCGTAAGTTCTGTTCTAAAACAGCCCGGACCATACGACCTGTAATAGCGTCTTGAATGGTGGAAATCCGCCGTTCAGGATTTTTTTTGCGTATTTTATTGGTAAAAAGGCGGCCTGCCGTATATTTGTCGCGTTCAGTGCGGGCATTTTTCTTCCTAATCCATGGTTTTTTCCATTCCAATCTCTCCCAACCGCTATTCCCGATTTTAAAGTATCCTTTCTTTAATCCGAACCACGACCCGTAATTGGCTACATACCGCGTTCAAGTGAATGTGCACTCCTAACGTGCGCGCCGTTTATCTTGAACCAAACTTGTACCATTATAATCTCATGGTTGCCCCTCCGGTTAGGCTCGCGGTGAGGGGCATTTTTTTTGTACCCCGTATTCCGGTTCCGTTATGTTTTTGTCTTTTCCTGAACACTTCTTCTGGGGCACTTCTACGGCGGCGGCGCAGGTGGAAACTGCCGGCGATCATCCCTGGCGCGGGCTGAAAGCCAAAGACGGGTATCTTTTTGCGCGCACCACTGATCACGAATTGCGGCGGGAAGCAGATGCGGCATTTATCCTTCGTTTGGGCACGGTATACCGCTGTGGAGTGGACTGGTCGAGGTTGCAACCGGAGCCTATGCATAAATTTGACCCGGCTGTTGTAGAGGAATATTCAACCTTTTTCGAATATTTGAATAAAAAGGGCGTCCGCCTCCTGCTCGTCTTGCATCATTTCACCCACCCCAATTGGTTTGAAGCGGCCGGCGGTTGGACGAAGGAGGAAAATATTGCCTGTTTTGTCCATTATGCGCAACAATGCATCAAACATTTTGGCGAATATGCCGCTTACTGGAATACGTTCAATGAGCCGAATGTTTATGCCTACAATGCCTTTTTTTCAGGAGACTTTCCGCCGCATCAGAAGGGCCGGTATTTTACCGCCAACCGGGTATTGAGCCACATGGGCACGGCGCACGAAATCGTACGGGTTCTGATCAAGGAAAAGCACAAAAATGCGCAAGTTGGTATATCCTTGAATACGGCTTATATTAAAGCCGCTAATATTTTCGGCGTGTTGCCGGCGGCATTTTCCCGCTGGTGGTTCATGCGCCGGGCCGCCCGGCCCTTTGAAAAATGCGATTTTTGGGGGATCAGTTATTACGCTTATGTTTTGTTTGACCCCCGTCCGGTGGATATGATCAACCGGCCGGAAGCCGTTCAACGGCTCGGACTGCCGCACGACAAAATGTGGTTGTACTGTCCGGAAGGTTTGGGCCGTGTGCTGCGCCGGTTTTGGAAAAAATACGGTAAGCCGCTTATTATCACGGAGAATGGGATCTGCACAGACGACAGCCGGCAGCGTATACAAGCCTTGCGCGATTACCTGAGCGTCTGCCATGAAGCTATCCGGGAAGGGGTTGACCTGCGCGGGTATATCCATTGGAGCACCTGGGACAATTTTGAATGGCACCTGGGGCCGACCTACCGATTTGGCCTGGTGCGGGTAGACCTCCAAACGATGGAGCGCACCATGACGGAGGCCGGACTTTTTTATGAAAAAATTGCGCAGCAAAATGGCGTAGAGGTCTGATTGGCCGAAGTATCTTCGTCAAAACTTCCCGTATGCGCTCCCGTCTGTTGTTTTTGCTTCTGGTTTTCCCATGCCTGCTTCCGGCGCAGGTCTTTATGCGCCCGGTAGACAATTCGGCTGCCCTGGCGTTGGGTGGCGCCGTAGTGGCATATCCGGGCGCTGGAGCCGGCCTTCACAATGATGCCATGCCCGGCATGGGTAAAAAAGCGGGTGTTTTTCTGGGATCGGCCCTGCCGTATGGCATTGGGTCGTGGCAATCGGTGCACGTCCAGGGGTTTATGCGTTTGGGCAGGCAAGATGGAATCGGACTGGACGTGACGCATTCAGCCATCGAGGCCTATGGCGAGCAGCGGTTCCGGCTGATCTATGGCCGGCGCCTCGGAGCAAAATTTCACTTGGGCGGCAGTGCCGATGTAATGCGGGTTTCGGCGCAGGAATACGGGAATGCCACGACCATGGGTTTCGGTATCAGCCTGTTGGCTAGTCCGTTGCCGGGCCTTTGGCTGGGTGTGCGGGTACAAAATCCGCTGCAACTGGAACTCAGCGACGCCGTCATTCCAACGGTGTTGCGCGTCGGCGCCGCCTGGGAAGCGGCCTCTACGCTTATCGTGCTGGCAGAAACCGAAAAAGACCTGGAGCGCCCCGTCCAGATCAAGGCTGGTATCGAATACCGGCCGTTGCAGCTGCTGGCATTGCGTATCGGGTTGCGCACCGAACCGGCGCGCCTGGGTTTTGGCGCCGGCGTGAAAGTGACCAACAGCCTGACCATCGATACCGGCGCTGAATGGCACCCGGCGCTGGGATTTACCCCGACGGCTATGGTGGTATGGCGGAAGGATTAGTGTGTGCCTGAAAATACTGCTCCTAAATTTATCTACTTTTGCCGGGTCAAATCCAGTCCTATACACACTATGCAAAATATTACAGTTATCGGCGGCGGTACCATGGGCAACGGTATTGCGCATGTATTTGCCCAGAACGGCTACCAGGTAACGCTGGTCGATGTGGTGTCTGCCGTGCTGGACAAGGCCCTGGCCACTATCGGTAAGAACCTTGACCGGCAAATTGCCAAAGGCGCGCTTGCGGAGGCCGATAAAGCTGCAATCCTGCAGCGCATACACCCGATGACCGATCTGAAGGAGGGTGTAGCCAATGCCGATCTTGTCGTGGAAGCTGCTACGGAAAATATTTCCCTCAAACTCAAGATATTTTCCGATATGGATCAGCTGGCGCCGGCCCGGGCGGTGTTGGCTACCAATACCAGCAGCATAAGCATTACAAAAATTGCGGCTGCCACCCAGCGGCCAGACAAGGTGATCGGCATGCACTTTATGAATCCCGTACCGGTGATGAAACTTATAGAGGTCATCCGGGGATATGCTACCACTGACGAGGTGACCAATCAAATAATGGGGCTTTCGCGCCGGCTTGGAAAAGAGCCCGTGGAAGTAAATGACTACCCTGGATTTGTAGCCAACCGTATCCTCCTGCCCATGATCAATGAAGCTATTTATACGCTATACGAGGGGGTAAGCGGCGTACAGGAGATTGACACTGTCATGAAGCTCGGTATGGCCCACCCAATGGGGCCGCTCCAACTTGCCGATTTTATCGGCCTTGATGTCTGTCTGGCCATCTTACGCGTGTTGCAGGAAGGGTTTGGCAATCCCAAGTACGCGCCATGCCCGTTGCTGGTGAATATGGTGACGGCCGGCAAACTGGGCGTAAAAAGCGGCGAAGGGTTTTATACCTATACGCCGGGGAGCAAGGACATGATGGTGGCAGCGCGATTTCGGTGAATAAACTGCCCCGGGTTAACGCATAAACTGAAACCCGATGCCGAACGACCACCAAATTTTTCGGTGGTATTGCCACTGGTTACCGATTTCGCTGGCGTAGTCCTTGCCAAACATGAGCCCCAGGTTGTAGTGTCCCAGTTGTACAATAATACCCGTGCTCCAGCTGATGCCCGGTACGACTTCAGCTTCCTGAAGTACCAAATCCAGCGAAGTATTGCTGTCGTTGATGTTGATGAAAGTTAACCCTGCGGCCAGCGGCACGGTGATGGAGACCGGCCGGTCTTCCGACAGTCGCCAGGTGAGCCCGACGTAAGCGCCGACCGTGACATCGGTGGTAAGCCGGAAGGAATGCGTATCGGCTTTGGGCCGGATCTTGAAGGGCAACGTCATCTGGCCCCCCGTCACGTGCAGGTATTTCCAAAATCCGTTGCTATTCTTGCCCGATAAAGCAATATCGAAGTTCCCGCCGTCGGCCTGTTCTTTCGTGCCGGATGGTGCTGGCGTTGATGCGGGTGGAACCTCGGCCGTTGCAGTAGCGCTGGTATCGCTGCCGGCCGTTTGGGCAGAAACCGGCGGCGAAACACCGATAATCAGCCCGGTAAAGGCGCAAACAATGTTTGGGTACTTCATAGAGCAGCATGGGAAATGTATGGTGATAACGATATTATAACAATTTATTGTGGATAAAAATTCGATTTAATAAGAAGATTGTCTGAGATAGCTGTTTTGGTGTGCAGGCCCCATCGAATTTTGCTTGAATGGACACAACAAGTGCAAAACCCGTCGCAGCGCAGTACCTTCGCCACACCATGCATTACGACGATATTCTCCGGGAAATAAAAACCGGAAAGTTCAAACCCATCTACTTTCTCCATGGGGAAGAGCCGTTTTTTATCGACCAAATCGAACAAGCCGTTGAAGCCAGGGCGCTGCCCGAGCCGGAGAAAAGTTTTAATCAATCGGTGTTATACGGCAAGGATGTGGACTACCTGACCCTGCTCGACTATTTACGCCGCTATCCGATGATGAGCGAGCGGCAAGTGGTTATCCTGCGGGAGGCCCAGGAGATGAAAAGCCTCAACGAATTGGCCGCATACGCCGAAAATCCCATGCCGACTACCATATTTGTGGTGTGCCATAAACACAAAAAATATGATATGCGCACCAAACTTGGCAAGGCGCTTTCCAACCATGCCGTGGTACTCGAAAGCAAAAAACTATACGATAACCAGGTTCCGGACTGGATAACCGAATATTGCAGGGCGCAAAAACGAAGCATCGAAACGCCGGCGGCGGCTCTGATCGCCGAATACCTGGGCGCTGACCTCGCTAAAGTTGCCAACGAACTGGACAAGCTGGCGCTGAACCTGCAGGCCGAAACGACCATAACTTCCCTGCATGTACAGGAATACATCGGTATCAGCAAGGATTATAATGTTTATGAATTGCAACGGGCGTTTGGCGGTCGCGATCTGCCCAAGATTGCGCGCATACAACAATATTTTGCCGCTAATATTCGAAAAAACCCGCTGATCGTCACCATTGCCAGCCTGCATGCGTACTTTTCCAAGGTGTATATGCTTTATTTCCTGCGTGGCAGCAGCGATGCCGATATGGTGAAAGCCCTTGATTTGCGTTCCGACTGGTTTCTAAAGGAATACAAACTGGCTGCACAACACTTTAGCGTGGCCCAAACGGAACACATTTTGCAGGTGCTCCGGGAGTATGACTTGCGCTCCAAGGGGGTGGATACCGACACAACAAATACCGGAGAAGCGGAGTTGATGAAGGAACTGTTCTGGAAAATTTTGCATTGAACCACAAACCGGCAACGTATGAAAACCATTTCCACGTATAAAGTCGTCAAAGGCGATACCTTATTCGGTATTTCTAAAAAATTCGGCATGACGGTGGCCGATCTGAAAGCGTTGAATGGCTTGAAAGGCAATGCCCTGAGTATCGGGCAGGTGTTGAAGGTCCAGGTCGAACAATCGCCATCAACGCCGCCTGCCCCGCCGCCTAAAACCACCGGCAGCACTTCCGCTGTCACGACCTATAAGGTGGTCAAGGGTGATACGTTGTATTCGATCGGACGCAAGTTTGGGGTTAGCGCCGATTCGATCAAGCAGACGAATAAGTTGAAAACAAGCACATTAAAAATTGGTCAGGTGTTAAAAATTCCGGGATCAGCTCCGGTTCAGCCGTTGCCCGACCCCGTTGTGGTACCCCCGCCGATTGTCACGCCACCGGTCGTTAGCCCGCCGGGCGCGGGAGATTACCTGGCTGCGCGCGGGCAGTTTGGGCTTATTGTGCGTCCGGATGCCGGTTTTCAACGTTTTGAGCTCAGCGTGCCCCTGCCGGGTGGCGGAACTGTTGTGGCCCGCATGCGCGACAATGTGACGTATTCGCTCTATATGAAATTTCCCGCGGGCATTGTTTATGGCGGGCAATCCACCCTGCAAGTCCCTCTGGAAAAAATAGCATCAGTTGGTTTGAATCGCCATCAGGCGGCTGCGCTGGAGTATGTATCGAGTCATGAAGGCAAATACGATGCGATCAACAGTTATGACGGCGGTATTTTCTCTTATGGATTTATCCAGTTTGTCGGTGCAGCCGGGCACGGCGGTAGCCTGAACCGGGTGCTGGCGTCTATGAAAAGCAACACACCGGCGCGGTTTGCACAGGTATTTCAGCAAGTGGGGATCGATTCTGCCGGAGGCATAAGCTCCGTGCTCGATGAAAACGGCTATAAACGCACCGGCGATGACGCCTGGTTGTATATCCAAAAGACGGTTCCGCTCTATGGGGCGTTTATCCAGGCTGGCTTCGACGCCGATCTGGTACTCGAACAACTGCGCGCCGCCAACGATCTGTATGTTCAGCCGGCACTCAATTTTAAACTGAACCTCAATATCAATGGCATCCAGATCAGCATTCCACGGCTGCGCGATATCCTGCACTCCGAAGCCCTGCTGACGGCATTGATTGCCATCGCCATCAACAGGGGCGCCGGTGCGATGAGCCGTATTACCGCGGATGCTGTGGCGGCAGTGGCGGCGCCGGCGCGCCTGCACACGGTGGAGGCCCTCCGCCTGATCGATGAGCGCCAGGTTTGTCAGACAATTGCCGATACCGCCACGGATGGCCGCACGCGCGACCGGGCGCAAGGGGTGTTGAACGCCGGCCTGAGTTTTGCAAAGGTTTAAAAAATATTCTACTGCCTACTGCCCTTATTCGCCCATGCGTACCACTTGGGTGGGTTCCATCATTTCGTTGCGCATGGCAACCTGGCGCAAGGTGTTTTGCGCTACGGTCAGGAACGCTTCGGCCATGATCCCGCCGTTTTCCTGCAATACGGCCGGCTGGCCGGTGTCGCCACCTTCGCGGATACCCTGAACCAGCGGTACCTGGCCGAGCACAACCGAATGGCTGGCTAATGCCAGTTTTTTGCCGCCGCCTTGTCCGAAAATGTAGTACTTGTTATCGGGCAACTCTTCCGGCGTAAACCAAGCCATATTTTCCACCACACCCAGGATAGGCACATTAATCTGCGGCAATAAAAACATGTTCATGGCTTTCAGCGCATCTGCCAGGGCTACTTCCTGAGGCGTCGTGACCAATACGACACCGGTGACGGGCACCGTTTGTACCAGCGTGAGTTGTACATCTCCCGTGCCGGGCGGCAGGTCCACAATGAGAAAATCGAGTTCGTCCCAAAGTACCTCGTTGAAAAACTGTTTGATGATGGCTGCCAGGCGCGGGCCGCGAAGCACGACGGCCTGCTCCGGATCGATGATATTGCCAATGCTGATCGTTGGCAGGTCGTACGCGCGCAGGGGCACCATTTTCATCTGGCCTGTCACATCCTGAATTTTCGGCCGCTGGCCCACCAACCCGAGCATGGTCGGGATGCTGGGCCCATAAACGTCGGCGTCCATCAGTCCAACCCGGGCGCCGAGTTTTTTAAGCCCGAGCGCCAGGTTGACGGCAACAGTGCTTTTGCCTACGCCACCTTTGCCGGAGGCTACGGCAATGATATTTTTAATATGCGGTACGATGCTGTTTTTTTCCTGGCTGCCTGCTGCACGGGCGACAAAGTGCACATTCACATTGGCTTGTGGAAATTGCCCGGCAATAGCGCCTATACAGGCAAAATTGAGTTCCGCCTTGCCGTGCATTTGCAGGGAAGGGATGAGCAGGGTGAAATTCACGTTGTTTCCGTCGATCGCCAAGTCCTGAACCATCCCGGCGGTAATAATATCCCGGCCTGTTTGGGGGTCGCGTACGGCGCGGAGAAGATTGAGTACGGTTTCTTTGTTCATTTTATCCTTCAAATGGAGCGATAGTTAAATCCGTCAGACGTTTAAACTGAGTTTAAACACATTTGTTCGCACCCGGCGGGTAATGGTTCCGTCGGGCATGGGCTCTTCCAATAGCATAGCCCGGGCTTCGGGCATGTCAAATACGGCTTGCATGTTGCGGATACGCGCGGCGGGTACGCCATGCGCTTTGAACAATTCCATCCATGCTTCCAGGTTTTTTTGAAGAAAAACACGGGCTAAAACGGTATTCAGGGCCTGGCGGTGCTGCACGCGGCTTCGATTCGTCCCGAAATCCGGATCGCGCAGGAGGGTGTCTAGCGCCAGGCATCGGCAAAGTTGATGAAATTGGCGTTCGGTGCCAACTGCCAGCAGGATTTGCTGGCTATCGGCGCAGGCATAGGTGTCGCCATAGGGGGCAATGTTCGGGTGTTGTGCGCCCATCCGTTGGGGGATATGTCCGGCCATCAGCCAGTTGGTGGCCTGGTTGGCCAGGGACGCCAGGGCGCTTTCGAGCAACGAAACGTGTACGGTGCTGCCTTCTCCGGTTTGTGCCCGGTGTAGAAGGGCTAACAAAATACCTTCCTTGATCTGGTGGGCGGCGAGCAGGTCGATCAAGGCTACCGGCATCTTTACCGGTGGGCAGCCGGCTTCTCCCGTCATGTACATAAACCCCGCTTCTGCCTGCAGTACCACGTCGAAAGCGGGGCTTTCATCGTCCGGATCGGCAAAGGCGCTGAGTTGCGCATAGATCAATCGCGGGTTTTGCCGCCGCAGTGCCGCGGCGTCCACACCCATTTGTTGGGCAGAAGAAGGTTTGAAGTTAGAGATCACGACATCGGCGCCTTCGGCCAACCGGAGCGCCTGGTTCCGGCCGTCCGGTTGGCGGAGGTCAAGGAACAAATGGGTTTTCCCCCAATTTACGCTGCAAAAATAGGCGGAAATAGCGGATTCGGGGTTCTCTTCGGGTAATTTCCATCCCCGGGTTACATCTCCGCCTGTCGTTTTATTCTCGATTTTGATAACTTCGGCCCCGAGTTCGGCGAAAAACATACCGACCGCAGGTCCGGCCAGTACAGAAGCAAATTCGACGACCTTCAAGCCTTTAAAAAAATGATCCTTCGACATCGATATGAAGGTTTTTAGTACGGAACAAATTCGCGCCTGGGACGCTTATACCATTGAAAACGAGCCGGTCACATCGCTTGGGCTCATGGATCGCGCGGCCCGGGTTTTCACCCGCTGGTTTACCGCCTGCTACCCGGACGCGGAACAGCCAGTTTGGGTATTTGCCGGCACCGGCAACAACGGCGGCGACGGCCTGGCTGTAGCGGGCTTGCTGCACCGGCAGTTTTACCCGGTAAAGGTATTTATTTGCGCCTATGGTGGGAAACACAGCGCCGATTTTGATGCGCAGTTGGCCGGACTGCCTCCTCATGATGCCGTGTCGGTGCACTGGCTGAAAGCCGGAGCCGCCCTGCCGCCTGCACCGCCATCCGGCGCCATTTTGATCGATGGAATGTTTGGTACAGGGCTGACGCGTCCACTGGAGGAGCCGTGGGCATCCCTGATCGACTGGATGAATGGGCTGCCCAACGACCGGGTAGCGATTGACCTGCCGAGCGGGCTTTTGGCCGGCGCTAATACGCCCGGGCCTTGTATCCGGGCCACCCGGACATTCAGTTTTGAAACGCCAAAACGCGCCTTCTTTTTTTCTGAAAATGCGGAACGGGTGGGGGAATGGACGGCCGGAAGTATCGGCCTGCATCCGGATTATGCTTTGCGGACGTATACGCCGTTTCATTATATTACGGCAGATGTAGTTCAAACTTTGGTCCGGCCCAGGAAACGGTTTTCACACAAAGGCGTATTCGGGCATGCGCTCCTGATCAACGGGAGTATGGGCAAAGTCGGCGCCTCCGTTTTATCCGCGATTGCCTGCCTGCGGGCCGGTGTTGGCTTGCTTACGGTACACACGCCGCGTTGCGGGTACCCGGTGTTGCAGGCGCAGGCGCCGGAGGCTATGTGCAGCGTGGATAAATCGGAAGAGATTTGGACCGAATTGCCAGATTTGGCCCGGTATTCGGCAATTGGCGCCGGCTGTGGCATTGGCCAGGACCGGCACACGGCGCAGGCCCTGAAATGCCTGATTCAGCAGGCAAGGGCTCCTTTGGTTTTGGACGCCGATGCCCTGAATATTTTAGCCTTGCACCCCAAATGGTTCGGCTTTTTGCCCAAAGGCGCAATTTTGACCCCGCACCCGAAAGAATTTGAACGTTTGTTTGGTAAAACGGCCGATTCGTTTGCGCGCAATGCCTTGCAATGCGCCAAGGCGCAGGAATACGGCGTTTATATCGTATTAAAGGGCGCATGCACGGCTGTGGCCTGCCCGGACGGCGCCTGTTGGTTCAACTCGACCGGGAATCCAGGTATGGCTACCGGCGGCAGCGGCGATGTGCTGACGGGTTTACTAACGGGTTTGCTGGCACAGGGCTATCCGACTGTGGAAGCTGCGGTTTTGGGCGTTTGGTTGCATGGTTTGGCGGGCGATTTAGCCGCAGTAGAACTGAGCCAGCCCGGTATGACGGCAGGTGATATTATCCGGTATTTGGGCAAGGCATGGCTGGCGCTGGTTGGCAGATAAAAAAACGGCGCCGGGTACCAAACCCGGCGCCGTTTTTATAAGGAAGTCCCAACCGATCAGGCCAACAGGGCCTCGATCTTGTCCTGGAGCGTTTTTTTCGTTTGTGCGCCGACGATTTTTTCTCGCAGTTCTCCATTTTTAAAGAGTAAAAAAGTCGGAATACCACGAACGTTATATTCCATGGGCACTTCCGGGTTGTCGTCTACATTGAGTTTGCCGATCACTGCGCGCCCCTTGTATTCGGTGGAAAGTTCCTCGACCACCGGGGTCATCAATCGGCAGGGGCCGCACCATTCTGCCCAAAGGTCGATCAGCGTCACTTTGTCGCTCTGAATTACTTCCTGCTGGAAGTTTGCATCCGTGAATTCGTATGCCATTGCTACGGAGAAATTTTATGAAGGGATAAAATAATGTTTCGTCCAGAATATGAGTTAAAACACTTTGTTGACTGATTTGGTTGCAAAAGTAACGCTCTTTGCGCAGCGGCCGAAGAGGAAACGGACAAAAATGTCGGGACCGGAACATTTCAGATTATGCGTGGCGCCAGTGCCGTGTTGGTTGTGTTGTCTGAAAATCAGAACAGGCGGATGGAATTAAACCAGGAGACCATTTGCGCAAAGAAGTCAACCAGCAAAAAAGGTTTCAGCACCAGTGGAAATAAAAACCCGAATACCGCTCCATAGAAGTGGGCCACGTGGTCGATGCCATCGCCGCCGCGCCGTGCTGCATGGGAGGAATACCACAGGTAGAAAGCCCCGTATATAAAGCCGGGAATTGGGATCGGGATAAACATGAGGAACAGGTTTATGGCAGGGTTGAGCAGGATAGCGGCGAATAGCACGGCCGACACCGCCCCGGATGCTCCGATACTGGCAAAGCTCTGCACATTCCGGTACCGGTAATACGTGGCCATAGAGGCGGCCACTATGGACACCAGGTAAAACGTCAGGTACAAAAAGGAGCCAACTCCCGGAAACAAGTGCCCAAACCACTGTTCAACGGCGGTGCCAAAGAAATACAGGGTGATCATATTGAAGAGCAGGTGCATATTGTCGCCATGCAAAAATCCACTGGTCAGCCAGCGGTAATATTCTCCATACCGGGCTTCGGCATAAGGCCAGTGTTTGCCTTTGTGAAAAATATCCGGATTATTAAAGGCCGACAGTGATACAAGGGCCGTGAAACCGATGATAAGATAGGTTATGAACATTGCTGCAAGGTGATTTTCAATTTATAATTGCAATTATTGGTTATGGTAGGGTTCGTTGCGAAGGATGGTCATAGCGCGATATAACTGTTCGAGCAGAAAGAGCCGGGCCATTTGGTGGGAAAAGGTAAGGCGACTGAGTGATATTTGCGCGTTGGCGCGGGCATATACCTCCGCCGTGAAACCAAAAGCGCCACCGATCAGAAAGACCAGGCGCCGGTTGGAAACGGTCAGGCGGTGTTCCAGCCAGTTGGCCAGTTCGATGGAATTGAAGAGTTGTCCACGTTCGTCGAGCAGGACGAGGAAATCATCCGGTCCGATTTTACTTAAAATAAGTTTGGCTTCTTCTTGTTTGAGGAGCTTGGCGTCGGCGGTTTTAAGCCGGGCGCCCGGCAGGACAGACCAGGCGAACGGCAGGTAATTTTTCAGGCGTTTTTCAAAAATGGCAATACCGGCTTCCAGGTAGGGTTCGGAAGTTTTTCCGATAGCCAGGACTTCAACTTTCATGGTTTGCAGCAATAGGGTGAAAAGCCTGTTGTTTATTGGTTTTTGGAAATATTTCCGCCAATTCTTCCGGCAAGGTGTGCCGGTCGGGGAAACGGGCGATCAAGGCACCGATGATTTCCCGGGCCAGTTCGGATTGGCCTTTGTGCAACAATCCGGACAAGGTCGCCCGCACGTGTCCGGATGCCGGTTTGCCGAAATGGTCGGCGAGGTAATCCGATAAAATATTGAAGTAAAAATCAAAAACGAACGGTTTCCGTTCCCGGCATAATAAATCCTCGTACTGCCGCAGCAAGGCCAGGTCGCGCCGTTCCATCAGCAAGTGGGTTAAGTCATCCAGTTGGTTTTCGGCCGCCAGAAAAGGCGCCAGTTTGGCGGCATCGCCGGCAAGTTGCAGCTCGATCAGCAGGCGGCGTTGTTCGACCGGCCATTCGGGGCCGGCCAGGCTTTTTAGCCGGGCGAAGGTGTCGGTCTGGCCGTATTGCCGGTAGCGCAGCCGCAAATAGGTCATTTGGCGGGTCTTGTCGGCTGTTTTATCGGCAGCATCCATTATCAGGTCTTCTATTTCCCGGCGTTGCCCGGTATTGAACAGGTTTTGATCCAGGAAGTATTCGCCGGCCAGCATAACGGCCATCCAGCATTGCTGCTGCGACAAGGCTGCAATAGCCTCTTTGATCTGGGCCGGGCGCTCGGAATAGTCGCGGAGCACCCGGACTACGGCTTCAGGCATTTCCCGCTGGGCTAATGCCGTCAGAAACAGGGAAAGCACAGCCGGAGGCGCGGGGTATGGCGTGTGGTCAAAAAGGGTTCGGATGGCGGAAAAGGGCGCCTCTTCCGCTGCGGTGCGGCTCAGAAAACCAATTAAGGTGGATTCCAGCTCAAGCGGATGCTGTGGTTGGGTCAAAAATTCAAATACGAAATGCCATCGTTTTTCCCGGAGTTCGGGGGAAAGGTGCGCATCCGGCATTTGCAGGAGCTGCTGCAGGGCAGTCTGGCAATAGGCAAGCAGGGTACTGCGCCGCGGTTCATCGAGATGGAGCGCGAGCGGGGTAATTTTCTCTAAAATAGCGACAACCAGGAGGAAAAGGGTTTGTGCGTTGGCTCCCGCCACGGCCGTAGCCAGCTGCAGCTGCAAGTCATCCAGTGTTTTACGCAGCCGCCGGATTTCCGGGTCGCGAAGCGCGCGACTGCCGGGATGACGGGGTAAGGCAGCATCCAGCAAAAACCGGTAGGGGTTGTCCATTCCTGTAAATTTGTTGGTAAACCAGGTTTTCAGCGCCAGTGCAAAATCCCGGTCGCGCCGGGAATACGCCTGAATAAAGCCGGCTATTTCATCCATGGAGGCCATCTCCAGGATATTCTGGACGGAAATACGGGCCAGTGACTCCGGCTGGCGGTTCTCCACCTGCGCTTGCCTGGCCGCCGCTTTCTGATCCAGAAATTGCCGGATTTTGAGCAATGCCGCGGCAATATGCGGACACATCAGCCGCCTGCCCTCGGCCCAGCACTCGCAGGTGTACGCTTTTATTTTATGCGGGGTAATGATGGCTTCCACCTCGTACAAAAAGTCATCGCCGGTTACTTTTGCCATCCAAAAGTGTTTTTCCATTTCCTGCAATTGCCGCACTGCCCCCATCTGTACCAGATCCTGTGCCGTATTCCAGGTAGATGGAATGATATGGAATTCAAAATTTTTAAGCCAAAGTTTTTGCACAAAAAAAGAATTAATGCCGTGTTTGGGTTTATGCGACCAAAAACTTCAAAAATACGGGGGATTATGGATGATATCAACTTTTCAGGCAGAAATATCCGGTGCTGGTTCAGTAAAATCCCTTGAATCAAATATCCGTATCTTTGGCCGTTCGAGGGCCGGGGTTCCTGGCGGTCTTTTACTGTTCACACCAACCGGATGCTGGCTTAAATGATGCCGGATGCGGTTTTCAAATGCAGCAATTCACGTATGCTCCACCTTTTTCTAGTCCGGCACGCCAAATCCAGTTGGGATCATCCGGGTATGCGCGATTTTGACCGGCCGCTCAACGACCGGGGGCTTTATGATGCGCCGCGCATGGCCCGCTTGCTTCATGAGTTGGGCATACGCCCCGATTTGCTGGTGAGCAGTCCGGCTAACCGCGCGCTGACCACTGCGCGGTTTTTTGCCGGTGGTTTTGGGATCAGTGCCGATTCCGTTGTACAAAATGCGGCTATATACGATGCCCTCCCGGCGGATATTTTTCAGATCATCCGGGCGTTACCCAATTCGGCGCAGACCGTTTTTTTGTTCGGCCATAACCCGACCTTCACGGATGTTGCAAATCGTTTTTCCAGCAAGCACATCGACAATTTGCCCACTTGCGGCGTTATACAAATAAATTCTACCGCTGCCCATTGGTCTGATCTGAACGAAAACAATTCGCGTGCGGCAGCGCAGTTTTTTCCAAAAGAAGTCTTGTGACCCAGGTACTTAAACTTGCTTTGCTGGTTACCGGCGCTATTATCCTGCCGCCCGCCTGCCAGCCCCCCGCCCCCGGCCTGCCGGCGCTGGCCGATGAAAAACTGGCCCGGATTATGGCCGATTTGTACGTGGCGGAAGCCGCTACCACCGGGTTGTCAGGGTATGAAAAGGATAGCCTGTCGCACGTTTATTATGCGCAGGTATTTGAGCTGCATGGCGTCACCCAAGCGGATTATCAGACGAATCTGGAACGCGTTAGCAGCGATGAGCGCCATATCGGCCGGGTGGTCAAGCAGGCGATTGAATTTTTGAAGCCGGAAAAAAAATAGGCGCTTTATTCAAGGCTCAGGGTAACCCGGCGGTTTTGCTTGCGGTTTTCTTCAGAATCATTGGGCGCCAATGGAGCGGCCTCTCCTTTTGCTTCTACCCGGATTTGATCCTTTCCAACGCCGTTTTTTACTAAATACCGGCGTACGGCGTGGGCTCTGCGCTGCGAAAGCCGCAGGTTGTAGGCGGTTGATCCCTCACTGCTGGCATATCCAGTAATTCGCAAAACGGCATCCGGCTTGTCTTTTAGGGCGGCAGCAATCTCGTCCAGAATGCCCAGCGATTCTTCCTGCAAATTGGAATTGTCGAACTGGAATAGTATCTGTTGTTCGGTAAGCGGCGAACTGCTGGGTAAAGCGCCCAGCAATTTGCCCTGATCTTTGGCAGTTGCCACATTTTCGGTCCATTTGCGCACCTCAGCCTGGTCGGAACTACTTACCGCAACCGGTGCTTCGGCTGATTCCGTCACCACGATATCGTCGATATAGGCAAAATAGTGCTGAAAGCGTTCGGATTCCACCGTTGTTTCTTCATCGGCGGCGAAATTGCCGATGATAAACGACTGGAAGGCCTGGTAGGCGATAAACGAGTCGCGTACCAGGGTCCACATCTTATCGGTATTGTTGTATGGGGTGACGTCCCGTTGAAAAGAGGCTGGTTTCAGGTTCAACCTGCCGGATGCATCTGCTTTGAGTTTTTCGGGCAGAAAGACGATGCCAATGTTGTTGGCGCCTTCGCAGTGGTAGTGTACGAAAAAAGAAAAATAGTATTTCTTTCCCACAGTAAGCGGGCGTTGCAGTGCGCCCTGAATGTATTCGCGGCGGCTACCATAGATGTTGATGCCGGCAACATTTTTGCCGGTTCGCGCTTTAAACGGCCAAAGGGAGCCATTAGGATCGTAGACAACGTCATTGATCGTGGTAAAGAGCAGCGGCTCGGCTGCGTTGGGGGAATCCCAGGAGTCACAGATGGTCAGGGCATTGGAGTACTCGATGGATTCCCCGGCGCGCAAGGTTTCAAAACTTGGGTTTAATACCAGATTTTCCCGCTTGGCGCCTCCCGTTTGGGCCGCCAGAATCGAGGTGCAAAACAGGAAAAAGCCTGCAAATGGCAGGCGCAGAATACACTGGAAGTCTGTCGCTTTCATTGGAAAAATGTTGATTTTATACTTGGCAAATGTAGCATATGTGTCTTGATATTTGAGG
This sequence comes from Saprospirales bacterium, assembly GCA_016719895.1. Lineage (GTDB taxonomy): Bacteria > Bacteroidota > Bacteroidia > Chitinophagales > Saprospiraceae > M3007. The sequence continues at coordinate 159,739 of JADJYG010000001.1, read as the reverse complement.
AAAAAGCCTGCTGCCTTTTTTACTAATTATTTGTACAGGGTGACATCGCCTTTCAGCAGTTTTTTACGACCATTGGCAAAGGCAAATTCGACGTACCAAATAAAAACGCCGGGCGTGGCTGCCCTGCCGCCGGGCAACGTGCCATCCCAGCCGTGCAGCGGGTCGTCTGGGTCAAAATCGAGCCGTTCATGCACCAGGCTGCCCCAACGGTCATATACGCGGAAGGAAAGTACGCTGGTCACGCGTGCTGCCGCGCCGGCGTATATCCGGAAGAGCCGGTTGTTGTCGGAGCCATCGGGTGCAAAAACATTCGGTATGTAAATGGCGCTGGTTTGTTGCACCAGGATAAAAACGGTCGCCGATTGCGTACATCCGTATTCGTCGGTTATGTGGACGGCCACGGTTCCGGATGCCGCCAGTTTTATGACTGGAAACGCACATGTCCGGCAGGGGTCGCCAGTTACCGTTTCGGGAAAATCCCAGGATATGGCCGTCCATGCTGTCGGAGGCAGGTCGGTGAATGGATAAGGGAAAACCGCCTCGAATTCCTCCACCTCGAGCGTGGGGCCCAAGCTGAGGTCCACGCCGGTTGGTTGAGGGCGGCAACGGTGATCTGTGCCGTAGTGGTACAACCATTTGAACCCGTGGCAACTGCCGTGTAGTGCCCGGGTATTGTGGTCACAGGGGCGGCCAACGGGCTGCTGAAGTTGTTTGGGCCGGTCCACTGAATACTGCTGTTGGCGGGAAAAACGATGGCCTCCAGCTGGGCGGAATCTTCCCGGCAGGTAATGGCATTTCCAAACACGTCGAGCAGGGGCGCCGCAAGGTCGGCTGCCACTGCGACGAAGGCAGTTGCCGAGCAGCCATTGGGCAGGGTGACTGTCAGTGCGTAGAGGCCCGGAACAGATACCGCCGGGCCGGGTTGCGTGGAGTGGAAATTCTGCGGACCGGCCCATTGAAAAACGCCTCCGGGGGGAATCACTTGTGCCGCCAGGGGAACAAGCGGTCGTGCGCAGGTGATCGTTTCGCTGCCCGCGCTTACCTGCGGATAGAGCAGATCTGCGTTTACCGGCACGGTAGCTACGGCAGTGCAACCGTTGGCTCCGGTGGCCGTCACGGAATAATTGCCTGGGATGGAAACCAGGGGCGATTGTGCCGTAGAGTTGAAATTTTGCGGCCCATACCAATGCACCGCGACGTTCCCCGGTGCGAGCTGCAGTTGCAAGGGAACAGCCGATTGTGCACAGGTGATGACCCCGCCGGCTGTTGCGGTAATCTGTGGCACAAGGGTGTCTGCTGCAATTTGAACGATCCCCGTCGCTGAACAACCATTTGGGCCGGTCGCTACGATGGTATAATTGCCCGGCTGGGTAACCGTGGGCATTAAAATTGCGGAACTGAAGTTTTGCGGCCCTTGCCAGGCGACCTGGCAGCCCACCGGCAGCGTGCTTGCCATCAGGGTTGTACCAGGCTGCAAACAGCTGATAACGCCATTTCCTACGGTGACCTGCGGAGCGAGCGTATCTGTTTGCACGGTGGCTGTTGCGGTGGCGCTGCAGCCTGCCGGAGTGGTGGCCGTCAGGGTATAGGTTCCCGGTACCTGGGCCACCGGATTGAGCAGGTTGGAGCTGAAATTTTGCGGGCCCGTCCAGCTGAGGTTGGCGTTGGGTAGCGAAACGGAGGCCGAAAGCGTCAGGGCTACCTGCAAGCACGTTAGGGAGCCTCCGGCAGCCTGTACTTGCGGAAAATCACTGTCGGCAGTAACCACTGCCTCCGCATGGGCTGTACAACCGTTTGGCCCGGTGGCGGTCAGGATGTATTGGCCGGGAATACTGATACTGGGTTGCAGTGCGGAAGAAGTAAAATTTTGGGGGCCGGTCCACCATGTGCCGGCGCTGGCCGGCTGTACAGCGGCATTCAGGATCAGGGTATTCTGTACACAGGTTAACATACCGCCGGACACCATGACCACCGGGGCTGCCGTATCGGTGAGTACCTCTGCAGAAGCTATTGCGGTGCAGCCGTTCGGCGCAGTGGCCAACACGCTGTAAAGGCCGCCTGCGGATACGTCCGGTTGCAGGAGGGTGGATGAAAAACCCGGCGGGCCGGTCCAAAAAACAGTGGCGTCAGCCGGTGAAAGGGCGGTGCCCAGTTGTACGACTTCCTGGTTGCAAGTTATGGCGCCGCCAGACGCCGTAACGACGGGCGGCAGGGTGTCCATTAATACCGCCGTTGTGGCCACACGGGAACAACCGTTGGCCAGGGTTGCCACAACAGTATAAGTGCCCGGTATGCTGGTTGCCGGATTGGCCAGGTTCGAACTGAAGTTCTGAGGCCCGGACCAGAGCAGGGTTATTCCAGTGCCTGGAACAGTAGCGGCCGACAACCCTGCGGTCGTTTGGCTGCAGGTCAGCCTACCGGCGCTGGCGGTTATTTGCGGCGCTATAGTATCGACGGGTACCTGGAGGCTTGCACTGGCCGAACACCCGTTCGGTAGGGTGGCGACGGCCATATACGTGCCAGGTATGGCGGTCAGCGGATTGGCCAGGCTCGAGCTGAAGTTCTGCGGTCCGGTCCAGGCGACCGTTGCCGCACCGGGTTGGAATATTGCCTGAATGGTTACGGCAGATTGCAGGCATGAAATGGTGCTGCCAACCAGAGCGAGGGCCGGCGCTGCGGTATCGGCCAGCACCTGGGCGGTGGCGCTGGCGGTGCAGCCATTAGCTGTGGTCGCCAGGATCGTATAGAGTCCCGGCAGACTCGCCACAGGGGTAGTTTGGTTACTGCTGAAGCCCAGGGGACCGGTCCAGGCTATGGTGCTGCCTGCGGGCGATAGGGTTGCTGTCAGGGTCACTGTATTCTGGGAGCAGGTAATCGTTCCGCCGCCGGCGCTGACCTGTGGAATCGAAGCGTCGGCAATAACGGAGACTTCTGCCGTAGCCGTACAACCATTGGGGGCCGTAGCCGTAACGGTGTAAATTCCGGGTTGGGCAACCGGCGGTTGGGGCAGGGTAGAACTGAAGTTTTGGGGACCAGTCCAGGCAGCCGAACTGCCAGCCGGCACGAGTGACAACCCCAGGGTTCCGGTGAGATGAATACAGGTGAGGGTGTCGCCAAGGGCACTGACCTGTGGCGGCAGGGTATCGGCCGGCACCAGGGCCGTGGCGCTCGAGGTGCAGCCATTATATGCAGTTGCAACTGCGGTGTATGATCCGGGGGTGCTGACGGGTGGTTGAAGTTGGTTGGATGTAAAGTTCTGCGGCCCGGTCCAGGCGATAACAGTTCCTGCAGGCGCGATAGAGGCTGCCAGGCTGACCGGATTTTGGGAGCAAGTCAAGGTCGCTCCGCTGACAGACAAATTTGGCGGCAGGGTATCGGCAAGCACCGTTGCGGAAGCAAGGGTGGTGCAGCCGTTCGAAGCCGTAGCGATCAACTGATAGGTGCCGGACAGGTTGACGGGCGGATCGATCTGGTTGGAGCTGAAGTTTTGCGGCCCGCTCCAGGCGACAGCGGCGGCGGATGGCGTCAGGACAGCGGAGATATTGCCGGTGGGTTGCAGGCACGTCAGGGTGTCGCCCGCCGCCACAGCGACCGGCGGCAGGGTGTCGGCCGGCACAAAAACGCTCAAAGCAGCCGTACAACCATTCGGCGCAGTGGCTGCGACGGAGTACGTGCCGGAATAGTGAACGGCAATATTGGGTATGGCTGCGGTAAAATTTTGAGGCCCGCTCCAGACAAAGGCAGTTCCTGCACTATTGGATTGAATGTTGAGCAGAACGCTATCCACCTGGCAATCCAACGTATCGCTGAGCGACCATTCCAGTACAGGGATTTCAGCGTTATCGACCACTGCCACGCTGTCGAAACGGGCACACCCATTCGGCGCCAGCACCTGGATGGTATACACGCCCGGGACGGAAACCACCGGTGAAGGCGCATTTGATTGAAACCCTGCGGGACCGTTCCAGGCATATGCGACGCCGGGCGCCGGGGAGCTGGCGAAGATCTGTGCCAGCGTGTCCGTACAGGTGATCGTATCGCCGGCAGCGATCAATGAGGGTAATTGGAAATCGCCCGGCACTGATACCTCGGCTGTGTCCCGGCAGGTCAGGCCGGACACCGTACGGGCAATCAGGAGTTGGTAAATTCCGGGTTGGTGTACCAATAAAGAATCATCGTTCGAAAGGGCGGCGCCGTTGCTTAGCCAGGCAAACTGGCTGCCGGCGGAAGAGCCGGATCCATCGAGCCAAATGGAGTCCTGAAGGCAGCTCAGCGTATCCGGCAGTGCGATAACAGCCGTGGCGGTAATGACCTGAATTGTGAAACTGACCGTGCTGTCGCAGCCGTTAGCGGCAGTGAGGATTTCCTGAAAGAACCCGGGGGAACAGTATTGGTTATTTCCCACGGTCAGACAGTCGCCACTGCATAACCGCTGGACGCCCAGGTTTTTAACGATAGGAGAGAGAACAATCAGTTGTTGTTGTACGGTACTGTCGCATCCGATGGAGGTGGTATAGGTGGTACTCAACAACTTTGAGGTGCTGTATAAATTGCCGTCTATCCATTCAATAAATTGACCGGAACACAAGGTGATGGGCGGCAGCATGGTAGGTGGTATTTGTCCGACCGTAACCGGCAGGCAGGCGCTTGGGCCCTGCGAACATGGATTTAACCCCCGCACGCAAATTTGTCCGCCCTGGTTGCCCCAGGTGACCGTAACAGTGGTGCCTGCATCGTGTTCCAGCGTTACGGGCGCGGGCATTCCATTGATCAATGTCCCGGCCGGCGCCATCCATTGGTAGCGGCAGGCGCCAAAAACGGGTGGAATGGTATACGTGACGGTGGCGCCCGGGCATACGAAGTTTGGACCGGACGGAACATCCGGCGTTGCCACGGCCGGCGCCGTTGCGCTTCCGCTCAGTACCGTAACCGTAAAAGCACAGGCGGCCGGGCCGTTATTGTCGAATACCAGGAAATAGGGGCAACCGGGCGTCAAAGGTTCGGTGTTTGAAAACGTGTAGGCATTGCCGGTAAACATGGCGGTATTGCAATCGGAAACCAGTGTAAATCCCTGGCAATCCTCTGTTTGAAATATCCCCATTTCGATGCTGTTGCCTTGAGTGCAGGCGCCGACGTCCACCTGGATAGTCAGGTCGGTAGAGCCTGCCACGAAGCCCATATAGCCCATACTATGCACAATTTGGGTGCAAAATCCCGGAATAATTTGTCCCTGGGTGGTTTGGGTGGTTGTAGCGGAATAACCATCCAGGTTGCATAAAATGCAAGCCGAACTACAGGTTTTGGCCAGGGGAGGGTTGGTGGAAGGACATGGAGCGGGGATTTGGGAAAAAGCGACATTCGGGAAAATAAAACATAATAATAAAATGTAAGGTATTTTCATACGTTCGGCATTTGCCCCTTTTTAGCAATTATTTGCAAAAGAAACAAAGCCATGTGATATTACGGCCCATTTCGGATAAAATTCCGATGCCCTGCCGGTAAAAAAAACACCCGCCCGGTAACAGCGCGTTATCGGGCGGGTGTTGGAGCAGCCGGAGGCCGGCATGAGAAGTTTGCGGTGGTTTTTTTTTATTATTGGAGTACCGCAGCCACCAGGTCGGCGGCTTCCTGGAATTCCACAGCGCCCATAACCTGGAGGCCGGATTCGTCGATGATTTTTTTCGCGATATCGGCATTGGTACCCTGCAAGCGTACGATAACCGGAACGGGGATGTTACCGATGGATTTGTACGCGTCCACGACGCCTTGGGCAACCCGGTCGCATCGGACGATGCCGCCAAAAATATTGATCAGTATGGCTTTTACGTTGGGATCTTTTAGAATGATCCGCATGGCGTTTTCCACGCGCTCGGCGTCGGCCGTGCCCCCAACATCGAGGAAGTTTGCCGGTTCGCCGCCCGACAGTTTGATCAGGTCCATGGTTGCCATAGCCAAACCTGCGCCGTTGACCATACAGCCGACATTTCCATCGAGTTTGACGTAATTCAGGTCATAACTTTTGGCTTCGACATCGATGGGGTCTTCCTCGCTTTTATCCCGTAATTCTGCCAGGTCGGGGTGGCGGTCCAGGCCATTGTCGTCGAGGGCCACCTTGGAGTCCACGGCAATAATACGGTCGTCGGAGGTCTTCAGGCAGGGATTGATTTCAAACAGGGTAGCGTCGCTGCCGACGAAGGCGGCGTACAGTTTTTGCACGAATCCCACCATCTCTTTGAACGCCTGTCCGCCCAGGCCCAGGTTGAATGCCACTTTGGCCGCCTGAAACGGCCGGAGCCCCAGCAAGGGATCGACATATTCTTTAAATACGCGGTCGGGTGTTTCTTCAGCCACTTTTTCGATATCCATGCCACCATCCGGGGAATATATGATCACGTTGCTGCCTCTGCCGCGGTCGGTTAATATGCTGATATAAAACTCCTTCGGCTCGGAGGCGCCCGGATAGAACACGTCCTGGGCTACCAGCACCTTGCGGACCAGTTTGCCTTCAGGAGGCGTTTGTGGGGTGATCAGCATCATACCGATGATCTGAGCGGCCAGTTCGCCGGCTTGTTCAGGGCTTTTGGCCAGTTTTACACCGCCGCCTTTTCCGCGTCCCCCGGCATGGATTTGCGCTTTAACAACGCACCAGTCCGAGTGGTACCGTTCTTTCAGTGTTTTGGCAGCCTCCACGGCTTCTTCGGCAGAATGCGCCAGGATACCTTCCTGGATTTTGACGCCATACGATTTCAGCAGTTCTTTTCCCTGGTATTCGTGAAGATTCATTGAGATATGAAGTGATTGAATGGTGAAGTAAAACCGGGCAGGTTCCGGCGCGGCGCAAAAGTACGGCGTTCGGTTATCAATTTTTGGCAGAATAACGCCTCGTTTTTTGAGGCCAACAGGCAATGGTTATTGCTTGGGCGCGGTTGCTGCGGGAAGCGGTTTGGCCGTTTCGGGCCTTTCGCTGCGATCGTATTTGCAGCAGCCGTGCAAGCCATCATACGCCTCGTCCGGCGCTTTGTAGCCGGCGTTGTCATAGCCCACCCGGGCGATGGCCTGCTGAACGGCATCTGTTGAAACTTTCGCCGGGTCGAAGGTGATGGATAGCTGGTCAGTGTCCGTATCCCAGTTGGCTTTGGTTACGCCGGCGCCAAGCGCGGCTTTTTCAATTTTGCTTTTGCACATTCCGCAATTTCCAACGACCTGGAAGGTTTCTGTTTTTTCCTCAGCGGCAGACTGTGCGGATTTTTTAACCAGCGTACTTTGTGCGTTCAGCAGAACCGGAAAAACCCCTGTAAATAGTGCCAATATGGCGATTTTAAGCATGTTCATAATCTTGAATTTGGTTGTAGTAAACAAACAAAGGGCTCGTATCAAGCCCGGTTAATTGAACTGGAAAGGTAAACCGATCCCGCCGGTTCGGCTTATGCCCGGAATCAGTGTTCGTGGTGATCTGGGTGTTCCCCGGGCATGCTGTCGGGTGGCATGCCGGCGGCATTGGCCACCGGTTCAAGGTCCATTTTGCATACCGGGCACTGGCCTGCCGTGTCGTACGTCTTATCGCCTTCGCATTTCATGGGGCAGGCGTAAACGGCGGCGGCTTGCCGGGCGCCCGCATCTTGTTTGCCGGAGGGTTGTTGCGTTTGGTTACAAGCTGTGAGGATCAGCAAAAGAAAGGTATTGGCGAATAGAATTAATTTATTCATTATTAATGGTTTAGCGTTGACGTCAAACGAAATAATACGCTTGTATTATTGGCGCCGTTTTGAGGTGCAAAAGTACCAATTTTTCTTCACTCGTAGTTGGTAACTAAACAGTGTGATGTTTCGGTAGTTCATAACGTTTGTGTTTCGAATCCGGATATTTGGCGCCTGTCCGGAGTCCTGCAGTTTCGGCCTCAAAGGAGGTTTGCGAGCCGGTGTTTATTCCGTGCTGCGGCGAAAAGTTGGGCTTGTGCTGCTGAAATTATTTCGGGCGTCCATCATTTTTTTTGTTTGGAAGGCGACTTTTTTACCAATAATAATTTGTGAATATGGAAATTTTACGCAAAATTGCATGGTTGTTTGAAGACCTGTTTAAATGGTCTGATAAGTCCTGTTCAAAGATGCGAGTGAAATTTAAAGTTGACCGCCATTTTCTGTTTCTGCACGGGCAAAGCTTGACAGTTTTTGCCGAGCGTGTGTTGCGCAAATCGCAGAGCAGTTCTTATATCCCCAACCCGCTTGAGATGTGGAGTGCCCTGGATCAAAGTACAGCGGCCTTGCGCCTGATTTTGGAACATTCGCCGCTCAAACGCAAAGAGCGCACGGAAGCGATTCGCGAAAAAGAATCCCTGGTATTACTGGCGCTGGGTAGGATGGCTGACTATGTGGAGTGCGCGGCCAGTTGCAAATCGGACGTTTTTACGACCGGCTTCCGGCCGCATACCGAACACCGCAAACGGATTGAAGAAGGGATGGAAACGCGCCGGCGGCAGCGCGTATCCGCCAAGATGGCGCAGTTGGAAGAGGAATAAATGCCGCGGCTATTTGATCGTAACACCTTCGTCGTCAATTAGCTTGCCGTTTCGGATCCGGATGATGCGCGCTGGAAAATTTTGCAGTATCCGGTAGTCGTGCGTAGCGCACAGTACGGCCGTATTGTGCTCTTTGGCGAGGTTGCGCATAAGGACCAATACATCATCGCTGGTTTCGGGGTCCAGGTTGCCGGTCGGCTCGTCGGCAATCAGCAGTGCTGGCCGGTTGAGCAGCGCCCGGGCGATCACGATCCGCTGTTGCTCACCTCCCGACAGTTCGTATGGCATGGCTTTGCGTTTATCGGGCAGGTGCACCCCCTGCAACACCTCCTCCACCCGTTTTTCCATTTCTCCGGCATTCGACCACCCGGTGGCGTGCAGAACGAATATCAGGTTATCCTCCACGGTCCGGTCGGTCAGGAGGTTAAAGTCCTGAAAAACAATTCCCAACTTACGGCGGAGCAAGTGTACGTTTTTCCGGTTGATATTTTTCAGGTCGATGCCGGCAACTTCTCCATTGCCTTTCACCAGGGGCAAGGCGGCGTACAAGGTCTTGAGCAGGCTGGTTTTTCCGCTGCCGGTTTTCCCGATCAGGTAGGTGAATTCACCTGCTCCAATGGCCAGGCTGATATTTTCCAACACGACGCGGCCGTCTTGCTGGCAAATGTCGGTATGACTTAGGCGTACAATGGGTTGCATCCGGGAGGAATGGGTTTGGTTGTGCTATTTGACCGGAAAAAGTTCGGGCAAAGATAGGTTTTCTCGGGGCTACAATCCTAATACATCCGCCATCCGAAAAACGCCGGTCTTCCCATGCAGCCATTGTGCGGCGAGCAGCGCGCCGGCGGCAAAGCCTTCGCGGGAGTGGGCCCGGTGTTCGAGGATAATCTCATCGGCGGCGCTGTTCCAACGGACGATATGGGTGCCCGGCACTTCGCCTTCCCGGACGGCCGTCACCGGGATATCTGCGGGGCCCGGTGGAGTGGGGTAGAGGGTCCAGTTGTTTTTGCGGTCGAGCAGCGCCAGCATATCCTGAAGAAGGGTCAGTGCCGTGCCGCTGGGAGCATCCAGCTTGTGTATATGGTGTATTTCGGTGAGCGCAGGATGGTAATTGGGCTGGGCGTTCATGCGCCCTGCCAGGTACCGGTTGAGGGCAAAAAACAGGTTAACCCCGACGCTGAAATTGGAGGCCCACAACAGCGCTCCATTATTTTCCACACACCAATTTTCGGCATCGGCCAGCTGTTCCAGCCAGCCGGTAGTGCCGCACACTACCGGCACGCCGGCTTTCAGGCAGGCCATGACGTTGTCGTATGCTGCATCCGGGCGGGTAAATTCAATAGCCACATCAGCCTTCTGCAAGAGACCGGGATGCAGGTTTCCCCTGTTTTCCCGGGTGATTCGCCAGGCGATTTCGATATTTTGGGCCCTGGCGGTCAATTCAATGGCTTTGCCCATTTTGCCGTAGCCAAATAGTCCGATTTGCATGGCGTATTACTTTTGATAAACTCGGATAAATGATTTCCGTTACCTGGTTTTTAATGAAAGTAAGGTGTCCTTTTTTTCATAACCATCTGGAATTTAGCGTTGTTTGGCGGCCCGAAGATAGTGCAATTCAGGCAAGGCAGCCGGAGAGAAACGGCTTCGGGTAGCCATAAGCAGTTGTTACCGCTGCATTCGCGGGCCAGGGAGTCAGAAAAACGCGTCCTCTGCGTGGCGGATGCGCTGGAGTTGGCCTTTGAGCAGGAGTACGGAGATGATATCGAACCGGATCGCTCCCTCGTGCCCGGTTTGCATCATGAACGAACCGGCCGTACGGGCCAGCATATCCTGCTTTTTCCGGTCTACGGCTTCTTCCGGTCCGCCGAATCCGTCCAGTGCCCGGGTTTTGACTTCAATAAAAACCAGGCAGCCTTCCGGGCTCCAGGCGATGAGGTCGATTTCTCCTTTGCCGGAACGGAAATTCTGGCGCAAAATGCGGTAGCCTTTTTCTTCCAGGTACGTGGCGGCTAGGGTTTCGCCGGTTTTGCCGGTGTCGAGGTGATTGGTGTCCATGGCGGTCAGGTTATACGTTCAGGTTATTAATAGTCCGGATAGAGCAGGTATTTTTCCCGGATTGCCCGGAAAAACCGGAGGTCTTCCTGCCAGGTCGCCCGTATGTCGGACTCGAAATTACCCTCTTCTACTTGCGGCCAGAGCGAAAAGGTGCCGGACAAGCGGTTGAAATAGCGGCTTGCAAGGAAAAATTCAGGTTTGTTTGGGAATTCGCAGTAAAAATCGAGCAAGGGCGTCAGATCGATGCGCGCCTGGCGGTACAGGCTGTCGACCGATAGCGACCGGTAATCGTAGCCTCTGCACAGCCGGCCTTCCAACGGCGGATACTTCGATGCGGCGTTGGGTATCGGCCGGAACGAAAAGGCCGACGTATCTGGAAAATCGGGATGCCCTACTACCTGAAAAGGCCATTCAGTGCCCCGCCCGATGCTGGCTGCCGTGCCCTCAAAAAAACACAAAGACGGGTAAAGCAACACGGCGCGCTGGTTGGGCAGGTTCGGGCTTGGCGGAACCGGTAATTCGTATGGCGTCTGGTGGGTATAGTTTAAACACGGAATAACGGTCAGCTGCGGCCGGACCGGCCCCGTCCAGTATTCGCCGGTGAACAGTCGCGCCAGTTCGCCCACCGTGCATCCATGCACAACAGGGAGCGGTACTATGCCCACAAAGGATTGCAACCGCATATCCAGCACCGGGCCGTCCACATAGTGGCCGTTCGGGTTCGGACGGTCCAGCACAAGCATCTGAATACTGTATTGTGCGCAGGCCTCCAGCAAGTAATACAAGGTTGAAATATAGGTGTAAAACCGCACGCCAACGTCTTGAATATCAAATACGACAATATCCACGCCGGCCAAATCTTCCGCATTTGGCCGCCGCCTCGACCCATACAGGGAGACGATCGGAGTGGCGGTTTGCTGATCCATGCCGTCGGCGATGTGTTCGCCATCCGGGGCGTCGCCGCGAAAACCATGCTCCGGAGCAAAAATCCGGAACAGGCAAATACCCGAAGCCTGCAGGGTGTCGGCCAGGTGGGTGGCGCCGACCAGGGAGGAATGGTTCACCACCAGGCCGACTTGTTTGCCGCGGAGCAACGGCAAGTACCGTTCCAGTTGGTCGGCTCCGACGCGAACGGGCATTCCGGCAGGCTGACCGGCGCAGGCCGGTAGCAAACGAAGCATCAGGATTGACACGAAAAAAAGAATACGCATCGGCGGTAAGGAAGCGTTGAAAAGTCGACTATTGAAATGGAGCGACAAAAAACACATTTTTTGCAAAACTAAATGTTTTATTTTTGCCGGCAGAACGATTTTGATCCAAAACACGCGGTACTGCCGGCCGCTGCTTTTTAACATGCCAAAATACGCGATTATCGACGTGGAAACAACGGGTGGAATAGCCCGTTTCGAACGCATCACGGAGATTGCCATCGTATTGCATGACGGCGCGCAGGTACTGGACGCCTTCACCACCTTGCTCAACCCCGAGCGCAGCATTCCCTGGAGCATTACGCAATTGACCGGCATAACGGATGAAATGGTGGCGCATGCGCCAAAATTTTACGAAGTGGCCAAACAAATTGTGGAAATGACGGAGGGCGCCATTTTTGTGGCGCACAATGTTTCGTTTGACTACAATTTTGTCCGCGAAGAATTTGCCCGTTTAGGTTATACCTTCACGCGCAAGCAGTTGTGTACCGTACGCCTGTCGCGCCGGGTATTTCCGGGCTTGCCCAGTTACAGCCTGAGCAATCTGAAACGGCATTTTAACATACCGGCAGAAAAAAGCCACCGGGCGCTCGACGATACCCTGGCTACGGTGCAGGTTTTTGAACGCATATTAGCTGCACAGGCCGGCGGACAGGAGGTGAAAATGCTGGTGAATCATGGTGTGCGGGAAACCAAATTGCCGCAAAACATTACCCTCGAACGCCTGCATGGCGCCCCGGAGGCCTGCGGGGTGTATTACCTGCACGATGACCGGGGCGAGGTGATTTATGTCGGTAAAAGTATTAATATCCGCAAACGGCTGTTTGAGCATTTCGCCGACCAAACGCCCAAAGGTGAAAAAATGCGCGCCGGCGTGGCCGATTTCAGTTTTGAGGTCACGGGAAGCGAATTGGTCGCCCTGCTGCTTGAAAGCGCCGAGATCAAACGCCTGCAGCCCCGGATCAATCGCGCCCTGCGAATCCGGCAGTTCTCCAGCGCTATTTTTTCGTATACCGATCAAAACGGCTACCGTTGCCTGGCTGCCGGCAAACGTACCCTGCGCAATGCCCATACGCTGGAGCTGGTAGCCGACTTCCCCAAACTGGATAGTGCCCGTGCCTGGCTCGACAGCATACTGCGGCAGTTCCAGCTCTGCGGCCGCTTGTGCAACCTGGACTACCACGAACACGCCTGTTTTCACTACACCATAAAAAAATGCCTGGGCGCCTGTGTCGGCGAAGAACATCCCGATGCCTACAACGAGCGGGTGGATCAGGCGATTTCGGTGCTTTTCCGCGGGCTCTCCGGTAGCTTTTTCCTGGTCGACACAGGGCGCCACGAACACGAACAAGCCGTCGTAGCCGTACAAGACGGGGAATACCTGGGCTACGGTTATATTGATACCTTGGATACCTACGGCACGGAGGACCTGCTGGAGACTATCCAGCCACCTTATGCCGACCCCGATGCCCCGCGTATTATTCGCGGCTTTCTGGATGGCCGGAAACGCCTGAAAAAAGTGGGTTTCTAAAGCCTTTCGGGTGCTTTGCCCGGCCCCGACAAAGTCTGACCGGCGGCGCCATTCCAACCGGGTTATTTTTGCCACCGGCAAACCGCCTGTTTTCGACACTTTTTTTCATAAAAAATCATAATCAATTAATTGTCATTGATTTACGTTAAAACATTTAATTATTTTGGGTGTCCCAGACACCCAAAATCTACCTTTGGGGATGTTTTTCCGGCAAAAAAAGAATCGGAGCGGCGTGGTCAGCGTCCAGGTGATCGACAAGAGCGGCGGCAAATACCGTTTGGTCAAGACGATAGGCAGCAGTTCGGATGCTGCCGAGGTGGCCGAATTGGTCAAGCAGGCTGAAACTTGGATAAAAGAGCGCCAAGGGCAGCTCAATCTTGATTTTAGTGGGGGGCGGCTGCAAGCCGAACAGTTTTTAGAGAACATCACCCAAATCAGAGTCCAGGGGGTTGAATTGCTTGTGGGAAGCCTGTTTGAACAAATCGGTTTCGGGCAAATCAAGGATGTCTTGTTCAAACGTCTGGTGCTGGCGCGGTTGTGCTATCCTGCCAGCAAACTTCGGACGACGGACTATCTTGCCAAATATGAATACCTTGAAATGGATGTGCAGTCCATCTATCGGTACATGGACAAATTGCACCGAAAGCAGAAAGAAGCGGTGCAACGCATCAGTTTTGAGCACACGATGCAGGTTTTGGGTGGCGAGATGAGCATTGTTTTCTACGACGTGACAACCCTGTATTTTGAGATTGAGCAAGAGGATGAGTTGCGCAAGGCGGGGTTTTCCAAAGAAGGCAAGCACCAACATCCACAGATACTCTTGGGGCTTTTGGTCAGCGTGGATGCCTACCCGCTGGCTTATGAGATATTTGAAGGCAACAAGTTCGAGGGGCATACGATGTTGCCCGTCATTGAGGCTTTCAAGCAGCAATATGGTTTGGGCAAACTGGTCGTCATCGCGGATTCCGGCTTGCTGTCCAAACAGAACATAGAGCAGTTGCAAAGCCAAGGGTACGAGTTCATTCTTGGCGCACGCATCAAAAACGAGCCAGCGCACATCCAGCAACAAATTCTGTCCCTTCGGCTCAAAAACGGCGAAAGTGCCGCCATCGAAAAACCAGAAGGCATCCGGCTGGTCATCAGCTACTCAGCGGCGCGGGGCAAAAAAGATGCAGCCAATCAGCAGCGCGGCTTGCAAAAACTAGAGCGCCAAATCAAAAAAGGCAAACTCACGAAAGCCAACATCAACAACCGGGGGTACAACAAATACCTCAAGATGGAAGGAGAGATCAACATTTCAATTGACCATGAAAAATTCGAGGCGGACAAAAAATGGGACGGTTTGAAAGGCTACCTAAGCAATACCACCCTGACAAAAAATGAAATCATCGAAAGCTACGGGCATTTGTGGAAAATAGAAAAGGCCTTCAGGGTCAGCAAAAACGACCTCAAAATCAGACCCATATACCACAGGGTGCAACGCCGGATTGAAGCGCACATCTGCATTGCTTTTGCCGCTTACAAAGTCTACAAAGAACTTGAACGCCAACTAAAGGACAAAAAATCAACATTGAGCCCTGAAAAAGCCATAGAAATCGCTAAAACCATCTTCTCCGTTCAGGTCAAGTTGGTCGAGTCTGACGAAACGATATCCAAAACGATTTACACCAGGGCTGAGCAGAAAAATCTCGCTGATTTATTCGGGTTTTGATTTTGGGTGTCCCAGTGTCGAAAACAGGAAAAAATGCCTGGGCGCCTGTGTCGGCGAAGAACATCCCGATGCCTACAACGAGCGGGTGGATCAGGCGATTTCGGTGCTTTTCCGCGGGCTCTCCGGTAGCTTTTTCCTGGTCGACACAGGGCGCCACGAACACGAACAAGCCGTCGTAGCCGTACAAGACGGGGAATACCTGGGCTACGGTTATATTGATACCTTGGATACCTACGGCACGGAGGACCTGCTGGAGACTATCCAGCCACCTTATGCCGACCCCGATGCCCCGCGTATTATTCGCGGCTTTCTGGATGGCCGGAAACGCCTGAAAAAGTGGGTTTCTAAAGCCTTTCGGGTGCTTTGCCCGGCCCCGACAAAGTCTGACCGGCGGCGCCATTCCAACCGGGTTATTTTTGCCACCGGCAAACCGTTTTTTCGACCCACCATGAACAAATTCATCCTGCTCGCTTTTTCCCTGCCCATTTTTATCGGTATTTTGGCTGGCCTGCCGTACCGAAAAACGGCCAAACCGTTTCATTCGCCTGCCGAACGGGCGTTTCTGCGCCGGCACTGGCCGGGTATTTTTTCCAGGCCAACAGCCGGACCAATCCGCTTGCAGGCCCCGGATGATCTGCCGGTCGATTCCAATATCCTGTTTCCTACGGCCAAAACCTGTGGCGGTTGTCATGGCTACGACCCGCTGGGGTTCGCTATGGTAACCACCGGCGGGCAGGATGTAAATGTATACGACGCCTGGCGCAGCACTATGATGGCGAATGCCGCCCGCGACCCTTTCTGGCGCGCCAAGGTAACCCATGAAATCCTGGTCAATCCCGCCCACAGCCTGGCCTTGCAGGACAAGTGTACCTCCTGCCATGCCCCAGCCGGCCATTACCAGGCAAAGCTGAAGCGCCACCAGCAATACTACACCCTGTATGAGATGTATACCGATACGCTCGGGCTCGATGGCGTGACTTGCCAGGCCTGCCATGCGCAGGCGCCGGCACGTATCGGAAGCCTGCATTCCGGCGCCCTTTATTTCGATACCAGTTATATCCGGGTTGCTTACGGCCCGTACGACGTGCCCTTTGCGCCGCCTATGCACGATTTTGTTGGGATCACGCCGAAATATGGCGAGCATATCAGCGATGCAGGGCTTTGCGCGGGTTGCCATACCCTGATCACCGGCACCGCTGACCTGAGCGGGCAACTGACGGGCGCTACGTTTGTGGAGCAAGCCACTTATCACGAATGGCTCAACAGCCGGTACGACGAGGAGCACGACAATATCAGCTGCCAGGCCTGCCATATACCGCAAATACCGGATGAAATTATCATCTCAGCCAACTACCAGTTCCTGACACCACAATTCCCATATGGCCTGCACGAACTGGCCGGCGCCAACGCGACCATGTTGAAATTACTGAAAAACAACCGGGCGCGGCTTGAAATACCGGCTACGGCCGCCCAATTCGACAGCACGATCGCCGCCACCTTGCGGATGCTGCAACACCAAACCCTGGAGATCAGTCTGGAGCCCCGGATACTAAATGGCGACACGGCGTATTTCGACCTGACGCTGCGCAACAAGGCCGGTCATAAATTCCCCTCGGGCTATCCGTCGCGCCGGGCCTGGGTGGAATTTGAGGTTAAAAATGCAGCGGGCGCACCGGTGTTTCACTCCGGGGCTTACCAGCCGGATTTCAGCCTGAAGGGAGAAGACTCCGGCGTGGAGCCACACTACCATATCATCAACCGGCCCGACCAGGTGCAGATTTATGAATTGGCGCCGGGCGATGTCACCGGCGCTTTCACGACAATATTGGAACGCGCTGCGACGCCCCTGAAGGACAACCGTTTGGCGCCTCAGGGTTTTTCAACGGACGATCCGGCTTACGATACCACCCGGATCGCCGGACATGCCCTTGCTGATCCGGACTTCAACCGGTATGTTGACGGCACGCAAGGTTCGGGCGCCGATGTGTTGCACTTTCACATACCGCTCAATGGGTACTCGGGTACATTCAGCGTGGCGGCGAAGGTTTGGTATCAAAGTATGCCGCCGAAATGGATGGCGCCCATGTTTGCCCAATCGACGCCCGAGATTGACAGTTTTCGGCTAATGTTCGAGGCGGCCGACCGCAGTCCGGTGCTGGTAGCCGCAGTGGCGATCCAGGATGTGCCGGTATCGCCGGTATCGGCGCCGGAACAGGCCTTGTGCGCCATCCGGCTGGCGCCGGCCCTGAGTGCGGATGGGCGTGTACGGGTGGAATACCCGGCCGGCGTTCAGTTGAAACAAGTGCGGGTGTGGAATACGGCGGGGCAGGTGGTGTGGGATAAAAACACCGGCGAGATATGGCTGCCGGCAGCGCGGGGGCTGTACTTTGTGGAGATCCGGACGGATCGCGGGCGGGTGGTGCGGCGGGTGGTGCGGTGCGGCTAAAAAAAATCCCCGTAACCCGGGGGAAGCAACGGCAGGATTCCGATGGAGGAGATGCCGGCGACTATCCTGGTTACGGGGTATGGAAGGTATGCTATGGAGGAGCAGTTAGTCGTCCTTGCTGTCCAACCCCATCAGTTCGCGCATTTTGGTGATAAATTTATTGCTGGCGGTATCGATGGAACTCAGCATGCGATCGAAGGTTTTGATGCCTTCTTCCGGGTGCGAAACAAAAATTTCCGCGGTAATCCACACCTTGCGGTCGTCGATGACCTGCAGTTTGGCCACTTTGGTGGTGGCGGTGACGTAGTTGCAGGTTTCCAGAATAGCGGTTTTGTTCTCGGGGGTAACGTCGTAGATATTGGCGAGGTTTACGGCGAAAAACTCGGTATCTTCGGCATTGATCGGGATGTAGTAGGTTTTGCCTTCCCGTTTGAACTGGACATCACCGTCCGCATCGATGGTGGGGAGGTAACCGCCTTCGGCCAGAAATTTCATGTAGGTGGCTTGCAGCATTTCGTTGGTCCATTCCTGGTCTTGTGCGGTGGACCGGGCCACAAAACCAAGCAGGAGGCAGGCGAGCAAAAGAACTTTTGAGCAGACTTTCAAATGGGTAAACATAATTCTGTAGCGGTTTTAAATTTGGCAAATGTAAATTGCCGTAAATGTAGGCAAGGCGTTTAAATGGTTTTGCTTTCTACCGGAAAAATTAATTTTTTCCGCCGTATTTAACACGCTCCTCGTCTGTCAGCGGGCGGTCGAGCACCAGGGCGGCCACTTCGGGGAAAGCTTCATGGCGGATGCCGTTCGAAAGCAACGTTTCCAGATCGCTCAAAATCGCCTCCCGCAGGGGCGGCACTTTCGATTCGTTGCGTTTGGTTTCGTCCGGCCGGCCCTTGATGTCTTTGTAAATCTCCAGGGCTTTGGCTTTATTGCCGCTCAGGAGGTAGGCATGGGCGCGGTTGGTTTGGAGCCAGTATTGGTTGGATAATGCGAACGCCTCCTCGGCAGCCCGTATGGCTTCTTTGTATTGCTGGGAGAACAACAAGTAGTAACTGACGTTGCCGAGGGCTTCGGCTAAATTCTTTTTATTATCGGAATTTTCCTGAGCGGAGTAAATCTCCCGGAGCAGTGCGGCATGCCGGATGGCCCAAAGGCCGGCATTTACAAAATCTTCTCGCTTGGCAAATTCAGAAACTTTGGGACCAATTTCTTCCTTTACTTCGTTATTGTAAATACCAAGGATTAAGAGGACTTGTTTTTTCGTCAGGGAATCCGGGCCTTTTATCGCTGCAATGAGTTCGCCGAGCGGTATATTCCGGGTTTGAAGCGGCGCAATGCCGTACAATTTTGCCAGCGAAGTGTCGCTGATCAAGGGCACGCCGATGAGGCGCAGGGCCTTTTCCACGAGTTTTTGTTGGCTCCGGTCTTTGGCCCAAATGTTTGTTCGGCTGAGGCGGCGAAAGCTGCCGACCATTGCGTCGTTTTTGACTTCTTTGCCTTGTTGTTTAGGATCGAGCAGGCTGTTGTAGATCTGGATGGCTGCGTCAAATTTTCCGGTCAGCAGGCGAATATGCGCTTCCACAATACGGGCTTCACTGGATTTGGGCGTAGCCCTATTCAATTCGAGCGCTTTGTCCAGGTATGCGCCAGATTCTTTAAGCCTGCCTTTATTCAGGAGGGTTTCTGCCCAATAAGTATAAAAACTGGCTATTTTTTCCCGGTTCTCCTCGCTGTTATCCAACCGAAGCAAAGCTTTATACAGCCGTTCGGCCTGTTTGAAATAGTCTTCGGCCTGTTCATAGCTGTACACCGTCCGGCATTTTTTTTCAAGCAAATAATCGGCCATGCCAGTTATGATCGGCACGTCCCGGCTGTGGATCAGGCTGTCGATACCCCAGTCATTTGCGTTGGGTGCGAAAATATCGTACAGGTTGAAACGCTCGATCAGCTCCGGCGGGAATTCTTTGCTGGTGAGGGCGGCGCTATTCCCCCGCAGGTTTTCCTCAACGGCTTTCGGGGCTAAATCCCAGAGATAGGCATTACCATCATTAAAGGCCACCAACAGTTTCAATGTGCCGGGCAGAAATTCCAGGCCGAGCGCGTACGAGCTTCTGATGTGTATGGGCAATTCCAGTGCCGGGGTCAGGGCGAATCCTGCTTTGGCTAACTCCCAAATGACTACCCTGCCATTGGACAGGGCCGTTGCGATGTATTTGCCATCGGAGGATACCGCCATCCGGTAAACCGGGTCTTTATCGACATTATCGACGTTGGCCGAGTTCAATTCTTCCCCGGTATCTAAATTCCATATTTTGAGGGTTCCCCCCTTTGAACCGGTAAGGGCTATATTTTTGTTCCAAATAATTTGGAAACTGGAAACGGGTTCCAGGCAATTCAGCACGAGGCGTTCGTGCATTTTTCCGCTGGAACAATCCCAGACGACAATATCCTCCAGTGCTGCTTCGACCAGGGTATTGGCGGCCTTTGGCGCCAGGGCGGCGACCGGTTTAATCGTGCCGGAGTTATTGTGGAGGGCTGCGTATACCCGTTGTATTTTATCCGTGGCGTATACAAAAGTGCTGTCTTTGCAATTGATGGCCAGGCGGTCGCTGTTGGAATAATAGGCCAGGCTACGGATCGTTTTTCCGGCGCCGAGTGTGATGGTGTCCACCTGGCGGGCCGTTTTAGGAGCGCCCAGGCCTTTGATGATAAACACCTGGCCTCTTTCCTTGGGGTCATAGGTATAAAAGGCCAGTTGATTGCCATCGTGGGAGAGCGAGATGAGCCAGGGTTTGTAGTCCAAACTATCGGTGCAGGCGACCGCGCCATTTGCGTCAAGGCGGAAAATGGTAAGATTCGGCTTGGTAAAGGAACACATGGCGAACGCCCTGGCATTGCCGGAAATAGCGAAATCCTGGAAAGACGCCATTTTATACTTCCAGGGCCTGGGTATGGGGATAATGGCCGGCGCGGTATTCGAGGCGTTGTAGGCTTTCATAAACTCCTGCAGGAAGATGGGATTGCCTGGGTCTATGCAGCGCATGGCGAAGGCGGTGAGTCGCATGCCCAGGGTGAAGTTGCCACTCGCCTTCAGGTCTGTTTCTACTTTTGAAGTTAAGAGCCGCAGGTTGAGGTCGTAGGCTTTTTTGCGGGATTCTTCGGCTACTTTTTTAGCAGCCAAGGCATCTTCTTTTAAACGCTCCTCCCGCTTTTTATCTTCCTCGAGTTGGGCGATGCGTTTATTTTGAGATTCTTCGATTTTTCCATCCAGCATTAACAATATAGCCGGGTCCCGTTTCGCATCTTCATAGGTTTTGGCATCCCTGAATTGCAGGACAGCTTTGTCGTATTTTCCAGCACTAAATTCCCGTACCCCCCGGTCATATGAAGGTTTGTACGATTTTTGTTGAGCTTGGGCAGCTGCCTGAATGGTAAGAATAATCAGTATAATTCTCCAAATTGTTACTATTAGTTTGCGATGCATTGCGAAAGGAGATTTATTATTTCATTTTCATTCTGGTTTGCTCAATTTTTCTCCGGATATAATCATTGTTTTGGTCAAACTTGTCGGCAATTTCATAGAGTTGTAATGCGCCTGAAAAGTTACCAGCATCAAATCGCGCAACTCCGTCGCTCAGCAGTGTGCGCGAAATAGTAAATCGCTGGTTCTGAATTGCGTCCGATTGAGCTTTAGCATGTTCATATTTTGGGTAACCGGTACTGATGGCTTTTTTGTACAAATCCAGGGCGTCAAGAAGATACTGCCCCCCCAGGTTGTTTAGAGAATCGGCTTGACTAACTAAGATGTTATAGTCAGCTTGTTGTTTCTGCTTAACCTTTACACTATCTATTCTGATCTGCAATGTATACCGGTCCAAAAGGTCAAAATCCCGGGCAGTTTCAAAGGATTTTACGGCATCGTCATACTTTTCACTGTCTTCCAGCCTCGTACCGGTGGATACCAATGACCAGATGTAATAATCGGTAGCCAGAACGCCCAGTAGCAGCATCAAAATACTGGTTGCCACGGCGATCCGCGCATAAATAAGTGCCCTCCGCCGGCTGCGTTCGGCTTCCAAACGCAGGCCCCGCTCCCGGTCGGCGATTTCTTTTTGGCGGGTCAGTTCGGCCTCCCGGGCTTCGCGTTCGAGGCGTATTTCTTCTTCACGGGCTTTTTGCTGGCGTTCCAGTTCTTCTTTTTCTTCCTTTCTCCGCCGGGCTTCTTCCGCTTTTTGTTTGGCTTCTTCGTGGCGGGCTTTGGCTCTCAAGACGGGATCTACCCAGGCGTCATGGCTCAGTTCGTACATGAAGCCGCCTTTCAGGCTCACTTCGCGCCGTAATAAATGGCTGTTGACCAGTTGTACAATAGTATCCGGCTTGATGGGATAATCCCGGGCAATTTGGCCTTCAAAAAGGGTTAAGCGGATTTTCCCTTCCTCCAGGATCAAACCCTTCTCAATCAGCGTCCTTGCCGCTTCGCGTTCCTTTGGGTCTTTAATCAGCGCTAATTGGTCTTCATAGTAGTTTTCAATGATTTTCTCGACATCGCCCAGGTCACCCCTTTGCAACACCTGGCCGGGCTTCTGCACCTTTTTTTCCAGGACGTTACACAATATTTGGAGCTGGAAGGGCTCCACTTTTTGTGATCCGCCCTTAGTCAGAAACCGAAGCAATTCTTGCATGGCCTCTTCAGAGTACCGGAAAACTGGAGTGGCCAGGGTCGGGTCATCAATCTGCGCGGGGTGTTTAATGGCCAGGGTTGCCTGATCGATCTCGAGCGGATTGAGTTCATACCCTATTTTTTCAACATCCAGCAGGCTATCGCTCAGTTTCGATAAAAAATATTTGCGGTCAGACCGAATGGAAATGATTATTTTAATGGACGGAGGCGTTTGCAGCTGCTGCATCTGCTCGTCTGTAAGTGGCAGGCTTCCATTGTTTTCAGACAGAAATTTTTCCAGAATATTCAAATAACGATCCGGAACGACGGTATACAGTGCTTCAACAAGTTGTCGCTTAAATTCCTGAATCGTTTCCGGAGGATAGGTGAATAGTTCCTCGCACTGGTCAAAAATCAATAATAGCCCCTTGTTTTTTTCAATCTGAAACTCTTTGATATCGTGCCACAGCGACGGTTCGTTTTCAATCAGTTTATCCAAAAAGGTGGAGGCTGATCCATTTGGTACGATTACCTTTCGGAAGATATCGAGTGGAGAAAGGTTTTTCCCTTCTACGAACGCCTCAAAACGGATACGAAGCGGCTCATACTGGCCATCCTTGATGACCTGGGGAATGATGCCAGCGTTCAGCAAGGAGCTCTTGCCAATACCGGATTTTGAAAATAAGGTGACGAGCGGATGCAGTTTGACCAACCGGTAAAACGCCTCCGTATCCTGTTCTCTGCCGAAGAACAGCGACCGTTCGTTCGTTTCGAATGGCCTGGAACCGGGATACCGGTATTGGTTTATTGTTTCTTGAGGCATGCGGTTGCATCATTTATAAGGGCTTGAAGGCCCAGGGCAATTTTATTTAGCTCGCGGTTATACTCATCATTGCTGATCACACCTTGTACGGACCACCTGTCTTTTTGTTCCTTAAAATTCCGCCACAGGTTATTTGCCTTTTCCAAGACATCCTTGCAGGCGTTTCGATTAAATTTCAACGCATCAAAAAACACTTCAAACGCTTCGTCAATCCGGGCGTCACGGATCATCGATTCGATTTCGACCACCGGGAATTCTGTTGGCCGGTTGCTTTTTTTGCGCAATTGATCCGGGCTGAATTTTTTAAAAGACGCGTTACGAAACCCTCGATATCCGAATTGATAAAGGTAATGTTGAATTGTTCCTCGCAAATCCTTTGTAATTCTTCAACGGTAATATTATCAGGTGCATATTTTTGTTTATCCTTGTTTTGATGCTGCCCTAATATCCTCAGGAAAATCTGCATGTACCATTTGTCAAATGGTATTCCCAGAAAAATAAAGTGATCGGCTGATTCTATGGCGCTCCGGTATTTAGAGGACATACTTTGTTCTCTAAAAATCGATTTTAGAAATTTATAATGCTCATCCTGGGTCAATACCAGGGACTCGACTTTTTCCAGATCGCCCAACATATTGTACACCAAAGGGCATTCTTTAATGGGCTCCTCCGTCGTTTTTTCGTCTACAGGATGATTTTTGTCATAAAAATCAAAATGGTGGTCGTAACCTTGGAAAGCGGAATCTAGTTTCCGGTCAAATGTGACTGAAACATAAAGGTGAAACGGTATTTGTACCAGTTTTTCAAAAATCCGATCTGCGCTTGGAAATGGTTTGTTAAAAAATTGTTTCAGCTGATAACGGAAGGTGACCATGTTGTAGTTGGACGGGTCATATTGCAGCCAGCCGTCCTCATAAACCTGGATCTTTAAAGTGCGTTCAAATGGTTTAAGGTGTTCGAACAATTGCTTTTCCAGGCTTACTCCTTTTTCCGTGTAAATACCTGGCCCTACACAAATGACGCACTTTTCTTCTTCGATACTACGAAGAAATTCATCCCAGATTACGGTTGCAAACGTATTTTGGTCTTCGTCTTGCGCATGAACTGCGGTTATGTCCTCATTAACTTCAGCCATTGGTAAAGCGGTCGGTTGTATTAAAAATTAGAGGGCCCAAGCACAACGTATCGCTGGCATGGGTACCCGAAAAGAAATTATGTTGAGAGGCACAAAAAAAGGTTGTATTCATTCCTCCACAAAGGTAATAAATTTTGTTCCCCCAATTTTGTTTCAAATTTGACAACTTTTACCTGAGTTCCTCCCGGGAAAATCCCCGGCGCGGTTTCTTAGACGCAAAAAACGCAGCGCAGGTACTGCCCTGGCGCTGCGTTTTTGCCTGTGTTGCGCAATCAGGCCTTACATCCGGCTGGCCGACCGGAAAATCCGGCTCCAGTTGATGCCCTCGCGGATATTGCCGTTTTTAGTGGAAAACCAGATGAACAGCGGCTTGCCCACCACGTGGTCGGCCGGCACGTAGCCCCAGATCCGGGAATCTTCGGAATTATGCCGGTTGTCGCCCATCATCCAGTAATAGTCTTGTTGGAACGTGTAGCTGGTTGTTTCCCGGCCGTTGAGGTAAAACTTGCCGTTTCGCACTTCGAGGGTATTGCCTTCGTACACCCGGATGATGCGCTCGTAGAAAGGCAGGCTGGCTGCCGTAAGTTCGACGGAGGTCCCTTTTTTAGGAATGTAAATCGGGCCGAAGTTGTCTACGGTCCAGCCCGCGAAGCGGTTGGGCTCGTTGGGGAACACGTATCCCGGGCGTGCGCTGGGGGTGAAGCGCTCCAGAACGAAGTCGGAACCCCAGGATTTGACTTTTGCCACCTGCCCGGCATCGAGGTTGTAGTACCGCCGGATTTCGCCGGTCGGCAGTTCAATGGGTATGGCGTCATTCAGGCTGACGCCGATTTCCTCCAGTTTTTTCAGGTTGAGGTTGCCGGAACTGTTTCGGATATGATAGGCAAACTGCAGGTGTTCGGGGTTTTGCACGGCTTGCCCCTGGATGTACACTTGCCCGTTCCGGATTTGCAGGCTGTCGCCCGGCAGGCCGATGCAGCGTTTGATATAGTGGTCTTTTTTGTCGAGTGGCCGGGCCACCACTTCCGGCATGGGCGGCGCGGCGCGGCTGGCGCGGCGCAGCATGTCTACCTCGCGGCGCCACTGGTACACGTCGTAGGTGCGGGTGGGGGTGATGATGACGCTGTCGCCGGCCGGAAAGTTGAACACCACGGGTTCATTGTGGTCGATCTGTTCGATGGCCGGCAGGCGGTAATAGGGCAGGCTGGGCTCGCTGAAGTACGACTCCCGGGCCAGCACGCCGCTGCCATTGCTGAACCGGTTGTGGATCAACGGGAATTGCAATACGGTGATGGGAGTGCGGATGCCGTAATGGGCTTTGCTCACGAACAGGTAATCGCCCACCTTCAGGGTGCCTTCCATCGAAGAGGTCGGGATAACGTAGGCTTCGATCAGGAACATCCGGATAAATGCCGCCGCAAAAACGGCAAAAATGATGGCTTCGGTCCATTCGCGCAGTTGCGACTTCCGGAATGGGCTGCCGGCTTCCAGCTTGCGCAAAGCCATCTTGTCGTTTTTTTCCTGGGCCTCGTGATATTGACGGTGGAAATCCCGTTCGCGCTCCAGAATCTGGCCTCCGTACTGGTCGGCCGGGTTTCGGCCGATCATAAAAAAGAGGATCGGGGCATAAATGACCGAGAGCGCTGCCTGCCAGAAGCTGTGTTTGCCGAACGACCGCACCATGTCGATACACAAAGCGGCGTAAATAAACAGGTTGACCACCGGAAACAACAGCCAGGCGGCATACCAGGGTTTGCGCCCGACCATTTTGCACCATTCTACCGCTGCCAGGCCCGGCACCAGGGCTTTCCATCCGGGGATGCCGGCTTTTTCAAACAGTTTCATCATGCTCAGGCTGAGCAAAATATAGAGGACAATCAGAAAAATGAGTACCGACATGCTGAAATGCAAAATTGGGTTCTGAAAATTTGAAATACCGGCGGAATGAGCCGGCGCGAAGATAGACGCTCCCGTTCATTGGCAGCGGCTGGTTCGACCGGTATGGGGAAAATCTCGATCGACGTTTGCCGCTGCCGTATCACGGTAGCGGCGGGTAAGGATGGCGCCAACTCCGGGAATTATTCCCCTTTTCGTTTTTTACGGCGGGTTTTGAACATCTCGGCGACCTCTTTGTCTTTCAAAAAGCCCAGGTCGACAAACTGCGTGGACACAAACTTTTTCACATCCTGGTAATCCTTGGCGCGCTTGTCGGTAAACACGGTGAGCAATTTTTGCACATACGTCATCGATATCTTTTCCACCGCCTGGTTGAATTCCTGATTGCCGAATATCCGCATATAAATGCTGAATATTTTGGTCAGTTCGAAATAATCGGCGTATTCGCGTTCGGTCAGGCCCTTGATCAGGCGCGCGAAGTAATTCAGGATCAGTTGGCGCAGGCAAGTGCTTTCGATCGACAAGCCTTCGTGGTTGTTGTAAAAAAGTTGGACGGCATCGATGACGTCGGGATGCACATACCCCATGCTGTGCACCTTATCGGCGATGCGATAGAAGTCGGATATTTTGTCGGCGGCGGTCTTATCCAGCATACTGCTCATGCGGGTATCCTGTTCAGCGCCCATGTGTGGGTTGGCTTTGTACAGGACAACCAGGAAACTGAGGTATTTTTCATCAAATTCGGGAAAGGACTTTCGTTCGCGGGCAAAGTGTGCGCTGCATTCTTTTAGTTCTTTTTCATCCAGCGGGATGAAGTTGCCGTACATAACCAGCATTTCGGCGTATTCTTCGGTGTTTTGAAACTCTTTGTTGCCCAGGAAATCGCGGATTTGCGCTTTCAGGCTGGAGTTATCGCCGCCGACTTCGAAGCGTTTAAGCAGAAATTGCCGCAGGGCGGAAAAGTTGGCCTTCATTTCTCCCCGGTTTTTGGGGAAATCTGCAGAATAGTATAATTCGTTGCGGAATTGATTGGAGTAACGCTGGTAGAGTTCGGCCCGGTCTTTCTGGTCGCGAAAGCGGTCGTTTTTCTGCTGTTGGAGAAAATAGCGGATGCGTTTGTTTTCCACCTGGCTCATGAGGTTGGTGATCCAGATGTCGCTGCTCAGTGCAAATCCGACCTGGATACTTTGGCCGATTCGCTTTTTGAGTTGCTCAAAATGGACGCTTTGGCAGATCGCCAGGAGGATTTCCTTGAAATGGTCGTTTGGCCGCACGTAGCGGTACTGGTCGTTAATTTCGCCGCGCAGCACGGCATAACCCAGGATACGGGGCAGATACAAACCTTCGAATACAGGTTCCAGCAGCGTTTTTTCAAACGTAACCATCTGAAGCGGCGCGTTGGCCGCCACTTCGTGGTGAATGACGGACAGTTGTGGTTCGAACTCCTGCCGGAGTTCGTTGTAAAACTCATCTTCCTCTTCCTCCAGGTATTGCACCAGGGCCGGGGACTCCTGGATGGCATGGGCGATGTCGTTCAGCCGGTTGTAGTATTGCTCGTCTAAGGGTTGCATGGACAATCGATATGTGCGTGATAAAATAGGCGATGTTGAAAAAAGACCTGGCAAAGCTACCGAAGGCTTTGCCAGGTCTTGTACACCCTGAAAATATAAGGCAAAAGTAAAAACTCTTGCCGAAGTTTAATTTACGCTTCCGTTTTTTCTTCTTCTGCCGGAGCGGCTTCTTCCGTAGCCGGGGCTTCGGGCGTTTCTTCGGCGGCGGCTTCCACTACGGCTTCGGCTTCCACTACGGCTTCGGCTTCGACCACCGCCGGAGCGGTTTCCTCAACGGAGGCTTCCAGCATAGGCTCGGCAGCTTCAACGGCGGGAGCGGCTGCTTCATCGGCCTCAACGGGCGCCGGCGCTTCCACCACCGCCGGTTTGGCTTTCACCTTGGGTTTGCCATCCACCGCAGCGACAAACTGGCGGTGTTGTTCGGCAGTAGCCTCGCGGCGTTGAGCGATGCGGGATTCTTTTTCTTCCACCCAGGCATGGAGTTTGGCTTCTGCCTGTTCTGGGGTCATGGCGCCTTTTTGTACGCCTGTTGCCAGGTGTTTCTGGTACAAAACGCCTTTGAAACGCAGGATAGCCCGAACGGTGTCCGTCGGTTGTGCGCCTTTAACCAGCCAGTCGAAGGCGCGTTCGCGGTCCAGTTCAATAGTTGCCGGGATGGTGAGGGGATTGTAGGTGCCGAGTTTTTCGATAAAGCGGCCGTCGCGGGGCGAGCGGGCATCAGCGACTACGATGTGGTAAAAAGGAGCCTTGGTGCGGCCTTTGCGTTGCAGACGCAGTTTTACTGCCATGTTGTTGACGAAAATTAGAAATGAGAAGATAAAATCCCGCCCGGTTCCTTATTTAAAATAGCGCCGGGCTTTTCGAGCGCGCAAAGGTACGCTAATGTTCGACAGAAAACCAAAAACATTTTGCCTAAACTTATTCGCTAACTTTGCGGCCTTCAAAAGGTACGATGGAAAAAATTCTGATTCTTGATTTTGGCTCCCAATACACCCAATTAATTGCCCGCCGGGTGCGGGAAATGAATGTTTTTTGTGAGATTTTTCCATTCAACAAGATGCCGGACCTCACACCGGACGTGAAGGGGGTGATCCTCTCGGGCAGTCCGTTTTCTGTCAAACAACCCGATGCCTTGCGGCTCGATCTCGACCGGATCGCCGGGCGGCTGGCGCTGTTGGGCATTTGTTATGGCGCCCAGCTGACGGCCGATTTTTACGGCGGTGAGGTGGCGCGCTCGGAAAAACGCGAATACGGCAAGGCCTGGCTCGCTCAACAAGACACCGCTGATCCTTTTTTCGCCCAAACATCGCCCCATGCCCAGGTATGGATGAGTCATGGCGATACGATCCTCCGCTTGCCCGAGGGGTTTGAGGCACTGGCGAGCACTGAAAGTATTCCGGTAGCAGCCTTCCGGGCTGCAGCAGGCCGGTTTGCCGCGCCGGTGTACGGCATTCAGTTTCACCCGGAGGTCTACCACAGTTTGGAAGGATTTCAAATCCTCCGGAATTTTGTACTCGGCATTTGCGGCTGCTCGGGCGATTGGACGCCGGCGCACTTTGTGGAAGAAACCGTGGCCGCCTTGCGCGAAAAGATCGGGCCTGAAAAAGTGATCATGGCCCTTTCCGGCGGTGTCGATTCGACGGTGGCCGCCACGCTGTTGCACCGGGCTATCGGTGACCGGCTGTTTTGTTTTTTTATCGACAACGGCTTGTTGCGCAAAAATGAATTTGAAACGGTGCTGGATTCCTACCAGCACATGGGCCTCCATATCGAAGGCGTGGATGCCAAACAACGCTTTTACGATGCCCTGCGCAGCGTGAGCAATCCAGAAGAAAAACGCAAAATCATCGGCAGGCTTTTTATTGAAATTTTTGAAGAAGAATCCCGCGCGCACTCGGATTGCCACTGGTTGGGCCAGGGCACCATTTACCCGGATGTGATCGAGTCGATCAGCGTTCATGGCCCATCCGTGACGATCAAAAGCCATCACAACGTGGGGGGGCTTCCAGAAAAATTGAAATTGAAGATCGTGGAGCCCTTGCGGATGTTGTTCAAAGACGAGGTGCGGCGGGTGGGCAACGAGCTGGATATCCCGGCAACGATTTTAAACCGCCATCCTTTTCCGGGGCCGGGCCTGGGCATCCGGATATTAGGGGATATCACCCCGGAAAAAGTGCAAATGCTCCAGGAGGCCGACGCCATTTACGTTGGCAAGCTCAAGACCTCCGGGCTCTACGACCAGGTCTGGCAGGCTGGCGCTATTTTGCTCCCGATCCAATCGGTTGGCGTCATGGGCGATGAACGAACCTATGAACAGACGGTGGCGTTGCGCGCGGTGAACAGCACGGATGGTATGACAGCCGAGTGGAGCCGGCTGCCGCATGAATTTTTGGCGGAAGTGTCCAGTGAAATCATCAATAACGTAAAAGGAATCAACCGGGTCGTGTATGATATCAGCACCAAACCGCCCGCAACTATCGAGTGGGAATAAGAACCAGGGTAAAGACACAGGCATCCAAACCCGGGTATCATACGTTTCAGGCAAAATTGCTATCCTTATGGCGGGAATTTTCCGGTATCTGTTTTTTATAAGCTGTGCCACCCTGATTGGCGGTTGTTATACTTTCAAGGGAATTTCGATCGATCCGAATATCAAAAGTTTTTTTGTTCGTAACTTTGAAAATATAGCCCCCAATGCGCCGCCGACGCTGGCGGTGGATTTTACGGAACGCTTGAAAGACAAGGTTCGGACGGAAACGCCGTTGCAGCTGAAAAGCGATTCGCCGGACGCGGAATTTTCAGGACGGGTGATCGACTTCCGGGTGGTACCGGTGGCGCCCAAACCCGGCGAAACCGTGGCTTTAAACCGGCTGGAGATTCATTTTCAGGTGAGTTATGTCGTAAACCTCGATAAAGTGGAAGGCGGCTGGGCAAGTGAAAAGACGTTCAGTCACTTTGCCGAATTTGCCAATGACAAAGATTTGCTGACGGTGCAGGACGAATTGATCCGACAGATCAGCGACCAATTGCTGGAGGATATTTTTAATGCGGCGTTTAATAACTGGTAAAAGTTTGCCGGGGGATTGGGCGGACAATCCGCTCCATATATTTCCGGACCAAATCCAAAAATGGCTTGAAGGATGACCCAGGAGCGCTTTTTAAAATTGTTAGACAATCCCGATTTGCTGGCTTCTATTTCGTACGAAGAGTTGAAGACGCTGGCGTTGATGTACCCGTATGCCCATAACCTGCGCTATTTGTTGGCGATAAAATCAGACCAGGATAACCACCCGGATTTTACCCGAAACCTTGCCGCTGCTGCGGCGCACAGTCTGGATCGCACCCGCTTGTTCGCGCTGATTGCCCCGAAAAAAATTGTTCCCCAGCTGCAGCAGGATGAGTTGGTGCTGGAACTTAAACCCATCGAAACAGTTCAACGCGAGCTGGAGGCGAAAGCGCCGCCGGTCGTTCGGCAGAAGGAGCAGGGCGCCCCGGCCGATGCAGCCAACAGCGTTGAGTTTAAAAATGAAATACCGGCACCTGAACCGGAACCGGCCTTGATATTGTCTGGTTGGACACCTGAAAAAAAACCGGAACCCACACGAGACGCAGTACGCCACCCGGAGAGGGCACTGCCCGAACCCGGCAAGAAACCGGGCCTTGTGCCGGCGCCGAGCTTTAGCGTTTGGATCAGCCAGTTCAATCCGCCGGCCCTCGTTCCGCTACCCGTACAGCCGGAAAAGCCGGCTGCACCGGTGGAGACATCCGGGAATGATGCGGCTGACCATGCAGCCGGGTTGGCAGCGGAGCAGTTGGTGGCGCCCCCCGCCCTGACCCCACAAATGCTCGCCGAAAAAAGTGTGACGGAAAACAAGTCCATTATTTCGGAAACACTGGCCCGGTTATACCTCCAGCAAGGGCACCGGGAAAAGGCAATGGAGATGTATGAACGACTTTGTTTGGCGTTTCCGGAGAAAAGCGCGTACTTTGCCGCCGAAATTGAAAAAATAAAAAAATAGAAAGACCATGTTACCCACATTAGCGGTTATGATAGCCTTGGTGAGTGTGCTCCTGATGGCTGCTGTATTGATTCAGAATCCGAAAGGCGGCGGTATCGACCCGACCTTCGGGGGACAGGCCCAACAGTTGTTTGGCGCAGCCCGTTCGACCGATTTTATTGAAAAGGCCACCTGGGTGTTGGCTGGGGCACTGGCCTTGCTTTGCATCGGAGCCGTGGTGATCGTCGGCACCGGCGGGCCGGCTACCGGCGCCGAAATTCCGCTGCAATCCGGCGGTTAATACGCGTGCCAAAATCGCCACCGGGGGCTTTCCCCGCAAGCGCGCGCGAAGGCGCAAAAACGCATGCCTTAATGCCATGCGTTTTTGCGCCTTCGCGCTTATTTACGAGCGGTCAAACGAATCGAGTTGGAGATTTTGGATCAGGGCGACCAGTTTTTGTGCATATTTTGGGTCCGTCGCATATCCGGCTTTGGCCAGACCCCTGGCCCAGCCCTTGTAATCGGAAGCGTCCAATTTGAACAGGTGCCCATAACGCCGGCTGTTTTTTAAAAAATTACTGTGGGCCCTGTAACTGCTCCACACGTTGCCATAGCGTACAAAAAAATCTTTGTGCGAATCGTCGCTAAAATTGGCGCAGTGCCCCGGCTTGCACCGGTTGGAGTGGCACTTGATGCCAAAATGGTTGTTGGTTTGTTGCGCCAGGTTGCTCGTGCCGGCATTGCTTTCCAGCAGGCCTTGTGCCAGAATAATACTGGCCGGAATTCCATATTTTTGCATTTCGGCGACGGCTACGGGGGCAAAACGCTCTACGTAGTCAGCACAAGTAGTCATAGCCGCGGACACCTGGTTCGGGTCGACGCTGTTCCGCCCGGCATATCCGGGGTCTATAGCAAAAACGGCCTGCCCCTCCGAGCCTGCCGGCAGGACAACCTGGGCTTTGGGTTTCGACACTTTTGGCGCCGGAGGCCCTTGCGTCAGGTCAGGCACAAGGGATGCCTTAACCCGCTGGGCGCCCCTGTTTTCAGGACTTTCGACCTGGGAAGTGCCGGAAAAGTCAAGGACAATGGAAAGTTTTTCGCTCCAGACCAAATAGGTGAGCGCGATTAGCAATATGCATTTCCATAAAATAGGCTCCTGGATCAATGCGCCTTCCGGTGCGGAGCTTGCCGGGCTGTCGATTGCTGCATGGTGGTAATAAGTACGTGCCATGGTGATCAATTTTAGTGAGGGACTGAAGTATTGTTTTTAAACCCGGCACAAAGTAAAACAAAATGTTTTTATAAAACAACAAAAAGTGTTTTAAAAATTAACGGCTCCTTTCCGAGCCGGGAAATATTTATATGGTAGAATACACTATTTTTGCGACACTTGAACTTCGTGTAATTTTTACACGCTAGATTAGTATAATTATTATGGTTATTATTGCCGACTGCGGTTCTACAAAATGCGATTGGCTGCTCGTTCATGGCGGGCGGGATCAGCAACTGGAAAATACGGTGGGCTTCAGCCCGTTTTTCCATACTTCAGCTGAAATTGAAACGATTGTCCGCACCCAACTGGTCGCCAAGCTGGATCCGGAATCCGTCACCCAGGTGTGGTTTTACGGCACGGGTATTCATGACGGGCACCGGGCAACGATCGTGACCACAGCGCTGCAGGCCATTTTTCCAAAGGCTAAAATTGAAGCCGAACACGATTTGCTTGCATCCGCCCGGGCAACGTGCAAACACAGCGCCGGGATTGCCTGCATCCTGGGTACGGGGTCGAACAGTTGTTATTACGACGGGAAAAATATCCTGGACAATGTAACTTCCTTAGGTTGGCTTTTGGGCGATGAAGGCAGCGGAACGCACCTGGGAAAGGCCTTGTTGCGCGCCTGGTTTTACCGGGAATTGCCAGCCGATATCCAGGCCGCCTTTCATGCGGCGCATCCGGAGGGCCCGGATGCCATCAAAGACAAAATTTATGAAAAAGGCGCCAATGCTTACCTCGCTTCCTTTACCCGCTTTTTAGGGGAACACATGGCGCATCCGTTTATTCAGCAATTGGTGGCAAATTCCCTGGGGGAGTTTTTGGACCGCCATGTGTGCAAGTACAATGGATATCAGCAGGTTCCCATTCACTTTGTAGGTTCCATTGCCTATCATTTCCGGGATATCCTGGCGGCGTGTATGAACGAGCGAAAATTGCGCCTGGGGCTTATCATGCGAAAACCGATTTACGCCTTGGCAGAGTATCATCTTCAGACGACTATAGACTCCTAAATGGCCGGCTTCTGGTTCAGATTTACCCTAAATTAACATTACGATGAAAGAAATAAAACGCATCGCAGTTTTTACCTCGGGCGGTGATGCCCCGGGTATGAATGCTGCCGTACGTGCCATCGTACGAAATGCTTTTAACAACGATCTGCATATTTATGGCGTGCTCCGCGGCTATGAGGGCATGATCGATGGCCATTTCAAACGTTTGGAAACCACCGATGTCAGCAATATCATCCACCGCGGGGGCACCTTGTTGAAAACGGCGCGCAGCCAGCGGTTTATGACGGTGGACGGCCGAAAGCAAGCGTACGAAAACCTGGTCTTCAACGACATCGATGCCCTGGTGGCCATCGGCGGGAACGGCACGTTTACAGGAGCTGTAAAATTTTCGGAAGAATACCCGGATATCCCGGTCGTTGGTATTCCCGGCACCATAGACAATGACCTGTTTGGAACCGATTTTACCATCGGCTTCGATACGGCCGTAAATACCGCCGTTCAGGCCGTGGATAAGATCCGCGATACGGCCGACTCGCACAACCGGCTGTTTTTTGTGGAAGTGATGGGGCGCAATTCCGGTTATATCGCTCTGCATACCGCCATCGCAGGCGGCGCAGGCGGCGTGCTGATCCCGGAGGAGGATACGAATATTGACGATTTGGTCAAACTACTCAAACGGGGCGCCAAACGCGCCAAATTGTTCAGTATCGTGATCGTTGCCGAAGGCAACCACATGGGCACCGTGTATGATATCGCCCGGCAGGTGGAAGAGAAACTCGACGTGTTCGACGACATCAAGGTGACCGTGATCGGGCACCTGCAACGCGGCGGCTCGCCTTCTGCCTTCGACCGGGTGCTCGCCAGTATCCTCGGTTTTGGCGCCGTAGAGGCTTTAATGGAGGGCAAAGCAGGTGTGATGGTTGGTATCAAAAATAACAGCATCCATTTCACGCCATTTAAGGAAGCCATTTCGAAGAGCAAACCCCTGAATAAGGACTTGATGCGCCTGGCGCATATTTTAGCCCAATAGTACCAGAGCCCCTTAAAAAAACAGGATTTACCCGGCAGCCAGGGTGAAAAATACATCCTGTTTTTTTGCTTGCGGGGGTAAATCCTGTGCTGCAGACGGCTGCCAAACGGTTGGCGCGCTTATTTTTCCTCGTAATTGTATGGGAGGATTTTCGAATCTTTGACCGTAGACAGCGTCATCAGCGTCTTCAGGCGTTCGATCTCCTCGATCTGGCTAAGCGTCTTAAACAGCAGCTGTTCGTAGGTCGGGATATCCTTGCAAACGATTTTCATCAGGAAGTCCGCCTCACCCGTGATGATGTAGCATTCCGTGATTTCATCGATTCTCGCAATTTTTTCCAGGAAGTTATTCAGGGCGTTTTCCCGCTTCCAGGCCAGGGAAACCAATACGAAGGTTTTGACGTTCAGGCCCATCATTTGCGGATTCACCTGCGCGTGATAGCTCTGGATAATATCGCTTTGTTCCAGCTTTTTTACCCGTTCCAGCGTAGGGGCAGGGGAGAGGCCAATCTTTTTCGAAAGATCCAGATTCGTGATCTTACTGTTCTCCTGCAGGATCTTGAGAATCTTCAGGTCTATCTTATCTAATTTCTCAGACATAATGTTATGGCGTTATGAAATTTTATTTTGGTTCGTAAAATTTCCCCAAAGGTAGGGCGATAAAAAATAATGTGCAAGAAAATTTAACAAACGCCCTTGTAAATTTTGGAATTAAGGCTATTTTGTCTTTAAGGAGCCATATTATTTGTGCGTTGCACGCAGGAATTCCATGTTTGGCCAAAAGATATTTGTTAAAATCGGTTCCTGCGGTGTAATTAATAAAAAAGGGTTGAACCGGCGGCCTGGCTATCTGAAATGGCCAAACAAATTCCGCCTGTTCAACCCCAAGGGTTGACGATCGTTTACCGTTTACGGGAAGATGCCCATCGAAATATAATCGCTTGCAATTTTTTGCATGGAGCAAACAAATGCTGCTGTGCGCAAATCCGGAATATTGTTATTATGGAGGGAGGTTTCGCGTACTTGCGTATATGCGGTAATCATGGTGTCTTCCAGGCCGGAGTTGACGAGTTCGACTTCAGTGCCGCCGCGGGTCAGGAAATCGCGATCGCGGATACTCACCTGCTTGCCGGTCATTTCTTCCACTTTATTCAGGATACCGACGAAGGCATTGTGCTGGAAACGGTTTTCCAGGCGGCCAAAGCGGTGGTGCGACAGGTTTTTGAGCCACTCGAAATAGGAAACGGTCACGCCGCCGGCGTTGATAAAGAAATCGGGCAATACCATGATGCCTTTTTTCTGCAGGATCAGGTCCGCATCTGCGGTGATCGGGCCGTTGGCGGCTTCGGCAATGACCTTGGCTTTGATCCGGTCGGCATTTTCCAGCGTGATCTGGTTTTCGAGTGCGGCAGGTACCAGGATATCGCATTCCAGTTCCAGGGCCGCCGAAGGGCCGCCGATATGTTGGGAGCCGGGGAATCCGAGGATAGATCCGGTTTCCATACGGAAGGTCATCAGTTTTTCCACATCGATACCATTGGGGCTGTAGATGGAACCCTCGCGTTCGGCAATACCGATAACTTTTACGCCACCTTCCTGTTGGCTGATGAGGGCGGTATTGCTTCCGACGTTGCCCAGGCCTTGCACAACCATCGTTTTGCCGGCGATACCGGGTGTGAGACCTATTTTTCGCATATCATCAGCGTGCGACAGGCATTCCCGGATGCCATAAAACACGCCGCGGCCGGTTGCTTCCGCACGGCCGCGAATACCGTTTTGAGTGACAGGTTTGCCGGTTACGCAGCCAATCGAATCGATTTCGCCGTGGCGGAATGCCTGGTAGGTATCCAGTATCCAGGCCATTTCGCGCGGGCCGGTACCGTAGTCTGGCGCCGGAACATCGATACCCGGGCCGATAAAATTTTTTTTGATTAGTTCCGTCGTATAGCGCCGGGTAATGGTTTGGAGTTGTTCGACGGTGTAGTTGGACGGGTTGATTTTGATGCCGCCTTTGGCGCCGCCAAAAGGTACGTCTACGAGGGCGCATTTGTAGGTCATCAGCGAGGCGAGGGCCATTACTTCATCCTGGTCCACCGACTCGGCGTAGCGTATACCGCCTTTGGTTGGCAGCCGGTGGTGGCTGTGTTGCACGCGGTAGGCTTCTATTACCTGGTAGTCATTGCCGACGCGGATAGGGAAGCGGATCTGCAGAACCAGGTTGCACACTTTGATCTGTTCCACCAGGCCTTGGGGTATATCCGTAAAACTGGCGGCTTTGTCAACGTATTGTTCTACGCTTTTAAAGAAACTAATTTTTGCACTCATTGATCATCTTTTGTTTGGTGCTCTAATTTGGTTAGTTTCCGCTCCAGCCGAACCAGATACCATACTATACCCAGAAAGATCACGAGAATGACGGCTACCACTACGTTAATTTTTCCGGTTTCGCGCATGAAATCGCGGTTGCCTTCGGCAAAAGCGGCCGGCAAAGATATGGCCAGAAACAAAATGATTGTAAAAAATATGCGGCTTTTAAAAAATTTCATGTTACGAAAAAGGTGAAAAAGTTTAAAGTTACGTGCCCGGGCAATTCTGGGCTCAATCCAGCCCCATGGCCTTGTCAAACAGGCGTTGATACCGTATCCGCAAGTTTGCCAGCCACAGCCCCAACAAGGTCCAGCCGAGAATTGCGGGATAAAATACAGCGCGCATGGTGTTGTCCAGGTCCTGGCTTCCAAATGCAGGGTTGCCGGTGGCGCCCGGATGCAGGCTGGCAAACATACGCGGCACAATGTACAACAACGGGATCAGGGAGGCAAAGGCGAAAATATTGTACACCGCTGCCAGCCGGGCGCCTTTTTCGTATTCGTCAAACGAGCGGCGCAAAATAAAATACGCCAGGTATATCAGCAGGGCTACTGCCGTCATCAGTTGTTTGATATCATTGCTCCAGGGCTTGCCCCAGGTATAATTGGCCCAGATCATGCCGGTCAGGAGCCCGAGCACGCCGAACAGGAGTCCGGTCCCGGCATATGCCGAAGCCCGACGGTCGTTTTCCGGCGCCGGCTGGCGCAGGTACCGCAAACTATACCACACGGAGGCGCCAAAGAGAAACAGCAAAACAAACCACATCGGGACGTGAAAATAGGTATTGCGGATGCTTTCGTAAATGACATTCTGATAAGGGAAAGAAAAGCCAGTTTGAACGTGCAGCTGGTGTACCGGCCTGGCCGTCCAGGCGCTGTCCAGGGTTGCTGCCACTATACCGGAATCCTGCGTAAGCTCTACAGCCGCCGGGAGCAGGGAGGCGCCGGCCGCCGGGTGGTCGATGATGGCGTTGAGATAGGCCGATTGCCTGCCCTCGGGCAGGTTGGCCGGCATCCGGAAAACAGCCTCCAATATCGTGTCGTTCAACGCCGTACAGCGGCTGGCCGCGAGGGCGTACGTTTCATCATAATACAACCAGGTCCGGATTCCGGATGCTGCGGCCTTGCTGAACATCGTGTTGTAGCCGTAAAAGCGGACGGCAATTTCCTGTTTGGTGCGTGCGTAGGCCGGTTCGGCACGTTGGATGCCGGATTTTAGCGGGACCAGCATCCCCGCCAGAAGCACGTATATTAACAACACAACCGAAAGTATTTTCCACCACATAGCCTCAAAAGTAGGTTTCAAAGAAAAAATGGTTTGAATGTAAGTACTAATCCTTCCAAATGTAGGGAAACAACACAAATACCAGTGTGATCAATATCGCGTCTATGGCCAACAGATTCCAGATATCGCGGGTATAAGCCGTGTCCTGGATCAGGCGCAGGGCAACAGAAGATAGCCGCACCAGGGTCAGGAGGATCGGAAGAATTACCGGAAAACTTAATATCGCCATCAGCGTGGCGCTGTTGTTGGCTTTTGATGCGATGGATGCGATAAAGGTGAAGGCTATGGAAAACCCCAGGCTGCCGAGCAAGAGCACCAGCCCGAACAAGCCCGGGTCTTTCACCGGATTTCCGGCAACCAGGCTGTATACGCCGTACGCCAGCACGCTCAAAACGAGCAACAGGAGTGAATTGTAGAGGATTTTTGCAAAAATGAGCGTCGCCGGATCTGCCAGCTGGTAATAATACAACTGCCGCGCGCCGCTTTCCTGCACAAAACTCTTGACCACCGCATTAATGGAGGCGAAAAGCAGGATCAGCCAAAACAACACGTTCCACACCGGCGGCGCCACCCGGATGGAGGCAATATATACCACAAACACCATGCTGAAGACGTACAACACAATGCCGCTAAGGGCATAACGCTGCCGGAATTCCAGCAAAAACTCTTTGTGCAGGAGCGGAATCAGGCTTTTCCAGTTCATAGGCGATGGCGGCAAAGGTACTGAGCACGCTGCTGCAAAGGCGCCGTGCTGGTAAAAAAAAAGCACGGCAGCGACACAAATTTATTATTTCAGTATCTTTGAAGACAGAACGGCGCCGAACGCTTCAGACTACCTATCTTTGCTCCCCTCCCGACTCCACGATCCAGCATGCAATCATGATCGGTTTTTAAAACCAAGGCCTGTTATCAGTTCAACAATCGAGACGGTATGAGTTGGTTTAAACGACTGAAAGAAGGTGTCACCACCGCTACCAAGTCCAAAAAGGATGTGCCCGAAGGGCTATGGTTCCAATGCAAAAAATGTAAAGAAACCAGCACCTCCAAAACGCTTCGGGAGAACTTTTACAAATGCACCAAGTGCGACTATCACACCTTGATCGGCTCGCTGGAATACTTCGAAATCCTGTTCGACGAGCAGCAATACAACCGGCTCTTTGATGACTTGGCATCCGTTGATTTTCTCCAGTTTACCGATTTGAAGCCCTACCACAGGCGAATCGAGGAGACGATGGCGAAAACCGGGCTCAACGATGCCATGGCCGTTGCAGAAGGCAAGGTCTACGGCCATCAACTGGTGGTTGCCGCCATGGACTTCCGGTTTGTCGGCGGCTCCATGGGCGCCGTTGTCGGCGAAAAAATTTCCCTGGCTATCGACCGGGCCCTGGAAACCCGCTCGGCCTTGCTGATTATTTCCAAATCGGGCGGCGCCCGTATGATGGAAAGCGCCTTTTCGCTCATGCAAATGGCAAAAACCAGCGCCAAACTGACGCTTCTAGCCAAACAAGGCCTGCCCTATTTTTCCCTGATGACTGACCCGACGACCGGGGGCGTCACGGCCTCCTATGCCATGCTCGGCGATATCAACCTGGCCGAGCCGGAAGCCCTGATTGGTTTTGCCGGGCCGCGGGTCATCCGCGAAACGATCAAACGCGACCTTCCCGAGGGCTTTCAAACCTCTGAGTTTTTACTGGAAAGCGGATTCCTTGACCTGGTCGTCAACAGAAAGGACCTGAAAGAGACGCTGGGCGATTTACTCGCCATGTTTTTTCCACGCCTTCCACTGAAGTTGTAACCGATATTTAGGGACGTAACCCAATTTCTTGAACGGAAATTTGCACGTCTGATAGTTGGGACAAATTCCAGGTTTGTTTCCAATCCGAGGTGAAATTCCTTTGTGACTGGCATAACAATTCCTCCAACCCATCCCAGGCTGA
Organism: Saprospirales bacterium; assembly: GCA_016719895.1. Classification (GTDB taxonomy): domain Bacteria; phylum Bacteroidota; class Bacteroidia; order Chitinophagales; family Saprospiraceae; genus M3007. Next base: position 119,287 of record JADJYG010000001.1, on the reverse strand, counting down.
ATTTTTCAAAGTCGTGCATTTCCTTGGAATAATCGGAAGCGTTGAAAGGATAATAATCACTACCTACCTTTCGGGCAATCAAAAACCCGCTCCGGAATCCGGCATAAGGGTGAGGTATCCACGGATGGCTGAAGGTATATTTTAACAAAAAATCAGCATCGATGAAATCAAAGGTATTGATCTGATCGAATTCAAAATAAATTGGCGTGCCAATATCGCCATATTGGGTTGGTAATTTGAACCCCTTGCGTATATAGTCCAGACGGATTAAGCCGCTAAAAGGGCCCGCTTGGCGGCTTTCCAGAAAGATTCCGGCGCCAAGAGTGCCAATGCTGTTAGCCTGGAAAGTGCCTTCGTCCGGAATTTCAGGAAAAGTCATCAGTTGTGTAGCTAAATTGAGTTTCAATTCAACTCCATAAGCACGAATAAATTGGGCGGGTAAGGTAGTGGAAAAGCAAGCAAGGAAGGTCAAAGCAAGAATATCAGGAATTCGCATGGCGCTATATTTAAGGTTAATAAATAGGTGCTAAGCCCGGTACTTCATTCAGGTTTCAGGTATGATGCCGGTTGGAAAGCCCAGGTTGCTTTGTAGTGCGTTAATACAAAATTCGTCTAAAAATCGTATTAAGTTTTCATGGCGCCTGCCACGCGCCGTCCCCAATCCATCGCCGGTTTTTCCATAATTCGATAGGAAAAATGACTCGCAATCAGCGTTGCGATCAGTGCGCCGGGAAACAGCCAGGCCTGCGCGCTATCCAGAAAACGCACATCCAGGGCCTTGAGGCTCCGGTACACCAGCGGGTGCAGCAAATAAACGGAATACGATATTTCGCCCAACCAACGCAAGGCTCCATCCGGTCTGCGTGGCAACATGGGTTTGGCGCCATACCACGACGCCGTCAAGCCTATCATCAATATGGATAAAACAATGCGGTCAACGCCGGCAACCAACCCGATCGGATTTGACCCCGGCGTGTAAAAAATGTATAGCAACAGGCAAAGCGCCACCCCCCTTTTCCAAAACGCCGGGGGCAGCAGGAGCAGTTTCACCCGCCCAAGGCCAATGGCCATACCGCTTAAAAAGAAAAAACCGTGGTTAAGCGGCTCCACATAAACGGGCCATTGGCTGGTAATGGAATGGTCCGGCGCGATCCACTTAAATGCATAAAGCAATCCTGTGAGCAGCGTTACGACCCAGACCAGGATAAAAAAGGCCCTTTGATTAAGCCCTATCCACAATAAAAACGGGAAGACGGCATAATACACCAGCTCATCGCCAATGGACCAGGCGCCCAGCGCAATATCGCCGGCAGGACCAAAGAAGCCAAACAAGCCACTGAAATTCAATAAAATACGGTGGATAGGGTAGGGCGCCTCATCTAAAATAATGGTGGCGGCAGTAGTCAGCCAAAGCAGTGGAAATATGCGAAAGAGGCGCTTGACCCAGAAAGCCACCCAGGTGGCCGGCTGTGCACATCCGCTTTTTTCATATACCAGCGTCAGCGTCAGGCCGCTTAGAACGAAGAAGACGGATACGGCATACACGCCGCATTTGCCCAGAAAGGTATTGGCGTCCCAGGTTTCGACGCCCCATTTTTCGTAGTGGAAAAACATCACCGCGAGTGCCGCCAGGCCCCGGAGGTAGTCGAGGTGGGTGATGCGCGTTGGTGCGGACATTCGATTTTTATTGAAACACATCTATTGCGGCTAAAATCCCGCACAACGGCCCAACCATTAGTGCCAGCTCCGCCATCCTAAGCATCGTGTCACAAATAACTTTCCATTTTGACGGCATCTTTTTAGCCCCGGCTTCGTTCCCAAAACAGTTATATAGTACACTATACGCCTGTTTTGTGGCCTTACCGGGACTAAAAATCTGCTCTCCAAAATGGAAAGTTATTTGTGACACGATGCTAAACATTAAACCGAAAGTGCATAATATCGCCGTCGGTTACCACGTATTCCTTGCCTTCCACCGCCATTTTACCGGCTTCTTTGACTTTTGCCTCCGAACCATAGTGTATAAAATCCGGGTACTTGATCACTTCAGCGCGGATAAAGCCTTTTTCAAAGTCGGAGTGAATGACGCCGGCCGCTTCGGGGGCTTTGGCGCCGCGGCGAACCGTCCAGGCCCGCACCTCCTTTTCCCCGGCAGTGAAATAGGTGATCAGGTTCAGCAGGGCGTAACAAGCCTGGATCAAAATATTTTTTCCGGGTTCGTGCAAGCCCATCATCTCTAAAAATTCGGCTTGTTCTTCGGCGGATTCCATTTCTGCAATTTGCGCTTCAATTCCGGCGCAAATCAAAATAATCTGCGCGTTTTCACCGGCGATGGCTGCCTGCAGCGCCCTGGAATGGGCGTTGCCCTGTTCGATGGCGGCTTCGTCGACGTTGCAGACATACAAGGTAGGTTTGGCAGTTAGTAACCCCAACTCTTTCAGCACCAGTTGCCGGCCGTCGTCATCCAGTTCGGCCAGGAGTTTGCGCGCAGCCTGGCCACTTTCCAGGTGTTTTTTCACCAGCGTCAGCACATCCAAGGCCTTAAGGTCGTCCTTGCTGCCAGCCTTGGCTGCGCGGGTGACTTTTTCGAGCCTTTTCTCCACGGTTTCCAGGTCTTTCAAACCCAGCTCCAGGTCGATGATTTCCTTGTCGCGAACGGGATTTACGCTCCCGTCCACGTGCACTACGTTGTCATCGTCAAAACAGCGCACCACATGCACGATTGCGTCCACTTCCCGGATGGTTGCCAGGAACTGGTTGCCTAAGCCCTCCCCTTTGCTGGCGCCTTTAATCAGGCCGGCGATGTCTACGATTTCCACGGTAGTGGGCACGGTGCGTTGCGGATGGACGAGTTCTTCCAGTTTATCCAGGCGGGTGTCCGGTACCGTAATGACCCCGACGTTTGGATCTTTTGTAGCAAATGGGTAATTGGCAGCCAGGGCTTTCCCGCTGGTCAGCGCATTAAAAAGTGTCGATTTTCCGACATTAGGCAAACCGACGATGCCGCATTGAAGAGCCATTTTTCAGGAGAGATTGAATAGTTAGGCGTTTATCGCGTAAAGGAATTTTTCGAGTTTGTGCGGATCCAGTTTTCCGTCGGTTCGCACGCCGCTGCAAATATCCAGCCCGAAGGGATGCACGGCGTCTATGGCGGCGCGGGCATTGCCGGCATGGAGTCCTCCGGCCAGAAAAACGGGAACGGGCACTTGTTCGCAAATGCTGTGGCTCAGCCGCCAATCGTGCGTGCGCCCGGTGCCACCCAACTCTTTCACGGCGAGGTTGGGATTGCCGCTATCGAGCAACAGCGCGTCTACCAGCGGCGCCACGGCCACGGCCTCTTCTACGGAGCCTTCATCCAACACATGGACCACCTGCACGATTTTTAAAGCGGGGAGGGCTGCCCGGATCATAGTATATACTTCCGGCGCCACCCGGTCCACCAGCTGTACCGTATTCGTGTGCACCCGTTGGAGATGGCGGAGGATGGCTGGGGCTCCCGTTTCGCTGGTTAACAAAAACGTTGAAATACCGGGAGGTGCGGCATGGGCGATTTCGGCAATGCGATCATCCGGAATAACCCCCGGGCCACTCGGCATATGCCCGACCAAACCGATAGCCGAAGCGCCGAGCGCTATTGCTTGCCTGGCTTCCTGCCGGTCGGCGATGCAACAGATTTTAACCCTGGTTTTCATTGTTTACTGTAGATTGGACCGAAAAAAACGGACGTTCGGCTAAAGCGGGCGCAAAGGTAAGCGAATCATTTCAGAAGTTTGCAGCAAGAAGATTATCTCCTGAACGGACCGCAGCGGACACCTATGAATCATACGGCACATTGCCTGCTCTCCTACCCGGATGAAGCGTTGCTCCTGGGTAATTTTATCGGCGACTACGTGAAAGGCAGTGCCTGGAAGCGGTATCCTCTTGGCGTTCAACGCGGAATTTTGTTGCATCGCGCAATTGACAGTTTCACCGACCATCACCCGGCCACGCGGGCCAGTATTGCCCGGGTGCGGGAATTTGCCGGCCGCTATGCGCCGCCCGTTGTGGATATCTTATATGATCATTTATTGTGCCTCCAATGGGATGCCTGCTGCCAGGTGGAGTTCGATGTGTTCGCCAACTGGGTATATGCCAGTCTGGATGCCCGGTCTGGCGAAATGCCGGCCGAATTACAGGCGCGGTGGCCACACATGCGGGAAGGCCGGTTTTTGCAGGGTTACCAAACCCGGGAAGGGCTGGAATGGGTACTCGGCCAATTCAGCCGCCGGTTGAACGGCGCTGTGGATGCCGGGGCGCTCGCTACGCATTTTTTTGCCGGAATAGCGGATTTCGCTTCCGATTTTTCCGCTTTTTTCCCCGACCTGCAACAGCGGGTACTGGTTTTTTTAAAAGAGGACTAAGGGCTCTGTTTAAGATCGAGATGTAATTTTTTATAATCGATCTTGCCCCCGTTCGCCTTCAGGTGCTGCACGATGGCCAGGGCGCGTTCGAGGCGCCGGTCCGGGCTTTTTACCGAGCCGGCGATATAGAGCAAGGTTCGGAGTTTGCCTGGCGTGAGGGCGTGAAAAAGGGCATTGCCTTCCGGGTCCTGCCGGAGCACTTCCTGCAATTCTTCGGTCATCGGCAATCCGTATGCACTCGTGTCCTTTTGCAGGCTTACCCGAACGCTTGAGCCAAGTTTCAGACCCAGCTTATCGCGCAGTTTTTTGTTGATGTTGATAAAATAGGCGCCTTCGCCTTTTGGCATAAGCGCGCATTGAAAGGATTCCTGCTCGTTGAGGATGCAGATCACCCGCCGGTCGTCTTGCCCAGCATATTGTTGTGCGACAAGTTCGGGCACAACGAGGTGATATGCCCATAAATTGGAATTGAATTTTTCAAGTATGGCCGTGAAATGGCTGGCGTTGTCCATTTTACAAGGTTATTTCACCCCGGGCCGCGCTGGGCGCGGGGCATCAATGGCCGGCGTAAAGGAAGCTTCGGTCCAACTGATCAGGCAAGGGTCCAAAATTGCCGATTTTGAGTTCGGCCAGCTGCCGGCCGGCTTTGGCGCAGGTTTCCAGCGGCTTGCCTTCAAGAAAAGCGGTCAGATAACCCGCCCAGAAGGCATCGCCGGCGCCAATGGGGTCTTTAATATCCACTGGCCGGGCCGGTACGAAATGCGAGCCGTGTTCGTCGCCGACCCAACAACCATTGGCGCCCAGGGTATAGCAGACTTCATTGGCGCCCATCCGCAAGAACTGGTCTACGACCGATTCCGGCGCCGGTTTATCTTCGCCGTATAAATTCAGGTAGTCGGAGTCGCTGATTTTAATAATAGCGCCCATGCGGCAATACTCGGCCAGAATACGCTGCGCTTCCCGGCGCTCCGGCCAAATTTTCTCCGAAAAGTTGGCGTCGATACTGAGCTGCACGCCGGCGCGGTGCGCTTTTTCAGCGGCTTCCATGATCACGTGTTGCGCCGGGTTTTTACTCAGGGCGAAACAGGTGGTATAAAAGATGGCGATATCTTCAAACCGGCTGTAGGGAAATTGGCGAATGGACATCATATAGTCCGCTGTCCGGTACGTTTGCAACGAACTGCTGCCGGAAGTGCGCATCTCCAGGAAAAGCGTGGTAGGCTCGTCCACTTGTGCCACACAGGACACATCTACCCCCAGCCGCGCAACGTAATTTTTCAAAACATTGCCCATGTCATCGTTGCCAACGGTGGCCGCCAGCATGGCGGAATTTCCCAGCCGCGCCATGTTCATACTCAGGTTAGCCGGACTTCCTCCCGGTATCCGCCGGAAAAGCGTGGCCTCGTCTGGCGTTCGGACAAACTCGGCGGTAGCAAAATCTACTAACAATTCACCAGCACAAAATATATCAATCGCTCTCCCCATGTAATATACAGTTTTTTTAAGGCTAAAGTGGATAATAGGCGTTTATTAATTTGGCAACCTGTTTTAATTTCAAATCCGGCCAAATTTTCCCTGTTTAAAGCCGCCGCAATGATAATACTTTTTAACCCTTCGGAGCAGCATGGGAGGGGCTTTCCTGCTAATTTTTCCGGAAATTGGCAAAAGCCTTGCAGCAGATGTTGTGCCGGGGGCTGTCAGAGTTGTCAGGTGGTGACAGGCTGGCGGTGAAATTTTCGATATGGCTGAAAAAATGGCAGAAATTTTTGCTTGGCACGAAGTCTGTTACCAACTGCTAGTCCGAATAATATTTCGAAAATCAATTATCATTGTTAGTTAACCAAACAAAAATAAGTCAGACGTATGAAACCAATTGCAGACCGTGTGATCATTAAACCGGCTCCAGCAGACGAGAAGACGAAAGGTGGATTGATTATCCCCGACACGGCCAAAGAAAAACCCCAGCGCGGCGAAGTCATCGCCGTTGGACCCGGGAAAGAAGGCAACCTGATGACCGTTCAGGTCGGTGACATCGTTCTCTACGGGAAATATTCCGGCCAGGAAATCAATTACGAAGGCCAGGATTACCTCATCATGCGGGAAGAGGACGTCCTGTGCATTATCTGATCTTCTCATTTTCCCACCCTGTTCCTGTATTCCAGTAGCGTTCAAATTTAATTTAAAACTCAAAACTGAAATATGTCTGTAAAACAGATCAACTTCGATACGGAAGCGCGCGAAAAACTCAAAGAAGGCATCGACGCGCTGTCCAACGCCGTTAAAGTAACGCTTGGCCCCAAAGGCCGCAACGTGGTTATCCAAAAATCATTTGGCGCGCCGGTGATCACCAAAGACGGCGTTACGGTAGCCAAGGAAATCGAACTCGAAGACCCCGTGGCCAACATGGGCGCCCAGATGGTCAAAGAGGTTGCCAGCAAAACTGCCGACGCCGCCGGCGATGGCACCACCACCGCCACTGTATTGGCGCAAGCCATGGTTACGGCCGGCTTGAAAAGTGTGGCCGCCGGCTCCAACCCGATGGACCTCAAGCGCGGTATCGACAAGGCCGTGAAAGTTGTCGTTGGCATGCTGAAAGAACAGACCGAAGTAATCGGGGAAGATTTCAGCAAAATCGAACAAGTGGCCGCCATCTCGGCCAACAACGACGAAGCCATCGGCAAACTCATCGCCGATGCGATGAAACGCGTTTCAAAAGACGGTGTGATCACGGTGGAGGAAGCCAAAGGCACGGATACCTACATGGAGGAGGTGATCGGCATGCAATTCGACCGCGGTTACCTCAGCCCCTATTTCATCACCGATGCCGAACGCATGGTATCGGAATACGACAACCCGTACCTCCTGATCACGGATAAGAAAATCAGCAATATGCAGGATCTGGTGCCGGTACTGGAGAAAACCCTGCAAACGGGCCGCCCCTTGCTCATGATCGCTGAAGATGTGGACAGCCAGGCGCTCGGCGTGCTGGTGGTCAACCGCCTGCGCGCAGGCCTCAAAGTAATCGCCGTAAAAGCGCCGGGCTTCGGCGACCGCCGCAAGGCCATGCTCGAAGATATCGCCATCCTCACCGGCGGAACCGTCATCAGCGACGACCAGGGCTACAAACTTGAAAATACGGAACTCAACCAGCTCGGCACCTGCGAGCGGGTCACGGTCGATAAAGACAACACGACTATCGTCGGCGGTAAAGGCGTCAGCGAAGCCATCAAGGCGCGCATCAATCAAATCAAACAACAGATTGATGCCACCACGAGCGATTATGACCGCGAAAAACTTCAGGAACGCCTCGCCAAACTGGCCGGTGGCGTGGCCGTGCTCTATGTCGGCGCCGCTACGGAGGTAGAAATGAAGGAAAAGAAAGACCGTGTGGACGACGCGCTGCACGCCACCCGCGCCGCCATCGAGGAAGGCATCGTTGCCGGCGGCGGCGTAGCCCTCGTACGGGCCATTGCCAGCCTGGATAACATGAAAGGCATCAATGAAGATGAAACCATCGGTGTCGGTATCGTGCGCAAAGCCCTCGAATCCCCTATACGTGTCATCGCCGAAAATGCCGGCGTCGACGGTTCTATCGTGTTCCACAAAGTGCTGGACGGCAAAGGCGCATTTGGTTACAATGCCCGCACCGATGTTTACCAGGACCTGAAAAAAGCCGGTATCATCGACCCGACAAAAGTGGCGCGCGTTGCGCTCGAAAACGCAGCCTCTATCGCCGGGCTTGTGCTGACCACCGAGTGCGTCATCAACGACAAACCGGAGAAAAAAGCCGCCATGAACGGCGCCGGCCACCCGGGTATGGGCGGCATGGACATGATGTAATAGACCGGACAACGTTAGTACTCCAAAATACCAGGAAGGGCGCGCCGCCACGGCGCGCCCTTTTTTTGTGCGCTCAGTACGGGCAAAAATTGTCGTACAACTGCCAGAAGTGCAAATCCAGCAAAACAAGCCCGGGTGGATTCAGCCGGGTTTCAGGCATCCAGCCTAACTTTGAAAGTTCCAATTCTGGCCGGATAACCCAGCTATATTCCCCGTTTTGAATTGCGCTAAAACCATGTTTGATTCAACGAAACATTTCCAAATGATCCGATACCTTCTTGTACTCCTTTTCACTGTGCGCGCAGCGGCTTTGTTTACCCAACCGGCAACGGCTTTTTCGCAAAACGCGCAAAGCGCTTTTTTTCTCGAAACCAACCTGGAACGCGGGTATACTTTGTGCCCGGCCGGCAACGGAAATATCTACGTAGCCGGCATGCGCAACCTGGATATGGTGCTGCTGGAAGTCAGCTCGGAAGGCGAAATCCTGTCGGCTGATTATATAGATGTTGGGTTCAGCGGCGCAGACGCAGTGGCCCAGATTATTGTCGACTCGGAAGGCAAACTGGTCATAGCCGGGAATACGAGCGAGGACGCCCCCGACAATGGCTTCGTATTCCGGTACGACCCGGCGCTCCGGAAGACGCTTTGGGCCAAAACGTTTGGCGACGCCAATACCTTGTTGTACGGGGTTTTGGAGCAGGCCCCCGGCGGCAATTTCCTGGTATACGCCAATCCGCACCCGGGCAATGGCGACGACGCAGAGTTTATGCAATTGGACCGCAATACCGGAAATATCGTTGCGGGTAGTGCCTGGCGATACGATCTGGGCTCTTCGGATCAGTTTTCGGTCATGGCCATCCATCTGGGCGCTTTGTATGCCGTCGGCCGGTTTACGAATGGCACGGGGTTTCAGCACATGCGGCAAGCCCTGCTTAAAATTGACCTGGCAACCGGGGCGCCCGTTTGGACCCGGCTTTGTTATATCGATCCCTCCGGCGACGCCCGGCTATACGGACGCGATATGGTTTTTGATAACGATGCTGTTATCAGCGCATTCAGCGGCAACGATGCGGGCGTAAGCCTGAGCACGTCGAATATATTTTTACAAAAAACCACCCTGGACGGCGATATTCAATGGTTGAAAAAATACGATATACCCGGTTGGCAATCCGAATACGCCGAGGAAATCGTGTCGGTGGCGGATGGCTATGTAATTTATGCCCGAACCCTTCCGGGCGAAAAGGGTGTGTTGTTTTTTCTTAAAACGGACAAAAACGGCGACCTGCAGTGGATCAGGAAAATAGAACAGCCGCTTGATTCTAAAATCATCAGCGTCGCGCAGGACCAGTTATTGGTACAGGGCGATTATTTACTAGCTACCGGCTTTGCCCAGGACCCTGGAGGCGAGGGCCGGATGTTTTTACTTAAGACTACTGCCGACGGGCAAATCGGCGATAGTTGCGCGGTCATTTTGCCCGTCCCCGGTACTCAACTGAATGTGCTCAATCCGGTACACATCGACGTGAATCCTGGCGTTTTGCCCAGTCCTACCGTCGTTTTGGACCTGCCAGTAGCGCCGCCGGTTCATTTTATCCCGGAAAAATTATGGACTTGCCAGCAGGTGGATGACGATTGCCTGAATCTGCCTGATATTACCTTTACGATCGACAGCGCGCATTGCAGCGGCGGTAAAATTCAGATTTTTTATACGCAATGCAACCAGGGCGGGGCGCCGGTGGGCAGTTACCTGATCCGGTTTTATCCGGGCGACCCGACCCAATCTGCCGTAGACGACCGCCATATTTTGTTTTTGATAAACAATACCCCCCTGGGCCCGGGGCAATGCCGGAGCGGCGTGTTGAATACCACCGGCAAAACGATGGCCCCCGACGGCGTCACCGGCCAATTGGAAATATTCAGCGTAGCCAACCACGCTTCCGGGTGGACTACGCCCTTTTCCTTCGACTCTTTCCCCTCCACCAACTTGATCGAATGTAATTACTTCAACAACCTGTCTTCTGTTGTGCTGCCAATCACCAGCCCTGTGTTGGATTTGGGGCCGGATATTGTCCTTTGCAATGGCAATTCCACGGTGCTGGATGCCGGCCCTGGATTTATCGCTTATGCCTGGAGCACCGGCGCCGCCACGCAATCGATTACCGTGACCGACCCGGGAACCTATTGGGTGGAAGTGACGGACGATTGCGGATTTGTACAACGCGACTCCCTTTTTTTTACCTTCAGCCTCTTGCCGGATACGCAGTTTCCAGATACCACGGTCTGCCCCGGCGGATCCCTGGTGTATTCCGTGCCGGGCTTCGATTTCTACTCCTGGTCGCCGGCGGCTGGCTTGAGTTGTACGGACTGCCCAGCGGTTACCATTCAACCCGCCTCCACCACGAGCTACGCGTTGTATGCAAGCACGGCCAGCGGTTGTGTTTTACAAGACACTTTTTTAGTGAAAGTAGTGTCCGGGGGGGTATTGAACATGGAATGCCCGCCGGGTATTGCGGTCATGGCTGCGCCGGATGCAATATCTGCAACGGTCGCGTATGCCGCCCCGGTCCTTTTTTCCGGCTGTCCATGCGGCGATCCGGTCTGGTCGCTGGCGCAAGGCTTGCCCAGCGGAAGCGCTTTTCCGCTGGGGCTAACCCAGGTATGCCTGCAAGCTACCGACGGTTGCAACGCCGAAACCTCCTGCTGTTTTGCGATTACTGTCAACCAGCCTCCCGGCGATGGGCCGTGCGATGTGAAAGAAACGCCCTGCGTCCGGTTCGAGATCCTTGGCATCTTCCAAAACCCTGCGAAGCAAAAAATTTACCGGATGCGTGTCGTAAACAAGTGCCCGAATGAGCTGGTTTATGTGGCGTTTCAATTGCCGGGCGGGCTGCCGGCCGACCTTCCGGCAAGCAATACGGTGTATATAGCGCCTTCCGGGCGGCAGTATGAGGTGCGTAACCCCAATGCATCGCCATTCCCGTCTATCCGGTTCAAATCGCTTGGCTCAGGCATCGCCGGCGGCGCATCCGATATTTTTGAGTACACCCTGCCCTCGCAGGCCGCACCGTTGTTCATTGGTGCTACTGCCCGGCTGTCGCCGCAGGTGTTTTATGAAACGCACCTGAATGTGTTTGACTGTCCCATACAGCAAGTATCCCACCGGCCGGAGGGCCAACCAGTGGAAGATCGATTCTCCAGTGCGGATGATGCCGGCGCGGAATTGCGGGTGTTTCCGAACCCGGCAGCCGACCGGCTTTCGGTGGATTTGACGGCCTGGCGAGACCAAACGGTACAATTGATGTTGCACGATGTATTGGGGCAGCTGATCGCGGATCGGCAGGGTACCTTGGCCGGGCTGTTGTATGACCTCGAACTGCCTGCCGGCTGGCCAGGCGGATGGTACGTATTGACGGTGGTTCCGGCGGATGGGCAGCGCCGGCAGGCCCGGTTTTTGAAGACGCAGTAGAGATTGCTGGGGGGAGGAATTACCGGTCGCGCACAAAATCCATCGATACCGAATTCATACAATACCGCAGGCCGGTAGGTTGGGGTCCATCGTCGAACACGTGACCCAGGTGGCCGCCGCAACGGGCGCATTCCACTTCCGAACGCACCATGCCATAGGCGCGATCCTGCTTTTCCGTGACATATTCCGGTTTAATCGGCTTCCAGAAGGATGGCCATCCGGTACCGGATTCAAATTTGGCGTCCGAGGAAAATAGCGGCAGACCACAACCCCTGCAGATGAAGGTACCTTTTTCGTGGTTGTTCCAAAGGTCGCCGGTGAAAGCCCGTTCCGTGCCTTCTTCCCGCAAAACGTTATATTCCAACGCATTCAGTTCCCGCTTCCACGTAGCCTCGGGCTTGGTTATCCGGATAAGCCGGTGCTTGGAATCGTATTGTGGCGGCGCCAGAGTATCGGTGGATAAAACGGGTGCGGCCGATGCTTCGGCGGCGCTCTCCGGCACATCGGAAGATGGAGCGAAATGGCAGGCAAACAGACTGAGTAATACAGCCAGGTATTTCATAATCAACATTTTTATTTCAAATATTTAGCGGCGGCGGCGGGGTTGGTTCCATTCCTCTTTTTCAGCAAACTGGACGATTTTTTTCATCAGATTGACCATCGTCAGGAAAACGATGAAGCCAATCGTCACCACGATATAAATCCACCGGTAGGATTGGGCTTCGCCGAGTGGGACTCCCGAACACAACCAGGCCGCCAACCCGTTGGCAAACGCCAAACTGAGGAATCCGTATATGGAACGGCTCCAATAGCGCATAAAACTGTCGGCGTTCAGACTCATCAGGCTGTTGAATATGGCAAACAACAATAAAAATGCCGTAGCCACCGACCAGGCAAACAAGCGGTCCCGTTCGTACCAGCCAGTTTGATCGAACAGCCAGGTCAAAAGCATTAAAGCGACGGACGCGCCGAAAAAATACGCGGCTTGTTTCAGCGGGTCAATTTTGCGTTCAAGAAAGGAAAGTGCCATAACGAATGTGTTTATTGCTGCGCAAGCCGGATCGGCGGGCGGTGGTAAAGCCGTATACCGGCTTTGGGTATGACTTGGCGAACGGCCATTTTCGAAGGACAGGGCAGGGGGAAATTACCGGATCATAACCCCCTTGCGCTGGAGCAGCGGAATTTCGGTGAAATACATCGCGTCCAGGCTTCCGGGTACGAAGACGTATTTTTTATCGTACAGATAATTTTTAAACGAAAAGCTGATCCAATATTCGTTGGCGAGTCCGAGGACCGATTTTTGCACCGGTTCGACCTTTACCACACTCCGGGGTTCGATTTTCTCCCAGAAATAGCGAAGGGTAGTGGTGCGGCGTTGTTCTCCGTCGATCATGCCGTATCCGTTGGAATTGACCAGCACGGAAAAAATGGGGTATTCTTTCAAGTTGAGCAAATAGGTGTCCCAAAAAAATTCGTGGTCTTCTTCGTGTATCTGCCGGGGGGCGATAGCCACTGCCAGGTCTTCCACCTTCAGGACGGGAATGTCTTTGATCATACGTTTGCAAATTCACATTCAAATACTTGGCAAAAATGATGCTTGAGCCGTTCCTGAACCCCTGCCATCCCGACGAGACTTCCGGTTTCGCGCTGGAGGGAAGTAACGGTTTTATCCGCCTCTGCAATGCCACACGGCACAATATAATCAAAAAAACGGAGGTCGGTATTAATATTAAAAGCAAATCCGTGCAAAGTCACCCAACGGCTCAGATGCACACCGATAGCGCAAATTTTTCGGAATTTATCCCAATATTCATCGACGGCCTCCCCCCGGCCGGCGGCTGGCCGGGGCGGGCACCAAACGCCGGTATAGCCGGTTAACCGGAGGCCTTCGACGTTATAATCCGCCAGCGTCCGGATAATCACCTCCTCGATGCTGCGCACATAGCGGTGGACATCGGTGAAAAAACACTCCAGATCCAGAATGGGATAACCGACGATCTGGCCGGGGCCATGAAACGTGATGTCGCCGCCGCGGTTGATTGGAAAATACTGTATTCCCCGTTCCCGGAGCTCCGGTTCGCTAAGCAGCAGGTTGGACAGCTGCCCGCTTTTACCGAGGGTGAACACCGGCGGATGTTCCACCAGCAAGAGGTAGTGGTCTTGCGGATAAGTTTTGGGCGTCAGCTCCCGGTGGCTCAGTTTATGGTCGATCAAGGCCCGGTGCAAGCCCGTCTGGTAGTCCCAGGCTTGCTGATAGCCGCACTTGCCTAAATCTATAAAGCGGACAATTTGCATGGTTTTAAAACAGGCGCAGGCCCGTGAAGTTGAATAGCACAAATAAAAAATACGGTGCAAAATTAAAAACCATCCGGAGCATACCTACCATCTGGCCGTGCGTGCATACCTTTGTATCCCGTAACAAATCGAACGTACTATGACGAAATATATCTTTGTTACGGGCGGCGTCACTTCCTCGCTCGGAAAAGGTATTCTATGCGCTTCCCTGGCTAAATTACTGCAGGCGCGCGGGTTTTCCGTAACCATACAGAAGTTCGACCCCTATATTAATGTCGATCCAGGCACGCTCAATCCGTATGAGCATGGCGAGTGTTATGTGACGGACGACGGCGCGGAAACGGACCTCGACCTCGGGCACTACGAGCGGTTTCTCAACACGCCGACTTCACGGGCCAATAACGTCACCACCGGCGCGGTTTATCAAACGGTGATCAACAAAGAACGGGCCGGCGATTACCTGGGAAAAACGGTACAGGTGATTCCGCACATCACCGATGAAATCAAACGAAGGATGTTGTTGCTGGGCCAAACCGGCAACTACGATATTGTGATTACGGAATTGGGCGGTACGGTAGGCGATATAGCGTCGCTTCCCTACGTCGAATCGGTGCGCCAGTTGCGTTGGGATCTTGGCCGCGAGAATTGCCTGGTCATCCATTTGACCCTGGTGCCTTATCTGAAGGCGGCTAAGGAGTTAAAAACCAAACCGACCCAACACTCGGTCAAAGAACTGCTGGGGCTGGGTATTCAGCCAGATATTCTGGCCTGCCGGACCGAACACCACCTGAATTCCGATATCCGCCGCAAACTGGCCCTTTTTTGCAACGTCGAGATGTCGTCTGTCATTGAAGCCATAGACGCCGACAGTATCTACGACGCCCCTTTATTGCTTAAAGAACGGTTGGACGCGGTGGTCATTTCCAAACTGCACCTCAGCGACCGCCGCGAACCCGACTTGTCGACCTGGAAAGCGTTTTTAGGCAAACTGAAAAATCCGTTGCACGAAATTTCTATTGGCCTGATCGGTAAATACAACGAGTTGCCGGATGCGTACAAATCCATTTACGAGGCATTCGTGCATGCGGGCGCCGTGAATGAATGCAAAGTACGGGTTGTGCCGATCCATGCCGAAGAACTGGAAGGAAACTACAAAGACGTCAGCAAGTTGCTGTCCAGCCTGAAGGGCATTCTCGTCGCTCCCGGCTTTGGGGAGCGCGGTATCGAGGGCAAATTGCTGGCCATCCGGTATGCCCGCGAACACAATGTGCCGTTTTTCGGCATTTGCCTGGGCATGCAAACGGCTTGTGTCGAATTTGCCCGGAATATATTAAAACTGGAAGGCGCCGCCTCTACGGAAGTCAACCGGAATACCCCGCATCCGGTGATCGATTTGATGCCGGAACAACAAAAAATTACCCGGAAAGGGGGCACCATGCGATTGGGCGCCTACCCGTGTGAAGTGAAGAAAAAAACCAAAGCCTACGATGCCTACCGCCAGGTCCTTATGGAAGAACGCCACCGGCACCGCTGGGAGTTCAATAATGCTTATCTCGATCAGTTCGAACAAGCCGGCATGATACCTTCGGGCATCAATCCGGAATCCAATCTGGTGGAAATCATAGAGTTAAAATCACACAAATGGTTTGTCGGCGTTCAATTTCACCCGGAATTGAAAAGCACGGTGGAGAAACCACACCCCTTGTTTGTAGAATTTGTGCGGGCTTGTATGGAATAGTTCCGGTATATTGGCCCTCCTTTAAACAGCAATAGCAAGCAACGATATGAGTTTCTTTCGCAAAGCGATCAGCCTGTTTGTGGTTCTGGAAGAAAACGAACCGCAAAAAAGCCCGGAACGAACCGCCGCCCCGGAACCCGCCGGCGCCCAGCGGCCGCCAGCTTCCGAAGCCACCGCGCTTTCAAAAGCGGAAATCTCCAAATTCGAAAAACATTTCGAACAATTATTCGAACAAACCAACCTTCCTGGCCCCGATTATTATGAGTTTTGGAAGACGATGGACACGCTGGAATCCCATATCCCCGATGAAACGGCGCGTATCCACGCTGTTTTCGCCTCCTTGAAAATACAGGGGCTCACGAAAGGAATCCTGATTGATACCGCTGGAAAATACAAGGAAGCCGTCCTGCTGGACAAGGCAAATTTTGAATCAGCCGTGCAAAAGAAGGCCGAAGCCGAAATTGCAGGGCGGGAAGCGAATATTCAGAAAATGGAAAAGGAGCGGGTGGAAAAACAACGGATGATCGAAAAACTGCAACAGGAAATTCAGGATGCCGCAGCGCAAACGGAAAAAATGCAACAGGAAATTGCAGACGAACGGGCAAAAATAGATAATGCCCAGCGCGGTTACCTGGCTGCCTGTAATGCCATGATCACCAAAATCGATGCCGACGTGGTACGGTTTCAGAAAATCACGGAATAAGCGCGCTACGGATACGGCAGTTTTAAACAAACGGCAAGACGCCCGGGTTCCGCCCATCGGCTCCCCGCCGTGAAAGGAGGGAGCAGGCGGAATCCGGGCGTCTTTTTGACAGCGCTTTTACACCCAATTGCTCAGACGGTTGCTCAGGCGCCCAGGTACGATTTCAGCAACTTGCTGCGGCTGGTGGCGCGTAATTTGTTGATGGCTTTATCCTTGATCTGGCGGACCCGTTCGCGCGTCAGGCCAAATTTCTCTCCGATATCCTCGAGCGACATCGGGTGTTCCACGCCGATGCCGAAGTACAGTTTGATCACATCGCACTGGCGGTCGGTAAGCGTACTCAGCGAGCGTTCGATTTCGCGGCGCAGCGAGTCGGCGTATTCCAGGTGCTGGTCGGTGCCGGGCATCGAGGTGTTTTCGAGCACATCGAGCAGCGAATTGTCTTCGCCTTCTACAAACGGCGCATCCATCGATACGTGCCGGGCCGCCACGCCGAGCGTGGTTTCTACTTCATCGGAGGTGATCTCCAGGAGATCGGCCAATTCTTCCGGGCTGGGTTCGCGCTCGTAGGTTTGTTCGAGTTCTGAAAAAGCTTTGTTGATCTTGTTCAGCGAGCCCACCTTGTTCAGGGGAAGCCGCACGATACGGCTTTGCTCGGCCAACGCTTGCAGAATCGACTGGCGAATCCACCAAACGGCATAGGAAATGAACTTGAAACCCCGGGTTTCATCGAATCGCTGGGCGGCTTTGATCAAGCCGAGGTTGCCTTCGTTGATCAGGTCGGAAAGGCTCAGGCCCTGATTTTGGTATTGTTTGGCTACCGAAACAACGAAGCGAAGGTTGGCCTTCGTCAGTTTTTCCAGGGCGATCTGGTCGCCTTGTTTAATTCGTTTGGCAAGGTCTACTTCTTCTTCCGGGGTGAGGAGGTCCACTTTACCGATTTCCTGCAAGTACTTCTCCAGGGACTGACTCTCGCGGTTAGTAATGGACTTCGTAATTTTTAATTGCCTCATGTGCAGTCGGTCTGTTAAAATTTCGGCCGCAAAGGTACAACTTCAATGCTGCCGATGTCAAAAAAATTGCAGGGAATCGGTTGAATTGGGATGGAATTTTCTAAAAATAATTACACAGTCCCGTTTAAAACACCTGGAATATAATTTTGTTTGGTTGCTAAAAACAATCGGGGTTGAAAATTATATTTCTCAACCCGGATTTTAGACGATCGCCTCCCAGCACCGGTCACTTGGTAATCAACGGATGAGAAGTTTTTGCACACGTGTCTGGTTTCCAGCGCGCAATTCCACCCAATACGTGCCGGCGGGGAATCGGGCGGCATCCATAAAATAGTTGGTTGTGCCGGCGGGGAACGGGCCTTCATGCAAGGTGTGAACCCGCTGCCCTATCGCGTTGAACAACCGGAGGCTACCGCTTTCGACAGCGGAAATATTGACCGGTACCACAGTTATAGCAGTGGCCGGATTCGGATAGATATTGTTTAATTCAACGATTTGCTCTTCGAAGGCGCTTACGGAAACAAACGAACAAAAGCTCCAGTATCCTTCCGGCGCCGGCAACGGCCGGCGAACGGTTTTACCGTTTTCAGCTGTGCCTTCCAGGTAATAATAAACGGTGCTGCCGGGCGGCTGTTGCGGGATGAATCCTTTATGCGTCCAAATCGTGTCGTCCAGGGGATAAACCGGCAAATCGACGGATTGCCAGGGGCCATCCGGGTTGGTTGTGTAGTAAATTTTGGCCGACGCTATACCGCTCCGGTGCTGCAGGGTTGCCCAGATGGGGTAATTTGAATACGCCGTATTATCCATGCAGGGCAACTCCTGATGAACAATGCGCAACGGGTCCGGAACGCCAACTTCTTTGGTGATGCAATGGATAGCGCCCAGTGAGGGAATGATCGCGTTGCAGTCTATTCCGACAATCGTATACCCCGGCAGCGCCTCTTCCCAAATGCGCCGGGCCGTTGTATCGAATTTTTGCTCGTAAAAAGGAACAAGTACCATTTTATTGACGAACACAGCATTCGAATACGTCCGGTAATCGCCGCCATTGTTGGGATACAGGCTGTTCTCCGGTGGCATGGGAATCCGTATGATTTTATATGACGTACCGAAAACCGACTGGAAATTGCTGAGCACATATTGAATATTCGCTTCTATTTGCGGTCCGTCGGCAATTCCCACCGGGTATTCGCCCACCAGCAGGGTTTCTTCATCCAGCAGCTTCATGTGCATATCGATATGGTGGATGCCGTCGTAAGGCAGGGGCGTCATTTTTGCGTACCGTTGTATGCCCATGTACCCGGCCATGATCGCGTCGATCTGGGCCTCCGATTTAACAGACACTCCATACGGGTTGCCCGGGGCATTTTCATCCAGGATCAGGCGGGAAGAAAAGGCATTGTGCCAGCCGTCCGACATGAAGTTTCCGCCCGTATGCACCAGGTCGGAAGGCGCCATGTTGGTGGAATACAGGGGAATCTGAAGAAACTTCGCCACCGTAGTTGCCAGGGTATCGTCGAGCGGTCTGGTCACGCGGTTGTAGCGCCAGTCGACGAAGTATAGCGAATCGACATTATTGGCGTACACACAATTGGGCCCATAGTCGCGGATCCAAATGGAATTATTAGGCACCACCAGGAAATCAACATTTGAAGAAATATCCACGCTTTTTCCCAGGAGGTAATTTTGGGCGCCTGTAACCGTTGCGGTATTCGAACAGCAGACCACCACACGGCATTCTTCGCGGGCGGCCCGTATAATTTCGGTCAGAATATTCCGGATGTTGTTGCTATTGGTTTGCCAGGTCACCAGAATGGCCTGCAGTTCCTCCCATTCCCCCATCGCCCGTACCGGCAATGCCGGCGGGTCGCCCCGGCCTTCGGGTATGGCCGGCGTAAATTTTCCCGATAACAGTTGGATTTTTTCGGCTTCGGTAAAGTACCGGGGGAGATCCTGCCCCGCCTGGGCAAACAGGCCGGAAACTGGCAGCAACGCCAAAAGTAGAAGACGCGGGTAGGCAATCATGTAAATATTGCTTTTAGATTCGCTCAAATTTCCATCTTTCCAGCCTTTTCCGGCGGAAAACTTTTGCCGGTTTTTGGCTTTCGGCGTGTTGGATGGCGTAAAAAACGAAGCGGCGTGCCATTGCACGCCGCCCGAACAAAACCCATTCTATCGTATGAAGCAAAACTGTTAACCGGATCAAATGGCCAGGATTCTTTTTACAAACATCCCGGTCGTGAAAGCTGTTCCGCGCCTGGCTCAACTGGCCATGGGCAGGGCGTTTAAATCGCGGAACAATATTTTTTTTCGGTTGAAATACAAGACGTTGGATCGCTTGAGGTGATTGAGCACAGCCGTTACCATCTGGCGGCTGGTGCCCGTAAGGTCGGCAATGTCCTGGTGTGTCATATTGTGTTTGACTAGCGTTTCAAAACCGATTCGTTTGCCGTGTTCCAAACCCATTTGGTGTAAAACTCCAAAATTCTGCTTTTGGAATCTTTTAATACCACATTCTCCAACTGGGATTCCGTATACCGGAGGCGCTCGCCCAAAAAGTGCAGCAACGACTGCGCAAAGGCAAAATTTTTGCGCATGATGGCCAAAAGTGTCTGTGCGTCGAACTCGATGACTTCCGCCACCTCTTCCATGGCATACGCAAAATCGCGCCGCTGATTTTCCCCCGTCAGGCAGGACTCTCCAAACAAGCTGCCTGGCCGGACTACATATTTAATAATGTCCTTTTTTTCGGCATGCACGGCCACTTTTACCGTTCCTTTCAGCAAGAAAAAGACTTTATTTGCAGCCTGCCCCGGTTTATAGAGAACCTGATGCTTGGCGTACGACTGCAATAGGGCTGTTTGTTGTAGCAACAGGAGTTCTTCTGCAGTTAAAACAGCAAAAAGTGGGTTACTGTCGAAGACCGGAATGGTAGTTTTTGTGTCCATGTTCAGAGCGAGGGCAATTGTTTGGTATCGGCAAAAAATCGCTGGATTTGCAAGGAAGACAGGAGACGGACCGAAATCCCCTATTTTATTTAAATACTTTTTTAAACACCAACGCGCATTTTGGCCGGCGGGCGATTCAGAAACTACCCATATTTAGAATATGATTTTTTATTTTATTAATATTAAGATAATTATTTCGTTAAGGCTTTAATAATTAGATTTTTACAAAATATAAATTTTTGTATTTTTTTTTAACCTTTGCCATACTCCGCCTCCATCCGTTCCGCCCGCCCCCGTGCAGGGAATGGACATCCGGCCAGGTACGCCACTATGGAGCCGACAACAGATCAATCAGAAAAACAATGGCTGGCAGACTTGCGCCAGGGGGATGCTGCTGCCCTGCGCCGCATTTTTGACCGGCACTATCCGCTATTGTTATCCGACATTTACCGTTACCTCCCCGATGAGGATACGTGTAAGGATCTGGCGCAGGAGGTTTTTGTAGAATTGTGGCGAAAAAGGTCGACTCTGGAAATACATTCTTCCCTGCGCGCTTATTTGCGGCGCGCGGCCATCAACCGGGCGTTGAATTACCTCAAGGCAAACCGCCGTACAGTGCTGGATGATCCGGCCGGCCGGCCGGAGCTGGCCGATGTGCTGGCCGTGGACACACAAGCAGAAAGCGAACAGGACAGCCTCGAAGCTGCCTTACACCAGGCCATTAGCCAGCTCCCGGAAAAATGCCGCCTGGTATTTTCGCTCAGCAGGTTCGAACACTTGTCGCATCGTGAAATTTCGACGCGCCTTGGTATTTCTGTCAAAACTATTGAGAATCAAATCACTAAAGCCATGCGGCTGCTGCGCGAAGCCATGATTAAACACACCCATTTGTCGCCGGTTGTCATTTTGCTGCTAAAATGGTGGTGGGGCGGGTAGGGGAATCGACCGGCGCTTTTGTCTATTATGCAGAGATTCCAATTGCTTTTTAAAAACAAGCACCCCGCAGAAAGCCTGCCTGCTATGCAAAATTTCGACTACATTCTACTGCTCAGCAAGCGTTTTTCGGGAGAGATCAACGCCAGCGAGGCGGCTCTTCTGGACGAGTGGATCAGCCAGTCGCCTGAAAACGAGCGATTGGCAGGGCAGTATCAGGCCATTTGGATGCACAGTACGGAGCAATTCAAAGCATTCCGCCTGGATATGGATGCCGAGTTCCAACAACTTCAGGCCCGCTTGAAGTTGACTGGGGCGCCGGCAACCCGGACCGTTCCGATCCGGTTTTCGGTATTCCGGGTTGCAGCGGCGCTCGCTTTTTTGCTTTTGGCCGTTTGGGCAATCCGCCAGTTCACCCCCACCGCCCCGGCCAATATGGTAGCCGAAGCCTCGTCAACAAATATCCGGACGGTGGATTTGCCGGATGGCTCCCGGGTTTGGCTGCGCCAAAATGCGCAGTTGCAATATCCTCAAAAATTTAGCGCGCGCGAACGCCGCGTACAGCTCAGCGGCGAAGCGTACTTTGATGTTGCCCAGCGGGACGGCCAGCCCTTTCGTGTCGAAATGGAAGACGGCGGTATAGCGGAGGTTTTGGGCACCACCTTTAGCGTCCGGGCCAGCAAAAACGACCCGGAGACCAGCGTGCTGGTTTGTTCGGGTAAGGTCCGGTTTCACCCGATGGAAAAAGCCGGGGCGCCGTTTTGTTGCCCAATAAAAAAGGCGTTTTTAACCGCCAAACCGCCCAACTGCGGGTGCTGGAAGTACCTACGCTCAATGAATTAGCCTGGCAAACCGGCGGTCTGGAGTTTATTCGCACCCCCCTCGAAAACCGTTCTGGACGATTTGGAAACGCATTACCAGGTAAAAATAGAACTGCTCAACCCGGCGCTGCTCCGGTGCCTGCATACTGCGCCGCAAACCAACCAACCCATCCAACAGGTGCTGGAAACCCTCTCCCTGACCTATCAATTGCAGATATCGAATCCGTCGCCGGGTCATTTTATTTTGTCTGGTGGAAAGTGTCAGTAATCGACAGCATACGCTTTTAGCATACTTTTCGACGCGATCACCTTAACTTGTGGCCGTTCACTTTTTCGGCATGGCGATTCGCGTATTGTTGACTTTTTGGGTATGGAAAATGTGGGCTATATGCCCCGTGTCAGCGCAAAACCCACTCCAGCAGCAGCTGGTAGATTATACCTGTGCAGATTGCCTGCCTGCGAATGCCCTGGTGCAATTGAGCCGGCAAACCGGTATCAATATTGTTTTCAGCGACCGCTTTTTTCAAACCTGCCCACCCGTCACGATATCCGCGCGGCAGGAACCCGTTGGGGCTATTTTGGATAAAATCAGCTCCTGCGGCCGCGTTTCCTACAAATGGCTCAATAACCAGGTCGTCTTTTCCGTAAAATCCAAAAATATACCCTCAGCGGTTACGTCCTGGATGCCGAGACCGGGGAGCGCCTGATTGGCGCCAGCATCCGGGTTTTGTCCAAACCGGTCGTCGGAACGGCGAGCAATGAATTTGGTTTTTTCAGTTTGCCGGTGGAAGAAGGCGTATATCCGGTAACGGTTAGTTATATCGGTTACCAGCCGGAAACCCGCTCAATTGCGATGACCACCGAACGGCTTGAACGTTTTCGCCTGGTATCCAACGGTACCCTGCCAGAGGTGTTGGTAACGGCCACACCGGCCTTGGAAGACCCAATCAAGCGGGATGAAAGCCGGCAAAACCTGCCTGCCTCAGCCATGCCGTCCGTGCCGATGCCTGGTGGTGAAGCGGATTTGTTGCGGTTGGCGGCCCTCCAACCGGGCGTTCAAACCGGTGTAGATGGATTGGGCGGCTTGCATGTGCGTGGCGGGAATGCAGACCAAAATCTTATCCTGCTCGACGACGTGCCGGTTTACAACCCCAACCATGCCTTGGGGCTTCTTTCCGTATTCAACCCCGCCACCATCAACCATGCGCGCCTTTGGAAAGGAGACTTTCCAGCCCGGTACGGCGGCCGGGCCTCTTCCGTACTCGATGTGCGCACCCGCGACGGCCATTTTCGCGACTACCACGCCGACCTGTCCGTGGGGCTGTTTGCCGCCTCCGCCACCCTGGAGGGGCCCTTGCTGTACGATACCAGTTCCTTCCTGTTGAGCGCCCGCACGACGTATTTCGGGCCCTGGATTGACTTTTTAAACAAAAGGGATAACCTTATCACGTTCTCCGGAGACAAAGCCGCCTACCGCTTCTATGATATCAACCTCAAATTGAATTATATTTTTTCCGGTAAAAATCGCGTCTACTTCAGCTATTACCAGGGTGGCGACGTGTTTAAAAACAAGTTTGAACAACGCTTTGACGACCGGGAAGGATCGGCTACGGACCAGTACGACCTGGATTCGGATTGGGGAAATGCCATTGCAGCCATACGCTGGAACCATCTCCTGCGAAAAAACCTGTTCGTCAATTCCACCTTGCGCTTCAGCCGGTTTTATTATCAGAGCCGGCTGACCTTGCTCTCCACGTTTTTAGCCGCCTCCGGTAAGCAAAACTTACTGGCGTACTACGGCCAGTTTTACCAAACCCTCATCCAGGACTGGTCCGGAAAATCGGACTTCAGTTATTTTCCCACCGACAAGCTGACCATTCGATGGGGGCTGGCTTATACCTTGCATACCTTTCAGCCTGGCGCCTTGTCGGTCAACTTTTTGGTGCCGGGCCAATCGCCGATTACCAGCGATTCGTTGTCCAAAGTATTGTTAAACAACGAACGCCTGGGCGCCGATGAAGCGGAACTCTATGTAGACAACGAATGGCAATTTTGGGAAAAATGGCATCTGGAGGCCGGATTGAACTTTTCTTCTTTCCAGATCCGAAACAAGGGGTTTCTGGCGCTCCAGCCGCGCTTGCGCATTCGACGCAGCGGCACGGCCGGCTGGCGCATGTGGGCGGGTTACCACCAAACGGCCCAGAACCTGCACCAGATTGGCTCGTTCAATATTAGTTTGCCCTTCGAGCTGTGGGTGCCAACTACTGCGAAAGTGCCTCCGGAGATTGCCTGGCAATGCTCGGCCGGGGTGGGGCTAACCCGCAACGGGTGGAATATTCAGGCAGAAGGCTATTACAAACGGCTGGAGCGGGTGTTGACCTTTCTGTCGTCCAGCACCGCACTTTTTACCGGTGGCGCAGAAGATGCCAGCGGTTGGGAAGACCGCATTGTTTCCGGCCAGGGCACCGGTTACGGCGTGGAGATGGTGTTGGAAAAATCCTTTCGGCCTGCCACGGTCTCCCTGACCTATACCTGGTCAAGCGCAACCCGGCAATTCGACGACCTCAACTCCGGCCGGACCTTTCCTTTTCGCTTCGATCGCCGCCATGATCTGAAGATTATTTTCCGGCAACAATTCTTCCGTTGGCTGGATGCCAATGTCGTTTGGTCCTATGCCACCGGCAACCCGATTACGCTTTCCGGCGTTAAGTTTCAACATCATACCCCCAATGGCGACGTCGAACGCACGGTGTATGTGTATACCGAGGTGAACGGATACCGCCTCCCCGCATACCACCGGCTTGATGCGGCGCTGAACGTCAGATTCGGGCAAAAAAAATTTCGGCACCTGGTCCAATTAGGCGTATATAATGCCTACAACCGCGCCAACCCGTTTTTCCTGTATATTGACAGCGGTAGCGGCGCCAACGCGAAAGGCATTCAATATACCTTGTTACCGGCACTTCCATCGTTTCGATATGAATTACGGTTTTAACTGCACCATTCCCCGATAACCCAAACGAACCATTGTTATATGCAGAAGTACGCTTACATACTGATCCTTGCCAATATCCTTGCGTCAGGCCTGCGTTGTGTGCGGGAAACCGACATTCAACTCCCGGATGAACCGGCCAAGATCGTGGCGTTGAGCCATTTTACTATTGGAGAGCCAGTCCGGGTGGAAGTGTCGCTCAGTCAAACGCTGACCGATGCCGGTGATCCAGAAATTCCGTTTAATGCAGACGTATCCATTTCCGTAGATGGAAAATTCCTGGACAAATTGTTTCGGGTTACAGGCGATGGGGGCCGGATTTACTGGGAGAGCCGCGATTTGGTTGTTCCCAAAACGGAATATACGCTTGCCGTGCGCATTGCCGGATTAGAACCAGTGGCGGCCCATAGCTCCGCACCCGAGCCCGTGGAAATAGCGGAGGTGCGCATCGATACGGCGAAAATGCGCGTCGTGGACCTGGCAGATGGCCGGTTAGCCCTGCGGGTACCCCTGCAAATCCGGATAAAAAACCTGCCCGCCGAAAAGCGTTATTTCGCCTTTAGCCTGCAACATGAAATTGAAATTTTTGAAGTTATCAACGGGCAGCCGGTTCCGGATGAATACTACGAAGCATCGACAAAATTTCTCGCCGACGGCCGCACCCTCGCCCTGGTGTACGACACCCCCGAAAAAGTGGTGTTGGTGAATGAAAATTTTTGGAGCGATGAGCGCGATTTATTGAACCTGGATGCCCTCATCCCGTTCGATCCGGCGTATGAAAAACCGCGGCGGTTGTTTGTGGATTGGCGTACTCTTTCGGATGCTTTTTACCGGTACCATCTTTCACTGGCCCGCCAAGGCAACAATTTTCCGCTCAACGACCCGGATGCCTTATTTAACAACATCGAAGGCGGTTATGGCAATTTTTCCGGCTACTCCGTGTCGGGCGACACGGTCGGTATCCCGGAGTTTTGAGCAATTATCCGCTTGTTTTTACCAGAAAAAACGCCGGAAACCAGAGCGCTTTCATTCGCTGATATTTTATCTACTTTTGCAACCAAAATCCATTTTCATACAATCAAATTGCCTTAACAAATGAGTAAAGTGACCATCGTTGGCGCCGGTAACGTCGGCGCCACCTGTGCAAATGTACTTGCCCACGAAGACATTTGTAATGAAATAGTCCTGATCGATATCGCCGGGAACCTGGCCAAGGGCAAAGCCCTCGATATCTGGCAACAGGCGCCGGTGGACGGCTATTCCACGCGGGTAGCCGGCGGCGAAGATTATGCCCTGACTGCTAATTCGGATATCGTGATCATTACGGCCGGTATCCCCCGCAAGCCGGGTATGAGCCGGGACGACCTGATCAGCACCAACGCCAAGATCGTGGTATCAGTGACCCAGAATATCCTGAAATATTCTAAAAACCCCATCATCATTGTCGTGTCCAACCCACTCGACGTAATGACCTATGCCTGCTGGAAAGCATCGGGTCTTAGCGACAAAAGAGTCTTTGGTATGGCTGGCGTCTTGGATACAGCCCGCTACCGCGCCTTCCTGGCAGAAGAGATCGGCTGTTCTCCCAAGGATATTCAGGCAATCCTTATGGGCGGGCACGGCGATACTATGGTACCCTTGCCGCGTTACACCACGGTATGCGGTATCCCGGTGACCGAACTGGTTCGGAAAGACAAATTGGAGGCGATCATCCAGCGCACCAAAGCGGGTGGCGGTGAACTGGTCAACCTGATGGGCACCTCCGCCTGGTATGCTCCCGGGGCTTCTGCTGCGCAAATGGCAATTTCTATCCTGAAAAATGAAAACCGAATCTACCCTTGCTGTGTTCGGTTGAACGGACAGTATAAATTGAAGGATATCTTTGTAGGTACTCCCGTAAAACTCAACCGGAAAGGCATTCAGGAAGTTATCAAACTTCGCCTGAAAAAGGACGAACTGGAACTGCTGCACCAATCCGCCGCTGCCGTAAAAGAGGTGATGGAAGCCCTGAACAAGATGAACTTAGTATAAATTTTATGCAAAAAACGCCCTCTGTGGTTCAACCGCCCGCCGTTTGGACGGAGATGCTTAGCCAAAATGGAGAATCTTTGGCCCTCCTGACGGAGCAGTCGCCAGTTTTACTGGTTTTTCTCCGCCATTTCGGCTGCTCTTTTTGCCGGGAGGCCATCTCTGATATTGCCAAACGCCGAAACCGGCTGGAAAAACGCGGGGTGCGGATTGTTATGGTACACATGGCCAACGAACCTGGCCTGGCTGAAAAGTTCTTCCACAAGTATAAATTGTGGCCGATTGATTATATTTCCGATCCGGAAAAACGCCTGTACAGGGCGTTTGAGTTGGGGCGCGGCACACCGGCTCAGCTATTCGGCCTGATGAATTGGATCAGAGGATTCGAAGCCGGTATTCTGGAAGGGCACGGTTTCGCCAGTCCGGGCGAAGAATATGGCGACGGTTTTCAAATGCCGGGGGTATTCGTCCTCCACAAGGGCGAAATCAAACATTCCTTTATCCACCGGCATGCCTGGGATCGCCCGGATTACGACGAAATTGTAAACAGTTGCGAAATCTGAGCTCCTTTCTCCATAGAACAACTGTCCGGAAGTACGCTCGACCGGGCAGTTATTTTTTCCAGATTTCCCTGCTTTCCGGCAGTGTACAACCCGGGAAAAAAATGATGCGTATTTCCACTATACCGGTTTTGGCCATCTGGATAGGGCTATCTGCCTCCGGTAGCGCAGGTATCGCCCAAACCAGTGATTCGACGCTGTCGTTGCCGGCAGTCACGATACTCGAAACGCCCCCTACACGCACGGGATACGTTATTTGGCTGGCTGATACGCTTCCATCTTGCAGGGTTTTATCCCTTGCCGACCGGCTGCTTTTGGAAATGCCGCTCGATATCCGGGTAAACGCCCCCGGCGGCCTGACCACCTTGTCGGCCCGTGGCGCCGGCCCTTCCCGGACCGCTGTTTTCTGGCAGGGTATGAATCTGCAAAGCCCGATGAACGGCGTAGTGGATGCGGCGCTCGTTCCGGTATGGGCCGGCGATGCCATTGATATTCAATATGGCGGCCAAAGCAGTGCCAGGAGCAACGGCGCCATGGGGGGCTCCGTTCAGATCACGCCGGCGGCCTGGCCTGATTCTTCGGGCGTCGCCGCTGCCGGAGGTATTGCCGCCGGCAGCTTCGGCCGCCGGGAGGTGCAGGCTTCCCTGGGTTTTGGCTGCTCCCGTATCAACAGCTTGGTGCGGGCTGCTTATGTTCAAGTTCGAAACGATTTTCCCTATAAAAACACGGCACTCATCGGTGCGCCACAAGTCAAACAGGTTAACAACGCTGTTGAAAAAGTGGATATCCAGCAATTTAACCGGTTGAAAATAAATGACCGGAATACCTTGGAAACAGCGGTTTGGCTGCAAGCGGCTTTCCGGGAGATTCCGCCGGCTATGACAGAAGCGCCGGCGGAGGTCTGGCAGCGCGACCGCGCCTTACGCGCTGTTGCCAACTGGACGACCCTCTCCGGCAGCGCGTCCCGCTGGAAACACCGGCTGACATACCAACAAGATTATATTGGCTTTCATCTGCCGTCGGATACTGACACCAGCCGCTCGCGTACGGTCCAGCTATCCTCCGAATATGTCGCTGCGCCTGGCAGCCGCTTGCTGGTTTACTCCGCAACCCATGCTTGGCTTCATCAGGCGCAAGCGGATGGGTACGCCGACAGCGCCCGTTGGTTCGACCAATGGCGCCTGGCCGGCTGGGTACTGGCCGAATACCACCTGAACCGGATCCGACTGAATGCACAATTGCGTCAGGAGTGGGCAGAAGACCAGGGATCTCCGTTTACCGGGACCATAGGCGTGCATTGGACACCGGTTTCTGCCTTGACCCTCCGGCTGCATGTATCCTGAAACTTCAACCTGCCAACCTTCAATGACCGGTTCTGGCGCCATTTGGGTAACCCCGATTTGCGGCCCGAATCCGGTTATAGCGGCGATCTGTCGGTATCCTGGCAGGATGGAAGATGGCATTTTGAAACGACGGCATTTCAGTTGCTGCTCGAC
Organism: Saprospirales bacterium; assembly: GCA_016719895.1. GTDB lineage: Bacteria > Bacteroidota > Bacteroidia > Chitinophagales > Saprospiraceae > M3007. The sequence goes on along the minus strand of JADJYG010000001.1, from coordinate 90,051 downwards.
GACTGGATTCTTTGGCAACCCGGCTCCGATGGCCTGTTTCGCCCAGGCAATTTGCGCCGGGTATGGTCGCGCGGCGTCGAAACAAAGGCTTCCTTGGGACTCGGCTGGTTGGGCGGGTATCTGCAGATCATAACGCGTTTTCGCTTGACGCGCGCCACGAATACAGCGGTGTATGACGCCAATACCGGTGCGCTGCACAAAATTTTGCCCTATACGCCCCAACAAAGTGCGGCTGCCACCCTGTTGTGGAGCCGGGGGGGCTGGTCGGTTGCATATATCCATCAATACACAGGGAAACGCTTCACCAATGCCGATAATTCGGAAGCAATGCCGGCTTTTCACGCCGCAAATGCGCTCCTCCGGTTCATCTTCAACTGGTCCGGACAGCGGTTTTCCGTGAGTGGGCGCCTGGAAAATTGTTGGAATACGGCCTACCAAATTCTCGCGTTCCGTCCGTTGCCGGGCCGTGCCTGGCAACTTGGCGTACAATGGAGCCTGCGTTAGGTTGGAGCGCCTGTGCGGGTTGTGGATTTTACAATACACCGATCTGGTACAGCACCTGCTCCATCCATTGCTGTCGGGTGTCGCGGTACATGCGGATCTCGCTGAGCTCGCGGAGGTAATCGAAGCCGAAATATTTGTTTTCGTAATGGTTCGATCGCGAAGGAAAAATACCCAGGAAGTCTTCCCTCCATCGAATGCGACCATGGCCTTCGAGTTCGCGGATGGGCAATTCGAGAAATTGCGCATCCGGGTAATACAAGAACAGGCCTTTTAATTTCCGGATGATCTCGATGGCAATACGCCGTTCGATTTGCCTGTTTTCATGGGAGTATTCGCTGATCTCGCGAAAATACCGGGCCTTTAAATCGGCATGCCGGCGGTTAGCGATGCGTTGGCGCGCCTCCAGCGGAGGGAAACGACCGGGCAGCAGCTGCGTCAATTGCCGGAGGATGTCTGGTGGGTCAAACGGAAGATGCGCCCCACTCGCCCAGGCGATGGCTTCTCCCTGCTCTGAAACATCGATCCATCGCAATTTGTGTTCCGCAGTCAGCTCCTCAAAACAAAATCCAGGTATTCCGGCGCTTCGAACAAATCGCGATAGCCATGAAGCGCCTGCACGAGCAGCGAGGATAGCTCGTGCCGGTGTTTTTCCTCGCCGGCAGGGAGCAGGTCGAAATCGGGCCGGATCTGCCGCCGGAAAAGATTGTTTGCCAACAGTTTATTGGCCTCTGCGGGGTCGATATCATGGTTTTTTTCCAATAATTCCTGGTATTCAGCCACGGCATCGTACCCCAATCCGGTACTGTCTGCCTCGGTGACCAGACGGGGCGGATCAATCCGCATCCAAAGCAGGAGTTTGTTGCCGGTCAATTCCTGGAGGATTTGCTGCCGGTGTTCCGCGGCGTAGGCCGGGTAGGCAAGGCTGGCGCTTTTCCACTGGCGCAAACACTCGATGACTGCCTGCCGGGCGTCCGTTTCATTCGGTCGCCGTATATCCGTCCACTTTAATTCCCCGGCCATGTGCTGATACATTTTTTGTGTATCGGCCATCAGCTGCCGGTATACCTCCATTTTGATATTGGGGTGTACCTGAAGCCAGCTGGCCTGCCCGGCGTGGTCACGTACAATTTTTTCCACTACTGCGGTCACATCGAACCGGAATCGCGCGCAGTCGGGATGGGCGCCCACCTGGCCGGAGGCATCCAGGGTAAACCAGCGCAAATCGCCGACCGCCTTCGCGGATGTACCGGATACCGTAGGCAGGAGCAGGCCGGGCAACAATTGTTCGAGGGCCAGCCGGAGGAAGGATTCCGGGTCGGGATAATCCCGGTCGCCAAAAATTTTATAGCCCAATAATGCCGCATGCACCAGTTCGATTACCGAATCGCGCAAGTCGGTAAAATGCAGGTAACGCCGGCGTTCCGCTTCCATTTGAGCTTGCAACCGCAACCGCTTTGCCTTCAGGTTGAAAAACAAGTTTTCGCGCAGTTGCCGGTTCATCAGCGCATCATCGTCGTCCGGCGAAACAGCCTCCAGCATCCCAATGATTTCCCGGATTTCACTTTCGATGCCAAAGTCTTCATGGGAGGCAAAGCGAAACGTATCGTCTATTATTTCTACCTGACGGATATAATCGTACTTGCCGCCGTTGCAAAGTTCGTTTGCGGCCAATTCTAAAAATCCGCGGTACGGATGAACGGTCCGGTAAACCACCATACCCACCTGGACACAATGCGCTATAGCCGCCCGGTTGTCGGGCACTTCTTTGGCATAACGCCCGGTGTGCAGGATATAATCGTTTTGATAGGTACTGTAAAGCCGCAGCAGGGCATCGGATAAAGCTTGTGCCGTAGCGCGCAGGTTGTAGGCGTCTGCTTCGGTGGGGCATATATCCTGGCGTTGGTAATCGGCAAAGCGCCCGGCATAAACGATGACATGGTTGAGCTTGGCGCCACTACCGTATACGGCATCATGTATGATCCGGTCCGGGCCTTCTTTTTTCAGATAGGAGATCAGCAGCAGTTCATATAACTGAGCCGATTGCGGGTCGATGTTGCCGCGCACTTGCTCGCATAAGGTATGGGCACGCCCGAATTGCCCCATCCCGATGGCGTCCTGCGCCAGTAGAAGATTGCGCCGGAATTCCTGTTGCTGTTGCACCGTCAGAGCGCCGGTACTGCCGGGCGAAGGCGGCTCTGCCGGGGGCGTTGCCGGCAGGTTCAGGGTTTGCGGGATTTGAATTTCGCCGGACGGCAGGAACAGGCCCGACAGCGGATCGGTGGGAACGTTCACCGGCTTCAGACCATAATACGTGTTGGCAAACAGTACCGGCCAGTTGTTCCGGCATTGGCTTTGGTCGAGGCGTTCGATCAGGTGGCCCAGGTCGAGGCGTATGGCGCGGACGGTCTGGTTAAAAACGTCAAAACTGAGCTTGCTTCGCTGCGTTTGCTGGCGCCACTCGCCAAAAGCGTCTTCCAACTGAAACAGGGCATCGGGCGTTTTCTCCGGATGTAAAAGTTGCTTGAGCAAGAGAAACAAGGGTTCCAGGTCGCAGTGTTCCAGCCAAACCAGGAGGCGTTCCCGGACATCTTCAAACGCCAGCACAAACGCTGCCTCCTCGGGTAGGATAAATAAATCGCCCGTCCGGTCTACGCCAAATAATAAGTCGACGCCCTTTTGAACGGTGCGTTTCAACTGAATTTCACGGCTGAGCGAATACCCTTCCACCGGCTGATCAGGCGCGGGCGCCAAGGGAAAACCGGCCAGTGCTGCCGGCACAAAGGCTGCCTGCGCCAGCACAACGAGGATATGAAATCCGGCCCGCCGTTTTTGCTCCATCAAGGCAAAATCTACCGACCACCGGGTGTTTGGACTATCCAGGTAATGGGTGGAAAGGCAAGCAATAAACAGCTGTGTTTTCTCTAAAAATTGCCCGGCCTCCTTGCGGTAATCTTCTTCCGCTATCTGCATCGGGTTCCAAAAGACCAGTTCCCGGTCTTCCAATGCCTGGTTCAGATACCGGTAAAGCCCTTCCGCAGTTTGGACGTCGGAAGGGTCAAAGGATATAAAAATATGGATCTTTTCTTTGGGCATACCGGCTGCAGGGGGCAAATTTTCGGAATTCTGGCGGAATTTAGGCATATTCCTTCCGGGATTATATAATTTCCATAAAATGATCCTACCACCCGCGACACTTTTTACTTCCTGCGGTGATTTTGAAGCGGCTTCTAGTATCTTTGCGGCGGCTATTGAGCCGATCACACAATCACTTTTTGTATTCCATGGTTACAGCGGAGCCGCTGCCCACCCTCGAAACGGCCCAAGGCTTGGGCCTGTCGCCAGATGAGTTTGATAAAATCAAAAAATCTTAGGCCGCACCCCCAACTTCACGGAGCTCTCTGTGTATTCGGTCATGTGGAGCGAGCATTGCTCGTATAAAAACTCCATACTTCAGTTAAAAACACTTCCGCGCTCCGGCAAACAATTGCTGGTGGGCGCCGGCGAGGAAAATGCCGGATTGGTGGACATCGGCGACGGACTGGGCTGCGCCTTTAAAATTGAAAGCCATAACCATCCATCGGCTATCGAACCCTACCAGGGAGCTGCCACCGGAGTAGGGGGTATTCACCGCGACATATTCACGATGGGCGCCCGGCCGATCGCTTCCCTGAACTCCCTGCGTTTTGGCAAACCCGACAATCCGCGCATGAAACGCCTCATTGCCGGCGTTGTCAAAGGCATTGGCGACTATGGCAATTGCTTCGGTGTGCCTACGGTGGGGGGGGAAGTATATTTCTACGATTGCTATCACCACGACATTTTGGTTAATGCTATGTCGGTTGGAATCGTAAAGGCCGGCCAAACCGTGAGCGCTACAGCCGGTGAGCCGGGCAACCCGGTTTTTATCGTTGGCTCGGCAACGGGAAAAGACGGTATTCACGGCGCTACTTTTGCCTCCGCCGACCTGAGCGAAGACAGCCATGAAGACCTGCCTGCGGTTCAAGTAGGCGACCCTTTCCAGGAAAAACTCTTACTGGAAGCCTCGCTGGAGGCCATTCAAACCGGCGCTATTGTGGGTATGCAGGATATGGGCGCGGCTGGTATCACGTGTTCCACATCCGAAATGAGTGCAAAGTCCGGTGTCGGTATGCGGATCGACCTCGACAAAGCCCCGCAGCGCCAGGCCAATATGAAGGCTTGGGAAATCCTGCTTTCCGAAAGCCAGGAGCGCATGCTGATCGTGTGCAAGCCCGGCCGGGAGGCCGAAATAAAGGCTGTTTTTGAAAAATGGGACCTGCCCTGCGAATTGATCGGGCAGACCACCGCCGGCGGGCGCCTGGAGTACTTTTGGCACGGAACAAAAGTAGCCGATGTGCCCGCCGAAAGCCTGGTTTTAGGCGGCGGCGCCCCAGTGTATGTGCGCGAACAAAAACGCCCGGACTACCTCGATAGAATTGAAAAATTTGACCTCCAACAGATTCCCGAACCGGCTGATCTGCTCGCTGCGGCTAAAACCATTTGGTCTTCCCCGAATATCGGATCTAAAAACTGGATCACCCGGCAGTACGATTCGATGGTGCGCACCGGAACGATGACGACTAACCGGCATGCCGATGCCGCAGTCGTTTATATCAAAGGCACCCGAAAGGCGCTGGCCTTGACCACAGACTGCAACGCCGCCTACGTTTATGCCGACCCCTATAAAGGCGGTATGATTGCCGTAAGCGAGGCAGCCCGTAATATTGTCTGTTCCGGAGCCGACCCGGTCGCTATTACCAATTGCCTGAATTTTGGCAACCCATATAACCCGGAAGTTTATTTTCAGTTTGCGCAGGCCATAAAAGGCATGGGAGATGCCTGCAGGGCATTTGAAACGCCGGTGACCGGCGGTAATGTCAGTTTTTACAACCAATATACCGACAACGGCAAGGTTATTCCGGTATACCCGACTCCTACTATCGGTATGCTCGGCCTGCTCGATGATTATAACCGGATAATGACACTGGATTTCAAATCTGCCGGCGACCGTATCTACCTGCTTGGCGCCAGCAGGAACGATCTGGGAAGCAGCGAATACCTGCGCGAAGTGCATGGGGTGGAGTATAGCCCCTGCCCGCATTTTGAGATGGAAGAAGAGTTGCAGCTGCAACAAACGGTAAAGGCAATTATCAGCCAGGGCTTGGTTGAATCCGTGCACGATGTTTCAGACGGTGGGCTCTTTGTGGCGCTGATGGAAGCAGCGATGCCTGGTGGCATTGGCTTTTCTGTTCAATTCAACCCCGTTGTCCGAAAAGATGCCTGGCTCTTCGGCGAGGCACAAAGCCGGGTGATTATTTCGGCACGGCCAGAACAAGCGGCGGCATTGGAGCGTTTTTTAAAGAACAACAAGCAAACTTTCGAGTTTTTGGGCGCCACTGCCGGAACAGCAGTGGAAATTGATGGCGACAACTGGGGGCAAGTGTCCGATTGGAAACGCAACTATGAACAGCTGCTGGCAGAAATTATGCAAGCATAGCCGATAATTGAAATTACAACCAAGATATTATAAATCAATTGTTATGAAAAGAATAAAATACCTTTTAATGATCCTGCTGCCGGCATTTGCCATCGGCTCTGCCTGTCAGACCGGGCCGGTCAATCATACCTTCAAAGGCACGATCGGCAATGCTGCCAATTTGCAGGTGTTGCTGGAGCAATTGTATTTTGATCAAAACACCGCTCCAGTCGCCATCGGCCGGGCCTCGTGCAATGCATCGGGTGGGTTTACCATAGAGCAAAAAGAACCCTTCACTGAAGGGTTGTACCGGCTAACGATCGGCGCGAAACGGATGTTTTTCATGCTGGGCGCTGCGGATAAGACCGTTGAAATTTCAGGCGACCTGAATACCATCGACCGGATGGATGTGCAAGTGACCGGCTCCGAAACGTTTTTGTGCTACGCCAAAGTGGTTAAGGAAATGATGGCTGCCCCGCAAATGACCCCCGAGGCTGCCAAGGGATTTATAAGCAAAGGCTGCACGCCGCTCATGCGGGCGTTTTTTACCGCTCAATTGTTAGGCCGTAATGCAGGCGATCACCTCCAGGAATTCAAAAACGCCCGGCAGGCATTGAATGAGGCAATGCCGGATTCAAAATATGCCTCTGAATTTGCCAACATGGTCGGCGGCCTGGAAAAGCAACTCCAGCAACAACAAGCCACCGCCTCCATTCAGGTTGGCCAGCCGGCGCCGGAAATCAGCCTGCCCGGCCCCGATGGAAAGGTCCGCGCTCTTTCGTCCCTGAAGGGAAAAGTTGTCCTGCTGGACTTCTGGGCCAGTTGGTGCCGCCCCTGTCGGATGGCGAATCCGCATGTGGTGGAGGTGTACAATAAATACAAAGACAAGGGCTTCGATGTCTTCAGCGTATCGCTCGACCGGCCCGGCCAAAAAGACGCCTGGGTGGCTGCCATTGAAAAAGACGGCCTGGTTTGGGATAACCACGTCAGCGATCTGCAGTTTTGGAACAGCGCGCCGGCCGCTGTCTACGGCGTTCGGGCCATACCTGCAACGTTTCTCATCGATCGCCAGGGTAATATTTTTGCGGTCAATCCACGCACAGACCTGGAAGAACAACTTTTAAAAGCTTTGTAGCCCGGGCAGAAATAAAAAAAACTAACCGCCGGCCAGAACGGGCGCCCCACTAAACTTGACATAATCTTCGTTGGGTTGATCCGATTCGACCAAACCGTCGCGAAGCCGGACGATGCGGTGCGCGTGCCGGGCGATGTCCTGTTCGTGCGTCACCAGGATCACTGTATTGCCCGATTGGTGTATTTGCTCAAACAAGCTCATGATCTCATAGGAGGTCCTCGTATCCAGGTTCCCTGTTGGCTCGTCGGCCAAAATAATGGCAGGGTCATTCACCAGCGCGCGCGCAATGGCCACGCGTTGGCGCTGGCCACCAGAAAGCTCGTTGGGCCGGTGCAATATCCGGTCGCCCAATCCAACGGATTCCAGGGTGGCGCGGGCTTTTTCCAGGCGGGCCGCTTTCGAATACCCGGCGTATACCAGTGGAAGTGCTACATTTTCCAGCGCCGATAGCCGCGGGAGCAAGTTAAACGTTTGAAATACAAAGCCGATTTGTTTGTTCCGGACTTCTGCCAGTTCGCTGTCGTTCATGGTGCTTACCTCGATGCCATTGAGCCAATACTGGCCGCTGGAGGGAGAGTCAAGGCAACCTAACAGGTTCATTAAAGTAGATTTTCCGCTGCCCGAAGGCCCCATGAGCGCCACATATTCATTTTTAGCGATATCCAGGCTCACATCTTTGAGGGCTTCCACCTTTTCCATGCCCATGATGTAGGTTTTATTGAGGTGTTGAATGGAGATAAGCATAAGGCAAGTTCTTTGAACGTTGATCAAGTTATTTTTTCCTGCGGAGGAACAGACCGGTTACGACGACCAGCAGCCCCCCGATCAGGCTGGCAAATTTTGAAACTAGGGCAGGAAAGAGAAAATAGGTCAAAAGGAGTAATGCGAAAAACGCTCCCGCTACCAGGAGCAGCCAGGATGAATATTTTGTGTTGTTGTTGTCCGCCATGGTCGGCTGCTGGTTTGTTTATTCAATCACTTTGGGTACTAAAAAAAAATGGCCGTCCTGCTTTGGAGCGTTGCGGAGCGCCGCCTCCGGATCCAAGTATTCGATGTGTTCATCATCGCGATAATTCTGCGGCGCCTCGGTGGGGGAGGCCAGTGGCGGTATCCCGGAAGTATCCAATTCCAGGAGTTTGTCCACCATGGCAAGTATCCTGGTCAAATCCCGCGAGAATATTTCTTTTTCCCGGTCATCCAGCTGCAGCCGCGCCAGTTTTTCCAGCCGTGAAATAACATTTTTATCCAACTGCATAAAAAAAGGATAGATGATTGGCAACAGATGGTCGGCAAACGTCCAGGGATCAACGAACAACGTACGGTGTTTTTCCTACCTTCGCCCCGCACAAATGTAAAAGAATGAACGGAACCTTGCCCACAGACAAGATGCTTATCAAACATGTCGCCATCGCTGGCAACATCGGTGCTGGAAAAACCACCCTCAGTGAAATGCTCGCACGGCACTTTGGCTGGGATGTGCATTACGAAGATACAGAAAACAATCCTTACCTGGCCGACTTTTACCTGGACATGAAACGCTGGTCGTTTAATCTGCAGGTTTTTTTCCTCTCCAGCCGATACCTGCAAATGCTGCGCATCCAGCAGGGCAACCGTACCGTAATACAGGACCGTACGATTTACGAAGATGCCTACATTTTTGCGCCCAACCTGGCGGATATGGGGCTGATGGAACGCCGGGATTTTGAGAATTATACCACGCTGTTTCAATCCATTATCTCCCAGATCAAACCGCCGGATTTGATGATCTACCTGCGGGCGAGTATCCCCACATTGGTAGAACATATTCAAATGCGCGGCCGCGACTACGAAGGCAGTATCAGTATCGATTACCTCAAACGACTCAACGAACGCTATGAAAACTGGATCACCAACTACGGAGAAGGGCGCCTGTTGATTATTAATGTCGATAATTTCGACTTTCAAAACAGCCCCGAAGATTCCGGAAAAGTGCTGGAAATGGTACAAGCCGAATTGCACGGATTATTTTAACGCACAACTCCTTTCGGGTTATGGATATCGACCAATTCCGGGAATATTGCCTCGCAAAAAAAGGCGTCACAGAAGATTTTCCGTTCGACGAGATGACGCTGTGCGTGCGGGTAATGGCCAAAATTTTTGCCATTACAGGGCTTGACGCCGAGCGTTTTACCGTCAACCTCAAATGCGATCCGGACTATGCCCTCGAATTGCGCGAGCAATACCCCGAAGTGCAACCAGGCTGGCACATGAATAAAAAACACTGGAATACGGTCGAATTTGATGGCGCTCTCAGCGGCCATACCCTTCGCCACCTGATCGATCACTCCTACGAACAAGCCGTCAAAACCCTGAAAAAGGCAGACCGGGAAGCCCTGGAAAAATCCTGAAATTTTATCCGCAATCCGGATTGTTGCAATGGTCCGATGCGTATTCAGTCTCCAGGGTCGCGTGTTGTATGTTCATATGCTCCAGGGCATGTCGAAAGCGCTGCTTGACCCTGGCCGCTTCTTCCGGATTGACGTGGTCTGCCAACACCAGATGCGCCGTGAGCGCATTCTCCAGGGTACTCATAGCCCAAATATGCACGTGATGAATATTGCTGATTCCATGGATGCCGAGGGCAGCTCGTTTTATTTCCAGCGGATCGATCTGCGGCGGCACGCCATCCAGGGCCAATCGGATACTCCTGCCTAATAACCCCCAAACACTCCAGATAATAACAGATAATACCAAAAAACCGATCACGGGGTCCAGCCAGTGCCAGCCCGTCCAATGCATCAGCAAGCCCGCCAGTACCACGCCTGCGGAAATAGCGGCATCGGCGGCTAAATGCAGGTATGCGCCTTTTACATTAAGGTCATGCGCTTTGTCCCGGTAAAACAACCACGCCGACAAAGTATTGACTGCAATGCCAATGCCGGCTATCAGGGCTACGGTTCCACCTGGTATCTGCGGCGGTTGCGCTAAACGCCGGGCGGCTTCATAACCGATACCGCCGACGGCAACCAGCAGCAGCAGTCCATTCAGCAAGGATGCCCAAATCGTGAATTTCCGGAAGCCATACGAATATTGCCGGGTTGGTTGCCGGCGTGCCAGGTGAAAGGCAAATAGCGCCAGGGCCAAACCTCCTACATCGCTCAGGTTATGCCCGGCATCGGTCAGCAATGCCAACGACCCGGTTATAAATCCGGCTGCACCCTCCACGGCAACATACGCCAGGTTTAGCCCTATGCCCCAAACGAACCGTACGGTCAGCTGATCCATCCTGGCCGGGCCATGCTGGTGAAGGTGCTGGTGATCGTGATGTGTATGCGCCATAGGATAATGGAATATTCTGTACAGGTTCCAACGCCTTTACCCAAACCATAACAAGACAAATCCGGAAAACAGCAGGGTGATGCCGGTGATCAGGCCGGCATTGTGTTCCAGGGCATGCCAATCGAGGCGTTGGAGGCCGTGCAATGCCAGGGATACCCAGATTAGCATACCGCTGATGGTGACAGTACCGTACAACAGCGCCAGGGAAGCTACAAATCCCCAGCCATACTGCCCTGCCGCTAAAAAATAGCCCTCTATTTCAAGGCAAGGCGACAAAAACATGGCAACCGCGAGGGTGCCGATCACTCCCCAACCGGTAGTTTGCCGGTGCAGGTGAAAATGGTGGTGCCGGTAATGTTGGTAAATATAAAATAATCCGAGTAAAGCTAATAACACAGGCGCCAGCCAACGGGTGAACGTTTCCATCCGGTGCGCCAGCAGTCCGCCCAAACCAGCTAAAGCGATACCGGCGAGTACGGTACTCAACACGTGTGCCATGCCGGTGAGAAAGGTGATCCAGAGGGTCTGCCGGGCCGACCAGCCCTCCTGCCGGCCGATAGCCAGCACCGGAAGCCAATGGCTGGGTATCATAGCGTGAAAAATGCTCAATAATAAACTCCCGATCAGAAGGGTACTCATGTAGCGCGGTATGCTTTCATCGGTGCAAAAATAATGGAGTTTAGCCCGGGATCGGTTCGGCGGAATAGCCGGCCTTCCGCAAGGCTTCCTGAACGGCTTCCGGGGCGACTGGAGCCGAATACTTCACGGTCAGTATTTTTTCAGGAGTTGCCAGATCGACAGCCCAGGATTCTACGCTGGCTGCCTTATCCAGGTAAGGCGTAACGGCCGCTACACAACCCATACACTTGATATTCGTTTTAAATCGCGCGGTTGACATGCTTGGAAAACAATGTTTAAGGACCACAAAGACGTTACAATCTGGCGTTTCGGAGCCGCAGGCTGTTGCTCACTACCGATACCGAACTCAGAGCCATAGCCGCTCCGGCTATCATCGGATTGAGCAGGAATCCGTTCACGGGGTACATAATGCCTGCTGCCAAAGGTATGCCAATGACATTGTATATAAATGCCCAAAACAAGTTTTGCCGGATGGTTGAAACAGTTTTCTCCGACAACCTGAAGGCTTTGGGCAGCTGCATCAGGTCGGAGCTGAGTAGTGCCATCCCGGCTGTTTCCAGGGCAATATCCGAACCGCGGCCCATGGCCACACTTATATCGGCTTGCGCCATCGCTTCGGCATCGTTGATACCGTCGCCCACCATGGCAACCCGTTCGCCGGCTTGTTGCAGTTGGCGAATAAAGTCGGCTTTGCCGGCGGGAAGCATGGACCCGAGGGCTATTTCAATACCGGTTTGCCTGCCTATGCTGGCAGTAGTGTGCGCATCATCCCCACTGAGTAAATAAACCGTTTTGCCCATTTTTTTCAAGGTGGCTACCGCTGCTTTGGAACTTGTCTTCAGCGGGTCATCTACGGAAAATATGGCTGCCAACTGTTGGTCCTCGGCAAAATAAATCACTGTGCGTGCGGCCGCATGCCACGTGTCCGCCAGGTCAAGCGCCGCTTTGGGTAAGGCTACTTCATGCTGTTGCATCAGCAACCGGTTACCCACGATATACTGCCGTCCGGATAACCTGGCTTGCACCCCGGCGCCGGTAATACTTTGGTAATCCTCTAAATTGATGCGGTCTTTCACGCCGAAACCCAATGCACCGGCGATAGCTGCTGCCAACGGATGCTCAGAGCGGCTTTCCAGGGCATATAAAATAGCTTCCAGTTCGCTCCGGTTTTCGGCCAGCCAATGTTGCCCGGTGAGCATGGGCGCCCCTTCCGTAAGGGTGCCGGTTTTATCGAGTACTACGGCCGTTATCTGGTGTGCTGCCTCCAAACTCTGCGCGTCTTTGACGAGAATGCCATGCTCTGCGCCACGGCCCACACCGGCAATAATTGCTGTAGGTGTTGCCAGGCCCAGCGCACAGGGGCAGGCTATGACCAACACCGTTACACCCGCCAGCAAACCGTGCGTCAGGGCGTTGGCGCCACCGAATACCAACCAACTTAATACCGTAAAGGCTGCAATGCCCAGGACGACCGGGACGAAAATGCCAGCAATTCGGTCTACCATTTTTTGCACGGGCGCCTTGCTGCCTTGCGCTTGTTGAACGGCCCGGATAATTTGTGCCAGCAAAGTGCCGGCGCCAACCGTTTCCGCTACAAATTCAAAACTGCCTTTCTGGTTGATAGTACCCGCAAAAACCCGGTCGCCGGTTGTTTTGTGCACCGCTATCGGCTCGCCCGTGAGCATACTTTCATCTGCGTAGGATGCGCCGCCTGACACCACTCCGTCTACCGGAATTTTGGCGCCCGGCCGGACCAGCAGCCGGTCGCCCGGCTTAACCTGCGCAACCGGCAAATCTTCCAATGTACCATCGGCATGCAACAGCACTACGGTGTTGGGCTGAAGCCCCATCAATTTTTTTATAGCCGAAGATGTGTTGGCTTTTGCGCGCTCTTCCAGGAGTTTTCCCAATAAAATAAAGAAGATAACTACTGCTGCCGCCTCAAAATAAACATGCGCCTCCAGCCCGCGGCGCTGCCAAAATTCCGGGAGCACGGTGTTGAAGACGCTGAAAACAAATGCTATACCGGTGCTGATAGCCACCAACGTGTCCATATTGGCTTTCCGGTGTTGTGCCTGCCGCCAGGCATGCACAAAAAATCGGCGCCCAAACCAAAAGACAGCCGGCGTCGTCAGGGCCATCATGATCCAGCGGGCAACTGGCAGATGGTGAAAAAACATCCCCAGAAGAAACACCGGAAAGGCCAGCACACCGGCGCCGATGGTATCCAGCCGAATTTGGCGGTAGTGCCTTTGCTGGTGTTGTTCGTACTTTCGTGCGGCGTTTCCTTCGGCTATGATCAAATCGTACCCGATAGCCTGAACGGCCTGCCGTATGGTTTGCGGGTCGGTTTTGCCGTCCTCAAATACCACCTGCAGGGTTTGGTCGGCATAGTTGACGCTGGCGTGCTGTACGCCGGGCAGCCCGCCAACCATACTTTCCACACTGACTGCGCAGGCGGCGCAACTCATTTCCAAAACCGGAAATATTTTTTTGATTTGGCGAATATTTTTTTTGGGCATGCTCCTAAACGATTTTTTCTATTTCATAAATGGAATTGACCTTGCCGGCAAATAAGCAGTAAAACCTGGGTTGGTCGTGCAACATCGAGATTTCCGTGGGCCGTCCGTCATCGATATAACTGGATTTTAACTTGGATTTAATGGTAAAGTAGGAGAATAAATGCTCAAAATGTACGGTCCCGGAAAAATATTGCTGCATCTGGCGAAGCATTTTGTAGGCGTTGCTCGCCGGGCGTCTGGGGCACTCGGTACATATTCCCGGGGCTTCGGGCCGGCAGCTGAGGTCTTCCGGCGTCTGGCAATCGAAGCGGGGGAGGTTGTCATATGAAATTTTATGGTGCGTATAGGCCACGGAAGACAAGGAAAGCAGGCCGCTGCGCCCGTACGGCATGATCGATCCGAAAGGGCCATCCATCACCGTCAGGCCCATGTTCTGAAATTGCCTGGAAGTGATGAACGCTATTTCCGAAAGTTCATGGGTGAGGCCCAGTTCGCGAACGCCAAACAACCGGTTCACGGCATTGGTGGCAGCATAAGTGGCGTTAATTACCACCGGTGACCGTAATTTCCGTTTTTGGGCCAGCCAGTCTAAGGCCAGGAGCCATTCCCTTCCGCTACTTTCCGCTGATGTCAGCAACGCGGGTTTGAACACCGTAATCGCGGCATTGGCCTCCACCCGGTTCCGGTAGAACTGGCCCAGTAATACCGGGTCGAAGGAATACTCCACGGTGCGGTAAAGCGCTTCCAGGCGGTTGAAGTTGAACAGGGGATGTTCGGGTACCCGCTCGCAGGGGATTTGAAGATACCGGCAAAACCGTTCGAACTGTACGGCGTCGGTAAACGACCCGAACCGGTCAATTGCATAGTATTTTTCAAAAGCAAAATGGACAAACTGCCGGTGTTCCATCGTAAAGCGCTCCTTATGTTCGTCGCTTAAGGCAGCCGTAGCTATACTGCGCGGATAATGATAACCGCCATGCAAACGCGCCTGATTGACCAACGAAGCTTTACGGAATAGCTGCGTTTCCTTTTCAAGCAGCGCCACACGCGCGCCTTTTCCGGCCAGGTACAACGATGCATAGCATCCGAAAATACCGCCGCCGATCACTACTGCGTCAAAGTGTTCCGCTTGCATGATTTCGGGAGTAAGATAGGTAAATCGCCGTTTTCAACCTATGAGATTGGTCAGGCGCTTCCAAACGTATGTATAGTCATACGTGTCCAGGTCCCGCCAAAAATCCAGGGTTTCCAATACCTGGGCCGGCGTGGAAAACCCCAGAACCAGCCCGCAGAAGGCCGGATGCAGCCCGGCATTGATCAGACCGATGTGGTTCATCGTCAAAATTGGCGGGCGAACGCTGTCTGCATTCCAGGAAAGTAACCATTCGCGAAGTTGTAGAAGTTTTGTTTCTGCGCCAACCGGGTTGCCGCCGCGGGCCAGAAAGGTGCTTTGGGCAGGGTAGGGGCCTTCCAGTTTCATCCCGCCTGCATTTATACCATAAGCATAGAACTGGTGCCTTTCGGGATCAAAGGAGGCATACCGCAGAAGGTCGGAATGCAAAATATTGTGCTTGAGTTGAATATCAAAATCCAGGTTAAATTGCCGGTTCAGCACAGCATAGCTATCCGGAAATTTTATTCCGGAAATACCCGGGCGCAGGCCCAAATCATCCGCCACTGCCGCCAGGGCGCCCAGGGTGTCCTGGATAGCACCGGGCTCCGACCGGTTATCCCAATGGACCATGATCGTTTGCAGGTTTGCCCCGAACCGCCGCTGGTATTCTTCCGCCATCATCCGGATAAACGACGGCGAGAGGTTGATATCCGGCGTGCGCATATTATCCAGGGAGCCGATTTTCATGGTGATTTGCAGGTTTGTCAAGCCGTGCGTGCGGATATAGGTCTCCAACAGGCGTTCTGCAGCCCGGAAGTCACCGGCAATTTTATTGATCGGATAGTTGGTGGCGGTATCGATGGCCCGGCGCCCGCTACCGATCCAGGCATCCAGCAATTGAAAAGCGCTGTCGCTGGATACCGTCCATCCCCATTGTGCCGTGCCCAGGAGCAGGTCTTTTCTATTTACGGGTGTCGTCATGGCGTGCGGGATGCTTTTTTTGCTTTTTTAAAACCAGCATGGCTTTCAGGTATTGTTTGGCCAGCCGGCCAATATGAACCTTGCTCCCGGAAGTGTCATCGGTCCAGGTGACCGGTAGTTCGCAAATATTCAAACTGTTCCATTCGGCTGCGGCCAGCAGTTCCGTACTGAAAAACCAGCCGTTGCTCACCGCCCCGCCTTCCAGAAGGGTTTGTAAATAGCGGCGTTTCAGCCATTTAAACCCACACATGCCGTCGGAAAACCGTGTGCCCAGGTAGCGCCGTGCAATAAAATTAAACACCCGGGAAGTGATTTCCCGCTTCAGGGTGCGCCCAATCACCTTCGATTTCCGGTGCAGGCGCGTGCCGTACACCAGATCATAGCCTTCCGTGCTGAGGGCATGGTATGCCTGAATAAAGTGCTGAAGATCGGTTGCCAGATCCAGGTCCATGTATCCCACCAGGTCTGCCTGACTTTGGCCCCAGGAAGTTTTGAGCGCCAGCCCAACTCCTTTTTCCGGTACGCGCACCAGTTGGACTTCCGGCAGCATGTCGGCAAGTGCCGCCGCCAGGTGCGGCGTCCGGTCGGTGCTGCCATTGTCGGCTATGATAATTTTCCATTGGTTTGGCGTTGGGAAATGGTGGGCTAAAAAAGTATGAAGTTTCCGGATCTGCCGTTCCAGAGTTTCTTCTTCGTTCAGTACGGGTATGGTGACCTCAAAGGATGGCATGGATGCTTGGATAAAACAACGGGAAAGCGCAAAGGTAAAAACGCGCGGGCCAACATGCCGGCTTCCGCCGGAAGGATGGATATATTTATCGGTAGTTTTCGCTTACTTTGTCCGAAATTCCCGGATTGTTGCCGACGAATTTGGAAAGAAGGTTTTATTACGCAGCATTTTTGCCCCGCCTTGGCACACAAGCGCCCGGGCGCTCAAATTGACGCAAAAAATAAAAGAACTGAAAATGAACGATTTGCTTAAGAACCCTGTACTCGCTTTCCTGGCCGGCCTGCTCCTTTTATGGTTGGTTTTTAAAGTGCTGAAGGTATTTATCAGTATGTTTTGGATATTTGTCCTGGCATTTATCATCTTGTATTTTGTAAATGACCGGTTTCGCCGGGCTGTCCGGATATTCCTCCACAGTATCTTTCGGCGCTGAAAACAAACCTGCGACCATACCAATGCTGTTCACCCACATACACTTAACATTCAATTCTTCTAATGAGCACTGATTTGCAACCGATAAAACCCAAAGGTTTCTGGGAGCGCCCCGAAGGTATAACGGGCGGTTTATTTATGGCCGCTATTGTTTTAGGTGGCGGATACCTGCTGTACCAGGCCCTTCCGGCGTTGATCAAACTGGCCGAGAATACCTTATACCTGGCCGGACTACTGGCTGCGCTGGCCGGCGTGATTTATGTAGTGTTGGATCCGAAAATGCGCAACCTGATTTGGTATATGTACAAGTCGGTGATGCGTTGGATGACCGGTTTGTTCGTTCAAATCGACCCGATCGGCATTTTAAAAAGCTACATCGAGGAACTCCGGGACAATCTCGGCGCTATGAATACCCATATCAGCCGCCTGAAAGGCCAGATGTATAAGTTGTCGGAAATGATCCGGCAAAACCAGCGTGAAATCCAGACCAACCTGGGCATGGCTAGCAAAGCAAAAGAAACCGGGAAAGATGCCATCATGGTATTGAAGGCGCGCAAAGCCGGCCGCTTGCAGGAATCCAATATGAAACTGGAAGACCTGTACAAACGGATGGAGGTGTTATACCGCGTTTTGACCAAGATGTACGAAAATTCCGAGATTATGCTGGAGGACCTCCAGGACCAGGTTGTGGTAAAGGAACAGGAATATAAGGCCATCAAGGCCAGCCATTCCGCCATCCGCTCGGCTATGAATATATTAAGCGGAAACAGCGACAAAAAATATATGTACGATATGGCTCTTGAAGCCATGGCGGAAGATGTTGGTCAGAAAGTAGGCGAAATGGAGCGGTTTATGGATATGTCGAAAAATTTCATGGAATCGATAGACCTGCAGAACGGTGTGTTCGAGGAAGAGGGTCTGGAGATGCTGGAGAAGTGGGAGAGAGAAGGCGTTTCGTTCCTGCTCGGCAAAGAGAAATCAAGCATTATTGCCAAAGCCGGTAATCCTTCCGATGTATTGGACCTGAATGCGCCCATGAAAGTGCCGACCAAACAGGAGCGCGGTGGAAACCAGTATGACTCGTTTTTTGACTCCTGAGCAGTTCGATTTGCTGATTTATCTCCCGATAAGCCGCAGGATTGTATGAAATCTTTTATGAAGTTAGTAACCTCCTTTTGATTTATGGAAAACCGCGTATTATTGGACGCTGAGCAGGTGCAGCGCGAACAAATTGCCTTCATATACAAGGTGTATGCCTGGATGGGCGGCGCGTTGTTGCTTACGGCCGTCGTTGCCCTGCTTACGGCGTCGTCGCCGGTGATGATACAGCTGATCTTTGGTTCAAAAATCCTGTTTTACGGATTGATCATCGGCGAACTTGCCCTGGTTTGGTACTTGTCGGCGGCTATCCAGCGGATGAGCGCCACGGCCGCAACCGGGTGGTTTCTGGCCTATGCTTTCGTCAATGGCCTGACCCTTTCTTTTATATTTCTGGTATACACAGCGGCTTCCCTGGCGGGCACGTTTTCGTGACAGCCGCCACTTTCGGCGCCATGAGCGTATACGGGTATTTTACCAAGCGCGACCTCACCACCTGGGGTAACCTTTTGTTCATGGCGCTCATCGGGTTGATTCTGGCTTCTTTGGTCAACATGTTCTTTAACAACGAAATGATTTACTGGATTACCACTTATGTGGGCATCATTATCTTCGTTGGGCTGGTGGCCTATGATACCCAGAAGATCAAGAATATGAATATTATCGGCAACGAAGGCACTGAGGAGGACCACAAGGAGGCTATCATAGGCGCATTGGCCTTGTACCTCGATTTTATTAACCTCTTTCTTTACTTATTGCGGGTTTTAGGCCGGCGCAACGAATAAGCGGAGCCCGGTCCGGTCATTGTTTTTCCAGGAGCATTTGCCAGATGTCTTCATACGGAATGATTTCCACAGCGAAGGATTGCCCGGCTATTTGCGGCGGTTCCTGTTGAAGCAGCTGCCATTCTTTTTGCATTTTGCGCTTTGCGCGGTCGCCGTCGAACTCCTTCTGGCTGAGGGCCAGGATCATTTTGAGAAAAATTGCGCTCCGCCGGTTGGTATCGTTTTCCAGGTAGCGCTTGCGGTATTTGTCGAGCGCTTCGACAGACCGGCCGTATTCTTCTTCTTCAAAATTTCCCCGGGCGATACTGAACAGCACGGGCAATAACACCAGCGGGATATTCATGCCCTCTTTCTCCTTGTCCAAAATCTCGAAGTCGTTGCTGTACCGGGAGGTGGAGGGCATGTAGTACCCGGCAACCTTAGCTACTTCAGTGGGTTCCAATTTGCCCAATGCGGCCAGCAAGTGCAGGTAACCGCCGTGCAGGGTCCACATGTCGCGGGTGCTGCCACTCAATACGGAATAACGCGGGTGTTGTATTACTTTTTCAAAGACGGCCAGGGCTTCGTTGTACTGGCGGGTGTACATATGGTAGTAGAACTGTGTTTCTAATACCCTGAACCAATTATATTCCCCTTCTACGGCCAAATCAAGGCAATATTGCGCCGTTTTATCACCATCGTCGAAGATGCGCAATTGCGTCAGGCAAGCTAATTTTTGGATGGCAAAGGAAAGCAGGGCTCCGCGATTGGTAATTCGGCGGTTTTGCAAAATATGGAGCGCTTGATCACAAATAGTTATGGTTTGGCTGCAGTTATTTACGGAAAGGTATTTAATAACCCCGACGTTATAAGTGAACATGTAATACTGCAGGGTGTCGATCTCGATTGCCTTCGGCAAAAGTTCCGAATAATACTGGCTGGCCATCTCATGTATATCCTCATTGGTTGACCGTCCGCTAATATAATAATGAATCAGATTTTCGTGATAGTCGAAAGCTTTGATTTCCCAATACCGTTTTTCCTCATATAAGCGGTGCATCGGGCTATAGCGGTCGTGGTTTGACGGATCTCCTGGCGTGCGCGCATATTGGGAGCGCAACATCCGGCATATATCCGCCGTAAGTTCGGTAAACTCAAATTTGATCGTTTGTTCAAGTACTTGCTGTAAAAGGTATACGCTGGCTTTATGCGCATCCCGGGTCATCAGAAAATAAGCGGCTACATAGTCCCGGTAACAATGGTACAAGGCCTTGCCCCGCTCGTTGAACATCGGCTGATTGACATCAATGAAAAAAGAAGTGTTGATCAATTGCCGGATAAGCCGGTTGCGGAGTTTCCGGTAATTGGGGTCTTTTTCGTCTGTTCCAAAAAAATGTCGCGCAGCATCGTCATCGGTTTGGAAACGCGATTTGGCAATGTTGTCATAAAATTCGTCAATCCGGCTCTCCTCCAGGCCGGGGTTGCCCAGCACCTCGATCTGTTTGACCTTATTCCGGGTGATGATTTGCACCAAATCTCTCAATACATCAAATTCCATGTGGCTGGTTTTTTAAGCGCTTGAAAAACACAAAAGGCCTGTTTGAAGAATCTGCACGGGTTGAAATCTGCTATTTTGTCCTGTTATGGAGGAGGAAAGAGATCGAAATTTGTCCCAACATAATTGATACGGATGAAAATGCGGGAATAAAAACGGATTTGGCAGGTGCGGATATCAAAATGCGGCACAACCTTTAAAAGATAGCGTGAACTATTTTGGAGTATCCCAACATACCAAACCCTGGTATTGGCCACTGCAATATCGGTAAATTCCTGGAATCAGGAGTTTTAAAAATATACGGACTTAGCGTGTAAAATTTAAAAAGATGAAAAAAACCAAATATTTAAATATGTAAGAGTCATTTAGTTGTCATATAAGCCGTTATGGCATTCCAAATAAGCCGGTCGTTTACTGACCTTTTTCGCAGACCAGGGCGGAGGAGTAGGTGTTTTAATACTCAATCTGCACGGATTGAAAAGAGGAATTGTGTCCTTTTTTGAAGTGCTGCGCAGCTGGATTTTTGG
Organism: Saprospirales bacterium; assembly: GCA_016719895.1. Classification (GTDB taxonomy): domain Bacteria; phylum Bacteroidota; class Bacteroidia; order Chitinophagales; family Saprospiraceae; genus M3007. The sequence goes on along the minus strand of JADJYG010000001.1, from coordinate 69,241 downwards.
TCCACATTTGTTGGACAATCAAAACATCTTGCGCCATGCCGATCCTTTCGCTTCTACTCAGCCTCTTTTTTACTGTATCAACCGTTGATGGTTCCGAATTCGAACAGCCAAACAGAGAAACGCCAAAGGCCTTCAAAGAGAAACCTTCCCCATCCGCAAATGAAAATCCTGATTATATCATCATCGAGATGAATCAACCCTGAAATCCAGGAAATACTTTCAGCCTCCGCCTGAGGTTCCAGTTTAATCTTATGGTAGACAGCGTATATAATCTCCTGAACGCTGTTCTCTTAACACGCTTAATTCTTGCCGGGCTTTCCCGCGCTGAAAAAGCGGGTGATGTTGTATGCTGATATTGCGCGTCAGCATCTGCTGTACAGAGGGATGTTCGTGCCAAGCGGACTGATAGCAGCCCGAGTGGCACACATGGCAGACACAGCACGCACCGCTTGATAAGCCGGGAGAGCCTTTCTTTTTTTCCTGCCCGGGGTTTCTTGTTCGGAATGCCGTACCCGTACCAGGAGCCGCCGCTTGCCGGCAGGATAAACCGCTTATTATTTTTTTCTTGCCAGTAGTAACTTTTCCGTACTTTTCGGGCGAAAAGACGACCAAAGGGATACTGGAGACCTTTAGAGGCCTTTTTTGGCGCTCCTAATCTTTTCTTTAATCACAATACTGAATTATGCGCATACAGTTTAGCCTTTCGTGTCAGAAAGGCGTGATCATTCCAATTAACTACCAGTCGGAAATATCCGGTTGGGTTTTTTCAGTGCTCTCCAATGCCGGAGCTGAGCTGACCGCATGGGTTCAACAACGCGGATTTGATGTGCATTCCCGCAATTTTAAACTCTTTACCTTCAGCCCCCTGGCGATCTATCCGTATGAGATGGATCAGGTGAAGCAGGAGTTCAAATTGTTGGGCAACCAAGTCAAACTCAGTGTTTCTTTTTACATCGATCAGGCATTCGAACAGCAAATCGTTCACCTGTTCCGGCAGGTACCCCTGACGCTGGGCACGTGCGATGGCCGTCCCGCGCAGTTTGAGGTCAAACACTGGCAGATCATGCCCCGGCCGAATTTTAAGGACACCATGCAATTCAAGGCGATTTCTCCAATATCCATTACTACGGTGGAAGAAGGGAAAGCGGCGAACCTGTATCTCCTGCCCGACCATGAAAATTACGATATCAGCTTTTTTCACCACGCCGTCCGCCGCTTCAAAGCGGCCATGCAGTTCAAATCATTAGCGGCGTTAAAATTGCTGGATCCCGCTTTTCCGATGAATTATAAACTGCTGGGGCAGGCCAAGTCGCGCCTGATTCACTTAAAACCAAATCCGGAAGGAATCACGCAGTTGCGCGGATTCGCCTATGAGTTTGAGGTGAGTATGCCACCGGCGCTGACGGAGTTTTGTTATTACGCCGGTTTTGGAGAATATCCTTACTTGGGATTCGGTTTTGTTGAGATCAAATGATCATTTCCGAAGAAAAACTTTACTTCAAATGTGCGGACGTATTACCTGCTTCCTGTTGTTCGGATTTTTTACTCTGCTGCTGCAGCCCGCTTGCGAAGACGAAACGAAAAACAACAAATTGATGTTGGCCGGCCGTTGGGAGATCGTGGAAGGATACCGAAATCAACAACGCACAGAAACACTTGCCGGCACATACTTCCAGTTTTGGAATGACGGAAAAATGATCACTAACCTGCCAGTCGGACCAGAAGAACAGGTCGAATACGAATTGCGCCAAACACATATCCGCCAAAAAAGCACCCCACCGGTGGAATACCAAATTTTAACCCTGAGTGATACGGTACTTGTGCTGGGACTCGAATTGCGCGGTATGCAATTTGAAATGCGTTTTCAACGGGCAGCAGTACCGCAAGCCCAGCCCGAACCCGAATCCCTGCCCGTGCAGGATTCCTCCGATACGTCGTTACCCGATAGCACCCGGGAGTAAGAGATTGTTGCGGGATTGTTCAACAGCGTTCCAATACTACGGCATAGCCTTGACCCACACCAATGCACATCGTGCACAAGGCATACCGGGCATTCCGGCGGTGCAGCTCGCGCGCCGCTGTCAGCAGCAAACGCGCGCCCGACATGCCCAGCGGGTGCCCCAACGCAATGGCCCCGCCGTTGGGATTGAGTCGCAGATCGTCATCCGGCAATCCCAATAGCCGGGTACAGGCCAAAACCTGGGCGGCGAAGGCTTCGTTGATCTCAATTACCCCCATGTCTTCCAAGGTTAAACCAGCTTTTTTAAGGGCTTGACCACTTGCCGGTACCGGGCCCATACCCATTATCCGAGGCTCTACACCGGCAACGGCCGAGCTGACCATGCGCGCCAGGGGCGATAGATTGTGCTGGCGTATCCCCGGTGCAGACGCCAGCAACAAGGCGGCTGCGCCGTCGTTCAGTCCTGATGCATTTCCGGCAGTAACAGTTCCGTCTTTTTTAAATGCCGGGCGAAGTTTAGTCAGGATATCCGGATTGGTATCCGGTTTGATAAACTCGTCGTGTTCGACAATTATGGGGTCCCCTTTGCGCGCAGGCACGGGCACGGGCGTAATTTCCACGGCCAAATGCCCGGCAGCCTGGGCAGCGGCGGCTTTTTTTTGGCTCCAAACGGCAAATTTGTCCTGATCTTCCCGGCTGATCCGGTAAATCTCCGCCAGGTTCTCGGCGGTCTGCCCCATCGCTTCCGTTCCGTAGGCAAGCTCCATCCGGGGGTTGATAAAGCGCCAACCGAAGCTGGAGTCGTACAACCGGGCATCAGTGCCGAAGGCTTTTTCGGTTTTGCTTAGCACATACGGCCCACGCGTCATATGCTCCACCCCTCCGGCGAGAAAAATATCGCCATCGCCGTTCCGGATAGCCCGGTACGCGTGTACGGCTGCAGCCATGCCACTGGCGCAAAGCCGATTGACGGTTTCCCCCGGAACGGATACCGGCAATCCGGCCAGCAGCAGCGCCATACGGGCGACGTTGCGGTTGTCTTCACCAGCCTGGTTGGCGCAACCCATAATAACGTCGGCAATTGCGGCAGGATCGAGGTCCGGGTGTCGCCGGAGTAAACGTTCCAACACATGGGCAGCCAGGTCATCCGCCCGAACCTGCGCCAGGCTGCCGCCAAAATTGCCGATAGGCGAGCGGATACCGTCGATAAGAAATGCTTCCGTATTCAAAAAAATCGTCGTTTTGGTATAGAAATTTTACGCGGGCGAAGATCTTCTGAATTTCGGTTAAATAACAAAAACGGTTTGGTTTTTGTTACCCATCCGGTTAAGTTTGCAAACAAAGATTTGTTCACCTGCAGATGAAAACACCCTTTCGAGGTCCTGCCGCGAAAGGGTGTTTTCTTTCATGATTTCCTATTATTATGCACACCGACCTGGAACAACTGTTCACCCGACTCGACGCCGACCGGGCCCGTCTGGCGGCTACCATTCCACCCAAGGAGGAGGCCCAGGCTTTGGCTGATCATCTGACCAATTTTTTATTTCCGGTTCATTGGCAGCATTACCGCCCTGCAAAGGTTCAGTATGCTATGCTCCGGGACGACCTGATTCAACTCTTGCACCCCCTCCTGCATCGCGATAATAGCGCGGCCGCCGCGCTGGCCGATGCATTTTTTCTCCAGCTGCCCAAGGTGCACGCTGCTCTTTTAGAGGATGCCGAAGCCATGCTGCATTTTGACCCGGCAGCAACCTGCCTGGAAGAAGTAATCGCCACCTATCCGGGGTTTTATGCTATTTCAACATACCGGATTGCGCATGTACTACATTGCCTGGGCGTCCCCTTGCTCCCACGGGTGTTTTCCGAATATGTACATGGCAAAACCGGCATCGATATCCATCCCGCGGCAACCATCGGGCGCTCCTTTTTTATTGATCACGGAACAGGGGTGGTTATCGGCGCGACGGCGGTCATCGGCAATCAGGTCAAGATTTACCAGGGCGTGACCTTGGGCGCTTTACAGGTTGAAAAAACACTTGCGCACGTAAAACGCCACCCGACCATCGGGGACAATTGTATTATTTACGCCAACAGTACCATTCTGGGGGGAAATACGGTTATTGGCCATGACTCCGTCATCGGTGGAAATACATGGGTGACCGAAAGTGTGCCGCCAAAATCGATCGTGCTGCACCAGCCACAGGTTAAGGTTCGAAGCAAATGACCTACCTTTGTTGTAGAAAGCGAAGAAGCGCTTAAATCGATACCTTATCCACACTTATTCTCATGAGGTCAGTTAACATATTCCGATTGGTTTTTTTAGCGGCAGGAATGAGTATTTTACTCTTTCAGTCCTGCCGGGAATACGAGGTAGAACCTCCTAAGGCGGTTGTCAGCGCTTATGATTGCGATGTGTTCCTTAAATGGAACGATGTGTTTCTACAAATAGACCGTTATGCTGTAGGGTACCGCCCGGGCCCGGTGCCGCATGCCTTGGGATACATGGGGTTTGCCGCTTATGAGGCGGTCGTACCTGGGATGCCGGGCCACAATAGTCTGGCTAATTTGTATAGCGACCTCGCCATCCCTAAATTTGACGAAGGTCAGGAGTACTATTGGCCTGCCGTTATCAATGAGGTGTATGCCTTTATGATGAAACGGTTTTTTTTTCACATGGAAACGGCTTACCCCAACGAATTTGGCCTGGTCGAAGAAATGCGGCAGCAGCTGCACAACGAATATGCCTTGCGCACCACTCCGGAGATTCTGGAGCGCTCCGAAGCGCGCGGCGTGGAAGTCGCCCGGGCTATTTACGATTGGGAAAAGGAAGATATCCACGCGCACAATGCGTTTTTAAACCCTCAACCGCCCTATAATGCCCCTACGGGCCCGGGCTTCTGGGAGCCGACGATCCCGGATTTTGTACAAGCGTTGTTTCCTTTTTGGGGGCAGGTACGCACGTTTGCCTTGCGCGAAGAAGAACAGTTGGCCCGACTGCCAATACCCTACAGCGAAAACCCGCAGTCGTTGTTCTTCTCCCAGGCCTTGGAAGTTTTCAGCACGGTAAAAAATATTAAGGAGAACGGCCCGGGGGCTTATGAACAGCGCTGGTTGGCGGAGTTCTGGAGTGATGATATATTGGGGCTGACATTTTCGCCGCCGGCCCGGTTGATCGCCGTGGCCAACCAAGTGGTCAAATCTGAAACCATGGACCTCGAAGGTGCGGCAGAGTTGTATGCCAAAATGGGTATGGCCCTAAACGATATCGGTGTCGCCGTTTGGCAGTCGAAATATGTGTACAACCTTGAGCGGCCGGTATCCTACATCCGCCGGGTAATGCCACAATATTATCCGGATGCTGCAAACTGGACCACCCTGCTCAATAATCCGGTGAGCGGATACCAGGGCATTACACCGGCCTTTCCGGCATATCCATCCGGGCATTCGGGTTTTGGCGGGGCCGGTGGAAAAATTTTGTCTGATTTTTTTGAATTCAAATCCAATCACCCCGGTACCTATACCTTTACGGACCGCTGCCATATCAACAGGAGCGAATTTATTGGTACGCCGCGTACCCTGGCTTCGTTTAAGGACCTGGCCTACGAAGATGCGTATTCGCGTATTCCACTGGGCGTACACTTTCGGATGGACTGCGACGAAGGCGTTCGTTTGGGCGAACTGGCCGCGCAGCGGGTATTGGAATTGCCCTGGAAGAAATAGGCGGCAGCAAGCAAAAAACTACTGATCGCGGAAGTCTTCCCAGCTCGTGTCTTTATACCGGTCTTCCCCTGCGAACCGGAGTTCCTTGATCAGGTCCTGTGGTTCTTTATATCCGGGAGAAATCATGATCCGTTCGTACTTCTCGTTCAAATATACCATGGATGGGTAACTCATTTTACCATCCAACAAGGCATAGGCCAGCGAATGCACGCCATGACCTCGCTTATCGCTCACATATTTGAATGTTTCATCGTTAAACCGGATGTCTTCGCGTTGTTCGGCATTGAGTTTGACTGGATAAAAATTAGCTGCGAGGTATGCCGCCACATTGGCATCCGGAAAAGTGCTTTGGTCCATCATTTTGCAATACCTGCACCAATTGGTATAGATGTCTACACAAATTTTTTTGGGTTTTGTTCTGTTCAAGGCTACGGCTTCTTCCCATGTATACCACTTTAACGGCGTAGGATCGGATTCAGGTGTTGGAAGGCGGAAGGAGCCAAACATACACAGGACGGCAAAGGCAAAGAGGTTTGAAAATAAAAATACTCTCATGTGTTTACGTTTGATGATGCAGGACAAACGGTTCTGAAAAACAGCCTCAAAGGTAAAATAGCCGAAAATGTGCAGTAGTTAACGTTGTTTTAAAAATCCGCAGGCTTAAAAAAAGGAAGCCATCTCAAAAGAGGCGCCGGTACTGAAAACCGGGTATGATAGAAAGCGCCGGGTCAAAAACGAGGGGAAAAAGCCCCCTCGTTTTTGACCCGGTGAAAAAATACCCCAACTTGATTCTATACGGCGTCCTGATCAATACAGGTAATCCAAGGCTGTTTTGTCGTTGTTGTTGAACGGACGGTTTGTCGTTGCGCTCAGGCAAGCCAGCATCCAGGAGTTCGCATCCGGGTCAGTTGGTGTGCCGGGGATATGTATGGCGCCGACGGAGCCGGAACCCTCATTGCCGCCGGAACCGCAACTGTACGCGCGATTCATGTAATCAGTGTGGCGAAAGCCGATGCAGTGGCCCATCTCGTGGGCAATGACCGTGGTCATAAATCCATTGCTGTAATTGTTGTATTTTTTTGCATACTTGATCTCAGCGTACGGATTACCGTTGCTCGTTGGAAACCCGGCGGAAGCAATATATTGACTGGTGTTCACCACTCTTATATTGATATTTCCCCCGCCGCTGGAGCCGCCGCGCTGGAACGTAAGTTGCAGGTTCTCCGCATTATATCGGGCGATAGCATTATCGATAGCTGTGGATAGCGCAGTGGTGATATTGGATCCGCTGGTAGATACCACAATTGTGCGTGGGAGCCCGGTGACCAGATTTGTAGTATGGTACTGCTCGGAGTTGCCCACAATAAGGCTTGGGGAGTTTCCAAGGTTGTTGCGGTCCAAATCTTCATCCGTTAAAAAAATATCGCCTTCGACGATATACCCACCCTCAACGGAGAACGCATTTTCGGGGCTAAAGCCGAGTTTGATGATCTTTTGCTGGATTTCGATGGAAAGATCCTGCGTGATGTTTGTCTCGTCTTGTTTTTTGGAACAAGAGTTCAGGCCGGCGATAAAGAGCGCTAAGCAAGCGAACGTAAGTAAGCGTTTAAGCATGGTACAGAAAGTTTGATTATGCGTTAATGATTAAGTTTTAAACTGGCCAAAAGTATAAAACTTTTAATTCGCCAAAACTTTCGCCGGGTATTTTTTATTTCAGTTTGTCGCAGGTATGCCATGAAATCTTTGTATAGAATTAAACATCAGGTTGTACCTGGTTGCGCATCAGGTCATCCAGTGTTTCCCGGCGCCGGATCAAGTGGGCTTTACCCTGGTACAGCAATATTTCCGCTGGCCGGGGCCGGGAATTATAGTTGGATGCCATCATCCAGCCGTAAGCGCCAGCATTGAAAATACCAAGAATATCGCCTTCCACCACCTCTGCGATGCGCCGGTCGCTCCCGAAGGTGTCGGTTTCGCAGATATTACCTACCACGGTGTAAATCCGGGGTTTGAATTGTGGCTCCGTCACATTGACGATCTTGTGATAGGCGCCGTAAAACATGGGCCGGATGAGGTGGTTGAGGCCGGTATCAAGGCCCACGAAGACGGTGGAAGTCGTTTGTTTGACCAGGGTACACCGGGCAAACAGATACCCGGCTTCACTGACCAGAAACTTGCCGGGCTCGAACATCAAGGTTAGTTCCCGGCCATATTCCCGGCAGAATGATGCAAAGCGCTGACTTAGTTTTTCGCCCAGTTCCTCGACGTCGGTTTCGATATCGTCGGGTTTATACGGCACCTTAAATCCGCTGCCCAAGTCGATGTATTTCAAGTCGGGAAATTTTAGTGCGGCCTCGAACAGGATTTCGGCCCCTCGCAGGAATACGTCCACGTCGAGGATATCCGATCCGGTGTGCATGTGCAGGCCTTCAATACGAAGCCCCTGGCTGTCCACTATCCGCAACACATGCGGTAGTTGGTGGATGCTGATACCGAATTTGGAATCTATATGCCCCACACTGATGTTCTGATGCCCGCCGGCCATCAAATGCGGGTTGATCCGGATGCATACAGGCACTTCTTTGTGGTGGAGGCCCCAGTTTTCCAGCATCGGAATAGCATCGATATTAATCAGGACGCCCAACCGGACGGCTTCCTCGAATTCATCCAAAGCGGCAAAGTTGGGCGTATATAGAATATTTTCCGGTTCAAACCCGGCAATAAGACCGAGTTGCACTTCCTGGATGGAGACACAATCCAGGCCCGCCCCCCAGCTGTGGAAAAGACGCATTACGCTGAGGTTGGTCAGTGCTTTACAGGCATAGTGTATCCGCAGATTGGGGTAAGGGAACGCCCTGGCGATACGCCGGTATTGCCGTTCCATGACGCTGGTATCGTATACATATAAAGGTGTGCCGTATGTTTTACAAAGCGCCAGCGGGTCGATACCGCCGGCTAACTGGTACTTTCCGTTGATGAGTTCCAAGGTGCAGGAGTGGGTTAGCGTGTGATAAATACAGGCGGTGCTGTTTGGGGTGCAAAAATAGGCGGTTTGCCGGAGGATTTATTTATACGGCCAACCGCCAAATTCACAGGCTTAACGCATCTTTGTTTCTGAATGACCGAACATACCCTCATAGAACGGCTGAAAGCGCAAGACCGGGCGGCTCAAAAGTGGTTGTACGATCGCTATTCCCCGCTGATGTTTGCGGTATGCAGGCGGTATTTGGTATCCCGGGAAGACGCCGAGGAAGCCCTGATAAGCGGCTTTTATAAGGTTTTTGCCCAAATCCATACCTACACGGGCGCGGGAAGCTTTGAAGGGTGGGTGCGGCGGATAATGGTGAATGAATCCTTAATGTTGCTCCGGCGCGGGCAGCCGCTCATTTTCCCGGGCGATGTTTTTCAATCGACCACCGAGGCAGATAGTTTTTCCATCGAGGCAGATATTTCCGCCCGGGAAATTCGGGATTTGCTCAATCAACTTCCGAATGGCTACCGCACCGTTTTTAACTTATATGTGCTCGAAGGATACAAACACCAGGAAATTGCAGACCTGCTCGGTATTAGCATCAATACCAGCAAATCGCAACTCATCCTGGCCAAAGAAAAAATGAAGACCCTCTTAAAAGCCAAAGGCATTGTTTAATTCTAACGCACTCACTCACCCGTGCCAGACCTGTTTGATTTTTTCAGAGAAAACGAGTCCAAACTCTTCGAGCGGCCACCCGAGCACGCCTGGAAGAAATTGGAGGACCGGCTGGAAAAACGGCGACAAGGCCAGCGCCGGACTATCCGGTTTTTGCAGCTGGGCGCCGTAGCGCTGGTTATTTTAATACTGTTAATGGCTGCCGGGTTGGTTTGGTATTTTGTCCGCCAGCAAGGCCAGTAGTACAGTATAAAAACAAATCTCCCTACCTTACGCGCCGTAAATGGAATCCGGGTAGTGCAACCAGGCATTACCCTCCCACAGCAGGCATTATGGCAAAATCCGGCAAATCCAGTTCGAAAATTCATACCGTTAAAAAACAATCCCCAAGGCCTCCTGTACCCGCTCCACGTCCGCACCGGGATATGTTGGAGCGCCCGGACGCGTCCTCTGTGTCGGATCCTGTGCTGCGCAAGGTTTTCTGGGGCCTGGCCATTCTTGGATTGGTAAGCTTTCTTGCCCTTTCCTTGGGCAGTGGAATCAATGCCGACGATAAATTCCAAAACGCCTACAGCCAGAAATTAGTCGACTATTACAGTTCTTTTGGCCGCGACACGGCCGCCTTGAAGGTATCCGACGGTAATATGCACCTCTATGGCGGTTTTTTCGAAATTGTCACCGGTTTTACCAATAAGGCCCTTGGTTTTTCAGACAGCGAACTGGCTTATCACCAGGTGCGGCACCTCTTTAGCGCCGGGCTTGGTTGGGTGGCTTTGCTTTGCGCGGCCCTGTTAGCCCGGCTGATTGCCGGCTGGAAAGCCGGTATCTTCAGCTTGCTGATGTTGTTGCTCTCGCCGAGGTTTTTGGGCGATTCACTGATGAATCCTAAGGATATCCCTTTTGCGGCAGGCTATATGATGGCCATTTATAACATGGCCGCTGTATTGGGGCGCATGCCGGCGCCGGGGCGCTGGAATATTGCCGGCCTGGTAGCAGGCCTTGCCCTTTCACTGGCAATGCGCGCCGGCGGTTTACTCAATTTTGCATACCTGTTCCTGTTTGCCGGATTGTTCCTGGTCTTGAAAAATGGCTGGGGAGGTTTGTTCAATAAAAAAATATTCGGCCGGTATGCCGCCGTGGTCATAAGTGTGGCGTTGGCCGGGTATATGGCAGCCCTGTTATTTTGGCCTTTTGCCCTGCAAAACCCATTGAAAAACCCGTTTTATGCGCTGGCAAAATTCTCCGATTTTGAAATTGCTATCCGGGTTTTATATGATGGCGTGAATGTCAAGTCAGACCAAACGCCCTGGCATTACGCCATTCGATGGATTGTCAACACCATCCCCTTGGCCGCCGTGTTCGGCTTTCTCGGCAGCCTGGCGCTATTGCCGCGTTTGCTGCGCCGGTACCAACCACTTTGGGTCGGGTTAGTATTTTTCGCTGCCATTTTCCCGGTATTTTACGTCATTTATAAAAAATCAAACCTTTATGACGGCTGGCGCCAACTCACCTTTGCTTATCCGCCATTGGTGATTGCGGCAGCATTGTTCTGGAACGAGCTGATCCGGATGCTGTCGGCAAAAAAAGTTTTGCAGTACGCTACCTATGCAGGAATGGGGCTGCTTTTGACCGATGTGGCAGTATTTATCGCGCGCAATCCAAAAATCCCCTATGTTTATTTCAATCCCCTTGCCGGCGGAATCAATGGGGCTTACGGCCGGTATGAAACGGATTATTGGGGGCTGAGTATCCGGCAGGGTATCGAATGGATGGAAAAAGAAGGTATCCTGAAGCCGGATATGCCCGGGGTAGTGGTCATCGCCACCAATATGTTTTACCCGGCACAAAAACTGTTGGCTAAATACGGCGACAAGGTCAAACTCAAATACCTGAAATGGGAGCGCCGCTGTGACGACGCCTGGGATTATGGCCTTTACCCGACTCGTTTTATCGATGGCAGTGCTTTATCAAAAGGCCTCTGGCCTCCAGACAATGCCGTATACATGGTGCAGGCGGGTGGGACGCCCTTGCTGGCAGTATTAAAAGACAATGGCCGGAATTGTGCCCTTGGAATAGCTGCAATGAAACTGGGCGACTGGAATGGCGCCATTGAAAATTTGAAAAAAGAAGTGGCGTCAGTACCGGATAATGAACTGGCCTGGAGCAGCCTGGCGCAAGCATACCTCAACAGCAGCCAATTGGAAGAAGCGCGTACCGCAGCAGAAAAAACCCTGACTATCAGCCCCAATGACGTAGGTGCCAACAACCTGCTTGGTCTGTACTGGATCAACAAAGGGGACCTTGGCCGGGCAAGGGCACAGTTTGAGGGCGCCCTGAAACGGGAGCCTTCCAATCCGGCCGCATACTACTACCTGGCCACCATATCCCAACGGCAGGGCGATAACCAAACCGCCTTGAACCAACTCCGGAAGGCCATTGAAATTTCACCTACGTTCAAACCTGCTTATGAGTTTTCAGCCATGATCTACGAGTCGGTGGGTAATACCTCCGCTGCGCAACAGTTTCGGTCGATCATGCAGCAAATCAAATAAGTGCAAGTGCACTGCAAGATTATTCAAATGGACCAAAAATTTGATATTCTCCACGAAAAACTCGCCGAAGCCAAACTCGGTGGCGGCCAGGCCCGTATCGATGCCCAACATAAAAAGGGTAAACTTACCGCAAGGGAGCGCATTCATTTTTTGCTGGATGAAGATTCTTTCGAAGAAATCGGCGCTTTGGTAACCCATCGCAATCACGACTTCGGCATGGCAGATCAAATCGTGCCTGGCGACGGCGTCGTAACCGGATATGGTACTATTGGCGGGCGCCTGGTATATGTTTTTGCCCAGGATTTTACTGTTTTCGGCGGCTCCTTGTCCGAGACGCATGCTGAAAAAATCTGCAAAATTATGGATCTGGCGGTGCGGAACGGCGCGCCGGTCATCGGCCTGAATGACTCCGGCGGCGCCCGCATCCAGGAAGGGGTGAATTCACTCGGGGGGTATGCCGATATATTTTTCCGCAATGTGCAATCCAGTGGGGTAGTGCCTCAAATTTCTGCAATCATGGGCCCCTGCGCCGGTGGCGCCGTATATAGCCCGGCGATGACCGATTTTATCGTAATGGTGGAAAACACTTCCTATATGTTCGTAACCGGCCCCAACGTGGTGAAAACCGTGACCAACGAAGAAGTGAGCAGCGAGGAACTCGGCGGCGCCAGCGCACACTCCACCAAGTCGGGTGTGACGCACCTGGTGGCAACCAATGATATGGATTGTGTGGAGAAGGTCAAACGACTTCTGAGCTACTTTCCACAAAATTGTGAAGACAAAGCGCCGGAATTGCCCTATACGCTGGGCGATGAATACCGCCCCGAGTTGGATCACATCGTGCCGGAAAGCCCCAACCATCCGTATGATATCAAGGAAGTTATCGCCGGTATCGTGGATACAGGCTCTTTTTTTGAAATCCAGGAAAGTTATGCAGAGAATATCGTGGTGGGCTTTGCCCGGCTTGCCGGACGCAGTATCGGTATCGTAGCCAACCAGCCAATGTGCCTGGCAGGCGTACTGGATGTGAATTCCTCCAAAAAAGGCGCCCGGTTTGTTCGGTTTTGTGACTGTTTTAATATTCCGCTCCTGGTCCTGGAAGATGTGCCCGGCTTCCTGCCCGGCACCGATCAGGAATGGAATGCGATCATCACGAATGGCGCCAAATTACTTTATGCTTTTTCAGAAGCTACCGTACCGCGGGTCACGGTTATCACCAGGAAGGCATACGGCGGCGCATACGATGTAATGAACTCCAAACACATTGGGGCCGATATGAATTTTGCCTGGCCTAATGCCGAGATCGCCGTCATGGGCGCCAAAGGAGCTTCCGAAATAATTTTTAAAAAAGAAATTGATGCGGCGCCGGACCCAGCGGCTAAACTGGCGGAAAAAGAAATGGAATATGCCGCCACCTTTGCCAATCCTTACCGGGCTGCAGCGCGGGGATTTATCGATGAGGTCATCCATCCGAAAGAAACCCGTAGAAAATTGATCAAAGCTTTCGCCATGCTGGAACACAAGGCCGTATCCCGGCCGAAGCGAAAGCACGGGAATATTCCACTATAAGGGGAGGAGGGCGACCGGAATGGCTTATTATTTCCACATTCAACCAAAATGATGCAGAGCCTCGTTTTTGCTACCAATAATCCGCACAAAGCCCGCGAAATCGAACATATGCTCGGTGGCGCCTATCAGATCAAAACGCTTCAGGACATCGGTTGCCAGGAAGAAATTGAAGAAACGGAAGGTACCCTGGAAGGCAATGCCCTGCTGAAGGCGCGTTTTGTCCGGGAAAAATTCGGGTTCGATTGTTTTTCCGAAGATACGGGCTTGGAAGTGGACGCGTTGGGCGGCGCTCCGGGTGTGCACACGGCCCGTTTTGCCGGAGCGGCCAAAGACCCGGACGCCAATATTCGGTTGCTGCTCGAGCGGCTGAAAGATCAAACTAACCGGCAAGCCCGTTTCCGTACCGTTATAGCCATCTTAACCAATGGTAAGGAGGTATTGCTGGAAGGAGTTTGTACTGGTCGGATTGCTTTTGAAAAACAAGGAACTGGCGGATTTGGCTATGATCCGGTGTTTATTCCGGATGGCTATGACCAAACCTTCGCAGCGCTGGGGGAGGCCGTAAAAAACCAGGTCAGCCACCGCGCAAAGGCAACGGAAAAACTGCGGCAATACCTGATCGATGTCAAAGAATAGTGATTTTAGGCCTTTTCCAGCGTAAGCCCAAAAGTCGAACCCTGCCCAGGGTTGCTCCGAACGTTTATAGTCTGTTTGTGCGCTTCTACGATGTGTTTGACAATGGACAGCCCTAGCCCGGTGCCGCCTGCTTCGCGCGAACGGCTCTTGTCTACCCGGAAAAAACGATCGAATACATGCGGCAGGTGCTCCGGCTCGATACCGATGCCGTTATCACTGACTTCCAGTAAGATATAGCTCTCCATATCGTAAAAACTCACCTTGGTGATACCGCCTTCCCGGCCGTATTTTATGGAGTTGTGGACAAGGTTAATCAAAACCTGGCGAATGCTTTCTTTGTCGGCACGTACGCGGAAGTGCTGGTTGGCGCCTTCCTTATAGGTCAGCCGGATATTCCGTTCCCGGGCTTTCATTTCCAGGTCGGAATATACATCGTCGGTCAGATCCCGGATGTCGAATTCACGGAGATCCAGGATCATTTGCCCGGCCTCCAGCTTGTTGATCGTTTCCAGGTCTTCAACTATGGCCTGCAACCGGTCAACATTTTTTGCCGCCCGTTGCAAGTACTGCATATTTACTTGTGGGTCGTTTATTGCTCCGTCCAACAAGGTATGGATGAACCCCTGAATGTTGAAAATCGGGGTTTTCAGTTCGTGCGATACATCACCGATAAACCGGCGCCGATAGGTAGCCAGTTTTTCCAATTCTTCCAGTTCCCGGGTGTTTTCTTCAGCCCATTGGTCGACTTCATTTTCTACCTGGGTCAGGATATCGGCATCCATTTGAATCTTTGCAGCCTTAAAGTCGGTAGGTAACTTATGCCGGTGTATGACCTTGTAGATCAGTTTGATTTTCCGAAAAATATAATACCGGACAAAGAAGTAATTGGCGAAATAGCTGGCCCCGAAAGTTCCGGCAAATACGATGGCGATTTCCACCGGCGAAATCATCATAACCCTGGTAAAGGTGCTGATCAGTACCAACAGGAGAGAGATTATCGCCGACGAGGTAAACGCGGAGATTAGCGTCAGTTGCCGTGGGCTTTGGTTTTTGAACATCGGCGCAAAAGAAGGTTGGACAGAAGGCAAAGATAGCGGACTTTGCGCCGGACGGGTTTTAAAATTCGAATTTGTACCCAATTCCTTTTATGGTTTTAATATACGTTTCTCCAAGGCGTTCGCGAATCTTGCGGATGTGTACATCGATGGTGCGGTTGCCGACGATTACGTCGTTTCCCCAAATTTTGTCGAATATCTCTTCCCGGGTAAATACCCTGCCGGGTTTGGAAGCTAATAGCCAAAGAATTTCAAATTCTTTGCGCGGTAGCTCAATGGAGGTTGGGCCCCGAAATACCAGCACCTTTTGCCGATCGATGACCAGGTCGTGGACATGAAGATCTGCTTCATCGTTCTCTTCCTGCCGGCCGACTCTTCGGAGTAAGGCATTGATCCGGCTCATCAGTACCCGTGGCTTGATGGGTTTGGTGATATAGTCATCCCCGCCGACATCCAGGGCCGTAATTTGTGAAAAGTCTTCATCCCGGGCAGTTAAAAAAGCGATGGGGATATCGGCGAATTCTTTTTTTTCGCGAAGTTGCCGGCAGGTCTCCACGCCATCCAGTTCGGGCATCATGATATCCAGAACGATCAGGTCGGGCTTTTCCCGTTCGGCAACTTGCAGGGCCATTTTCCCGTCGCTGGCGGAAACCACTTCATATCCTTCCTTTCGCAAGTTGTATTGCAAAAATTCCAGTATATCCGGCTCGTCATCTACGATCAGGATTTTTTTTGCCGGTTGGGCGTCCTTCATATCAGGGTAATTTTCTGCAAAGGTAGAACGGCAATAATCGGATGGTATTTGAAGATGGAATTAAGTAATTGTTAAGTTTGGTAGCCGTTTTTTACAAAAAATGGCTATTTCTTTGACTTGTACCGGATCACTTCGGCCCTTTCGACGGTGATCAGGGCGCCACAACCTGCTGACTCGATCAGGCGATCGGCAGTTGCAAGGTATTGTTCGATGGCTTCAGCGCGATCCACGATTTCGACCACGACGGGAAGATCATGCGACAAATCCAATAGTTTGGCAGCGTGAATGCGGCTGTTGGCTCCATACGACAGAATACCGCGCAGGACTGTAGCCCCGGCAATACCTTGTTCTCGGGCAGCAAACACCAATGCTTCGTATAGTGGCGAGTGGTTCAATTTGTCCATTTCACCGATAAAGATGCGTAGCAATTTTGAATCGCGGTCCAATACCATGGCTACATTGATTTTATCAGGATAATTCCAAAATAGGTGGCTGTTATCCCAGCCGTTACACTCAACAGGATGTTGAGCGTCAGGTTGAAAAACTCGCCGTTTTGAAAGAGTTGAATACTTTCATAGGAAAAGGAGGAGAAGGTAGTGTAACCGCCGCAAAATCCGGTGGTCAGAAAGATGCGCCATTCTGGCGAAAGTACATCGCCTTTTTCTGCCAGGGCATAAAAAATACCAATCAGAAAACATCCCAAAGCATTGGCGATCAAGGTGCCATAGGGAAATAGGGTGGTGCATTGCCGGGCGACGTAAATAGCCGTCAGGTAGCGGGCGATACTTCCCAGAAACCCTCCGGTTCCAATGATGATAAGACTTTTGAGCATATCGGCTGGAACAATTCGTGCATGCTATCTACCAGCCGCAAACCAGACGGCGGAGCGGCTCGAACCAGGTGGTGCCAAGCAAGACCTTCACCCGGTTAAAGTCTTCACATGCCGCTTCACGTTGGTTAAGCGATAAGTGGGTTGACCCCCGGTAATATAAAATTTCAGCATTTTCAGGTTGAAGGTAAACGGCCTGGTTCCATTTGACCAAGGCGCGCTCCTGTTCATTCTGATCAGCCAGATTTGCCGCTTCATTCGACAAAATCATGGCTTGATCAAAGCGTGTATTCGTCTCCTGGCAGGCCGGAATATCCGATTTGAACATGGTGCGAACTGGAACAGTGGTGGCTACCGGCTTGCCCTGATACCTTGCAGCCGTCCACATCCCTTTAGTCTGGTTAACCAAACGGACAGCTTCCCATTGAAAATCCATCCCTAATGCGCTAAAATCCAGCTGATTATCAATTTCGACTTCACCGTTTGGGTGGATGATGAGGGCCATTTCAATAACGCCGGTTTTGCAGCTATCGCGGTATGCGCCCGGGTATTTCAGTTTGTTTATAATAAAGCGGAGCAGACCTTCTTCACCACCCTCGAACATCGGAAGCGAATCCACAACGACATATATAGAGTCGCCGCCAGGATGAATATAGTAGGGGAGCGCTTCCTGGAGCTTAAAGCGAAGCGGCAGGGCTTGCCGCATACGCACGGGCATGCCCTCGCGCCGGGCAGGTATCCAACGCAAACCGGCCTCATCCAGTGCCTGGATCACGCGAACCGCTTCTGTGCCACAACCACCGCCAATATCTTTTAAAATACGGATACCCGAGATGCGGCCATTGGGCTCTACAACAAAGGAAGTTACCACTGTTCCCTCGATATTGTTTTGCCGGGCTTCTTCCGGATACCGAATATTTTTGCTTACAATGGCTAATAATTGTGTTTCGGCGCACCGACGGAGGCTATCTTCCGGCCAGCCTGGGTGCCGTTCCGGTTGACAGCTGGCCAGTAAAGGCATTGGCAAACTTTCGCCTACTTCGTAAATGGTTGTATCAACGGGCTGTGCGTGCGCCAGCACTGAAAATAGTACAAGTGAAAGAGAAAATATACCTTTTATTCCGGCGAACTTCATAGGTTGTAAAGGTAACACAAGAGATATATTTTCATGGGGATATTGAAATAAAAAAAGGTCCTGCCACCTCCGGCAGAACCTCTCAGGTATAATCCCATGAATATTATTCCCATGCGGGTTTTTAGAAAGTATAGGTGTCGGATTAACGGAAATTGGCAACTTTGATCGTTCCGTTTTTGATTTTAATCGTAACTGGTGTACGCATAATTTGCTGCATTTTAATGATCAATGTTTCGTTTATGTTCTAATATTTAGTCGTTTATCAGCCCAAAGAGAAACATAGCGGGTTTCTTAATTGCTTGCAGGTTGACTTTTTTACACCCAGAAGTTGCGCTTAATAAATATGTGGCTTATTTTTGGGCCTTTCGAATTTAAATATTCTGCTCCGCCATAAGTTTAATCCCCCGTTATGGCAACTTATTCGTTTTAATCCCATGCGCATTTCCTTTATGGAATGGGGCCGGCCGTCAGGGCCGGCCTTTTTGTTTGATGGCCGGCTGGAGCCTGCACATTTGGGAGAAACGTTTTTATCAGGTTCCTGGCAATTTTGGCAAGGACTCAACAGACCTTGCCAACGGATAAACAGAGCGGTTTTGACGTCGTAAAA
The DNA here is from genome assembly GCA_016719895.1 of Saprospirales bacterium. Classification (GTDB taxonomy): domain Bacteria; phylum Bacteroidota; class Bacteroidia; order Chitinophagales; family Saprospiraceae; genus M3007. Next base: position 50,775 of record JADJYG010000001.1, on the reverse strand, counting down.
GTGCAGGACATAATCGATGGCGCAAATAACATTATTTTTATCTTGTGAAGTGTTTTTTTAAATAAATGAACCAATATTAATTTTTAATGTACTTTCAATCAGATATTTACGCAATAAATATTCCAGATTAATATTGAGTATTGTGAATAATTTTATTCCTGTTTGTTAGATATTTATGCAAAACCTCCTCATTATCGGAGCCGGTCGGTCGGCTACTGTTTTGATTAACTACATTTTAGAACAAGCCCGGCAGCACAATTTTTTTATCACCGTTGCCGATGCCGATGTTACGCTTGCACAGCAAAAAGTTGGAAATCATCCGAATGGCCGGGCGATTTGGTTAGACGCATCCAAACCAAATGACCGGCGCGACGTGATCAATCGCCACGACGTGGTGGTATCGCTTCTGCCGCCCCAAATGCACCTGGAGGTTGCTCAGGATTGTATTGCCCTGGGCAAACATATGGTAACAGCCAGTTATGTTTCCAAACAAGTGTTCCGCCTGGGTGATGAGGCCCGTCAAAGGGCATTGGTGTTTATGAACGAATTGGGGCTGGATCCGGGAATTGACCACATGAGCGCCATGCAGCGAATCCATGCGATTCGCAAACAAGGTGGAAAAATAACGGCTTTTTACTCGTATACCGGCGGCTTGGTGGCCCCGGAAAGTGATGATAACCCCTGGCACTACAAATTCAGCTGGAATCCGCGGAACGTCGTCTTGGCCGGTCAGGGTACTGCGCAGTTTTTGGAAAATGGCAATTTGAAATATATTCCTTATCGCCGCTTGTTTCGCCAGTATCGCCTGGTTGAAATTCCGGATATGGGGGAATGGGAGGTATACGCCAACCGCGATTCCCTGCTTTACCGGGAAGCTTACGGCTTGGCAGATATCCAAACTTTATTCCGGGGCACCATTCGGCACCGCGGTTTTTGTGACGCATGGAATGCCCTGGTACGAATTGGTCTTACCGATGCCACCTTTCCTATAGTGGATTCGGACAAGCTGACCTACCAGGATCTTATGGAGGCTTTTTTAGGGATCAGTCAACACACCGGTTCGGTAAAGGACCGGATGGCTAAACTGCTCGAAACCGATCCGGATAGTGAAATATTTAAAAAACTGGAATGGCTGGGGTTGTTCAGTAAACGACGGATAAAAGTTAAAAATGCGACGCCGGCGCTTATTCTTGAACAATTGCTCTTGGATAAATGGGCGTTAAAACCGGCTGACAAAGACATGGTAATTATGCAACATGTCTTTGAATACGAACTGGGCCGCCGGAAACACAAGCTTACCTCTACGCTGGTTATGAAGGGAAACAATGGCACGGATACGGCGATGTCCCGCCTGGTTGGCTTGCCCTTAGGAATATTTGTCAAACTGCTTCTGCTCGGGAAAATATCAACCACAGGTGTTAATATTCCGACCATGCCGGAAGTATATGAGCCGGTAATGCAAGAGTTGGAACAATTCGGGGTGAAATTCACGGAACGGGAGGAATAATACTTTCGAGCATTTGGATTAATACCAGATTTAGTTGCTCAATTGCCCGGCCGAGCTCCCAGGCCTCACGGTTGCGGGGCTCGACGTAATTCGAAATGCTGCGGATGGCTACAAATGGAATGTTCGCCAGGAGACAGGCGTAAAAAAAGGCAGCGCCCTCCATCGTTTCTACCTGGGCCCCGGGATATTTTTCCCGGATCAATTCGATAGAGGCCGCATGACCATGGACCCGGTTAACGGTCAGGGCGCGTGCTGCCGGTAAAAAATCTGCTTCAGCGGCGGCAGGATTGTATAACAACCCATTGATAAACGGAGGTTCTTCCGGAGCGCAAAGACCTAATTCAAATACGCTGGTGAACCGTCCGTCAGCTTCTTCCACGCCGAGATCGCCGAAAAAATCCGATTTTATCTGGACAACGGTCCCGAGTGACAGCGAACGATCAAGCGCCCCTGCCACTCCGGCGTTGACGGCCCAATCTGGGCGCGCAACGGCGAGCAATTGTCCCATAAACCAACAACAGCGGGCCGCCCCAACCCCTGTGATCAATAATTGAATCCGTAGGCGCCCTTTTTCAAAGTAAAACTCTCCGGTTTGTTGAAAATTTTGCTCTAGGAAAATAAGAGTTGGCGCTATCTCAAATGGAGTGGCTGCCACGACCAGTATATGCATGCGTTTTTTCCCGTGAAATTAGGGCAGTCGATCGACTATCGGAGAAATCCTTCCTAACTTTCCCCCTTGAACTTTGCTTATTTATGGCTGGCGAATGGTTTTCTTCCTGGTTTGATTCTCCCTATTACCACGTTTTGTACCAGAGTCATGATGATCGGGAAGCGAGGCATTTTATCGACAATATGCTTCAGCCGCTGACATTTGCACCTGGTGCGCGTTTACTTGATTTGGCTTGTGGCAAGGGCCGTCATGCCAGATACCTGGCGGAGAAGGGCTTTGATGTGACAGGGGTGGACATTTCTCCCGCAAGCATCGGCTTTGCACGGCACGTTGAACACGAGCACCTGGCCTTTTATCAACACGACATGCGCCTGCCGTTCAGGTTCAACTACTTCGACGGTATTCTGAATATATTTACAAGTTTTGGTTATTTTGATACAGACTCGGACCATGTACGCACCCTGACGAACGTGGGAAAAGGCCTTAAACCTGGCGGACTTTTTTTGTTGGATTTTTTTAATGCCAATTGGGTGCGTCAACACTTGGTTCCTTCAGAAGAGAAACAGTTAGACGGCATTTCATTTCATTTGAAGAAGCGGATTCGCAAGAATCGCATATATAAGAAGGTTGAATTTGAGGCTGGAGGCCGGAAATTTACATTTCTGGAGCGAGTTCGTTTGTTTAACCTGTTGGATTTCCAGTATATGTTTAAATCTGCCGGGTTGGAAATCCGGCAAACCTTTGGCGATTACGAAATGCGTCCGTTTTACGGAGACCAATCCAGGCGCCTGATTATTGTAGCACAAAAACCAATTTAAAATGTGTTGGCTGGAAACGCTTGATATCACGCTGTTTTATTGGATAAATGTTTCCGGGACCAACCCGGTCTTCGATGTCGTGTTGCCGCTGTGCCGGGAAAAATGGTTCTGGTCTCCGTTGTATTTATTTGTCGGCGTATTTGCAATCCAGAATTATAGTTTCGGGCGTGGCGTAATGTTTTTGAGTGGGCTAATACTCGTGGTGGGGTTGTCGGACTTTACGAGCAGTTCAATTGTGAAAAAAAACATCCAGCGCTTGCGTCCGTGCATCGATCCTGAGCTACACGGTCAGGTAATTCAACGCGTTCCATGTGGTAGCGGTTACAGTTTCACCTCTTCGCATGCGGCCAATCATTTTGCAGCTGCGGTGTATTTAAGCCTTTTGCTTGGGAATTTGGCCCGTTGGGTGCGTCCTGTTTTAATTGCCTGGGCAGCTTTGGTGGCGTATGCACAGGTATATGTAGGCGTACATTACCCCGGAGATGTATTGGGCGGCGCATTGCTTGGGACGGGCATCGCTTGCTATGCCGTATTTGTATTCCGGAAAAACGGCTGGTTGCCAGCAATTTAGAAAAAAGGGAGGAGTGCCTGTTGCCAGCACTGTTCATCCATCAAATCCTACCGATTGGAGGAAGCGAGATGTTGTGCGATATGGAGGACCCGGCTGATCAGCGTTACATCCGGTATGGGAATTTTTGCTTCTTCCTTTTCTTCATCCTTCATAAGCGCCGATTGTTCTGCATGAAGTTGTTTTGGCTGCTCCGTGCATCCTGCAAAACATGCCGCATGAATATTCACGTAGGCAAAAGAAAATATGCTTAAAGCAAATACGGCTGCAAAAAGATATTTAGGAAGTAACTTGTATTTCATGGTTTGCCTTATTTCGACGCACTAAGGTAATATTTTTTTCGACAGATGCCGGAGAATTACGACTAAAGAATTCTCCAAACAGACAAACAAAGTTTAAAACAGGTTGCAAATTCCGGTTTGATTTTTTAATAAATAAACCCGGACGGTGTTACACCGGCCGGGTTCGTATCGTCAAACCAAAAATCAATCAGTCTTATTGTTTCAGGCCGCCGTTGCTTGCCGGCACACTCTCCTGGGTGGCCGGGGCTTTTACTTCGCCCTTGATCGTAAGCATCCGGGTATCGGTGGCTTCGTTGGTCGTTATGGTAATGGTTTTAGTGAAAGCGCCAACGCGTTGAGTATCGTAACGGACTTCGATAACGTTGCTTTCGCCCGGCATAATCGGCTCTTTCGGGTACGTGGGAACCGTACAGCCGCAGGAGCCTTTGGCAGTTTTGATAATCAGGGGCTCGTTGCCGGTGTTCGTAAATTTAAAGCGGCGAAGCGGCTCTGCACCTTTTTCGATATTGCCGTAATCAATGGTAGTAACATCAAATGTCATAACCGGGCCGCTTTGGGCTTGAGCATAAAGAGCGCCTGCAAAAGCGAAAGCTAGGATGGCGAGGACTTTTTTCATCAGAGTGAAAGAGTTTGTGAGTGGATAAATCTGTTCTTGTTCTTGTTGGGACAAAAGTAGGGCCATCTCCACTGCCGCCCAATACCTACGCTGTTAACGATGTCCAAACAAAAGCAAATCCTTTTTTAAGAATCCTCAAAATCGGCCGAATCAATGTCGTGCAGCAAAGACTTGTTCGTATAACCGTTGGAGAAACTGCTTTTCCTCCGTAATAATTTCAGCGTTTCCCTGCAATTGTTGTTCAAACGGAATTTGGCGGTTGAAACTGGTTTTCAATCCGTCGGGCAGCGAAATTAAGATAGCGTACCGGTTATCTTTAGGAACCAACGACTTGGAAATGACAATTCCGCGGAGTGTTCCGAATTCAAAATAGGGGTAGCTGTCCAGTTTGAGGATGACCCGTTGTCCGGGCCGCACTTTTCCACTGCCGGTCATTGGCAGCAATAGCCGGCCAATGATGATATCACTTTTAGGCGGTACAATGACCAAAATTTGCTCTCCTTGTTTGACGTATTGCTTTTCGCTAAAAAAACCGGCATTTAACGATACGAGTCCATCGATAGGTGCGACGAGCAAATAAGTTTGTTTCCATTTGTCAAGGCTTGCCCGAAGGGTGTTCAAACTTTGCCGCAGGCGTCCTGCGGCCGACGCTTCATCTTCCCGTTCGCCAAAGGAAACGTCGTTGAGGTTTTTTTTCAGGCTAATGATTTCACTTTGTTTGCGGAAAATATTGTCGTCGAGGATATCATATTGTCTTTCCAGGTCGTCGAGTCGCTGGCGCTCTTTTTCCAGATCGACCTGGGCGATAAGGCCTGAAGCAAACAACTCCCGCTGTTTTTGAAAATACTCGCGGGCGGTGGCCAATTGATTTTGAATTCGGCGTTTGGCAGTCTCCTCCATCTCAATGCTTTTGCTCAATTTGTCAATCTGTCGATTTATGGAGCCTATGTTTCGCTGAATCGAGGAGCTTTTATCTTGTTTTCCGAAGCGGTAGTTGGCAACGTCCTGAACAAAGGTGGAGTAATCTGGTTGGATTTCGCCGATATCGAGGTTTTGTAGCGGTCTGATTTCAATCAGGGAATCCGGACCATACGATTGCCATTGCCGGACATTTTGATCAAGGCGTTTTATATCCTCATAGTTGGCGGCACTCTGGAGTACCGCCAGAACGGCGCCTTGTTTTACGGGTGTGCGGTCCCGTGCAAAAAAACGGGCAATATTGCCATCTGTACGCGCAACGACATCAACCGGCGGTACGGCGGTAGTAACCACTACCCTGGCCTCAATTACATCTGGGTAACTGATGATAGCGGCTACTCCAAGCAGGGCTGCAAAGCACAGCAATACGATCAGGGTGCCCCAGCGGACAAGCCACCCGGGCGGGGTACCGAGGATCTCCTGCACCTCCTCGGAGCGTAATTCGACGTATTCCCGGTCATCCATAATTTACAAACCCAATTCCAACTGGTTTTTTACCAGGTGGTAATACGCGCCCCGGTTGTAGGTTAATTCGTCGTGTGTGCCTTGTTCCACAACTTCTCCCTTTTCCAGGACGACTATATTATCAGCCCCGCGTACCGTACTAAGGCGGTGTGCGACGATGATCACCGTCTTATTCCGAAATACATGTTCGAGGTTGTGCATGATTACCCGTTCATTATAAGCGTCGAGGGCATTTGTTGCCTCGTCGAAAAAGATATAATCGGGGTTTTTATATACCGCCCGGGCTATAAGGATGCGCTGCCGTTGGCCCTGGCTTACGCCTACGCCATCCTGCCCGATTCTTGTATTATACCCCAGGGGCAGCGATTCGATAAATGTTTGGATGTTCGCTACTTTCGCTGCATACAGAAGGCGTCGCCGATCGATATTTTCCTCTCCGAGCGCAATATTGCGGGCAATGGTATCCGAAAAAATAAATCCATCCTGCATGACCACGCCGCAATGGCTTCGCCATAATTGGTTGTCGATATTAGCCAGGTTGATATCTCCCAGCCGGACACTTCCCTCTGTGGCGGCATAAAAATTCAACAGCAATTTGACCAGCGTAGTTTTCCCGCTGCCGCTACTGCCGACAATGGCAGTAATTTTTCCTTCCGGGAAAGACAACTTTACATTGCGGAGCACCCACGGCTCGTGTGGGCCGCCATATCGAAAAGAAACATTTTCTAAAACAAGATCGCCGTTAGCCGGCAAAACGGTCACTTTTGCATTGTCGAAAGGTTCTTCGTCGGGTTTCAGGTGAATTTCATTCATCCGCTCCAGGCTTATTTTGGCTTCCTGGGCGGCGAGCATAAATTGCACCAGCGACTCCAGTGGGCCGTTCATGTGCCCGATAATGTATTGCACGGCCAGCATCATGCCCAAGGACATATCTCCGTGAATTACTGCAGTTGCGGCTGTTACAGAAATGAGGATGTTTTTTCCTTCATTGATAAATGCCGCGCCTGCCCGCTGGGTTTGGTCCGTTGCCAGGTATTCCACATTGATTCGGAATAATTTGGCTTGAATTCGCTCCCAAGACCAGCGTTTTTGGCGTTCGGCATTGTGGAGTTTTATTTCCTGCATACCGTTAACCAGCTGGATCAAGGCATTTTGGTTGTCGGCCATTTGCTCGAAGCGCCGGTAGTCCAATGCCCGCCGGCGGTGCATGAACATGGCTACCCAACCAAAATATAACAAAGCCGCCAGGAAAAAAATAGCAAATATCCAAACGCTGTAAAACAGTAATACCAGACTAAATACGCCAAGACTTACCACTGAAAATAGCGTAACCAGGGAGGAGGAAGTCAGGAACCGTTCAACCCGTTCGTTGTCATAAATTCGTTGGAGCAAATCGCCGGTCATTTTCGAATCGAAAAATGCCATAGGCAGGCGCATCAGCTTGATTAAAAAGTCAGATACCAGGTTAATATTCACCCGCGTGCCGATATGGAGCAATATCCAGCCCCGGATAAATTCTACGGAGACCTGGCTTAGAAACAGCATCCCTTGGGCAGCGAGGATCAGGTAAACAAAGCTCAGATCATTGAGTTGCACCCCCTTGTCCACCAGCGCTTGCATGAGGAAGGGGAAAACCAGCTGGATGGCACTGCCCAGGATGAGCCCAAGAATGAGTTGCCAGATCAGGCGTTTGTGCGGTACCAGATAACGGCTCAATATACCCAGGCCTGCCCGGTTTGTGGTTTCGCCATCGCGTTGGTAAAAATCCGGCGTGGTTTCCAGCAACAAGAGTATCCCCTGCGGTTCGGTATTGTACACGTCGCTGATCCAATTGTCCAGAAATTCCTGTTCCGTGAGCTGGACTTTTCCAACTGCCGGGTCTGCCACATAAACTTTACCATTGACAATCCGGTAAACCACCAGAAAGTGGTTTTGTTTCCAGTGTGCTATACAGGGTAATGGCAGTTCGGCCTGCAGACGGCCGAAGCCGGTTTTGACCCCCAGGGTACGGTAACCGATCTTTTCTGCGGCATCAGCGATGCCCATGAGTGAAACGCCTTCCCGGTCGAGATACGATAATTCCCGAAGATATTCTAACGAATAATGCCGCCCGTGATGCCGGGCCACCATACGCAAACAGGTTGCGCCGCAGTCGGATGCGTCGAGCTGTTTGTAAAAAGGAAAACGGTCGGCCAGCATATTAAATAGTCAAAGCGCTCAGGAGCCTATTTAAACGCAAATCTACTTGAATTGACGCGCTGTTTAGTAAAAATATTGGGCCTTTACGGTTTTGTTGCCGGCGCAGACGCTATTCTGCGATATGATTGCCGGCAAATTCGTTGTATGCCCGGATCAGGGATTGATAAAACAGTTTGCCTTGAACCATATATCCTATTTTGGAATAATGCACCGAATCGGATGCCAAGAGTCCGGCAGACTTCCAGGTTTGGGCCGAATGTTCGCCGCCGCCCAATTGAAAAAGATCCCAAACGGCGTATTGGTGTTCCCGGGCATATTGCCGGATGACTTCGCTGATTTGGCTCATATAGGGGTTGAATCCCCGGCCTTTCAGGTAGGAATCGGCCGGTGTGGTGAACATGATTTGCGCATTTGGTGCATACTGATGCAGTTGGCTGACCAATTCTTCGATTTGCTGGTAGATATAGCGAGGGCTTTGTTTACCCTGCGCTTCATTGGTGCCGAAGGAGAGGATAATCAGGTCGGGGTTCAGGGCAGCGAGCTGCCGGGCGAAAAAACGGGCCCGGACAAAGTCGGAGAATTTACCGCCATTGACGCCGATGGAATGATATATCACGCCGGACAGTTCATTCTCCAGCAAAATACCATCCAATGAAAAACTGCTTTTTGCGCTGGCTTGCGTGCGCAGGTACGAAATATTGGCCTGCGACACGGGGCGATCAAAATAAAAGGCCTGGAAGAACTCGTCTTGAAGGAAGAGCACAGCTTCCTGATTCGTTATTTCATCGCGGACGGTGAATTTTACCGGCGCATTGTCTTGCCGGTGAAAAATGGTAACTTTGGTAAATTGCCGGGTTTCTGAGGTGCTTGTGTCGCGCAGCCGTATTCCCAGGGCGCCGCTTTGCCGAAAGGATTCGAGCATAAATCCACTGATGCCGTAAGGAGTGGCTTCATCCAGGTCGCGTTGGCAGTTGCTGCCATACCAACGCGCGTCGGTATCGATCAAATAATCTCTAGGGCCGTTTGAACCGGCAAGTTTGTACGGAAAAATAAGTCCGCGCCCGGCATCGCCAAAGGCATCTTGGAGCCGGCGTCGGACCTCGTGGGTCAGATAATTGCCCAAAATATGCGAATCGCCAAGGTGTACGATGCTTATTTTTTGCCCGCCCCCGATCCGCTGCCGATATAATTTTTGAAAAAAGGATTCCAAAGAGGCGCTATTCTCTATACCGTTTGCTTCGTGGTCAAAAAACGTATATCCTACCGTATCCTGGTCCGTGATATCAACGCGGGGTGGGCGGAACTGTGATTGGCATTGGCTGGCATAAACCATTAAAATACCCAGGCAAATGGCTGGGCGTTGCCGTACGGCCGCTTGAAGGAGTCGGGAAATACGCTGCATAGTACCTGGTATGCTCATAGAGATTTGTCCAATATAGTGAATGTAGCCATTAAATTGCTTCTGATCAATGTTGGGCCAGCGGTGAATCAGGGCAATATGCAGCAGTAGCAACCTATTTAAAGGGTATTCCTCCCCGGTTTTGGCGGAACTGCTGCTGTTCATCCACCAATAACCGGGCGAACAGGCGCCCCATAAACTTTCCGCCTTCGTGGGTAAGGTGTGTGTAATCGCGGTTGGCCAGCGCTGGTTTGTGGCGTTCGGCGAATTCAATCATCGCGCCCGGCCCTCCCATGCCCATGTATAAATCATAAAACAGGAATCCGTGTTGCCTGGCTAATTCGCGTTGCATAGCGGCTATGGCCGGCACTGCGGGCAGGGTTGCCAGTTCGCCGTTGATTTTTCCGGCCCGGTCCGCCACGCTGATGACGAGCACCGGTTTTCCGGGGAAGCACTTTTGCAGGTGTTTGAAGGTTTGGTCCAGTTCAGCGCGGTACCACCCCAGGTTGTCCAGGCTTGGTGTGACCGCGTTAAGTCCAAGTTGGACCACGATGAGGTCATAGTGCTGAATGCGGTCAAACTGGCGGGCCAGTTCGGGCTTTATTAACCTGAGCCGGCCTCCCGTATTGCCACGGACCGAAAAATTATCCAGGTAAAAACCGGGGCCGCCTTCCAGTGTGGCGCCATAAAACAGCAAGTTGCTGTCGGGAAAATCGACGCGAAAGGCAAAAGCGCGTATGGGTGCGCGCAGGCGGCCCGGGTTCCAGGCAGATAAGTTGCCTTGGGTTGCAGGCAAGCTATCCGTTTGGGGCACCCGATCGGCGGTTTGCCAGACAAGTGCTGCGGCAGAGTCGGCTTTATAAAACAATTTTACCTGACTCCAATTGCCGGTGTGCCGGAAATAATCTGCGCCTTCATAGTGTACGAAAGCTTCCGGTTTGGGCCTGTATACGAATCCGTTGATGCCGAAAGGCTGACCGCTGTTGTGGTTTTTAACAATCGAATACGTATTCCATTTTTCATAGCGGTGTACCAGCGTGCGCTTAAACCGTGCGACTTCAGACGTAATCGGTACGTACCCTACGCCTGCGCCGCCCCAAAGTGTCTGAAGGGTATCCCGTAAATCGCCAAGAAGGATATCCCCTTCCACAAAAGAATCGCCAAAAAAAGCTACGCGCACGGTTCGCCGGTATGGCCGGATGGAGTCAACAGCGGCAAAGAATGCGCTTAAGCCCTGTTGTCCGGGTGAATAATCCTCGATAACCCGGCCAAAAAGGGAGGGATCTGCTATTGGAATTAACCCCAGGTTGTCAGCGATTGTGCTGTCGGTTGCCGGACGAACAGCAAGCGTATGGGGATGTTGTGCCGCCGTATCCGGCGGCGGCATTAGCTGCGGGGCCTGGATGTCTGAAAAAATATCCATTTTGCGAAGGGGAAGCCCCGCCAAGGGGAGCCCTTCTGGCAGAAAAGAAAGGCACGCCATCAGCAACAAGACGCATAAAGCAAGCCAAAGGGTTTGATCAAGATAGTTTTTCATGCCTTGCAAAGGTACGCCGCTTGGGTGGTTTGGCAGGCCCGAATTTTGGCACAATTATTTGACGTATCTGTTGAAAAGCAGTCAGACCCTTTAAAAAAAGTTTCATTTTTACCGCGTAAATAATACGTCAACTATTAAATTCAATCGTATGACATTGCAAATCCGATCGTTTGAAGCGTATCAGCGCGTATATGCCCGGAGCGTAGCCGATCCGGAAGGTTTCTGGGCAGAACAGGCGCATACCTTTCAATGGCGTAAACCTTGGCGGCAAGTTTTGAAGTGGAATTTCCGCGAGCCGCGGGTAAAGTGGTTTGTGGGCGGACGGCTAAATATAACGGAAAACTGCCTGGACCGGCATTTAGAAAAACGCGGCCGGCAGACTGCCCTCATTTGGGAGCCCAATAATCCCTCCCGCAAAGCCCGCAAAATTACCTACCGCCAATTACATGGCCTGGTGTGCCAGTTTGCCAATGCACTCAAAGCGCAGGGTGTGAAAAAAGGCGATCGCATTTGTATTTATATGCCGATGACCCCGGAGCTGGCTGTCGCCGTGCTGGCTTGTGCCCGGCTTGGCGCCATACATTCGGTTGTATTTGCCGGCTTCAGCGCTGTTTCACTTGCCGACCGGATCAAAGACGCGCAGGTCAAAGTGGTTTTAACCTCCGATTATAATGCCCGGGGCGCCAAAAACATTGCGGTCAAGCAGATTGTCGACGAAGCATTGACGTTGGGATGCGATACGGTCGAACGCGTCATTGTGCATCAAAACACCGGTGACCCGGTGGTCATGCAGGAAGGGCGGGATATGTGGTGGCATGACGTTATTAAAGGCAAACGCAAGCAATGTAAACCGACCATTGTCGACAGCGAGGATATGCTGTTTATCCTTTACACTTCCGGCTCCACCGGCAAACCCAAAGGCGTGGTACATACCCATGGCGGATATATGGTGTATACGGAATTTACCTTTCGCAATGTGTTTCAATATGAGGAGGGCGATGTATACTGGTGTACTGCCGACATCGGTTGGGTCACCGGGCATTCGTACATCGTTTACGGGCCCTTGCTGGCCGGCGCCACCACGGTCATGTTTGAAGGGGTGCCAACTTACCCGGATGCCGGCCGGTTTTGGGATGTCATTCAGCGCCATAAGGTGAATATTTTTTACACGGCTCCGACGGCTATTCGGGCCTTAATGGCTGCCGGAGATCAATGGATCAAGGGCCGCCGGATGCCCTCGCTTCGGGTGTTGGGTACGGTGGGCGAGCCGATCAATGAAGAGGCCTGGCAATGGTACCATGAACGGGTGGGGAAAAAAAGATGCCCTATTGTGGATACCTGGTGGCAAACCGAAACTGGCGGTATTCTGATTACCCCGTTGGCCGGCATCACTCCGCTCAAACCTTGTTACGCCTCGTACCCGTTCCCGGGCATACAACCCTGCCTGGTTGATGCCAACGGCAAGGAGCTCGAAGGCGACGGCGTTGAAGGTATGTTGTGTATCAAATTCCCCTGGCCATCCATTCTCCGAACCACTTTTGGCGATCATGAACGTTGCCGGCAAACTTATTTTGCCACCTTTAAGGATAAATATTTCACCGGTGATGGCGCCCGGCGCGATGCCGGCGGCATATACCGGATCATAGGCCGGGTAGACGACGTGATCAACGTTTCCGGTCATCGAATTGGTACGGCTGAAATTGAAGATGCGATCAACAAGTCGCCGAATGTTGTCGAATCCGCCGTGGTTGGTTATCCGCACGATATAAAAGGCCAGGGTATATATGCCTATATCATTACCTCGGGGCCGGTAGCGGACATTGCCAGTTTTCGCAAAAATGTGCTGGATACCGTTACCCGGGAGATCGGACCTATAGCGAAACCCGACAAAATCCAGGTTGTGCCCGGGCTGCCAAAAACACGGTCTGGTAAAATTATGCGCCGGATTCTGCGAAAAATTGCTGAAGGCGATACCTCTAATTTAGGCGACACCAGTACCTTGCTCAATCCTGAAGTAGTAGACGATATTCAGCAAGGGTCAAAATCTCTTTAGTGCCTCAACCTCCCGGTTGAAGTATTTTTTGCACGCAACCGGAAGAATTATGGAACTGGCATGATTTTTTCGGTTTTCAAACCACGCGCTTATAATCCCCTGGACGCATGGAGCGCTAATCCGATAATCAGACATACCATAGAAATAGACGACCTGCGGGTAGCCGCGGGTCTTTTTTTGCTTAAGGAACTTATTCTTTCATCGTTCCTGCGTGATGGAATCCCATCAATAAACCCGCCTATTTTTCAACAGGCGGGTTCGACATCCTTCTAAAAACCTTCTTGCTGTAATTTAATTCCGTTGAAATCCGGATTAGTTCGGTTGCAGCGCTGGTGCTTGTGCTCCGCTTTTTATACGGTTGAAGATATCGGCTCTGATTCCCTCCGGAAAGGATTCGCAGTGCACAAAATCCGCTTCTCCGATCTTGTAGCGTTCGTGAAAGCCATTTAGCAGCAGGTTGATGTTTTTGGATGGGGCTTTTACTGTCCCGAATTCATGGATTATTTCCAACACATCCGAATCAATATAAGCGGTTTCGCTGGCATCAATAATCACATGTGCGTTTTCGGGCAAATGATCAAGGGTGAAGCTTTATGCTGGCTTTGTTCAGAAAAGAGACTTCCTGCGACAGTTCGATCCGGATGAGGTCGCCTTCGTGGTATTCTTCCTGGTGGAAATAATACGCATTTTTCATATTGCTGCGCAAAATTGCAAAGATGCTGACCCCCATGCCGATCGCTACGCCAGTAAGCAAATCGGTGAACACCACAGCAACCACCGTAATAATAAAAGGCCACCATTGGTACTTTCCCCTTTGCCACATTTCTCTGAAAATGGACAACTTGGCCAATTTGTACCCCACTAAAAGGAGCACAGCGGCCAGGGCGGCTAATGGAATTAAATTTAGAACGGACGGGATCAATAACACGCAGATAAAGATCAAGGCCCCGTGTAATATGGCGGACCATTTGGTGCGGGCGCCGGCGTTCAGGTTGGCTGTGCTGCGCACGACCACCGAGGTGACCGGCAAGCCGCCAAGCAGGCCGGATACGAGGTTGCCGACACCCTGCGCCTTGAGCTCTTTGTTCGGGTTCGTAACCCGTTTGAGCGGATCTACTTTGTCGACTGCCTCAATGCACAACAGCGTTTCAATGGAGGCAACGGCACATATGGTCAATGCGATCTGATAAACGGCAGGGTTGTTCCACTGGCTAAAATCCGGCAACATGAACTGACCGAAAAACTCCTGCAGGTTGCCCGCAACAGGGATGCTAACCAAATGCTCGGGCCGGATGATCCAGGGCGCACCGATGTATTTAAAGATTTCATTGATAAGCACGCTGACGATGACGGCCACCAGGGCTCCGGGTATCATTCCAACTTTTCGCCTGACCGCCGGGCGTTCCCATATCAGCAGGATGGCCAGTGCTGTCAGCGTGACGGCCGTTGCTCCGGGATGGATAAATAGCGTAAAAGAATCCCAGAGCGAAGAGAACGTATTGGCTCCGCCGGGCTCAAAAAAGGACAGGTCTCCTTCCGCATCCTTGTCATATCCCAGCGCATGCGGTATTTGCTTGAGTATGATAATAATTCCAATAGCGGTCAGCATTCCTTTGATGACGCTGTTGGGAAAAAAATCTGCTATAGTGCCTGCCCGGGCATAACCCAGGGCAATTTGAAATATACCGGCGAGAACGACCGCCAGGAGAAAGGCCTGAAAACTGCCTGACTGCTGAATGGAAACCAGGACTACGGCAGTTAATCCGGCAGCCGGGCCGCTCACACTGGTATGCGAATTGCTCAAAGCGCCAATGATAAGACCGCCGACCATGCCGGCGATCATCCCCGAAAACAAGGGCGCCCCCGAAGCCAGGGCAATGCCCAGGCAAAGGGGTACCGCAATGAGGAATACGACTAAGGATGCTGGAACGTCATTTTTCCAGGCAGATAGGAAATTCGTTTTTTGCATAAAGTCAGGTATGTTGTTTCAGGGCAGTGATCGCAGCACAAGGCCAGATATTGCGAAGAAAGGCGGTTTCCGGCGCCAGGATGACACTGCCGGAAAAAGTAAGAAATAAAAATGGACAGCTTAAGCGCGCTCTGGAGGCGGCGTCAGAATGGTGCGGCAAGCCAGGGACCTGTACAGGCAGGATTGGTCGGGGAATAAACCGCCGCTTTTAAAATGAAACATGAAAACACGCGCGATAACCGGAAAATGTTCGGGACGAAACGTGTCGTCCTCGTTCATTTTTTTGGTTTTGGAACCTTCTTTTTGTTCCGGATCATAGTCTGTAAGACTAATCTTTTCTTTTGCGCAAAACAAACTGAGCTGTTCGACGGTAAAGCCCGCCAGTACACTGCATAGAAAAAGCAGGAAAATTAGCCTTCGAATCTGTTTTACCATAACTGTGCGCATTCAAACGCGAAGTAGCGGCAAAGGTTTGAGAAATGGATGTTTTTCTACGAGATTTTATCACCAGGGTGGTGGAAATATCCGGGCCGGCATCGTCATTTGCAGAAAAAATGTTGCGCAGGCCCATGAAAGCACTTGTATTACAGCAGTTGCACCACCCGCTGGTGTTGCAGGAGACAGCCCAACCCCGGCCGGCAAGAGGAGAGGCGCTGGTGCGTTTGAAAGCAGCGGCGCTAAACCGCAGGGATTGGTGGATTACCCAGGGGCAGTATTCGCAGATTCAATTACCGGTTATATTGGGTAGTGATGGCGCCGGCGAATACCAGGGAAAGCCAGTAGTGCTCTACCCTGCAGGAGCATGGGGAAACGATCCGAGGGTACAGGGAAAAGACTTCCGGATATTGGGTCTGCCGGAAAACGGTACGTTTGCCGAGTGGATTGTCGTACGAAAACAACACGTGGTGCCGAAACCCGGCCACCTCAGCTGGGAACAGGCAGCGGCCCTGCCTTTGGCGGGGCTTACGGCATACCGGGTACTATTCAGCCGCTGCCGCTTGCGGCCCGGAGAACGGGTGCTCATTACCGGTATTGGGGGCGGGGTAGCGCTGATGACCTTACAATTTGCTTTGGCTGCTGGCGCCGAGGTGTACGTTACTTCCGGTTCAGAAGTCAAAATTCAAAAAGCCCTGGAGATCGGTGCAAAGGGCGGGGCGAATTACCGCGAAGCAGACTGGGGCAACCGCTTGAAAGCGCAGAGCGGCAATTTTGACGTGGTCATCGATTCGGCAGGCGGGGATGGTTTTGCCGCGCTGATGGGGCTCTGCAATCCTGCCGCCCGCATCGGGGTGTATGGGGGAACGCTTGGTAAGATCAACGGGCTTAGCCCACAAATCCTGTATTGGAAACAACTTAGCATCCTGGGCTCCACCATGGGCACGTTGTCTGAATTCAAGCGCATGTTGGGTTTTGTCTGCCAACACCGGATTGTGCCGGCCGTGGATGCAGTGTTTCCGCTCGCGGAAGGAAATGAAGCCATGCAACGACTTGCCGGAAGTGAACAATTCGGGAAAGTTGTGCTGAAAATAGATGAATAAGTGCGGCGCCTATTCCAAACGGTCCGGGGAGCGTATTCCCGACCTGATACACACCAATGTCCGACGGGTCACCCAACTGAGCCCAATGAGCAAAATGGACGGTATGCCGATCCAGAGTACTTCGCTGAGCAATATCCGCATGCCCCATTTGCTGAAAAAATCGCGTACTTCCAACGGCGAAACGCGGATAAGGCGCACCGGAAAAAATAAACGCTCGGTGCTCCAGGGCCACCAAAGGGCACAACCCATGCCACCAGTGGTGAGCATATCCAGCAGGGGATGTGAGGCGGTTGCTGCGACAAACCAAAGCGCCATTTTCCACCATTGCTTGTCCTGCCGGTAAAAAAGCCAGGCGATCAACAAACCGAACCCGAGCGCAAAACTCAGGGAATGGGACCAACCCCGGTGCCCCCAGATGCTGTGGTAGGGGATGCCAAACCGGAACGCCAGAACATCCGCATCCGGGATAAATGCGCAAAACCCGGCGAGCAATAAGGCCTTGCTGGTAGATTTTTGGGGCAAAAAACTCCACCCTAAAGCCGATGATGCTGCTATATGACCAAAAACAGACGCCATAATGTTGGGAATAATATTACCGGCCAAAGGAACAGAATTCTGCCGGAAAGATTACTTCTCCCTCCATTTCGGGTTGAATAGTCGAAAAAATAGAATAACAACCGCTTCCGGATATTTATTCACCGCTGATTTTGCAGTTTTGCAGCCTTACAAAATACGTTACGGATGAAACTACCTTGTTTACACACTTTGGCCGCTTCGCTTGTGCGGCCGATTATGGCTTTGGCGTTTTTCCTGGCGCAAGTCTGCCTGAGCGCCCAAGCGTTCGACCCGGAATACCTGCGCAGTATAAATGTTCGTTCCATTGGGCCGGCCGCGATGTCAGGTCGTATCACAGCCATTACCTGCGACCCCGGCGATCCGGAAATCATATACGCAGGCGCTGCTTCCGGCGGCGTTTGGCGAAGCCGGAGCGGCGGAACGAATTGGGAGCCGATCTTTGATGCTGCGCCCACTCAAAGTATTGGAGCAATTGCCATCCATCCACAAAATCCGGACCTGATCTGGGTGGGGACCGGAGAGGGGAATCCCCGCAACTCTCAAAATTTTGGCGTAGGCATCTTTAAATCCATTGATGGCGGCCGCAGCTGGATTCACATGGGCCTGGAAAATACCCGTACCCTCCACCGCATTATTTTACACCGCGACAACCCGGATATCCTTTGGGCTGCCTCCTTGGGGTCTGCAAACGGCCCCACCACGGACCGGGGCGTATATAAAAGCACCGATGGTGGAAAAACCTGGCGTAATATTTTGTACGTCAATGATTTTACCGGTTGTGCTGACCTTGTTGCCGACCCCGCCAACCCGGATAAACTTTATGCCGCCATGTGGGAGTACCGCCGGTGGCCCTGGTTTTTTAAATCGGGTGGCCGGGGCTCGGGCCTTTATATTTCCTATGACGGCGGTGAAACCTGGAATATTCGGGCCCAGAAAGACGGCCTGCCGAAAGGGGACCTTGGCCGAATCGGGTTGGCCGTGGCGCGGAACAAGCCGCACATCGTGTACGCGTTGGTGGAAGCGGAAGAGAATGCCTTGTACAAAAGCACGGACGGCGGCCGGATCTGGCAGAAAACAACCAGTGAAAATATTGGCGGCCGGCCCTTCTACTATTCCGAAATTTATGTAGACCCTCAAAACGAAAATCGCCTGTACAGTCTCCATACCTTTTTAAACAGGAGCGAAGACGGAGGAAAATCTTTTGAAACCTGGGTCGGCTGGAAAATTCACCTCGATCACCATGCATTTTGGATTCACCCGGACGACCCGGATTATATTATCAATGGCAATGACGGCGGGCTCAATATTACCCGCGATGGCGGCCGGACCTGGCGTTATGCGGAGAACATTCCGGTTGGGCAGTTTTACCACCTTAATGTGGACAACGATATGCCCTACAACATCTATGGCGGGTTACAGGATAACGGCTCCTGGGTGGGTCCCTCTGCCGTCTGGCGCTCGGGGGGTATCCGTAATTCCGACTGGCAGGAGGTGCTTTTCGGCGATGGATTTGACGTGTCGCCGCGTCCCGACAACAGCCGCTACTGCTATGCAATGTCACAGGGTGGAGAATTAAACTATATCGACCGCAAAACGGGCCACGCTCTATACTTGAAGCCGCTCCACCCGGATGGTGAAAATCTGCGCTGGAACTGGAATGCTGCGTTGGCGCAGGACCCCTTCGTTGCGGAAGGCATCTATTTTGGTAGCCAGTATTTGCATTATTCCGGTGATTATGGTCAAACCTGGGCGCTCCGTTCTCCCGACCTGACGACCAATGATACGGCAAAACTCCATCAGGACCGTTCGGGAGGCCTTACCCTGGATGCCACGAATGCCGAAAATTATTGTACAATCATTGCCATAGCACCCAGCCCGGCACAACAAGACGTGATTTGGGCAGGCACCGATGACGGCAACCTCCAATTGACACGCGATGGCGGAAACACCTGGACCAACCTCTCTAAACGCTTGCCCGATTGCCCGGAGGGCGCCTGGATACCCCAAATTGAGGTGTCGGCCAAAAATGCCGGCGAAGCATTTGTCGTGGTAAACAATTACCGGTTGAATGACTGGAATCCGTACCTCTACCATACTTCCGATTTCGGCCAGAATTGGAAACGCCTGGCCAGCCCCAAGCAGGTGACCGGCTTTTGCTTGTCGGTCGTGCAAGACCCCGGAACGCCCAATCTGCTTTTTCTTGGTACCGATCAGGGACTCTATATCAGCATTGATTACGGTGAAAGCTGGATGCATTGGCCGCTTGTGGCCGACGGTAAGCCTGGGGGGCTCCCCTGTATGCCGGTGCAGGACATGAAAATCCATCTGCGCGACGGCGACCTCGTCATAGCCACTTTTGGCCGCGCCATTTGGGTATTAGACAACCTGGATCCGCTACGCGCCTTCGCCCGGGCACCGGCCTTGTTCGAGCAACCGTTTGAAATTTTCAGACCTCAAAAAGCAGTACTGGCATCCTGGCGTTCGTACGATGGACCGCGGTTTTCTGCCGATGCTTTTTTCGAGGGAGACAATAAAAGCCCTTCGGCACAAATTCCGGTATGGGTGAAGCCGGGCGTTTTGCCAAAGGCGGAAAAGAAAAAAGAAACCGGTGCGGATGGGGCAAAAGAGCCAAAACCTGGTGGCGCCAGGGGGGAGAAGAAAGACAAGGCCGTCGTGTATATTCTTTCTGCCGGAGGCGATACCCTGCGCCAGTGGAAAACCGAGTTGGACAGTTGTTTCAGCACCATAAACTGGCGGCTGGATACCCGTGGGGTAGAATACCCCTCCAACCGGGAGCCCGACAAAGATCAGCTCGAGCCTGGGGGAGGGCCAACCGTTTTGCCGGGCGACTACAAAGTAGTAGTTCGGTATGGCATACATGCCGACTCTACCGTTTTGACGGTCATAGATGATCCGCGTATGGAAATTTCATTGCCGGCACGCCGGGCCAGGGCGGATGCCTTACGACGTTTTTATCCCGTTATCGAACGTTCGAAAAAGGCTTATGACCGGCTTAGGGAAGCGGAAAAGACCATTAAGCTGGTTGAAGCGCAATTGGTGTATGTACCGGATAGCACGAAGCAGGAAGTGTTGGATTTGGGTAAATCTCTGCGCGATAGCATTGGCGTGCTGAAAGAGTTATTTTTCACACAAAAAGAAGGCAAAGGGATACAGCGCAATCCGGACAATTTGAATGCGCGGCTGCGTGGGGCTATCAGTTACATTAATACATCGCCCGGGGAGCCCAACGCCAACGCTCGAATCGCCATTCGAACGGCGGAAGCGCAAGCCGTGCGGGTATTGGATCGGGTGGCAATGGTACTGGACAAGCCTTGGGCCAACTACCGGGCAAAGGTGGAGGCGATACCCACATCCTTGTTTAAGGAGTAGCAAAAAAAGGCCCGGCAGTATTCCACCGCCGGGCTAATTTATAATCGGTACTGCTAAAAAGGCTACGGTTTATTCCGGTTTCCCAGGGGCGTATAACAATTTCAGGCTTTCGGGCACTGGCCGGATGGTTTGACTTTGCAAAATACCCGGCAGGGGCGCCAACGGTTGTGCCCAGGGGGCGCTCCGCCAGGCCTCGGCCTGACGACGAATGGTTGTGTTCGGCGAAACCGGATTGGTTCCGGGCAGCGGGGCACTACCGGCTGGCCGGCGAAGTTCAGAATTTTCTTCGGATAGTGTGTTGCTTGCCGCGGGTATTGGCACGGCAGGCGTGTGTGGCGTTTTATCCGGAGCCGGTTGCGCCCCGGAGGAATATGTAGCAGGAAATGCGGTACTGCCGGGTTGAAATATAATGTCGGAGGCGACTGTTGAAGGCGCCGATTGGGAATTCGCCGGTGATGGAGCAGCGGGTATTATAGCTGGTTGTTCCTTCGGATCGATTTGGGGGGCAGGCGCAGCGGGCCGGGTGAGGGCCCAGAACAGCCCGAGCATCAATATGGTTGCCAGGCCACTTACCAGCAGGGTAGATTGGGTGCTCCACCCACCTTTCGGAGGTTTCAGATGGGTGCTAACTTGTTCCCAAACACGTGGGGATGGAGTATCCCAGCCGGACACCGATGGGCTGTCCGGCAGGTTGTCGAACGTTTTTCGAAACAGTTCATCCAGGGATTTGAACTCTTGTGGATCGTCCATTGCAATTAATTCCGGGAAATCCGGGTTAAGGTTTCGATTTTCAGGTGATAAAGGATTTATCCAGGATACGCTTCAGGTATTCGCGGGCTTTAAACAATTGGCTTTTACTGGTTCCGGTAGAAATTCCGAGTTGTTCTGCGATCTCATCGTGGCTAAATCCTTCTATGGCGTAGAGATTAAAAACGGCGCGGTAACCTGGGGGCAGTTGCTGGAGATATTTTAATAAGGTTTCAGCGTCAAGATTAGCGGCAAAATCTTCGTCGGTGCGAAACCGGTTTTCAAAGGGGGTGAAATCGGACGTGTCGCGCAAAAAGTCGCGTTGTTTACGCAAGTGACTGAGTGCTGTGTTCACCATGATGCGTCTGATCCAGCCGCCCAAGGCGCCATCGCCCCGAAACTGGCCCAAGTCGCGATACACCCGGATAAACCCTTCCTGCAGCATATCTTCCGCTTCGGCCCGGTCGCGTGCAAAGCGCAACAGCACCCGGAACATCGGCACGCTGTACTGTTTGTACAAAGCGGCCTGATGGCTTGGTGTGCCTTGCAGCACCCCCATCACCAATTCCTGGTCGGTTAGTTGTTGCATGAGGTCGTACGGTTTATGCTTGGCACGAGATTTCAGATTTCGGTTGCCTGTTAAAACAAAATTTTTTTAGTGCGAACGATTTCAGACAAATTAAGACAGGGCGGTGTGCCTGAAGGCGGGTCCACAAAAGTTTAGCCGTAAGGGATTCAATCTTCTCCCAATTTAATTTTCAGCCGGGCAACATAGACCCCATCCCTTTTGCCGGCCGACAATTCGTGGCGGCCGGGGTAGATCAGGTCGAGTTGCCGTTGAACGTTTTTTAGTCCGATACCTTCCTGGTTGACGGGGCCTTCGCCGGGATCAACGGTGTTTTGTACCTCAAAATTCAGGATATTGTCTTTCAGCTGCAACTTTATATGGATATCGGCTGCACCGATGGTGCTTCCGGCGCCGTGTTTGAAACTATTTTCCACAAACGGCAACAACAACAAGGGGGCGATCGCCCCTCCCGGCGGGCTTATAGTTTCTTCATATTCTACCCGTAACCGGTTGTTGTAGCGAAGTTTTTCCAGTTCGATATAGTCCTGAATAATTTTGGCCTCCTCTTCAACGGGAATTCTCGGCGACCGGCAATCGTACAAAACAAAGCGCATGATTTTTGAAAGCATCATGATGGCGTCGGCCGTCCGGTCCGATTTTTTTCGCGCCAGAACGTATAAATTGTTCAGGGTATTGAATAAAAAATGCGGGTTCGTCTGCGCCCTTAAAAAGTTGAGCTCCGACTGCAATTTTTCCCGTAACAATTCTTGTTCGAACTCCAGGCTTTCATAATGCACCCGGATCATTTTTATGGTGGTGGCAGCCGCCACTGTGATAAACAGGTCGAAGGCAGTGAGGTACAGGCCGGGCCAAAAGAAAAAGGGTATGGTTCGTTCCGGGTTTACATTTGGGAAAAACAACCAGGTCGTGACGATGCGATAAAGCAGGGTTGCCACAACAAAGGCAAACAGGATGAGGCCAACCAGTTTCCAAACCTTGTCGCGGTCCAGGTAAAGGGGAATGACAAAATAAAATACAAAATAGGTAAGCAGGATTTTAACTGGCAATACCACCGCCTCGCCTAAAAAGGCAATATACAATTCAACCCCGTTGTAAATATGGCCGAGCCAGGAATTGAGCAAGAGGTATACCAGCCAAAAGCTGATGTGGTATGCAATGCGGGTCCAATTCACGCGTTCCATGCGATGTGTTTAAAGTCTGGCGAAACAGCGATGGTATACAAAGCCCGGTCGCGCAGGCGGATTTCCTTAATAGGCATTTCAGTATCATCGACCTGGCAATGCCGCACATAGGTCGGGAACCCGACGAGAAATAGTTTAATTTTTTGGTATGCGGGTTGCCATTGCCCTTCGATTTGTTGCTCCAGGGAAAAGGAGCCGGCATTTCCCGTGGTCTTCCAGGTTCTGAGGCTATAAACGCCTTCCCGGTATGCATAACCTTCTCCGGCATCTTCGTACAGCAGGCTGCTTTCTTCCCCGTTTTTGAAATACACATACAAGGTCAGTTCCTCCACGGGTTTTTCTCCGGTGTATTGCAGGACCGGATACGTCGGAAGCACAGCCCCTTCGCGCACAAAAAACGGGATTTGTTCGGGGGTGACATTGACAAACATTTCCCCCGCTGCGGGCTGGCCGGTCCAGAAATAGTACCAGTTGCCCTTTGGCAAATACACCAGCTGGCGTTGCACTTTCGGCTGCACTACCGGGCTTATAAACAAATGGCCCCCAAATTGAAAATCCCGTTCGGTATCCCAAAGTTTAGGGTCATCCGGATCTGCAAATGCGGCATGCCGTAACACCGGTGTGCCGTCTTGACAGTTTTGCCAGATGGCAGTATACAGGCAAGGTAGTAAGGCATAGCGCAATTCGATGGCTTTTTTCGCTAAATCCGTCCATTTATCCCCGAAAGACCAGGGTTCCTGGTCTGAAGTGTGCAATGCCGGATCGGCCAGTTGGGCCTCTTCCGTCACCGGGGCATCGCCGGCAGCGTTATTACCCATATGGTGTACCCGCATGAGCGGGTGGAAAACCGCCAATTGGAGCCAGCGGACGAACAACTCGCCGTCGGCAATACCGGCAAACCCGCCAATGTCCGTACCACAAAAGGAAAATCCGGAAATACTGAGCCGCTGGCATTGAACGTTGGCAATTGCCAGGTTCTCCCAGTCGGAGTAATTGTCGCCAGTCCAAATGGCTGCATAGCGTTGACCGCCGCTGAACGTAGCCCGAGTCAGTAAAAACGGGCGTTTTTCCGGGAGCAGGCGGCGAAAACCCTGCCAGGACGCCTGATTCATAAGCATACCATACACGTTGTGCGCTTTCCGATGGCCGCCTGAATAGCCTTCATAATGGTGCAGCACTTCGTCTGACAACGTTTTATGATGGATGTGAAAAACAGCCGGCTCGTTCATATCGTTCCAAAAGCCGCTAATACCGTCGTTTTGGTACAAACTTGCATGCAGATCGCCCCACCATTGGCGGGTATCGGGATGCGTAAAGTCTGGAAATGCGCAAAATCCCGGCCACACCGGGCCTTTCACCAGGTCGCCGTTTAGCGTTTGCAGGAACCGGTTGCCCATAAGGCCTTCCTTGTAAACGGCATAATTGAGGTCTTCCTTGATACCCGGATCCACCATGACCACCGTTTGAAAGCCATTTGTACGCAGTTCGGCAATCAATTTCTGTGGTTCCGGAAAATGTTCGCGATTCCAGGTGAAACAGCGGTAGCCATCCATATAATCAATGTCCAGATAGATGGCGTCGCAAGGGATTTTCAAGGCGCGGAAAGTTTCGGCTATTTCCAAAACCCGGCTATGTGGGTAATAGCTCCAGCGGCATTGGTGAAACCCCAGCGCCCATATTGGCGGAAGTTCCGGCTTGCCGGTAAGCCGGGTGTAGGCTTTGGCAACATCCAGCAGCTGTGGGCCGTGCAGAAAATAGTAGTTCATTTCGCCGCCTTCGGCCCAAAAAGCGGTGACGTTGTCGTCCTGACTGTTAAAATCGAAATGCGTGGGGAAGGTGTTATCGAAAAAAATGCCGTAGGCAATGCCTTGGTTCAAACCATAATAAAATGGAATTGCCCGGTAAAGCGGGTCGGTATCCCGGCCAAATCCGAAGGCATCTGTGCACCAGTTTGCAAAGGTTTTTCCTGTTAAATCCGGGCTGCAGGTTTTGTCTCCCAAGCCGTAATAGACCTCCTTGCGTTGGTGTTTTTTTGAAATTTTCAATTCACACCAACCTTTTCGAATCGTTCGTTTGGCGGAATATCCGGCTTCGTCTTCGTGCAGGAGCCGGTCGTCGAGGTTATAAAAACGCACCCTGGCGCCAGTTTTGGCAATAACCACCTGCAGCGGATCACAAACCAATACGTATTCATTGGCGCTTTCGGTGAGCGTGGCTGTTACTTTTTCCAAGGTTCCGTTCGGATCCAGCGCATAAGAAAAATCTGCTTGAAATACTCCATCAGGGCTATAACGCAGCCGAACGATGCCTTGGGCCACCACTTGAAGGCGCAGGCAAATACCGTTTTGACACTCAAATTCATAGGCGCCATTTTGCCAGCGCACTTCGACAATTTCATCCGGCACAACGATCTGGTATACATCGTCATAACGGGTGCTTACATCGGCATCGCCAAAGGCAATTTCACGGGGGCTTTCCGGCGCTACAGGAAGCGGTTCCTTCTGTTCCAGTTCAACAACCGGCTCGTTGTTTTCCATAAAGGCAAAAGTCGGTTACTTCCGATGTTTGCCACATAAAAAGCAGTTAAAAAAACAGTGTGGCAGAAAACTGCAGTTGCGAACGGCCGTTTGATGCGTTTGCCCGTTCGTTTACCAGCCGGGCGGCGGTGGATTCCTGGCCGCCACCCGCGTTGATTGCCTGGTCTGGTTCTGCCTGGGCCCGGGATAAAGCGGCGAACGGGTTTTGCCAAAACACATCGACGGATATCCGGCGCCCGGGACGGAAACCGATGCCGGCGTTCCAGCTGAAATCCCAGCCACGCAGTTGTTCGCTTAAGCGTTGGTTCAGCTGGTCGGAGGCCGACCCACCGGCTACGGGTAGTACGATCTTTTCCTTCAAACTGTTATTGCCTGATTCGGCGTACAGGTTGGCACCGATGGAAACGCCTCCGAAGAGCCGTATTTTTGAAAGTGGGTTCCAGTAGGCCATCACGGGAAAAACCAGCCGGTGCATGCGGGAAATCGGCACGTAAACGGGAGCAATCAGGTCGGCGGAGCTGGGCACAACGGATCCGGTGTTGTTAGTATCGAGCACTTTCTGATCTCCGGTTACTTCTGCATACGACGCGGTGGAGATGCTCAGCAGAGGGCGGTCCGCTTCGTGGAGCGCTTGGTATTGGTAAGCCACACCGGAGCGCAAGCCCCAGCGGGGTCCGGCCTGCCATTCGGCAGTAAGCCCTGCTGCGGCGCCGGCATAACCGGCAGACACATCAGATAGCACGCCAGCAGATGCGCCGAAAGACCAGGCATTCGATACGCGTTTGGGCGCCAGTTCGATGGCGGGTGCCAGTGGCGGCGCACTGGGCGCCGCAGGTGCGGGCGCGTTGGCCATTGGCGCCACTGCCTGGTCAGTAGCCGATGTGCCGTTGGTTGCAGGTATAGCCCTTTCTGCGGGGGGCGCCTGGGAAAATGGTACCGAGCCGGTGTTCCTGGCTCCGGTAGCCAGTTGGTCCTTTGAACGGGCGGGTTGGGAGATCTCTGCCAATGCGCCCGGCCGGGGTACAACAGGATTTTCCATTTTTTCACGGTTGTGCTTTTCCGGCTTCCGGCTTAGGTCCGAAGTATTTTTACCGGGCTGTTGATCTGGCCCCTGGGAAATACCGCTTGAAGCCCCGGATTTTGATGCCACTGGCGGTGTTGTATTATGAGCAGGCTTTGTGTGCCTGGCGCCTGCCGAGATGGTTGTGTCACTTGTGCTAATTGTTGTTGCCAGCGTCGACCGTGGCGGGGCTGGAGCAACA
Source organism: Saprospirales bacterium (assembly GCA_016719895.1). Taxonomy (GTDB): domain Bacteria; phylum Bacteroidota; class Bacteroidia; order Chitinophagales; family Saprospiraceae; genus M3007. The sequence goes on along the minus strand of JADJYG010000001.1, from coordinate 23,874 downwards.
GCCTTGTTTTGGGCAACCGGCGGCTGGAGTGCCGGGCTGGTGGTAACGGCGCCGTCCATGGGCCACATCAGCCAAGCCAGGGCGCCTCCTATTGGAACGAGCAGGGCCAAGAGCCAGAGCAAGACCCCCGGATGGCGACGGCGTTCGGCCGGCAACTCGCGATCCAAGGCCCGTTGCATGGAACGCCAGCCGTGGTCCATCAATTTTTTATCCGATTTGTATAAGTTGCGATCCATAATTATAAGCGCATTTGGTTTTTTGGCCATTGGGTAAATGATCTTCAAGTATTCACAATATTCAGGCCATACGTTCCTTTGATCCGGTGATATGACCCAGGGCTACCAACCGCTCCCGCAATTTTTGCCGGGCAGTGGAGAGGTGCCATTTGGAAGTGCCTTCACTGATACTCAGGTTGTCGGCGATTTCGGCATGCGAATAGCCCTCAATAGCATAAAGGCGAAACACTTGTTGCGAAACCGGGGGGAGTGCGCTGACGGCTTTTAAAATTTCCTCTTCATAAAAAGCATCGTGGCTGCGTTCCGGCACGATATCATCGCGCTCTTCCAGCACCAGAAAATGCAGGTATCGCGCGTTGTTCCGGAAATAATCTGCCATGCTGTGGTACACCAGACGCCGCACCCATCCTTCCAGACTGCCTTTGAAGGCAAACGTGTGAATTTTTTTGAAAACACGCAAAAATCCGTTGTTTACAATCTCGATTGCCGTGTCTTCATCGCGGGTATAACGCAGGCACATGCGCAGCATTTCCGGGAAAAAGAGCCGGTAAAAGGCTTCCTGTGCACGCCGGTCATTGCGCACACAGCCTTCTACCAGCTCTTGTTCAGTATAGTTTTTCTTCCCGAATAAACGCATCAATGAAATTATGTTGTTGGTAAATCAGCCGGTTAAAGCAAGAGCCCTATTCCGGCGACAAAACGCTTGTACAGGATATGGTCAGCCCCGTTACCCGATTCCGGGCCCCAATCAGACGTCCATTCCCGGGTTTTTTGTTGCAGCCGCAGCCCGCAATGTACTGTAAAATGGTTTCCAATCCGGTATCCGATGTCTGCTTGTAGCAGCCAACCACCCTTCCAGGTGTCGATCAGGCCCCAGCGGTCTTCGCCCAATTGCCCGGTAAACGCCCAGCCTCCGGCAAGGGTATAGTATGGCGTAATCCGTTTTGGAAACAAGAAGCCGCGAATTTCGGTAAAAATAGGGTAGGTCGCTGAATCGAAGCCTGAGGGGTCAAAATATTCAAGGCCGGCGCCTATTCCGGCGCCAAACATGCGCGTAAGCTTCCAGCCGCTGCTGTGTTGCAATTGATAGCCCGAAACATTATTTCCGGTGTACGCCTGGCCGATGAGTGCGCCCGCCCGGGTATGGTGGTACCACCCGCGTTCGGTAAAATCGTATGCCCTGGCCGTTTGAGCCACCGCACGGCCATTGTCGCAGCGCTGAACAATCCGGCGTACTTGAGAACGGGGCAAGTCGATGACGACACCATTCCAGGTGCGGAACGACAGCGTATTGCCGTCGTGTTTGATCTCCTGAATTTGGCCGCGCAAGGTGCTGCCGTCTTTCAGGCGTATCACATCCCGGCAGCCCGTGGCAGGGTTTTGCGCCGGCAGCAACAGGGGCAAAACCGACAACAAACCTGTGGCGATGAAAAAATAAATGTTTCGCATAGGTTATTGTCGTTATGGCGTTACTAAAATGCTGCTGATCTGGCGCGGCGCTGCCGGGTCGCTGACGTCATACTGGTAAAAACCGCCGTCGCCGACTACCAGAATATGCGTTTCACCAAGCGCAATCACGTCGTAGGTTTCGATGCCCGCCACGTGGCTCAATTCTTTCAGGTTCAGCGGGTCGGTTTTGTCGAATACCTTCAGCCCGTCGTCGCACAGGAACAGGTAGCTGCCGGCAACCGACACCCCTTTTGGTTTTTTCATGGGATAGGTTTTGCTCAGGGTAGCTGCCGGCAAGTTTCGGATATCTATGATATCCAGTTGGTTAAACGTGCCGTTGCAGGTAGTGCCGTCGTGAATGGTCACATAGGCATATTGATCGTCGCAAACGACCGGGTCGCAACCAGTAGCATGCGAGAAAGCCGCTTCATGAACAGGGCGGGCAGGGTCGGTTACATTGAAGATAAATACGCCGGTTTGGGAACCGACGAACAGGCGGTTTTTCCAGGGGAAAATCGTTTCGATATTCCAGCCGATGAAGACGGGGTCCAAGGCTGTGGGGCAGGCGGGGGAAGCCACCGAAAAGGGCCGCAGGTTGTTGTTATCGACGCAATACAGGTATTGGTCGTATTGGCCAAACCGCGAATAAGAGCCGGCGCTGCCTACGCCGGCGGGCAGCCCCGAGCCATTTTTAACCGGCCCGGCCGATGCGCTGAACAAACCGGGATTATTTACAAACACGACATCGCCTTCGAAAAACCAGTTGTTCCCCCAGCGAACGTCGTCGCAGGCTACTTCTTCAGTAATGTTCGTTTGGACATACTCGACCAGGAATCCGCGGGCAGGGTCGAACCCGAACAGCTGGAAAACATTTTCAGACCGGCATACCAGGGTTGGGTTTAGCAGGTCGCTGATGTCGATACTCAGCAGATCGATGTATTGGTCGGCGTAGAGATAATGGTCGCGAATAGCCATGTCTACATTGCCCGGAATACTCCAGAACGCCACAGGGGTAGGGTTCGCTGGGTCGCTGTTATCAATCACGTGAATGCCTTCCTGTACTTCGTTGATCAAAAGGTAGTCGCCGATCGCGTACATTTTACCGGGTTTTTTGAGCGGCCGGGGCGATTCCGCTGAAATACCGACCCGGCATTCTGCGGTTGTTTTGTACACGGGGTCAAAACGCACATAGGTTTGCGTGGACGAACAAGTGTCGCGCAGGCAACCGGCGAGCAGTGCAACGGCTGCGGCGACGCCCAACACGAGCAAGGTAAACTTCATTTTCATGGCATAAGTGTTTGAGTGAACTGGAACGGTTTTTTTCGTTTCAACCGGTAGACAGGACGCGCAGATAAAAAGGTTGGGTGGGGCGCAGTTTGGGGAATGGAGTGGCCAGCCAGGATGCCTGTGGTCATATACTAAACCTATTTTTTTCCCTGCTCAGGATGTTTTTCCCGATGGAAACCGCCTTTTTGTATACATTTCGTTTGAAAACCGCTCTGCTCATGCGCCTTTACCGCCACTCTTTCCTGCTCGTTGCCGGGCTTTCTGCCCTTGCAATCCCACTTTTCGGCCAGCTCGACACCGTACACTGGTTGCCGCCCATGCATGCGCGATCGGATTGGGGGCCACAGTACCTTTACCTTTCCACGCCGGAGCAACAAGATTTCCCGGTCAGCATTTGCGACGGCGCCGGGACCTTGCTTGCCACGGCTATAATCAGTAATAGCCAGCCTTTCCGGTACGATCTGGGGGCCACAGCGAATACACCCGTGCTGGTAGCTGCTACGGACCTGCACATGCCGTTGCAGGGGAAAGGTTTGGTCATAAATGGCCCCAAAAAATTTTACGCCTATTTCCGGGCGCATGCCGCATCTGGTTTTCATGCCGGCGACCTCACCTGTAAAGGTCGCGCGGCATTGGGCCAAACGTTCCGGATCGGGCATGTGGTGCAGGAGGTGGACGACCGCGACCGGCGCGCTAATTTCATAGGAGTATTGGCCAGCGAAGACTCGACTCAGGTTACCCTCTCGGATTTTCATCCGGGTACGGATTTTCAAATCGGCGGTATCCAGGTACCCTCTTCCGGCCCTGCTTCCGTTTGGCTCGACCGGGGGGAATCTATCGTTTTTGCAGAATATATCACAGAGAATGAACTGGCTCAACCGCCCAATGGTTTTATGGGGGCTTTACTTACCGCCACCAGGCCCGTGGCGGTGAATTGTGGTTCCTGGCTGGGCGCTCCGGTTGTGTTTCAGGCGTATGATATCGGTATCGATCAGATTGCGCCGTTAGAACGGGTGGGGAAGGAGTATATCCTTTGTCAGGGCAACGGATCGTCTGTTCTCGAACACCCTGTCGTTGTTGCACATGCCGACAATACCCGTGTCTGGCTGAACAGCCAAACCGCCCCGGCCGCTATTTTGTCGGCCGGGCAGTTTTACATTATCCCGACTTCTGCTTACTCGACGGCGGGAAATATGTATATCCGGACTTCCGAGCCGGTTTTTTTGTATCAAATGATCGGCGGCACGGCTAGCAGCGATGATGCCATGCGTACGGCTGGGCTGATGTTTGTGCCGCCGATCAGCTGTGGTATTCCCAATCAGGTGGACAACATTTATCAGCCCAACCGAATCGGCAATATGACTTTTGACGGCGGGCTTATGGTCGTGGCCATGAAGGATTCCCTGGTAGAAGTACGGGTGAATGGTATGCCGGTGTCTGTCGGCGCCCCGGCGCCGGTACCCGGCAACCCAGATTTTGTGACTTACCGGCATCTGACCTTGTTCAACCAGGCGGTTACCCCCGACGTCATCAGCATTGAAGCGGAAGGCGCTGTACAGGTGGCGATGTATGGCCGGAACGAACCGGCGAGTTTTGCGGCCTTTTTTTCCGGGTTTAGTAAAACGGCTGTTCCGGATATCGATCTGACGCTTGTTGGCGACGGGGTGTGCCCGGATACATTAGTCGCTTCCGGTTTGTTCGACGGCGTCCAGTGGATATATGAAGACTCCATTCTTCAGTTCGGGCCCGATTCGGTGCTGGTGGCATATGCACCTGGCCGTTATATTGCTACCGGTTATCTCGGCGTATGCCGGCGTACGGATTTTGCCTCCGACACGGTGGTGGCGGCCTTTGTGTCTCCACAGTTTCCATATCAACTGCAGCCCCCTTCGTGTTTTGGATATGCCGACGGGCAAATTGTTTTCGGACAACCCTATGGCGGCCTTCCACCGTATGTATTTTCAATTGACAACGGGCAGCATTACACCACCGATTCGGTTTTTGCCGGTTTGGCTGCCGACGATTACCGGCTGGTCGTTCGGGATTCAACGGGGTGTTATAACCGGCCATTGAAACTGAAAATGGGCCAACCCGACAGTTTTTACGTCGATATCGTGCCACGCAAACTGCCGGATCCGCTTAAGTCTGGCCAGGAGGTCGTGCTGGAGGGCATTCCAAACATGCCGGTGGTAGCGGTGTCATGGGAACCAACCGGCGGCGGCGGTTGCGGAGACTGTCTTTGGCATACCTATAAGATGGAGGAAACCACCCTGGTCTCCCTGGTGGTATTCGATAGCGCCGGATGCCGGGCGGAGGATCAATTTTTGGTGCGGGTAGACCCAAGGATATACGTGCCGAATGCGATTGACCCGGCTCTTTCTTGGGAAACGACCGGTTTACGGTGTTTGGTCCTGAGCCGCTGCCGGTGCGCCGGATGTTGATTTTCGACCGCTGGGGAGATTTGGTTTATGAAAGCCGGGATTTTTTCTCCAACCAACCGGAATCTGGCTGGGATGGAACGTTCCGCTATAAAAAGGTCCTGCCTGGCGTATACGTATTTCTGATTGAAATCGAATTGACGCCAGGCAGGACGGAAGTGCTTCGCGGTGATGTTACGGTGTTGCGCTGATTATTTGGTTTTCAATTCCAGGGTATTCCAAATATAATTTCCGATTTCACGGCCATTCAAACGGCCGCCTTCATTGGCATGCCTGTAGTGAATTCCGCCCCAAAGCCGGCTCATGGCTGACTGGTCAGAGGCTTCATAGAACGATTTAAAGCTGCGGGGGGGCAGGCCAAATTCCATTTCGGTGCTATCCCTGAATTCGAATGGTTCGCCAAATTGTTTGGTGAGGATCGTGGCAGCAGCGGCTGATATAGTGGCATGGCCGCTGGTGTGCTCCGGAAACGGCGGCGTTTCGATAAAGGGATGCCACTCCGGGTCGATCAAGCGATTGATCACGGTTTCCGGGCGGACCAGTTGCGACGTAAATTTTTCGGTCCAGCAGCTGATAAAGGCGTCGGCGAGGGCCAGGGAAACCAGCATGTAGGTTTCGGTTGCTTTCACGACCGGGGCATTCTTGATGCGGCAGGCATGCCCGGTTATGTTGATCCAGTGGCCACCGGGGCTTATTTTTTTGGTTGCTACCATCAGGTGCCCGGTTACCGATACTTCAAAGGGGTTGCAATCCCAATACAAGGCCGTTTCTTTTTCAACATCGGTCAGGGTTTTACTGACTTCGTACACTTCTTTAACGGCTTTCAAGAATTCGCTTTTGGGATCTTCGCTGTATGGCAGGTGCGGTATCGGCTTTATTTGCCTGGCAGAATCGAGCACCCAGGTGCGGATAGTTTTCCAATGCGGTTCGACGGCATCGGAATATTGAGGCGGGGTAGGGACCCAGCGGGCCCGGTCTTTCAGGTCAATTGTATATTTGGGAGCGCTGCGCGTTTCGGAATAGTGGTCTGATTTTGACCATTTTATAATATGATCTGCAATAGCTTCGCCAAATTTTACCGACCGGTCATGGACGCCGGCTGGCATATTCATATCGTCAAACTCCTTGAATATGGTTTCCTGTAGATCTTCCATGCTGGATTCTGAAAAAATCAGGTGTTTCCCCACTTTCATTAATGCCGTCACTGAGGCAAGCGGGTAGCAATATTCCTGGCCTGTTTCCGGCTTAGGGCATTCCGTCAGCCCATTTAGCTGTCCGGCCATGGATTTGTACTCCGGATATCCCGGGATAAGCGCTTCGTAGGCGGCCACGGAGGAATAGGCGTAAATTCGGGAGGCAACCGGCGGCGAAAAGATATCATGGCGCATGATATCGGTAATTCTGCGCATACCGCGGTGCATCAGTTCAGGATTTTCTGCCTGTGTTTTGTATGCGTCGCTGCCGGAACGGCAGGCGCTCATCCAAAAAGTGACCAGGGAGAAGCCTGTAATGAGAATTAACAGAACTTTTTTCATTGAAGTACAAAGAATTGTTAGGAAAGGATGCAGGTACGCATAACGGATAGCTGCGCAAAAGTCGGAAAGAAATGATGAGTACACAATAATTGGGAACTATCTTTAAAGAGATTTTAATCGGAAAACAAAAAAGGCCATACCGGCGTGATTCCGTATGGCCCCCCCTGTTTTAGTTGTTATACAGGAGAAAATGTTGAAAAGAAACCTGCTTAAAACCGGATGTTCAGGTTGGCGGACAAGGTCATTCCGTTGAATCCGAACTGGTTTACTTCCCAGGGATAGCGGAAACGACCGCCCAGGTCAGTCACCACGTCGCCGTGGGTATCAATCTCGTCCGGATATACGTCCAACAGGTTGTTGACGACGATGCCGAAGCCTATAGCATCGCTAAACCGGTACGACAGGTTGACGTCTGTGACGATTTTGGCCGAAAAGGTTTGGTCGAACTGTGCGCCGGCGCTGTTTTGCCAGGTAACTTCTCCAAAGCGCGTGTTATTCAACACCGCCCGGAAGCGGCCGATTTCATAGCTCAGGCCCAGGATAATTTTGTTGTTTGGCCGCGCCGTAAGAAGCCGGGATTGTTCTTTACGGTCGAAAACGTCGATATTTGCCCGACTGAGCGGCTCGGGTGTGGCAATCCGGCCTTCAATCGAATTTTTGCTAAAATTGGCTGCCAGGTTGATGCCCAGTGCGCCTTTAGGCAAGCTAAAGGTATACGTCGCTACGATGTCAACTCCGCTGGTTTGGGTATTGACGGCGTTGAGGAAGAATTTCAACGAAGTGATGTTGTTTTGCTGCAGGATAGCATAAACGTCGGAGGTCGTATCGCCGGTTGCAATGCTGCTGGAGTACACGATCCGGTCGTCTACGGTGATGTTGTAGTAATCGACAGACAGGTACAGGCCGCGAATGGGCTTGGCGGCAATGCCTACGGTAATATTTTGGGCCGTTTCGGCTTTTAATTTACCAACCCCCAAGCGCCGCAGCACACTGCTTTCATTGTTAAAGGTGCCTTGTTCGGAGACTGTTGCGCCGGAGATCAGGGTCTGGATATTGCTCAGGTAGATTTGGTGGAGCGAAGGCGCCCGGAAACCTGTGGACAGCGAGCCGCGTAGCGACAGGCGGTCATCCAGAAACTTATAGCGGGCATTTATTTTGTAATTCGTCACATTGCCGAAGTCAGAATATTTTTCCGTGCGGACGGCTGCGCCCAGCAGGAAATCATCGGTCACGTCGAGGGTACCCTCGATATAACCGCCGATGTTGTAGCGGAAGGCGTCCACCTCGTTTTGCGGCTGGAGGCCGGGAAACGACTGTGCGCCTGCAGGCCCGTACCCTTGCGGATCCATGCCGTCGATATACGATGCTTCTTCTCCGGCGTTGGCTATAAAATTCTCGGCGCGCATTTCCGTTCCGAGGGCGAGCGAGAAAATACCGAATTTGCGCAGCAGGTCCATATTGAAAATATTGTTCCGGAATTCATAACCGCCAACCCGGAAGACGGTGGGCGATTTGGGCCCCATAGTCGTATTGATCGAGTTGTAAACGGTGTAATCGACCCGGTTACCGCCGCGCGTGAAGCTCACGTCGTATTTCCAACGGTTAGCGTCGCCGCGTATGCCGATCACCTGGGTGTTGTCGAGGATGTCGGTGTCAAAAGTCGGGTGAAATCCCTGGTACGTTTGTCCGGGTTCGGTGAGCAGGCCGAAGTCGGTAGGGCGCCAGTACGGAGTGCGGTACAGGGCATAGCTGCGGCCGCGGCGGTAGGTGAAGCCGCCGTAGCCGTACAATTCGGCGTGATCGCCCAGGCTGACCGATGCGTTGGCAAAGAAATCGCCCGAGGTAATGTTTGGTTGGCCGACAATCATTCCGAGGTCCGGGTTGGCGCGCGTCCAGGAATCATCTACGCCAAACAGGAAATCCTGGCCGGGGGTGCCGGCGCGGTTAGTTTCCTTTTGATCGGAGAACGAGTGGGTAATGCTGACGAATCCGCGTTCGCCGATTTTGGCGCCGGTATTGATGTTATAACCGTAAAACTCGCCGTCGCCTTCCGAGGTCATGCCGCCAAAGACATTGGCAGTGGTGTGCTCATAGTCTTTTCGAAGGACAACGTTTACGACGCCGGCGATCGCGTCGGAGCCGTATTGCGCCGACGCGCCGTCGCGCAGCACTTCCACCCGCTCGATAGCTGCGGCAGGGATGCTCTTCATGTCTACGCCGACTTCGCCTTTGCCCGGGGTGTCATTGATATAGACCAGCGAACTTGGGTTTTTGCGTTTGCCGTTCACGAGGATCAGTGTCCGGCTCGGACCTAGCCCGCGCAAATCAAAGGGATCAAAGTGCGCGGTGGCATCGGAGATCGTTTGATTGGAAGAGTTGAAAGCAGGTACGGTGTACGTGAGTTGCTTGTCGAACGAGGTTTGTCCGGTGGAAAGCAGTTCGTCGCGTTTGATATTGTCGATAGGTACCGGGGTAGTGATGGCGGTTCTCGGCGCAAAACGCGAACCGACAACGGTCACTTCGCCGAGGCGTTCGGCATCTTCTTCCAGCACTATCTCCACGCGCGGGCTCGCAGCCGATACCTGGACGGTAGCAGTTTGGTAACCGGTATACGACACGAGCAGCGTACCGCCGCCGCCGGGTAAAGAAAGGGTGAACATGCCGTTGTTATCGGTTGTCGTGCCTTGACCACCGCCTTTAACGGCTATGGTTGCGCCGATCAGGATTTCTCCCCGGGCGTCGGTTACCCGGCCGGAAGCGGTAAATTGTGCGACGGCAGTTTGCGCTGCGCCCAACAGGAGGAATAGCAGTGGGAAGCATTTGAAAGGTAGTTTGACTTTCATACGACAGGTAGTTTTGTTAAACAATGTGATTATGCAAAACGGATAGATTTAAAGGCAAACGTACCTATTTTATTGATAATACCTAATATGATTTTGCGATAGTTCGTATCTCCGATATGGCGACGGTGCGGGTCAGCGAGGTGGGGTAAATAAAAAAGGCCAGTTCCGGCAGACTGCGGAACTGGCCCAAGTCGGGGTTGCAGGATTCGAACCTGCGGCTTCCTGCTCCCAAAGCAGGCGCGCTACCGGACTGCGCTAAACCCCGTGAATTTGAAAGCCCGCCGGAGCGGGCTTTGCGGATGGGGCGGGATTCGAACCCGCGGTACAAGTTTCCCCGTACGTCGGTTTAGCAAACCGGTGGTTTCAGCCACTCACCCACCCATCCTGGCTAGTTTTAAAAGCGGACGCGAAGATAGAGCCCTCTATCCTGAATTGCCAAACAATGGAAGAAATCTTTTTAGTTCCCCGGTTCAACAAGCCTATTGATTCAGGCTCATTTTAATTTTCTTTTCCAGTTCGGTGACGGTGTCCTTAAATATAAGGTCGGTGTCCATCATATCCTGAACCGCTTTGCACGAGTAAATCACCGTGCTATGGTCGCGGCCGCCAAAGGTTTCGCCGATAGATTTTAAGGACTTGTTGGTGAGCTTTTTAGCTAAAAACATGGAGAGTTGGCGCGCGATAACGATGTTGCGTTTGCGCGTTTCCTGGTGCAGCCGATCGACGGGCACGTTGAAGTGTTCGGCGACAAGTTCCTGGATAAATTCGACGGTGATTTCTTTGTTGATAGTGGTGACGAAGTTTCGGATTACTTCTTTGGCCAATTCGATATCCACATCGCGACGGATCAGGGTAGATTGGGCAAGAAGGCTGATCATCACCCCTTCCAGTTCGCGGATGTTGTTTTTAATATTATAGCAAATGAATTCCAGCACATCGTTGGGGATATCGACGCCCTCCTGATCCATTTTTGCGCCGAGAATAGCCATGCGGGTTTCGAGGTCAGGCGCTTGTAAATCGGCGCTCAAGCCCCATTTAAAACGGGAAATCAGGCGGTCTTCCATGCCTTCCAGATCCTTCGGGGGCCGGTCGGACGTCAACACAATTTGCTTGCCGTTTTGATGTAACTGGTTGAAAATGTGGAAGAAAATTTCCTGTGTTTTTTGTTTGCCGGATAAAAACTGGATATCGTCCAGGATCAGGACATCGATCATCTGGTAAAAGTTCACGAAGTCGTTGACGGCGTTATTTTTAATGGCTTGAATGATCTGATTCGTAAATTTTTCGGCAGAAACGTACAGTACAATTTTGTTTTGGAAGCGCTCCGCCACTTCATTCCCGATGGCTTGCGCCAAGTGCGTTTTACCAAGGCCTACGTCGCCAAAAATAAACAGCGGATTAAACGCCGTACCACCGGGCTTTTTAGCGATAGCCATACCGGCGTTCCGGGCAAGGCGGTTGCAATCCCCTTCAATGAAATTCTCAAACTGATAGTTTGGGTTGAGTTGTGGGTCCACCTTTACCCGGCGAATACCGGGAATGACAAAGGGGTTTTTGATCATTTCTGCATCAAAAACACCGGGCACCGGTTCGTTATCTTTTTCCGCCGATGGTTTTGAGCTTGCGGACGTAGCAGGCACCGGCTCCGGGGCGCCGCCGTCGAGAATATGATACAACAGGCGCCCCCGTTCGCCGAGTTCCTGGCGGATGCTTGTTTTAAGCAGCTGGACATAGTGCTCTTCCAACCATTCGTAAAAGAATCGGTTGGGCACCTGGATGGTCAACTCGCTATTGTCCAGGTGAACCGGTCGGACCGGTTCAAACCACGTTTTAAAACTTTGTGGCGTTACGTTTTTTTTGATGATACGCAGACAGCTGTCCCATACCATCTGGCAGTCCTTTGTCATACCTAAATGGAGCATTTGGTGCAGGAGTAAACCCAAAAAATTACTGTGACGAAAATCGTATTTCGATCGAGACAGGGTGACAAAGTTTTGACTTTTCCGCCAATCCAGGAAGCAGAATTCTTTTTTTTCGACAAAAAATTTTTTCAGTCTGCGCAGGCGGTATTACATTCCCCTATGGCCGAAGCAAATTGCACTGATTATCAGCAGGATAACTGGTCATTGTTTAAAAAGGGCCGTATTTAAACTATTATTTCAGTTAATTGCGGAGGCTGTCGTTAATTATTTTGCAGATATTAAAAAAATAAAATAATTGATGGTTGCCGGTTTTAGGCCTTTTATGCCTTTTACAGACATTTATACTACATGCTCCCGCCGGAAACGCTTGAAATTCAGGTGATAAGGTAAATACAGATGTGATTGGCCGGGGTAATAAAAGGCGATCCAAAATTCCGGTCGCGGCTCTAATTGGCGCCGCAAAAACAAACTAAAAACCTTGTAAATATATTGTTATTTGTCTTTTTCAGGCTAACTCAAACGTTACCAATCTGTTACGATCGCTGGGTCAAAAAAGCTGGCCTGCTTCCATCCGGATAGCCACCAAGGCGCGGTGCAGCGCGGTTGGGGCGCCTTGCTCCTCGAGCATAGAAAATAACCGCTCGACCAAAACATCTGCATCAGCTTGCCCGTCCAGTCCTTCGGCGGCTTTGAGGATGAGGGTAAGCGTTTGCTCCTTAGCGACGCTAATGATTTGCCACAGTGTTTCGGAGACGAAGAGTTGTTGCGAGGTATTGTGATCAAACTCCTGGCTGATACTGAGCATCAGGGCGCCTTTGAGTTCGGCAACGCGCATGCCTGGGGTTCGGATGCGCAAAAGCGTATTGGATATGGCTACCCGGTCGCATAACAGGGTGAGGCGCTCATACGCTTGCAGGCGAAGGGGAAGTGTGATTTTTTGTGCGTCTTGCCGCAGCAGCATGCGGTCGATCCGTTGCCGCTCATCCAAGAGCATTTTTAGCAAATAATACGCCGTAAAGAAAACAATCAGCGCCGGAATCGTATATTTTAGCAGTTCGAAGAATAATTGCATAATATGGAGGGTAGGAAAGATTTTTCAAACGGGTCGCAAAGTTAATCACCTTGCGTTAAACATATTTGCCCGGGTTACCGTTTAATTGCCGTATTTTTGTCAGGCACTTTGAATTCATTTATGGATACGACACTGGAAAAAACAACAACTGCGCCGATTGCCCTCACCGTTGGGGCGCTTGAACAATTGGATATTATTCGGCGCCAGGAAAATATTCCGGAAAACTATGCACTGCGCGTAGGCGTAAAAGGGGGAGGTTGCTCCGGGTTTTCGTATGTTTTGGGCTTCGACACGCCACAGGAAAATGACGATATATACGAGATCGCCGGTTTTCAGGTGATCATGAATAAGGCGCATGCCATATATCTCATTGGTATGGAGGTGGATTTTGTCAACGGTCTGGAAAACCGGGGTTTTACGTTCAACAATCCGAACGCCACGTCCACTTGCGGGTGCGGGACTTCTTTTTCCGCATAAGCAGGTTGTCGGGGGAAAGGGGGCCAGCAAAAAAAGAAGGCATGGGGGTTGTCTCCATGCCTTCTTTTGGTATTGGCTTCTGTTTTATTCAAACTCCACAACGAACGTTTTTTTGAAGCCCTTGGTAGCGGCTTTTTTCTGTTGCGTATCGGCTTCTTTGCGCGTGGCAAATGGCCCGAGGATCAGTTTGAACGCGACCACTCCGTATTGTTCTTCATGGTTGATGACCACTTTGCCTGGCCAGGTGGCTTGCAGCTTGACTATTTCCTGGAACAGGTTTTCTGTAGAGGTTATGACGGCAAGTTGAACCCCGAATCCCCGGCCCATCACGGGGTTGAGTTGAATCTGGTATAGTTCAGAAACATTTTTTGTGGCTGTCGTGGCTACCGGCGCAGCTTGCGTAGTGGTGCTGTACGTAATCGGAGCGACGCTGGTGGCTGGAACCGCCACCGATTTCTGTTGTGCCTTCAGGAGTTGTGCTTTGGCCTCGGAAGCGGAGGATGCCCGGACTGTGGTAGCTCGCGTTGCCGGTTCCAGGTTTTTGGGAAGCGTCCGGGTAGAAGCAGTGTATGTAACCGGTTGGACCGTGGTTGCGCCTTCTACTACTTCAATCTTTACTTTGGTGACCCCATCGCGGATCAGGCCGATTGCTTCAGCTGCCTTTCGGGAAACATCTGTGACATAACCTTCGATAAACGGCCCGCGGTCATTCACCCGGACAACAACTGATCTGCCGTTGTCCAGGCGGGTAACCCGTATCCTGGCGCCGAAAGGCAAGGATTTATGGGCGCAAGTCAATTGTGTCTTGTCGTAGGGTTCGCCGCTGGCCGTTTTACGGCCCTGCAGGGCATCGGCATAATAGCCGCATTTGCCATACTGCGTTTGCATATTTTGTGCTGCAGCGGCTATCGGATGTATTGCAACAAATGCAAATAGGTTGGCAAGGAGGATTAAGGTTCGGCGCATCATATCGTGGTTTTAATGTTAAGAATTGATTACAAAGGTAAGGTTCATCCTGACGGATATGCAAGAGTAAAGAATGATTTGATTGATTTTCAGATATTTGGATTGAAACCAAGTGTGCATGAGCCCTTGAATTCAACAGGATAACGCAACATTTTCAGTTTTCTTTGCCTGCATATAAAAAAATAGCATGTTGGAGCGTCAGCGCCAGGTTTACTTGGACGGCGCCGCGGGTGTCCGGCAACGCCTTCCGTTTGGCCCCAGGCGGTTGGAACAACTGGGGCAGCAGGTTTTGTATCCGGCAGCAATTTTGGGCGCTGGCTGCCGGACCAGAATGTACCGTTCAATTGCCCTGAAAGACAATTTTTCCACTCGACCGCTGGTTCCCTTGCCGGTATTCATACCAATACACGCCCTTTTGCGGGAAGCTATGCGCCGGCACGTGTTCCTGTTCCATGGTAATGTTTTTTTGCAGGATCATATTGCCTTTGCCGTCGAAAATGCGGAGCGTGCCCGCCGTCTTTCCGGTTTTCACCCAGATGCCGCCAAATCCGAACGGGTTAGGAAACAAGTTGACAGCTGTCCTATCCGGCGCTGGCGGTATTTCCCAAAAAAGTTCCGGCGTCAGGGCGATGCCTTCGGGCGTAAAGGCGACCGCAGGGGTGGGCGTGTGTGCCAACTGGAGGCAGTCGTGCAGGTTTCCAGCCGATTTGGTTTCGATGACGGCGCAAAACAGGGCCGTTTTCCCCTGGTATACCGGATTTAATTTTTTCGGGCGCCATAACGCCAGGTTTTCAAAACAAGCAGTGAAACACGGCCTTCCGCCGGGTTGTACGCTAAAGTGCGCCGGATCCAGCCCAGATGCCAGGGGTTCTATTGTTTGCAAGTTTAGTTTTTCCGAATCGAAATTGACCGTGAACTGCGCCCCTGCTACCATCTGCCAATCGGCGTGAAACACTACCCGGAGTTGCTGGCCAGGTTCAAAAAAACGGTCACTTAAACAAAGCGGCCAGGTTTCGCCGCTCCGGTCTTCTGCCGGCGGCCGTAGGGCGGCCACCGCATTTGCATTTACGTCGCCGACTTTCAAGCCGGTGAAATCGGCAACTTGTGGCGGCCCCGGCAAATTCAGGCTTAAGCCCTCCGGAAAAATGGTGAGGAAAGGGTTGGCAGGGTCAGGAAAGGTGAATCCCGCCGGCACAAACCTCCAGGAATCCACATTGATCAGGGCTGTATCCAGCCCGAGGATCAAACGCCGGAGCGTTACAATGTCGAACGTACTGATAGAGCGGGAGTTGTTGGCATCGGCGGCGATGATTTTGTACGGCGATTCGAGCGTATCAAGGCCCAGGATATGTTTATTGATCAAAACGAGATCAAAAGTGCTCAAGCCGTTCAGGGGATTGTCGTCGCGTTTTGGATATAAACCGGCGTTTAAACACGGTGCATTGGAAAGAATTTCATACGTTCCATTCGCTGTGGTTGCCTGCCAGGGTTGGTCGCAAACGCGCACCATGGCGATGCCCTCTCCGTTTTCGGTGGTAATGTTTCCGCTTACAGCCACGGTGGTCACAGGCATGAGGGAGAAGACGGAGTCTATTGGAAACGTCCAGAGGCCCCGGGCATAGGTGGCGGCCAGCAGTTCGTTTCGAACGGGGTTGCGCTCCAGATCGAATACGGGCACAAAAGGCATGCTGATGCCCAGACGTTGCCATTGGCCGCCGCTGTTCAGGCTGAAATATACGCCGGCATCTGTGGCGGCGAAAAGCACACTGTCGGCGTGGCCTGGCAACACGTAAAGATCGTTTACCGGAATATTAGGCATGCTGGCGCTTATATCGGTCCAGGTCGTTCCATTATTGTCGGAGCGGTGAATGTGCGGGATGTATTCATTGTCGCGAAAACCGGAATGCGTGACGAACAGCCGGTTGGGAAGGCTGGGGGAGGCAATGACCGCTGTTACGTACCGGTTGGGTAACCCGGCGGTAATATTAAACCAACTTCCGGCAGGTTCGCGGCGCCATACATTGCCATCGCTTGTGCCGGCAAGCAGCTTACCGGTCTGCACCGGAGATTCATCCAGGCAAGAAATCGTATGAAAGCGGTTGCCGAAAATAACTCCATCGGTCAAATCTTCCGAAATTACCCCCCAGCCACTTCCATTTTCAGCGAAATAAACCCGGTAGGTGCCAGCGTACAAGCGGCCCGCCTGGTGCGGGCTCATGAAATAGGGCAGATCCCAATTGCAGCGATCAGAGGTACCCAGGCAAGGGGTACCGAATTGCCAGGTGTTCCCGCCGTCGGTAGTTTTGTGGATTTCTCCGTTTTGTGTTTCCACCCAAAAGGTATTGGGATCATCGGGATGGAACGCGCATCGAAACCCGTCGGCCGGAAAAACGGATGCCCAGCCGTTGTACAAATTACCGTTTCCTTTCCGGATACCGTTGTCCTGCGCGCCGGCGTAGTAGTTGTCCGGCTCGTGCAAATTAAAGGAAGTGTGGTAGAACTGCGTGGTGGGCAAGTTGTTGCTTTTGATCCAGGCCATTTGCCCGGAATTATTCCGGTATACGCCGCCATCGCATCCCAAATAACGCCGGCCGGATGCCGTGAATTGAAGGTCATGGATATCGGCATGGGAATTGGCGGCTACCTGCCATTGCGTACTTCCAGCCGCTTTTCGCCACAGGACAATTCCAAGGAAGTACAGTTCTTCGTCGTTGACCGGATTGAGCCGGATTTTGCCGAAATACCACCCGAAGTTGCCACAGGCATCCTCTAACGCCAGGATATTAAGCGATGTCCAGCTGAGGCCGCCATCTTCCGTTTTAAACAATCCGCCGGGGGTGGCCAGGGAGTCGATATACACTGCATATAATTTATCCGGATTTTGCTGGGAAATAGCCAGCCCGGTGCGCCCCATGATGCCGGTGGGCAGACCGCCGTCAAGCGGTACCCAGGTAGCGCCGCCGTTGGTGGTTTTGTATATCCGGGCATTGGGGCCATGAATAATCGATTCCTGGTTGTTTCGGATGCGGTCCCAAAAAGAGGCATATAAGATTTGGGGGTCGGAAGGGTGCATAACAAGGTCGCTGGCGCCGGCCTGATTGCTCACGAACAATATTTTTTGCCAGGACAGGCCGCCGTCGGTGCTTTTGAAAACACCGCGATTGGCATCCCGGACGTAGGGATTTCCCATAGCCGAAACGTAAAGGATACTGGAATTGGAGGGATCAACCAGCACTTTGGATAGTATTCCTTCCTGCGAAAGCCCGAGATAGCTCCAGGTTTCTCCGCCATCAACGCTTTTATACACGCCATTGCCATTAAAAACGATGGCAGGCATATTGGGGTCGCCGGTTCCGGCATATACAATATCGGGATTGTTGGGGTCAAAAGTGATATCTCCGATCGAGAGGTCGAGGTTCGCGTCAAATACAGGCGTCCAGGACATGCCGCCGTTGGTGGATTTAAAAATTCCGCCGGCGGAAAATCCAGCCAGCACGATATCTTCGTTATCCGGATGGATTGCGAGGGTATTGACGCGCCCGGCCACATTTCCGGGGCCCTGCAGGGTCCAATCGGCGGCGGCGCCATTTTCGGCAAGGGCGTTTTCGGCGAACGTCTTATCAAAACCGGCACGCAGGGCGGTCATACGTTTGCGCCAACCGCGCCAGTCGAAATCGCGGTCCGGGAAGGAGCGTTGAAATGAAAATTGATCGAAGGGTTCAGATTTGCGCTGCAGGGCGTCCGGGGCCTGGCGCCGGGCTAGTTTTTCGCAGGAAAACCCGGAAAAAAGCGAAAGTATGAAAAAGAGGATAGCGAGTAGTCGTGTCATGGAAACCGGTTTTCTGATTTACCGGCAAAAATAAGGCCTCTTTGATTGGCGGATGGCTTGAACGCCAAGAACTTCTACTTTGACCGCCTGAGAATGGTTCGATATGGTATTTCTGTTGCTGTCTATTATTTGCTCCGTGCTGATCGGTTTTATTTTCAAGTGGTTCGACCGCTTGGGTATTTCTGTTTTCCAGGCGATCATGTTCAACTATTTTACTTGTGTAGCCTGCGGTTGGATACACAGTGGGCGTTTGCCTTATTCCGAACAGGACATGGCTGAGCCCTGGATGTTTTATGCCCTCCTGTTGGGGTTTGTATTCATTGCAGGATTTAACGCAGCCGGGCTGACGGTGCGCTATTTTGGTGTAACGGTGAGTCAGATCATGCAAAAAATGTCCATTCTCCTGACAGTGCCTTTTGCCATATTGGCGTACGGTGAATCATCAGGTTTCTTTAAAGTAGCAGGTATTTTACTTGCGTTGGGCTCTATTGTGCTGGTCAACTGGCCGGCAGCCGGACGCAGAAACAAAAAAGACGGCGGCATCGATTTTTGGTGGATGCCCTTGATAACATGGGTTTTGGCGGGAATTATCGAGATGGTGTTTGTACTGGTCCAACAGGGTAAGATGATCCGCAGTGGTGATCCTATGTTTATCACAACGGTTTTTTGTACGGCGGGGTTGTTGGGGCTGGTGGTGGCTACGGCAGGGTGGGTGACCGGCCGCCTGGCCTTTTCGCGGCATACGGTGTTTGCGGGGGTAGTTTTGGGCATCCCGAACTATGGCAGCATGCTGTTTATGCTTATGGCGCTCAACAGCGGTCTGGAAGCATCGTTCGTATTCCCGCTGACGAACGTTGGAATCATTTTAGCCACAACCATAGGCGCAGTTTTGCTGTTTCACGAACGGCTCTCCACCGTCAATTGGTGGGGAATCGTGTTAGCCGTGGCAGCCATCCTATTAATTTCCATGTAAAAATAATCTTTGTGCGGGCATGGTCCAACCAACATCCGGGCATTCTCAAAATTTGACTTTCCATCCATACAACATCATGTTGTGCCTGTTGTTGGCGGGGCTTTCCTTTTTGTTTCTCGCACTTACGCTGAGTTACGCCTATATCCGGGTGACCATGCAGGTGGCGCCGGTAAAAATGCCGTGGTTATTCCTCGTAAACACCCTGGTCTTGTTGACCAGTAGTTTTGCTATGATCAAGGCGAAGCAATGCTACCTGGCGGACAAGACCAGGGCGTACCAAAAAAGCCTTTGGTACACGATTCTGTTATCCTTGTTGTTCATGGCGATGCAAATTGTTGCCTGGGCCTGGCTGTTCCGGGTCAATAGTATCGGTTGGAATACGTCGGCTACAGCAGGATTTCTATATATATTGTCTTTTACCCATTTGGCGCACGTAATAGCGGGCTTGCCGTTTTTGTTTCATTTTTATTACACAGCCAGAAAACGAATGGTTGACCCAGTGACGGTACTGGTCTATTTTTCAGATCCGGAGAAGCGTCTCCGACTGCGCTTGCTCACCATATACTGGCATTTTCTGGATATTCTTTGGGTATTTCTGGCCTTGTTTCTGGGAATTAACGCCTTAGTTTAGACCTCTTAAAGAGCAAAGAAAAAACCCGCCCCTGCGTTCAGGAAGCGGGTTTTTTGTAATAGCCATAAATGTTTCTTGTTTTATTCAACAGGCGTTTGAGGAGATTATTTAGCGCAGTATTTGAAATTTCTTTATGGCGCTGCCCTGGTTGGTTTGTGCGGCGGCAACATAAAAGCCGTCCGGAAGATCTCCGATATTAATTTCGGCGTGTTCCCACTGCACCGGACCGGAGGTATAAACGGTTCTGCCGGCTGCATCGTATATCCAGAGCGATTCTACGACGGCATCGCCATTTAAATGGATGTTTAGCAAATCGCGTGCCGGAGACGGGTAAACCAATAACGGCTGTGGCGAATCCGGTGCCCTGGCATGTAACCGCAGCGGAATATTCAGCGTAAGCGGCTCGCCCTGGGTAATGGCACCATCGGCCCAAAGGGCGTTTGGCGCATCGATCTGTATGGAAAAATAAGGCGAACTGTTCAATTTGCTGTCATCGACGATATCGATGATAATAAAACTAAATACTCCAATGAGACCATGACCGCTGGCCGAAACGCCATTGGTGCGGGTGAAGGCCGATTCCAGGCGGCCCTGTGCCGGTGTTTTGTACATCCACAAGTCCGGGGCGTTTGCATTGACCCAACTGCCGTTGAAGTACTGCAGCTGGAACGCAGAATCCACAATATGAGGGCTCAGGGAAACATCGAAGGTAAAACCGTATAAATTGGTCAGCGGTTGGCTTTGATTGCCCAGGGATAGTTCAACCTCGACAAGATCACCGACGCCGGGATTCGGCGTCAGGATTTTCAGGAAGAACGGCAGTCCTTTGGAAGTGGCGGGTATTTTGGGCGCCAGCTGATGTGTCTGGCCGTAAAAATAACTTACAGCCAAGGTATCATCAGTGGTGATTTGACCATTTCCATCGGTGTCGGCATGCTTCAGGTCGGCATTTTTTCCCAGGTAAGGGTTATTCCAGTTTCCGGCGTGTTGACCATACCACTCGAGTGCGGCATAATTGCGCGTAGGGCCGCTTAGGCCCATTAAATAACCGAGCGGCAAAATATCAACGTTATTGACCACGCCATCGGAATTGACGTCGCCGCTCCACACACAATCGTCAATGCAATAAGGCGCCGGTGCAGAAAACACATCTACCACGCTCATGGTCACTTTCACCGGCTGGCATTGGCCGTTGGAAGTGACGCAATAGTTGATCTCAAACTGGTCAAGCCCGGTGTAATTATTGTTCGGCGCATACACCAACAGGTTGTAACCTGAAACAGATTGCCCGTTGATGATTTGGGTGCTGAAGCCCGGGAAGTAATTCAGATTGCCGTGGTCGGGTGGGTCAAGTATGGAGAAGTTAAACCCGGTGAAAGGGATCTTGTAATTGATGACCAGGGCGGTGGATTTTGGCGTAGTCAGGTCGTAGGAAGCGGCAGCCGGATTCATATTGCCTACGGCGACATGGACAGCCGCCATCTCAAGATCCGGAACAAACATATTGCCGATTTTGTAGTAGAAGGTAGCAACGCCGCTGAAGCCGGGGTGGGGTGTGAAGGTTACGTTCCCAATACCGTTGGTGCTGCTGACCGTGCCGGGCAGGTTGGCAGGGATCACCCAACTTTTTACCAGTAAATTGCCAATATCATTATTGCGGACATTAAACGTTACCGCTGTGTTTTTTGGCGTGAACCGGATATCATCCAGCGCCATGGTATTTTGGCCGGCAGTATTCAATACCTGAAGCACAACTGTTTTGTACGCCGGCGGGCCATAAGCGTTGGTGGAAAGGATGAACTGGTCGGTTCCGGTAAAATTGAGGTTGGGGACGTACCGGAACGCATGGCCGTTATCCATGACCAGGATACCGTTGGCAGGCGCCTGGAAGGTGCTATATCCCGTATAGAGCAGGGGCATGGTCAGGGGCGTGTTTTTTGCGGTGGCCACCCGCAACGTATCGCTGGTGGGTAGCGCTGTGTTGTGCACGCCAATGGAATATTGTGCGGTTTTGCAGGCGCCGGCGGTATCGCATACGACGTAATTTACATAACTCATCCCGGAAAAACCGGGCGCTGGCGTAAATTGGATCGAACTGGCGCCAGAAATAACGGCCGTTCCGTTCTTGATTTGGGGAATGGCGTTCAGGGTGAGCGGTCCGGCGGTGCTGTGGTCATTCGCCAGCACATTGGTGGTGACGGAGGCGCCGGCGGTGGTCACGGCAAAGTCCGCATTCGCGGTCAACAACGATGGGTAAACCGAAACCCGGTAACCCCGGTAGATCAGATACGGGTATGCGCCCTGGAAGTTCAATTCAACCGTGAAGGTATCCACGCCGGTATAGCCCGGGTCGGGTGTGTATTGCACCGCATACAAGTATGGATTTCCGGAGCCGCCGGTTTGAAGCAATGTGATATCAACGTCTCCGTGTTTGGGCTGTGGACTTACTGCGTAGATACTCAGGTTTTGGCCGCTGACCGTATCGTTGACCAGCGTATTTTTTGCGGTGATCAGGCTTTTATACGGACTTGTGTTTTGGCCAAATACACCAATGCTTACCCCAAACAGGGCAAGGCATTCCAACAGAATAACCCTGGTGGGAGGTGGGAGTAAAAACACATTCATGGCTAAGGTATTAAAAACTCGTCCAAAAATAGAAACTCTCTGGTAAACGCGGAAAAGTGTAAAAAGAAAAATATAAATTTGTGAGGAACCAGGCAACCCATTACAGCCTTTAACCGTCTGGTTAACGTGTTGATCAACAGTGGTTTCTCTGAATTGTTTTGACGCGCTGTTCTTTAATATTGTGAACGAAAAAATGTAACTATTACCCCGCAAACCTATTTTAAATACCCATTTACAGGCTCCACAAGGCTAAGGAACAGACATGCCACCCCCTTTTTCTTTCCAACCCGAAGTAGTATGGCCAAAAATTATTCGCTTCGAGAAGACGGCTTGTTCTCGAATAAGGTCTACCAAACGCTTCAATGTTTGGACATTCCAACCCGGAGGCGGTTGCCAAAATATTTACATTCGCCGTATTTTAACCAAAGCAAAACACTCGCCCGGTTATGCGAAGTGTTGTTGCAGGAATTAGAAAAAAGCCCGGAAGGATTCGACCGGCTGGTGGCGTGGGAGACACTGTTTCCAGATACGCCGTATGACGATGTCAATTTTAGAAAATATTGTTCCGACCTGCTCAAACTGGTCGAGGATTTTATGGCCCAGGAATCGGCAACACGCGATCCGGAGCGCCGTACCATAGATTTGCTGCATTTTGTCGTCCGGCAAAAGGTAGAGCCACTTTACAACAGTGCATTCCGGCAGGCTCGCAGCGAGATGGTTGAAAAGCCGTACCGGGCCTTGGACTACTTCAGAAACATGTACCTGATCGAACGGTTGTATTATGAAATGATGGATTTTGATGTAAAACTAAACGCCCGGGCCAATATTGAAGAAATTTCACAAAACCTGGATTTGTTTTACTGGATCGAAAAGCTAAAATTATACAGTTCGGTTTTAAGCCAGAAGCGCACTGGAAACTATACTTATGAATTGCACTTTAACGAAGAAATCCTTCAGTATTTGCAACGCACGGCCGTGGAGGAGACCCCGGAACTGGCCATGTATTATTATTCTTTCCTGACCCTTTTCGATGAGGAGAATGAAAAGCACTATTTTAACTTAAGGCGCTTGCTGGACGCCTATGGCAGTGTAATGCCGCAACGGGAGGCTATCGAGCTGTTCGACTCGGCGCTCCACTACTGCACCGGAAAATTGAACAAGGAAAACCAGTTGTTCCTGAGGGAGTATTTTGATCTCTTTGAACAAGGTCTGAACCGGGGAATTTTTATTACAAATGGGGAATTGGCGACCTGGCGCTTCAATAATACCGTTGCCGTGGCGTTGCGGTTGGGCAAGTTGGATTGGGCCGAAACGTTTATTGAAAAATACCGCTCTTTTTTGCCGGCCGAAACCCGGGAGAACGCCTATACCTTCAATTTAGCCCGTGTTTACCGGTATCAGCGGAAATTCGACAAGGTGCTGGCCTTGCTTCGGAACCTCGAATATGAAGACATTGGCTATAACCTGATTAGTAAGACCATGCTGGTCAATGCCTATTATGAGTTGGATGAACAGGACGCCCTTGAGTCGTTTATGGAATCCTTCCGGGTCTTTCTCAACCGCCATAAAAATATCCCCCAGCAACGCCGCA